>DIWV01000010.1 GCA_002435865.1 Cloacimonetes bacterium UBA6097 | reverse complement strand
GCCATCTCCCTCGCCTGGTTTTTTTATTTACACTCGATAACTACAATCTCATACAAATAATCCATATTAAAGCGGGTAATACCATCATTGAAACTGATAATCAACTCAGAACAAACCATCCTTGCAACATTCTTCGTTCTCTTAACTATATTAATATCATCCCCGAGTTATCACAGGTTTATCCGGGATGCTTCCCGGGTTTAACCCGGGAATTACCCGGGAACTACCCGGGAACTACCCAGGTTGAATTAAAGGAACACTTGAGAAATCAACTACAATCGAAAGGATGAAGCAACACCAAGTAAGCAGACTAAGCAATAGAAAGAAACATATCAACTACTCTGAAAGCTGCTTGAAACCAAACCTTAAATCTATGTAAGTAAAGCTTCTGAAAAAAATATAAAAAAATCTCAATTTCTACTTGACAATAAAAATGAATGTGTGTAAGGGTCTCAAAGTATGTCAAAAAGATTCAAAGATTCTCAAAAAAAGTCAAAGCGAAGTATAAAAAAATACTTTCGCAGAGCAAAAAGAGATGCATTGCACTCAAAGGACAAGAAAGATGTCAGGTGAATTTTTAGGTACTTTTGAGAACTCAATACATAAGTCCCGCATTATGATTCCAGCCAGCTTCAAGAAGAAATTTACTCCTGAAGCTCACATGACTGTAATCGTAACTATAGGTCCGGAAGGCACAGTTGCAGTTTTTCCAATGGATGGATGGTTGATGATGAGAAATCAACTGGAGCAAAGCACTGATGCGGATGATAAGGAGTTATTGGACAATTTAATTGAGTTTTCCATGCCAGAACAAGAGATTGAAGGGCCCGGACGCGTTAGAATCAGTGAAGAACTTCTCAGAATGGCCAATATCAAAGACATCGCCAAAATTAAAGGTGAAGGTCATTTTATAACATTATGGAATCCTGAACAACTCGAAGCAATTAGAAAGCAAAAGGTTGCCCAACATAAAGAGAAATATACTTCGGCAAGATATCAGGTTAAGAGATAAATATGATATATCATGAGCCAGTTTTATTAAAAGAGAGTATTGAATTTCTGAACCTAAAGAAAGATGGTATATATGTTGATGCTACTTTGGGTGGAGGCGGACATGCAGAAGCAATGCTGAGAAACTCACAAATAAAGCAGGTTTATGCTTTTGACCAGGATATCGACGCAATTGGATTTGCAACGGAAAGACTGAATAAATATAGAAACAAACTTACAATGATTAAGTCAAATTTTGAAGAAATGAGAACACAACTAGCACTACATAGGGTGTCTGGAATTGATGGCATATTATTTGATCTGGGAGTTTCGTCATATCAGATAAATGATGCAGGGAGAGGTTTCAGTTTCGATAAGGAAGCAGAGCTTGATATGCGGATGGACAAGCAGAATGAGACAATAGCCAAGGATATTCTAAAAAGCTTGTCAGTTGAAGAATTGGCAAAAATATTCAGAGAATTAGGAGAAGAGCAGGCAGCATATAAAATAGCTCTCTGGATTGATGCAGAGAGAAAAATCAAACCTATCCAAACAACCCAAGATCTTGCCAGAATAATTGAGAAAAATATGCGAAGTAATCCTGTTCTTGTCATTAAAACAAAAGCTAGAATTTTCCAGGCAATAAGAATATATATCAACCGAGAATTGGAAGTGCTTGATACAGCAATGGAAGATGCTGTAAATCTGCTGAACCAGAATGGCAGATTAGTTGCAATTACATATCATAGTCTGGAAGACAAAATTGTAAAAACCAAGATAAACGATGCTGCAAAAGGTTGCATTTGTCCACCAACAATATTGAAATGTATGTGCAATCAAAAACCAAGAGTCAAGATTTTAACAAATAAAATTGTGAAGCCATCAGAGGGAGAAATTCAAATCAACAGACGTGCTCGTAGTGCAAAATTGAGAGCTGTTGAAAAATTACCGGGAGGATTAAGATGAAAGGCAAGTTATTGTTAGTTATTCTATCATTTGTGATTTACATTTTTTTTCATTGTTTCAATGGGAATCAAATTCTCCACAGCACTCAAAAAATGAGTAAACTAGAAAAAGCATTTCAAGCAGAACGTAATATTAACACAGAATTGAAGATTGAACATGATGACCTTACTTCAGGAAGAAGTATTTCACATCTTCTACCTGAGAAGATGTGTAAATATGTTCCCAAGGAAACAGCAGGTAATGTTACATACATCCAGGAACCAGAAAAACTAAAAACACCGACGTACTATTGCATTATTGACTTATTTACTCCCAAAGCAGAAGCCGCAACTACAGTACAGCCGGATTAAAGATGCGGTTTAGATTTTATGTGTTATTATGCTTATTTGCAATAGTAATAATAATTTGGACTGTATATTTATTTAGTATCCAAGTATTTGATCCCTTAAATTTGGATTATTACAGGCAAATAAGATATAAACCTTCCAAAGAAATCCTAATACCAACAAGAGGTTCTATACTTGACAGCAAGGGTAATCTGTTTGTTAGTTCAGTAGCTTACTATCAGACAGACATTGACAGAAAACAAGTCAGTCAATGGGCAGCCAAACTAAAAATTCAGCTAGAAGAAGCTTATCGAATAATTTCCAACGCATTTGCCCGTAATTCATCTCTCACTGAGACACAGGTTTTTGACAAACTTACACAAAACAAAGCACTTAATTCAATTCAGATATCGAATAGGATCAAAGAATCAGAACTTGAGGACCTCATACAATATTTTGATAAAAACAAACTACCAGGGCTAATATATACATTCAGTTCGTTGAAGCGCATTTACTCTAGAGGAATCACTGCAGCAAGGTTGCTAGGATCTGTCAAAGAAAGCACATCTGAATATGACCCAAATGATCCCGTAAACTCAATATATAAATTAACAGGACTTAACGGCTTAGAAGCAACTTACGATAAAGAGTTGGCTGGACAATATGGCTGGCGAGAAGCAATATATGATGCCAATCATAACCGAGTACCATACCCTGATCTACACGAGAAAAAACCTGTTAGTGGATTGAATATGTGGTTGACAATTGATTCATCAATACAAGATGTTGTGGAAGAGGCACTTGCAGAGGGTTTGCAACAGTATGGAGCCAAAAATGCAGCAGCTGTTGTTATGAATGCTAACACAGGCAAAATTTATGCTATGGCAGGTGTTTCAGCTGAAGACTATTATGAAGACCCAGGATTTGTTAGAGTAAAATCAAACATTCCCGTGAGCTTTTTATTTGAACCTGGATCAACGATGAAACCTTTTACTGCCCTAACAGCTTTAGAAAACAATATGATTAGTTCAAGGGAGACATTTGCAAGCGGTGCCAGAAAAGTAGGTGGAAGAGAAATCAAAGATACTCACAAATATGGGCCACTAACAGCAAGAGGGGTAATATCTAAGTCAAGTAATGTAGGTATTTCAATAATCGGAGACAGGGTAGGTAAAAAACGTTTATATGACAAACTGATTGATTTGGGATTTGGTCAGAAGACGGGATTAAACCTATCTGGTGAGTCTAGTGGTATATTCCACAAGTTGGAAAACTGGGACGGCTATACGCTTCATTCTATTACTTTTGGATATGCAATATCAGTTACAGCTGTTCAATTAGCTGCAGCATACAGTGTAGTTGCCAATGGTGGAAACTATGTAAAACCTTATATCGTTGAGTCATTCAGAGATGAGACAGGTACGATAGTAGAATCATTTGAGCCCAAGGTTATTCGCAAGGTAGTATCAAAAGCATCTGCAGATACTTTAAAATCATATTTGCAGAGCGTTGTAGAAGATGGAACAGCCAGTCATATCAGATTAAACTATATGACTATGGGCGGTAAAACCGGAACAGCTCAGAAGAAAATTGAGGGACATTCTGGTTATGCCCCTGGTAAGTATACAGGTAATTTTGTGGGCTTTTTCCCAGTTGAAAAACCTGAGATTGTTATTGTTGTAGTATATGATGAACCTTATATTGGTTACCGGTTTGGCGGATTATGTGCAGCACCAACATTTCAAAAAATCGTAGAAAAAACACTGTTTCTTCCAAGCTGCAACATACTTCCTAAAAATAAAAGGATGCAGCAAGTTACAACGCTTACTCCCCATGTAATTGGTCTAACGACCTATGCTGCAATTAGTTTACTAAAGCAAAATGGTTTAAATTATAAAATTGAATCGCACGATAGTTCAAATATAGTTGTAGATCAATATCCAAAACCAAATGTGTCACTTGATAAGTTTCACCCCATAGTTTTAGTTACGGGTAAAGAAGTTAAAAAGGATGATGCTAATCCTCGCTTAGGAATTATGCCTAATTTAGTCGGATTAACCTTAAGAAAAGCACATCAAATTTCATCGCACAATAAAATCAAAATCAAGATTCAGGGTGTTGGTATTGTACGCAAGCAATCAATTATGGCTGGGACTAGGATAACTCCCGGAAATACCTGTATAATAGATGCTCATCTCTAATA
Organism: Cloacimonetes bacterium UBA6097; assembly: GCA_002435865.1. Taxonomy (GTDB): domain Bacteria; phylum Cloacimonadota; class Cloacimonadia; order Cloacimonadales; family Cloacimonadaceae; genus UBA5614. The sequence goes on along the minus strand of DIWV01000010.1, from coordinate 197,213 downwards.
ACGAAATCAATATTAGTTGGATAAAAAAAGGAAGCTATTATGGTATCCATAAGTTTCTATATTGAAATTCTGAAAGAAAATCAATTATGGATTGCCGACCAGTCAATAGATAAAGATAGCTATATATCTGGCAAACCAGTAACTGATTCCAGATTAGTTAAACCAAATGATGCTTTTATTTGCATAAAAGGGTACCAATCAGATGGTCATCTGTTTATCAGTCAAGCAAGAGAATTTGGTGCAGCACTTGTGATACAACAAGACGAATTTACAGATTCAGAACCTGCAATAAGAGTTAGAAATAGCAGAAAAGCAGCAGCTTTGTTGGCAAAATTATACTTTAAAAATCCAACCAGTAAATTTACGTTAATTGGCGTAACAGGAACAAATGGCAAAACAACCACGAGTCTACTTATCTGGCAAGCGTTAAAAAATCTTGGCTATAAAACTGGATGGATTGGAACATTGGGCTTCCAAATTGAATCTGGTGTTACTCCTACGAATAATACAACCCCGGACATTTTGGATATTAACAGCATTTTCAGTTTTATGGCTGATGAAAGGTGCAGCTATGTTGTTATGGAAGTTTCTTCTCATGCATTATCTCTTGATCGAATTTATGGATTGGAATTTGATTTTGCTTTGTTTACAAACCTATCAAGAGACCACCTTGATTTTCATAAAGACATGACAGATTATTTCGAAAGCAAATACAAACTATTTGAATATACTATGAAACAGATGGGAACATGTATAATAAATATTGATGATGAATATGGTGCTCTTATAGATAAAAGGATTATTAGTCTCAATTATAATAATAAAGTCACAGTTTCAGAATTAGAAGGGGATTTTGTTGTCCAGAATTTTAACAGCGACATAAACAAAAGTAGTTTTAACTTAAAAATCAAAGATAAAGATGAAATTATAATTAATACAAAACTTATCGGACACTTCAATGTTTTCAATTCTGCTATGGCTATTGCAACAATTAAAATCCTGTTTCCTGATGTTACTTTTTCGAAGTTACAAGCAATAGCAAAAGAATTTACTCCAGTAAAAGGAAGAATGGAACAGATTGTCAATGACAAACAAATCGGAGTCTTTATAGACTATGCCCATACTCCTGATGCTTTAAAGAAAGTTCTACAAACTTTAAAACGACTACCACACAATAGAATTCATACAGTCTTTGGAGCAGGAGGTGACAGAGACAAGGGAAAACGTTATGAGATGCTGAAAATTGTTTTAGAAAGTTCTGATACTGCTATAATAACGGATGATAACCCAAGAACGGAAGATCCGAATCAGATTATTAAAGAGATAATTGATGATTATGATTGCTGGGAACCTTGGTGGATTGTAAGAAATAGAAAACAAGCAATAAAATCAGCCTTGAGATTAGCACAACCTGGAGATTTAGTGCTCATAGCAGGGAAAGGCCATGAGACTTATCAAGAAAAAAAAGGTGTAAAATTCTATTTCGATGATGGGGAAGTAGCCAGACAAATTTTACAAGAGGACAATAATCTGCTGTTATCAGAGCTGATTTTACCTGTTGATCCCGTGTTACTCGAGGTATTGTTTAAAAGCTGCTTTAGACATTCCTCTGATGAAGATAACAATTATAGTTATGTTTCCACCGATTCCAGAACAATCAAATCTTCATCATTATTCTTTGCAATAAAGGGAGAATCATATGATGGCATAGATTATTTAGATATTGTTCTGACTGAGAAATCCAACGGAGCAGTAATAGGAAACAATAATATTGAACGCGAAAATACAATTTATTCTCCCGATACTCAAGACGCGCTTGGCTTATTAGCAAAAAAGTATTTACTGATGTTTGATATTCAAAAAATAGCTTTTACTGGCAGCACAGGTAAAACGACCACAAAAGAATATCTTTCAAACATATTTTCAAAACATTGCAGCATTTTAAAGACTTTTGCCAATGAAAACAATATTATAGGATTGAGCAAGACTATTTTTAAAATCAAACCAACTGACCAAATGGCTATATTTGAGCTAGGCACCAATCATTTTGGGGAAATTAAAACATTAGCTGATATCTGCAATCCTGATTTGGGAATGATTACCAATATAGGACCATCACATCTTGAGTTTTTAATAGATGAGGATGGTGTTTATAAAGAAAAAACAGATTTGTTCAGGAGAGATTTAAAAACAATAATTTTTCCTGGTGATGACGAAAGATTTAAAGAATTTTTTACAACCGGTATAAGTATCGGCTACAGTAAGAAGTGTAGCTATATAATTGAAAATGTTAAGCTAACTGGCAAAATGATCGAGATAATAATAAATGGTAAGAAGTGGAAGATTCCCCAAATAGTTCAGTTCTATGCCAATAACATAGCATTTGCAATTGTTTGTGCAATAGAATCTGGTATTCCAGAAAAATGTATCAAAGCAGGTTTGCAGAAACCAATTGATATGCAAATGAGGATGCAAATTCTGGAAAAGGGAGACAAAACATTAATAATAGACTGCTACAACGCAAATCCAGTATCTATGAAAGCTGCAATAGAATTTTGGGCTTCATTTTATCCCCAAAAGGTACACATAGCAATATTAGGTGATATGCTGGAATTAGGGGTTAATGCAATTGATTATCATAAGAATATTGGAAGCTTACTTAGTCATATACAATTCAAACACTTGTTAACTGTTGGTGAATTAGCAGAGCATTATTATTCGATAGAGCGAAGACCAGAATCCATCTTTATGCCAAACCACAAGCATTATTCAGGCGTAGAATCACTGATTTCTGATTCTGGTTTGTCTTCATTACCAGATAACTCGATTGTTTTGGTTAAGGCATCACATGGTGTTCATCTTGAAAGGTTGCTTGGATTATTTGATCAAGCCACAATCTCAAACGAATCCCTAAACGATTCAAAATCAGGGGAATAACAATGTTGTATCACTTATTTGTACCGTTTGCAGATTATAGCATATTCTTTAATGTTTTCAGATATGTTACTTTTAGGTCTATTGCAGCTTTTATTACGGCATTAGTATTTGCTCTTTTCCTTGGACCAATAATTATCAGAAGTCTAAGGACTCATTCTGCAGTAGAAGTAATTGATGATGACGTTCCTGAAAAGCATAGATTAAAACAAGGAACTCCAACTATGGGTGGGCTCATCATTCTTTTTGGGTTACTTTTATCTTCGTTGCTCTGGAACAATTTAACGAATAGTTTCATTTTGATAATGTATCTCACAACGGTTTGGCTTGGTGTTTTTGGTTTTTTAGATGATTACCTAAAAAATTTTGTTAAAGCCAAAAAGGGTTTGATTCCGATGTATAAGCTTTTAGGCCAGGTAAGTCTGGCGATATTGTTAACACTTGCCATATATTATAGCAGCTCGGATACCAGCGTTGTTACAACAATGCAGATACCCTTTTTAAAGAATATTTATTTGCAACTAGGCTGGTGGTTTTTCGTCCCTTTAGTAGTACTAATGATAGTTGGTACTTCAAATGCAGTTAATTTAACAGATGGATTGGATGGTTTAGCATCTGGAATAATCATTTTTGCAGCGCTTGGCTTAGGTATTATGTCATATTTGAAAGGTAATTTCGTAATTGCCAAATACCTAAACCTTGAATATATTTATGAGGCAGGCGAATTAATAGTATTTATTTCAGCTCTTATCGGAACTTTAATCGGCTTCTTGTGGTATAATTCTTATCCTGCTCAAGTTTTTATGGGTGATACCGGTTCATTAACATTGGGTGGTATTCTGGCAGTGATGGCTGTCATGCTCAGAGAACAGCTTTTCTTTCTAATCATAGGTATGATTTTTGTCGCAGAAGCCATGTCAGTATTGATTCAGAGATATTATTTTAAATACACAAAAAAGAGATTCGGAGTAGGCAAACGAGTGTTTCGTTGCGCCCCTATTCATCATCATTTTGAATTAATGGGACTTCATGAATCAAAGATAGTTATCAGATTTTGGATCATAGCAATTCTGCTTGTTGCAGTTGGTTTGAGTACAATAAAATTAAGATAGGTGTTGTAATGTTCGATAAAGTCGCAAAATATGGGGTTTTGGGATTAGCTAGAAGTGGTATTGCAGCTGCTTACAAAATCAAAAGCTTAGATGGTAAAGTTTTCTTAAGTGATTCAAAAGATGAATCAGAAATTGTAAACAGTGATATCTTAAAAAAAGACTTCGATTGCGAATTTGGAAATCATACAGATAAACTTCTAAGCTGCGATATTTGGATAGTAAGCCCTGGTATTCCTTTAAATGTACCAATCATTGAGAAAGCAAAACTTAACAACATCAAATTGATAAGTGAGTTAGAATTCGGTTATCAAATTAAAGCGCCGGACAGCAAAATAATAGCAGTTACAGGCTCTAATGGCAAAAGCACAACTGCCAGTCTTATCGCTCACATTATTAAAAAAAGCGGAAAAAGCTGCATTTTGGCTGGTAATATTGGGGATGCTTTCTGTGGTTTTCCCATAGAAAAAAAAGGAATTGAATATATAGTTTTAGAGGTAAGCAGTTTCCAGCTTGACCTGATTGATACATTCTGCCCGGATATAGCCCTGCTTCTTAATATTACTCCTGATCATTTGAACAGATATAATACATTTAATGATTACGCACTTTCAAAAATCAATATTTTCAGAAACCAGAGCATAAATAACCATGCAATTCTGAATAAGGACGATGATGTTATTGCCAGTTTCGAGGAAAATATCCATTCTAATTGTAAATATTTTTCCATGAATGATAACAACTCGGACGCTTATTTTACTAATGGCAGAATTGAGTTTAATAATGGTTTGGATAATATTAATGTGCAAGAGATGCAAATAAAAGGTCCTCATAATTGGGCAAATGCTATGGCATCCATTTTAGCGTGCAATATTGCCGGGATTTCTGCTTCAGATATAACTGAAGGGCTTAGAAGCTTTAATTCCCTGAAACATAGATTACAATTTATAACCACAATTAACGGAATATCTTTTTTTAATGATTCCAAAGCAACGAATACTGATTCAGTAAAATACGCGCTACTTTCCTTTGATAAGCCAATCAGAATTATTATGGGGGGCTCAGATAAAGGAGAGGATTTTTCTGTGTTATCTGACTTGCTTAAGGATAAAGCAAAGAAAGTATATATCACTGGTGAAACTTCAGAAAAAATGAAATCTTCATGGTCTGGTAAGTTTCCATTAGAAGCTATTGATGATTTTGAGGAGTGCATTCGTTTATGCTTTAATGAATCTGTTCCAGGAGATATCATAGTTCTCTCACCTGCATGCGCTAGCTATGATAAATTCCGGAATTTTGAGCACCGAGGCGATACATTTATAAATATTGTAAACGAGATAATGGCAGAAAATGAAAAAAAATAATAATAAGATTTTTGTAATCGATTACGACAAATTGATTCTTTTTACTTATATAAGCCTGATGATAATCGGATTAATAATAATGCTGGATATCAGTTCTGTAAGAAATTCAATGATGTATTTTTACAGGCAGTTAGCATATGCGATTGTATCTGTGATTTTTGTCCTCTATATTCTTTTTTATGTTAATATGACTAAGTTAAGAAAATGGACTACATTCTTAGTTGGCATATCCATTGTTTTGCTAATACTGGTACTTTTAAAAGGTGAAACAGTTAAAGGAGCAACAAGAAGTTTAAACTTCGGAATAGTTAATTTTCAACCAAGTTTCTTAGCAAGAATAGTGCTTATCTTGTTTTTTGCCAGTATCATAGACAAAAAGAAAGAAGAATTGACCAAAGCCGGAATTGTTGAATTTATAAAGCACTTTTTGCCATTGTTGGCTGTAACAGCCATAGTGTATGGACTAATCCTAAAAGGTCAGCATTTAAGTTCCTTAATCATTAGTGCCAGTTCACTTGTTTGTCTTCTGTTTTTGGGGGGGCTTCGGTTTAAAATAGTAGCTTTAGCTTTAGTAATAGCAATAATTGCAGGTTTTGCAGTAATTAAAATTGGAGCAAAATATCGTAGCGAAAGATTGGATATCTATAAGAAATACTGCCTTTTTTTTCATGATTCAGAGATAAAGTCAGGCAAAGAAAATGAATATCAGGTTAGAGAAAGCCTTACTGCCTTAACAAGTGGGAAATTGTTTGGGACTGGAGCTGATAAAGGTAGAGCAAAACATTACTATTTACCTGAAGCAAGAACAGATTATGTTTTCACTGTAATAGGTGAAGAATTTGGTTTTATAGGTGCCATCATAGTTTTTGGTCTGCACTGTCTTCTGTTCTTTCGCATAATGTTGATGGCTTATAAACAGACAGACTTCTATCTTCAACTGGTTGCGATGGGCTTAGCTTTGAATATATTCTTAAATGTGTTAGTAAATGTCGGAGTCTCAATGTCAATTCTTCCATCTACAGGAAATACACTGCCTTATATTAGTTACAGTGGGACAGCGATGTTGATTGATTCTATTTCGATAGGTATGATTTTAAGTATTAGTGCAAAGAGGAAAGTAATTTGAGATTACTTATTGGAGCAGGAGGTACCGGTGGACATATCATACCTGCTTTGGCAGTAGCATTAGAAATGTCAGATAGGGGATGGAATGTAAATTTTATCGGAAACAAGCATAGTATGGAAGAAATATTAGTGCATAAACATCAATTTAAATTCTATCCAATTCAAGTACAAAAGATTTATCGGAGAATGACTTTAGAACATCTGAAATTCCCATATCTGTTTATCAAAAGCCTATATTTATGCATTAAATATATGACTATTTATAAACCTGATGCTATCCTATGTACCGGGGGATTTGTTTCCGGTCCTGTAGCTTTAAGCAGTGTTTTATTAGGTGAGAAGCTCTTTTTCCAGGATGGAAATAGTTATCCTGGTTTGACCACAAGATTAATGGCCAGATATTCGAAGCATGCTTTTATAGCATCTGAAACAGCAAGAATGTACCTAAAAAAATGTAATTGCATATTAACAGGTAATCCAATACTTAAATATATAAAGTTAGATAAATCAAAAGTAAATTGGAATGAGTTTAATCTTAAAGCTGACACAATCAAAATATTCGTAATTGGCGGAAGTCAGGGTTCAGCTAAGATAAACAAAATAGTTAGTGAGAGTTTGAATGAAATATTGGATCTAAATGCTGAAATAATCTGGCAGACAGGTAAGCATCATCTTCACAAAACTCAGATGTTGATTAGCAATCAAAAAGGCATATTTTGTTTTGATTTTACAGACAAAATGAGTGATTTCTATCAAATGTCAGATATTGCTATCTCAAGAGCAGGAGCATTATCAATAGCAGAATTAGAGGAGCATGGTTTACCTGCAGTATTTATTCCCTTACCTTCCGCAGCAGAGAATCACCAGTACAAAAACGCTGAAATCCAAGTCAAGAAAGGGTGTGGAATTCTACTTGAGCAGCAATTACTGACTTCACAAACTTTATTACAAGCGATAAAAGAACTAATAGACAAGTATCAGCAATATAAAGATAATTTAGCAAACATACTGCCCAACAATGCGACAAAGTCTATAGCTGATATCATTGAGAAAGACACTCACTTGTTTTAGGAGATTATATGTTAGGCAAAACTCGTAAGATACATTTCGTTGGGATTGGTGGTATCGGCATGTCAGGTATTGCCGAATTTCTTCATAATCAAGGCTTGGAAATTTCCGGTTCTGATTTAAAGAAAAGCGATGTAACAGCTCATCTAGAAACCCTTGGCATCTCAATCTTTGAAGGGCATGATGAGAAGCTCATTAAGGATATGGACGTGGTTGTCAAATCTTCAGCAGTCAAAGATAATAATCCGGAAATAGTTGCAGCTAAAGCGCTCAAAATACCAGTCATAAGAAGAGCAGAGATGTTGGCTGAAATAACGAGGATGAGCTATAGTATAGGAATTGCCGGAACTCATGGAAAAACTACAACTACATCTATGGCAGGAATGGTTTTGGAATCTGCAGGACTTAATCCTACGATTATTGTCGGTGGCAAAGTAATGAATTTTGGTTCTAATAACGTTATGGGTTCTGGCAAATACATAGTCGTAGAAGCTGATGAATATGATCACTCATTTCTGAGTCTGAGCCCCATTATAGCTGGTATCACCAATATAGATTCTGATCATCTTGATTGCTACATAAATTATGATAATATCAAATCTGCTTTTATTGAATACGCTAATAAAGTTCCTTTTTTCGGATCTGTAATTGCCTGTCTGAATGATTCCGGAGTTCAGGCCATCCTCCCATCACTTCATAAAAGGGTTGTAACATATGGGACTTCCCGTCAAGCAGATATACAAGCTACGAACATAACAATGGAAAATTTCCATGCTTCTTATGATGCTAATTATAAAGGATATTGTCTTGGTAGAATTCAACTAAATGTTACAGGTATGCACAATATTCTTAATTCGCTTTTAGCTGTTTCAATGGGTTTAGAGCTTGATATTCCTTTTAAAAATATACAGAAAGGATTATCAGATTATAAGGGTGTTTATAGAAGATTTGAACTAAAAGCTGAAGTAGCAGGGATCACAATCTTTGATGATTATGCCCATCACCCCACTGAAATTACTGCAACTTTAGAAGGGTTTCGTGAAAGCACAAAACGCAGAATTGTAGTTATTTTTCAACCACATTTGTTCTCCAGAACAAGGGATTTCCACAAAGATTTTGGAAAAGCATTCTTCTCTTGTGACACTTTAATATTAGCTCCTATTTATCCAGCCAGAGAACAAGCAATTCCTGGTGTCACATCAAAACTGATAGCAGACGCAGCAATTCAATGCGGACATCATAATGTGACTTACGTTGAGGACAATAAAGATATAGTAGATACAGCTTTCCAATTGCTTCAAGAAGGTGATGTAGTTGTAACAATGGGAGCCGGAAATATCTGGCAGTATGGTGAAGAATTAATATCTCGAATAAGAAAGGAAAAAAGTCATTGACAACATTCTTAACTTATAAAATAATAGGACATTATGAGTTACTATACAAAAAAGCGGATTTTATGCTTAGGTGTGTAATTGTTTGATTATGAATAAATTATCAATACCAAGAGATAAGGAACGCAAAAGAAGAGGAAACAGCAGGTTTATTTTCTTCTTTATTGTTATTCTCATAGGATTGATAAGTCTGTCTTGGATTAGTCTAGGACAATTGAAAAAAGCGGATTGGTTGAGAATCCGAAAGATTAGTGTAACGGGCAATGAAAACGTTTCTGTTGCAACGATAATTGATTTATTACATAGATTTATAGGAGAAAACTTGGTAGAGATTAAGTCAAAAGAAGTAAGAGAACAACTTCTCAAGAACAAACGAATAGAAAAGATAAATGTTATTCGGCTCTACCCAAAAACCTTAAAAGTAAAAATAACTGAGAGAAAGGGTTTTCTTTATGTAAAAAGCTGTGAGGGGGATTTATTTCCCATTGATGAACACGGTATGGTTATGGAATATGCAGTTTATCCCTCAAAAGAAGATTTACCAATTATTCACACGAAATACCAAAGCCGTCAGTTACATGTAGGAAGTAAATTGAAGGATTCGTTTTTAAAGAAAGTTATTGATTTGCAAAAGCAGATAATTGTTGAACGTCCTGATTTTATCAAATCCATTTCAGAATACTATCTGGAAAATGGTCAACTTTTTATTGTCGACACTGAATATGGAACGCGAATTCTTTTGGACGATGAAGATTTGAAAGACCAATTAAGGCGATATGAATTTGTCCAGGAAAATGGAGATGTCAACCGCAAGAACATATTCGATTTGAGATTTAAAAATCAAGTTATAATCAGACCGGAGGTCCAGTGAGAACCTCGATTATAACAGCTTTAGATATAGGTTCTTCATTTGTCAGAGTATTGATTTCACAGATTAATAATGAGGGCAGATTAGAAATCAAAGGTATTGGAGAAATACCTTCTGAAGGCATGGACAAGGGACTGGTCAAAGATATCCAAGCTGTATCCGGCTGTATAAAAGCAGCTGTTCAGCAGGCAGAAGACTTAGCAAATTGCAAAGCTGAGAATATATATATTAATATTACAGGGGAGCATATTCGCAGCCATAGCGTAATGGGCAGGATATCTATATCAGGTCCGTTATCAAATGCTCCTTCCGAAATAACTGAAGACCATATAGCTCAAGTAGTAAATGACGCCAAGAACAGCATAAAAACGCAAAAAGGTTTTGAACGGCTGCAGATATTACATGGTTTACCTCAATATTTTGATATAGACGACCAGAACGAGATTTACAACCCTGTCAATATGACCGGATACCACCTTACGTCACATGTAATGCTCGTTCTTGCAGACATAACTTCAATCCGCAATTTGCTTAAATGTGTAGAAGTTGCCGGATATTTTGTTGAACCTGATCATATTGTATTAAGCCACATAGCTGCTGGTCTGTCTACTTTGAGTGAGGATGAAAAAAGGCTTGGTTCAGTCCTGATTGATATTGGCGGTGGTTGCTGTGACCTTGCTTTTTATAACAAAGGTAATATTATTCAGACCTCAGTAACACCCATGGCAGGAAACAACATAACCAGAGATCTTGCTATTGGATTAAGAACTACAATTACACATGCTGAAAGCATTAAGATTGAATTTGGTTCTGCCCTTACAGATAATTCTGAAAATAATCCGGACATCACGGTTGATGGCATTAGTGGCAGGTCTTCATCCAATTATAAATCTTCTCATGTAAGCATGATAATCCAAAGCAGGTTATCAGAGTTTATGGAATCATGCTACCAATTTATAAAAGCTGCATATCCGCCGGAATTAATTACTGCCGGTGTGGTTATTACTGGTGGTACTGCAAAACTAAAGGATATAGATAGTTATATTGCAGAGTTATTCAATTTACCCGTAAAGATTGGATATCCTGATCTTTCCCGCCTTAGCGGAGCTATATCCCGTCTTGAAGATCCATCATATGCTACTGCAATAGGACTGATATATTATGGGATGGACGATTTAAAGGAAACAAAAACATCTTTTTTACCTAAATTCAAATTAGGTAAAGAAAACTTTCTCAGCAAGTTTTACAATTATATAAAAGAATATTTATAAATAATGATAGGGGGATACAATGATTGAATTTGATGAACGACCCATGCAAGTCGGTTCCATAATTAAGGTTGTCGGAATAGGCGGAGCAGGTGGTAATGCCATCAACACCATGATTGATAATAAGCTATCAGGAGTTGAGTTTATTGCTGCCAATACAGATATGATGGACTTACAAAAGTCCAAAGCCAAAATGAAGCTTCAGGTAGGCAAAAAATCTACCAGGGGTTTAGGTACAGGCGCTAATCCTGAGCTTGGACGCCAGGCTGCTGAAGAATCCAGGGACGATATTAAGACTCATTTGGAAGGGGCTGATATGGTCTTTATTGCTGCCGGAATGGGTGGCGGAACAGGAACAGGCGGAGCACCGATTGTTGCCAAGATTGCCAGAGACATGGGTATCTTAACACTCGGTATTGTCAGCAGGCCTTTTGATTCTGAAGGGCAAAGAAGAAAGCAAAATGCTGAGGAAGGTATCAGGAATTTATCTGAGTTTGTGGACACTCTAATTGTTATTCCCAATGAAAAATTAAAAGAGATTTATGCAGATTTAGGTATTATCAGTGCTTTCCACAAAGCTGATAATGTTCTTTATGAAGCTGCAAAAGCTGTTTCAGACATTATCAACCTGAGCGGTTATATCAATGTCGATTTTGCTGATGTTCGTACCGTGATGCAAAACATGGGTTATGCCCTGATGGGAACAGGCACAGCAGAAGGAGATTGCAGAGCAGTACATGCAGCCAGGGAAGCATTGCTTAATCCTCTGTTATCTGATGTTAACCTGCAGGGATGCCAGGCTCTGCTTATTAATATTACTGCCGGTTCAGATATGAAGATGTCTGAACTGGACGAAGTTACACAAGTCGTAATCAGTGAAACAGGTTCTGCAGCTAATATCATCATGGGACTTATTTTTGATGAAAAGATGTCAGGCAAAATCTCAGTCACTATTATTGCAACAGGGCTTAGTCATACTGAAGAGCAAATCATGGCTTTTTCTACAATCAAACCTAAGACTCTTGAAGAAGCAAGTCCTGATATCAAAGAAATTTTGGACAGGTTAAAGTATACCCAGCCTGTTCAAACTGAAGTACCCGATGACAAAGAGAAAGAGGAACCTGCTCCACTTGCTTCAATGAAAACAGATATTCCTTCTTTCCTCAAAGCCTTGGATTGATATACTGACCTTTTTTATAAAAGTTAGTATTCGATAAACCGGCATCAAAAGCCGGGCCACAATCGCCGACAATTCCCCCTGTCGGCGATTTTTTTTTTTACTTAAGAATTGTAATTTTTATAGCAGCTTGCTTACTGCCGTATGTGAGCACCTGGATATGTAACAAAATATCTTTAGTCCTTTAGGACGGTTTTATATAACCCTGCATTTAATTTCCGGGTTCAGGTGACATGATTCGAGGAGTCCGGTAGGACGATACTATACTTATGCCCGAAGTCCATTTTGCCCTATGGTTGATTTAAACAATGAAAATATGCGTCGGCAAAAAGGACTCCCGGAAGCTATGTTGATAATAAATACTATGTTCTAAACTCTAAGCCTGCGGGAGTACATAATTCCAGCGAAAGTTAAGATTGATTACCTTACTCAAGGTAATTATGGACTTTGCCAATACACGAGATCAGACATGCGGGACGCATGTCACTACGATTATTTGTCGCTACGTATTTAGTGTTTATTTTCCTCTTATTCACTTCAATAAATCTAATATATATCAACAGTATATTTACAGCATAGTTTCTGTATGCAGGTATACAGAAACTATACTGCAAGTATACAGAAACTATACTGCAACTATACTGCAGATACTGAGAATGTTCCGTCCTGAAAAAGGTGTCCTCAAATTAGACTTAATTCGATATGATAAGATTGAATTAAGGACAGGCACAAGACCTATCCCTACGAGACATACTTAGTATTATTAATTCACACTAATAAGTTGTTTACTATTAAACTTTTTCATTACTTATTCCTTTACAAAAAACCCTCACTATAAATCATGACTACAAAATATGCAAGGAGAACACAATGGCGTTGAAACCAGAGGCAAAGACAGCTATCATGGCAGAGTTTAAACTCCATGAGTCAGATTCAGGTTCACCGGAAGTACAGATTGCGCTTCTTTCGCAGAGAATTAAGGATATCACAGAACACCTTAAAGTTCATCCGAAAGATTTCTCAACCCGTCGCGGTTTACTGAAGATGATCGGTCAGCGTCGCCGTTTGCTTGACTATCTAACAAAGAAAGACATCAACCGGTACCGCACCATTATCAAGGCTCTTGGTATTAGGAAATAAACTATAGCCAATTTGAGGGGATAAGCATTTATCCCCTTTTTCGTTTTTGTAATCAGTTCTTTCCAGTTATATTGTAAGAAGACCCTGTGTGACATTTGTCAGATTAAATTACAACCGACGTAGCTAACTTGTCCGTGACAAGATTAATAACTACGGATAAAGAAACAAAGAAAGGGAGAACGGAGCAATAAGCTGAATGAAACCTTACCCTTTCATTCACCCTATTGCTTATTCTCCCGTACAAAACAATGGAGAATGCAATGCATGATTTTAAAATAATCAAAAAAACTGTCGAATTTTGCGGCAGAACCCTCACAATCGAAACCGGCAAAATGGCTAAACAAGCTAATGGCGCTGTTTTTATGCAATATGGTCAGACTACTGTTTTGACTACTGCTGTCATGGCAAAAGAATTCAGCGAAGGGCTGGATTTCTTTCCCTTAACAGTGGATTATAATGAAAAGATGTTTGCCTCGGGAAAGATTCCGGGCGGATTTTTCAAAAGAGAATCCAAACCTTCAACAGATGCAACTCTCAATGCACGCCAGATAGACCGTTCAATCCGTCCTTTATTTCCGGATGGATTTCGTAATGCTGTGCAGGTTGTAGTCAATATTCTTTCTTATGATGGTGAAAATGACCCAAGTGTATTAGGTGTTTTAGGCGCATCACTGGCACTAAGTATATCTGATATTCCTTTTCATGGTCCGATTGCCGGAGTAACCGTTGGGTATGTTGATGACAATATAGTAGTTAATCCTACAATTCAGCAGTTGAACGGAACCAGCAAGCTTAACCTCAATGTTGCAGGCAGTGAAAATTCTATCGTGATGATTGAATCTGCAGCAACTGAGCTGTCAGAACAGACAATGCTGGATGCAGTTTACACCGGTCATGATGAGATTAAGAAATTAATCGCTGTTCAAAAAGAGTTTATAGCCGAAGCTGCTAAACCTAAAGTAGAGATTCAGCTGTATAAGATTCCTGAAGAAATTATGGCTAAAACAGAAGCTGACTATGGTTCAATGGTAGCTGAAGCTGCCGTGATTTTAGGCAAACATGCACGTCAGGAAGCCTTTGATAAAGCAGAAGAAGATATGCTTACAAAATACCAGGAAGCAGATGGCGATGCCTTTGGAGAGAATCTGCGTTTTTACAAAGAAGCTTTCCACGAATTAATCAAGCGCTTTGTCCGTAAATCAATCCTGGAAAAACATCATAGGGTTGATGGCAGAAATCTTGATGATATCCGCGATATCACATGTGAGATAGATGTGCTTCCTATAGTTCATGGTTCAGCTTTGTTCACACGTGGCGAAACCCAGTCTCTGGGTACTGTCACTCTTGGTGGCGGTAGCGACCAGCAGGTGATTGACGGACTGGAAGATGAATACAAAAAGACTTTCTACCTGCATTACAATTTCCCTCCGTTCAGTGTAGGTGAAGTTGGCAGGATGGGTGCTCCCGGACGCAGGGAACTGGGTCACGGAAACCTTGCAGAAAGAGCATTAAAAGTAGTAATTCCGGATCAGGAAGTTTTCCCGTATACAATCAGGATAGTATCTGATATCCTTGAATCAAACGGTTCATCCTCAATGGCAACTATTTGCAGCGGTACACTGTCTATGATGGCAGCGGGTGTACCAATTAAAGCTCCGGTTGCCGGAATAGCCAACGGACTCATTATGGAAGGCAGTGAATATGTTGTTCTTACAGATATCATGGGACTTGAAGACCACTTAGGCGATATGGATTTTAAGGTTGCCGGTACAAAAGATGGTATTACTGCCATGCAGATGGATATCAAGATTGAAGGTATTACCAAAGAAATCATGACCATTGCTTTGGAAAAAGCTAAAGTCGCCAGACTGCACATAATTGGTGAGATGGAAAAAACCATTGGTGCACCAAGAGAAGATTTAGCTCCAACCGCACCACGTATTGAAAGCTTCAAAATACCTACCGATAAGATTGGAGAGGTAATAGGACCATCAGGTAAAAATATCAAGAACGTTATTGAAGTCTGCAAAGTTGAAATCAATATAGAAGACGACGGTACAGTCCGTATTCTTTCTCCGGATAAGGATTCAATTGACAAAGCCAAGAACATGATTTTAAGCGTAGTCATTGAACCCGAAATGAATCATGTTTATGATGGAGTTGTAACCCGGATGGAATCTTTTGGTGCTTTTGTAAAGTTCCTGGGAGCTAAAGAAGGTATGGTGCATGTTTCACAACTGCATACTGCCAGGATTAACCAACCCGGAGATATGCTGAAGCTTGGGGATGTAGTAAAAGTAAGAGTTATCGGAAATGAAAGAGGAAAAATTGCTCTCAGTATGAAAGGGCTGGAAGGAAATCCCCAACCCAGTGAAGAAGCAATAGAAAAAGGACAGAATCCCCCACCCAGAGAACATCGTGATGATGACAGAGGTGGTTTTAACCGCAGCCGTGGCAGAGATGACCGTGGAAGCAGAGACCGAAACAGAAGATTTTAGTAAATAAAAATCTGCTGATAGCAGAACTATCTATTACAAGAGGTATTTATGGATTACAAAGTTGCGGATATAAGCTTAGCTGATTACGGCCGTAAAGAAATAACTATTTCTGAAAAAGAAATGCCGGGGTTATTAGCACTAAGAGCTAAATACAGCAAGGATAAACCTTTTGCAGGAGCACACATTACAGGTTCTCTGCATATGACAATCCAAACCGCAGTTTTGATTGAAACCTTAGTTGAACTCGGCGCTAAAGTACGCTGGGCAAGCTGTAACATCTATTCCACACAAGACCATGCAGCAGCAGCAATTGCAGCATCAGGTGTGCCTGTTTTTGCCTGGAAAGGTGAAACTCTGGAAGAATACTGGTGGTGTACTTTGCAGGCGTTAAGCTGGGAAAATAGTGACGGACCGGACCTTATTGTTGATGATGGGGGAGATGCAACTCTTCTTGTTCATGAAGGTTATCGCCTTGAAGAAGAATATCAGAATACAGGTATATTACCTCAAGTAACAACCGCTAATAAAGAACTTGCAATTGTACATAAACTTTTGATTACAGAGCTTCAGAAAGATGCTCAGAAATGGCATAAGATGGCTGCTAAAATCAAAGGTGTGAGCGAGGAAACCACAACAGGTGTACATCGTTTATACCAGATGATGGAAGCAGGCACTCTGCTTTTTCCTGCTATTAATGTTAACGACTCTGTTACAAAATCCAAGTTTGATAATCTTTATGGCTGCAGGGAATCCCTTGCGGATGGTATCAAACGTGGGACTGATACGATGGTAGCCGGTAAGGTTGTAGTTGTTTGCGGTTATGGAGATGTCGGTAAAGGTTGTGCTCAATCCATGCGTGGATTTGGTGCCAGGGTTATTGTTACTGAAATTGATCCGATATGTGCATTGCAGGCTTCCATGGAAGGTTTTGAAGTTTCCACCGTAGAAAATGCATTAGAAGAAGCTGATGTATTTGTAACAGCTACAGGAAACTGTGATGTTATCACCGTTGAGCATATGCAAAAGATGAAAGACCAGACTATAGTATGTAACATTGGTCACTTTGATAATGAAATCCAGGTTGATGCTCTATATGCTTTGCCCGGAATCAGAAAGATGAATGTCAAACCTCAGGTCGACCAGATATTCTTTGCTGACGGACATTCAATTATCTTATTGTCTGAAGGCAGACTTGTTAATCTTGGAAATGCTACCGGACATCCATCCTTTGTAATGAGTTGTTCGTTTACAAACCAGGTTTTAGCGCAGCTTCAACTATGGAATAATAAGCATGAAAACAAAGTATTTATCTTGCCAAAATATCTTGATGAAGAAGTTGCACGACTGCACCTTGGAAAACTTGGTGTTAAACTTACAAAGTTAACAAAACACCAATCAGAGTATAGTACTATCCCGGTCGAGGGACCATATAAACCTGAAAATTACAGATATTAACATTTATAAAGTGGAGGTTAAATGAGCCTGATTGCAAAATTGCAAGATAAAACTGCTGTAATCGGAGTAGTTGGCTTAGGTTATGTTGGACTGCCTATGGCGGTAACAGTAGCCAGAAAAGGGTATAAAGTCCTGGGTTTTGAAGTAAGTGATTATGCTATTGAACATGTAAATGCCGGACAGAATTACATAGGTGATGTTGATGATGCTGAGTTAGCAAAAGTTGTTAAGGATGGATTACTATCTGCAACTGCAGACTACAGCAGAATCAAGGAAGTGAATGTTGTAATGATAGCTGTGCCGACTCCACTTGATAAATATCATCAGCCAAACACTACTTATATTGATAAAGTAACTCTGGCAATGACACCCTATCTTCAAAATGAAACGCTTGTAGTTCTGGAAAGCACTACATATCCGGGCACCACAAGAGAGATTATAGTTCCTGAATTAAAAAAGCAAAACTTAGTTGTAGGTAAAGATGTTTATGTAGCTTTCTCACCTGAACGTGTGGATCCCGGCAATGAGCAATATAAAACCAATAATACACCCAAAGTAGTAGGAGGTATATCACCTGCCTGCAATGAAGCTGCCAAGGTTTTCTATGAAAGTATACTTGATGCACCTGTACATTGTGTATCCTCCCCTGAAGTTGCTGAAATGGAAAAAATATATGAAAACACTTTCCGTAATATTAATATAGCTCTGGCTAATGAAATGACTGTTCTCTGTGAAAGAATGGGAGTAAGTATTTGGGAAGTAATTGATGCTGCGAAGACAAAACCTTACGGTTTTATGGCATTTTATCCCGGACCTGGTGTGGGCGGACACTGTATTCCTATTGACCCATTCTATTTAACCTGGAAAGCGCGTGAATTTGATTTTCATACCCGTCTGATTGAACTTGCAGGGGAAATAAACATTGCTATGCCTGAATATGTTGTGATAAGAGCAAATAAAATATTAAACAAAAAGGGTATCTCCATATCTAAAGCAAAGCTTCTTTTAATTGGTGCCGCTTATAAAAAAGATATCAGGGATATGCGCGAGTCTCCTTGCGAGGGTGTTATTATAGAGCTGGAGAAGTATAATGCTGAGTTTGATTTGCATGATCCATATGTAGAAGAATTTCACAATGAAAAGAACGACAAAAAATACAAAACGGTTCCTCTTGGGGACCCTAAAAAGTATGACCTTGTTATCATTATTACTGATCATTCTAACGTTGATTATAGTGCATTAGCGCAAAGTGGTGTTGCAATTCTCGATACCCGTAATGCCTGCAAACATATCAGGGCAGCAAACATAGAAGTATTATAAATATTGCCGGAGATAGTTTGGCAACACATAAACCGGTTACTGTTGATGAGTTATTTGGAGAATTGACATCTGATAATGACTCACAAAAATGGCAGGTAATACATACCAAACCTCAATGTGAAAAGAAACTTGCCGAATATCTCAAACGTTCGTCAATATATTATTATCTGCCGATGCTGGATAGCATCAGGGTGTATAAATACAGAAAAGTTGCATTTACAAAACCAATGTTTCCCGGTTATGTTTTTGCCAGATTCAATCCTTCTGATAAAAACAACATCCTGATTACCGGAAAAGTTGTAAACTTTCTAAAAGTTCCAAGTGAAGAAGAACTCCTCAGTGATTTACAAAACGTATTTTTAGGAAGAAAAGGTAAAGCTGATTTGGCAAAGGGACTTTGGCTGGAAAAGGGTTGGCAGGTAGAGCTTATTGATGGTCCGATGAAAGGTACCAGAGGTATTGTAACGAGTCAGACCAAACTCGATGAAGTAACTTTGCAGGTGCATATCTTACGCCAGGCAATTACTATGAAAGCAAATCCTGCGGATGTTAAGGTCATAAATGAATATCGCTACAGGTAATAAAAAAGTGAAATCAGGTAACAGCAAAGGATAAATGTGAAAATACTGATTACAGGTGCAGCCGGTTTTATTGCTTCAAGTATTGCTGATGCATATTTAAAAATCGGGCATGAAGTTATTATCGTCGATAATCTGTCCTCCGGATACATGTCTAATGTTAATCCAATGGCTACTTTCTACAATCTTGATATTTGTTCAATCGAATTGGATAAGATTTTTGCTTCAGAAAAACCGGATATTGTTAATCATCATGCAGCACAAATCAGTGTGCCTCTATCGGTAAAAGAACCTTTGTTGGATGCAGAAGTCAATGTTAAGGGACTAATCAATGTCCTGAATAATTGTGTTAAGCACAATGTTAAGAAAGTAATTTTTAGCTCTTCAGGTGGAGCTATCTACGGAGAAGCAGAAGAGTATCCTTCTTCTGAGAATTGTCCTCTTAAACCTTTATCGCCTTATGCTATAAACAAGAAAGTCTCAGAAGATTACCTGTATTATTTCAAACACCAGTTTGGATTGGACTATACTGTTTTGCGTTATGCCAATGTGTATGGTCCACGGCAGATTTCACATGGAGAAGCCGGAGTTGTATCCATATTTATTGAGAAGCTGCTGGCAAAACAACAACCTTTTTTTTATGCTTATCCAAATGAACCGGAAGGAATGATTAGAGATTATATATATATTCAGGATGTTGTTGCCGCGAACGTAAAAGTCCTTGACACAGGAAGCGGAGAAGCGTTTAATATAGGAACAGGCATAGAAACAACCACAGGAGCTCTCTACAGAGAAATAGCAAGCCAGCTGCAATCTGACATTAAACCAAAGATTGCACCCGCCAGGGCAGGTGATTTGCATCGTAGTTTGCTAAATTGTAAGAAGGCAAATACTGTTTTACATTGGCAGCCGCAATATACTCTTGAAAAAGGTATAGCAGAGACAATAGAATATTTCAGAACTAAAAAATAGAGGTTAATATGAAGCTTGCAGTTGTTGGTTCAGGTTACGTAGGTTTGGTAACAGGCACATGTTTTGCAGAGATGGGGAATGATGTAATCTGCGTAGACAATAATAAAAAGAAAGTTCAAATGCTTTTAGATGGTCATATACCAATTTACGAACCGGGTCTTGAAGACATGGTTAAGCGCAATTCAACAGAAGGCAGACTTACATTTACCACTGATATAAAAAATGCAGTTGAACAATCACAGATACTCTTTATTGCAGTGGGAACACCTCCTGATGAGGATGGAAGTGCTGACCTCAAATATGTGCTGGCTGTTGCCAAAGACATAGCCACGCACATGAATGAATATAAAATTGTAGTGGATAAATCCACTGTTCCTGTCGGTACTGCTGATTTAGTCCGTAAGGCAATGCAGGAAATCCTGCATACAAGAAAAAGCAGTCTTACGTTTGATGTAGTTTCTAATCCTGAATTCCTCAAGGAAGGCGCTGCCATTGATGATTTTATGAAACCTGACAGAGTTGTAGTAGGGGTTGAACATGACAGCGTAGGTGAAGTAATGCGGGAATTGTATGCTCCGTTTAACATGAACAGAGACAGGGTTCTTGTGATGTCTGTCCGTTCTGCAGAAATGACAAAATACGCTGCCAATGCTATGCTTGCTACCAAAATCTCTTTTATGAACGAAGTAGCAATTATCTGTGAAGAGCTTGGCGCAGATGTGGAAGAAGTGCGCAATGGCATAGGTTCAGACAGCAGAATCGGCTATAAATTCATATATCCCGGAGTTGGCTATGGCGGAAGCTGCTTTCCCAAAGATGTAAAAGCTCTTATTCACATGGCTAAGCAAGCCGGAATCCAGCCCAGGGTTATGTCTGCAGTAGAAGACAGAAATGAAGCCCAGAAACATGTATTGATTGATAAAGTTAAAGTACATTTTGGAGAAGATTTAAAGGGTAAAACCTTTGCAGTCTGGGGACTGGCTTTTAAACCCCAGACAGATGATATGCGTGAAGCCCCGTCTATAGTAATAATCAACGGTTTAATCAAAGCAGGAGCTAAGATAATCGCTTTTGACCCGGTTGCCATGAACGAAGCAAAACACCGTTTCGGAGAAATGGAAGGACTTAGTTATTCATCAAATCAATACGATTCACTTAAGCAGGCAGATGCAATGTTATTGATTACCGAGTGGCATCAGTTCCGCCATCCGGACTTTGATAAAATCAAATCCCTGCTTAAAACTCCTGTAATCTTTGACGGAAGAAACCAATATGATCCCGAACATCTGAAACAACTGGGATTCACATATTACTGCATAGGAAGAAAGTAACAAATAACTTATTATGTTTCGTATCATCCATATTTTTATTACAATGAGATAAAAACAACGCTTTCCCGTCGTACCTGCGCAGGCAGGGATCCATGCTGATTTTATGCACGTAGGGACAGGTCTTGTGCCTGTCCGTTTATTTCCCCAGAGACACAGAGAGAATAGTGAGTAGCCCCTTTTTGCAAAAGGGTGCTTTCCTCAATTTATCTTACTCAATTTTTCAAAACCCCTTTAACATAAAGGCGCCACTTATTTACTAACGAGCATTGACTAAAGTCATCTTTCTTTCTTAAATCTCTCTTATTAAAGACATGGGCTGTACTCAGGTTATTCTCAGGTAGTTCCCGGGTTTCACCCGGGAATTACCCGGGAACTACCCGGGAAGTACCCGGTTTGTTTTAAGGAAATGAAAGAGTAATCTAATGCTGCAGTCTATATTAAAGCTTACTATCAGCTCCTACATGCAGTAACATTCTTTATTCATCCATCTGTTATTCTATTATGGTAAGCTCCAAATGATCAATAATCATATTTATCTACCACTTCAATGTTATGCAAATATCTTGACAAAGCAATAAGACTACATTGACTGGACTAAATTGAGGAATCATGTACAAAATATTAGTTCTGGATGATGAGAAAAATATCCGTTTAACGGTTAGGCGTTGCCTGGAAACAGGTGACTATGCAATCGATGATGCAATCAATGGCGAAGAAGCATTGAGAAAATTGACCGGGGAATCATTTAACTTGCTTTTATTAGACTTAAAGCTGCCAGGAATTGATGGGATGGAGATTTTGAAAACTACCAGGAAGCTTTATCCTGACATGAAAGTAATTGTAATAAGTGCTCATGGGTCAATCCAAACAGCAGTAGAGGCGATGAAAGAAGGAGCTGCTGATTTTTTGGAAAAACCATTTGCACCTTCTGATTTAAGGCAGATAGTACAAAAAGTTATAACTTCATGAAATCTTTTATCAGATTCAATTTAAGAGGCAAAATCCTGCTGGGATTTGGTCTGGTTCTGCTTATTCTGCTAATTATATTTTCTGTTTCGCTAACAAGTCTGCTAAAATTGGGAAAAGCAAGTGATGCAATTTTAAAACAAAACTATCTTAGTATAGAAGCCATGAACCATATGCTTGATTCAATTGAACAACACTACAGGCTTTTATATGATTATTCACTGGCTAATAGAGTTGCTAATCTGGAAAAAATGCTGGATGAACAACTGCGTTTTGAAGAATGGCTGCTAATCGAAAAGGGAAATTTTACTGAGAAAGGTGAAGCATTAGCAGCAAAGAATCTGGAACAATCATACAGGCTTTATCTGATGAATGTACAATCCTTGTTACAACAGAATAATTTGACTGCGCCTGAAAAGGATGATTTGTTACACCTAAAGATAAGACCGAATTTGAACAAAGTCAGACAATATTGTACGCAAATCATGCAGGTAAATCAAAGCACAATGTTCAATTCAAGTAATACAGCTAAACTTATAGCCAGAAAAGCAACTTTTTCACTTATCCTGATTGGTATACTGGGCATTATACTGGCAATTGTTTTCAGTCTTTCTTTATCTTCCATAATAGTAAGACCATTAAAAAATATGATGAGGGCTTTGGAAAAGATAGCAGGTGGAGATTACACAGTTAGAATTGATTACCAGGCTACTGATGAACTTGGTGTAGTGAGTAGTGAATTTAACCACATGGCTAAAAAGCTGAGTGAATATCACGAAATGAATATCCGCAGTATTTTGAAAGAGAAGCAAATAAATGAAGCTATTCTTCAGAATATGGATGATGGTCTCTTTCTATTGGATACAGATTATCATATAGCAATTGTTAATTTATCCGGAGCCAGATTTTTTAATACTGACCCCAAAACATGCATAGGAAAACATATATTAGAAATTGTCAGGCATGAAGTATTGTTTGATTTTATCAAAACAGCAGCAGAAAAAGGTAATTCTCCCGTATTCACTGAAGGACAAAACATCCTGATTAATGAAATGGCAAGCACTAAACAATATCTGCAATTTTATCTGACTCCTGTCTTTTTACAATCGGGTGAGCTTATTGGTGTAATGATTCTGTTACAGGACATAACACAGCTTAAGAACATAGATAAACTCAAAAGCGAATTTCTGATGATAGCTTCTCATGAGCTTAAAACACCGCTGACAAGCATAAATATGAGCATATCTT
Organism: Cloacimonetes bacterium UBA6097; assembly: GCA_002435865.1. Classification (GTDB taxonomy): domain Bacteria; phylum Cloacimonadota; class Cloacimonadia; order Cloacimonadales; family Cloacimonadaceae; genus UBA5614. The sequence continues at coordinate 173,401 of DIWV01000010.1, read as the reverse complement.
TATTAAAAGAAACAGCAGAGGAAAAACTTGACGATGCTGAAAAAGAACTATTACAAATTGCAGTTGAAGACACACAAAGGCTTAAATCTCTGATTAGCGATCTTTTGGATATATCAAAGATTGAGGCTGGAAAGATAGATTTGAATTTTGAAAACATTTCAGTTGAAAGTATAATCACCAAAACACTGCATGGTTTCAAAGCAGTGGCTAAGGACAAAGAAATTACTATAACTTCAGAAATAGAACAAAATCTGCAGGTGGATGGAGATTACAGCAAAATAGCCTGGATACTCACAAACTTGCTAAGTAACGCCCTAAGGTTTACACCCAAAAATGGTGAAATCCTGATTAAAGCGATTAAGGCAGGTGAATTTGCTCAAATCAGTGTTACAGACAACGGAATCGGCATACCATATGAATTCCAAAATAAAGTTTTTGATAAGTTCTTTCAGGTAGCGTCACCCTTAAATACAGGTGGAACAGGTCTGGGTCTTTCTATTAGTAAAGAAATTGTCAGAGCTCATGGCGGAACAATATGGGTTGAATCTGAACCCGGGAAAGGAAGTACATTCTTCTTTACATTACATGTAGCTTAAAATATACTCTTTGAGGAGGTAAGACATGTCACAAATAAAAATGCTGATAATCGACGACGAAATAAACATAACTAAAACAATAGCAGCTTCTTTCGCTAAAAACGGCTATTTTATACAACAATGTAATGATGGTAATGAAGGATTAAAAAGATTAAATGAAGAAAAATGGGATATAGCTTTTTTAGATATAAGATTGCCAGGCATCGACGGAATGAAAATCCTTAAACAGATATATGAAAATCAGATTTCTGTAAATGTAATAATGATAACAGCTTATGGTTCTGTAGAAAATGCAGTTCAGGCAATGAAATATGGAGCAGTTGATTTTGTGTCAAAACCTCTGGAACCTGCTACATTAAGGAATATAGTTGATAAGATTATATCCCGCCAGCATCTTTCAGAACAAAGTGTTATTGAGTATCATGAGTTTATTGAATTAGCAAAATTGTATATTAAGCAAAGAGAGTTTCATAAAGCACATGATGCTATAAAGAAAGCTTTAACACAAAAACCTGAATCAGCAGAAGCTTATAATCTATTAGGGGCAATTAATGAGGTTCTTGGGGATATCGTTGCAGCTTCACAAGCGTATCAGATGGCTATCAGGTTTGATGCTGACTATCAACCTGCTCTGGAAAACCTAAAAAGAATAACTTCAATGGAAGCCAATTCTGCCGATTTATTGGATATGATGTCAACAATATTAAGAAAGTGAATTATGAGCCATAAATATATTATTATTGTAGGTTGCGGAAGACTTGGTACAATTTTGGTCAACCGTTTAAGCCGGCTGGGACATAGTATTGTAATAATTGACAAGGACACAGGAGCATTTGAAGGTCTTAGCAGTGACTTTAGTGGCTTTACAATCGGGGGTGATGCCGCTGAAAGTTCTGTCTTACAAAATGCTAAAATAAATAAGGCTGATATGTTCTATGCTTTAACTAATAATGACAATACCAATCTGATGTTAGCTCAAATCGCCAAGGATATTTATAAAGTACCATTTGTTATAGCTCGAGTAAATGACCCTCAACGCGATATTGTTTATAAAAACCTCAATATCAATACAATCTGTCCCATTATAATAGCTGCAGATGAATTAATAAAGCGAACGGAAGGATGAGATATCTATGCATATAATAATTGCAGGAGAAGGCAGGTTACCCTATTTTTTGGCTAAAAGTTTCTTGTCTAAAGGTTACCGTGTGACTGTTATTACATCTGATCCTATAGAAGCAGAAGATATGTCAAGGAGAACTAACGCTACTATTATAACCGGAGATGCCAGCAGGCCAGAAACCTTAAGGGATGCAGATGCTTACTATTGTGATTTGATAATTGCTGTTACTACCCGGGACGAAGATAATTTAACCATATCCCAGCAGGCTAAAATGGAATTTGGTATATCCAAAACACTTGCTTTGGTTAATGACCCGGAAAACACAGAAATATTTAATCTATTGGGCTGTAAGGCTTTTTCCACGACAGAGATTATTTCCCAGATGATTGAGCAAAGTGTTCAGATGGACGAAATCATTTCAGTTTTTCCCACTGAAGAAGGAAAGATATTACTCACTGAGTTCAAACTTAGTGATACAAGTCCAGTTCTCAACATTCCAATCAAAAATCTGAGCAGACCTGATCAATCTTTATTGGTGAGCATTCTCAGAGATGAAAATGTAATTGTTCCAAACGGAGACACGATACTCCAAGCCGGGGATAAGATTATTGTGCTGAGTATTCCTGAAAACCATGCAAATGTAGTAAGAATGATTACAGGAACATCTGTATAGAGGTTGATTGATGCCTTTTCGCTTTAAACTGATGATAGACAGCTATAGGAAAATTCTCTACTACTTTGGTTCTATGATGCTGGTTATGGGCGGTCTCTTACTAACTCCATTGATATATCTTCTATTTAATCAATCAGAACAATCAGATATTGGTGCCTTTATTTTTCCGGCTTTAGGTGCTGTGCTTTTATATATAATCTTTGGCAAGTTAATGGGTAAGCATGGTGATAATGCTATGTCTTATGAGGAAGCAGCTGTTTCCGTTTCATTGACATGGATAGTTATGTGTGCTTTATCTGCAGTACCGTTTATCATGTTAAAGCGCTTAAACTTCTCACATGCATATTTTGAGGCTATGAGTGGTTATACTACCACAGGTTTGACATTAATCGACTATACTATAACAACAAAAATGCTTTTTTTGTGGCGGAGTATAATGCAATATGCCGGAGGTGCAGGCATAGCAATTTTCTTGATCAGTCTGTCAAATGGCTTCACGGGAGCAGGATTATCCCAGGTTGAAGGCAAAGCTGACTTATTAGTACCTCAGATACGTCATTCCGCCAGATTGGTAATGCTTATTTATTCAACTTATGCATTTGTTGGAATTGGAGCTTTAAAAATAGCCGGTATGACTTGGTTTGATGCTGTTAATCATGCGTTTGCAGCTTTATCAACGGGAGGTTTTTCCACCCATGTAGAGAGCATTGGCTGGTATAACTCCAAGCCAATAGAAGCTATAACACTGGTAATGATGATTTTGGGTAATCTTAATTTTCTTAATGCTTATATATTATTTGGGGGAAAATTAAAGACTTTTCTGAGAAATGGTGAAGTTAAAGTTCAAATTGTGCTAATCCCGGTTTTTACTACTATTATTGCTTTATTGGTAACAGTAAAACTCTATGGTTTTATTCCTCATGCTTTTAGAATTGCTTTGTATGAAACAGTATCTGCTTTGACAACTACTGGATTGTCTATCAGCAACTATAACGTCTGGCCTCAATTCGGTTTGCTCATGATTACGATATTGATGTTGATTGGTGGTGGAACCAATTCCACTGCAGGAGGCATTAAGCAATATAGATTGTATTTTATCTTTAAAAGTTTTAAACAGATACTCAAAGAAATGACCAGTCCCAAAGGCAGGATTGTGAGACTTTCATATTGGTGGGGAGACAAAAAATTGTTTATATCTTATAGTATAATACAATCTTTATTTCTCTTTTTATCTGCTTTTTTCGGAATTTATATTTTGGGAGTTTGCATTATTTCTGCTTTTGGATATAGTATCAAAGATGCTGCCTTTGAGTTTGCCAGCACTTTGTCAAACAGTGGACTTACTTATGGATTAACTTCTGTAAAGTTGCCATTAACAATTATTTGGACTCAGACTGTTGGAATGCTACTGGGTCGTTTAGAAATCCTTATTATTTTGGTAGCAATAACAAAAGTCTTTAGGGATGGGAAGCGTATTTTAACTTAATTGTAGATTATATATTTGAATGTTTTAAAAAAAAAGGGCAAGCAATCGCTGCTTGTCCTTTTATATATGGCTGGGATGAGAGGATTTGAACCCCTACGTACGGAGCCAGAGTCCGCTGTCCTACCGTTAGACGACATCCCAGTAGGTAAAACTTTGTATGGCAGGGCTGGGAGGATTCGAACCCCCGGATGTCGGGACCAAAACCCGGTGCCTTACCGCTTGGCGACAGCCCTAATATTTTGTCCAAACCAGTGGCGGAGAGGGAGGGATTCGAACCCTCGGTAGGCTTTTGACCTACATACGCTTAGCAGGCGCACGCCTTCAGCCAACTCGGCCACCTCTCCACGAGGTTTTATTTATTAGTATACACACTATTAAAATAAACTGGCGGAGGACGAGGGACTCGAACCCCCATGGGCAGAACCCGGCGGTTTTCAAGACCGCTGCCTTACCAATTAGGACTAGTCCTCCAGAAAGAGCAGAAACTTAATGTTGTTAAATAGCCTTTACAAAGCATTGCGAAAGCCATCAACAACGTTTAGTCTTTCAATCTGTGAGGGGTTTTTTTGTCAACTGATTTCTTTCTTCAAGGTATTTGTCTATGAAAGCCAGTTCTTTATCAAAACCTGCCTTGCCCATCATGGCATAAGTGGATATCTTACCTGCTTCCACCCCGGGTTGGTCAAGCGGATCTATATTCAGCAGCTTACCGGTAAAGACTGTCTGCACCTGATACATCATAATAAACTGTCCGAGCGTAAATTCATTCAACTCTGGGAAAACAATGTTGGCATTGGGTCTGCCTGCACGTGTTAAAGCAATTTCCGTAGCCAGCCGTTCAGTATTCAAAAGCCTGCTTAAAGGTTTATTGGCAAGAAAGTTAACTTCATCACGGTCAGGATGGATATCCGGAATAATGTAATCGTGTTTGAACTTATCAACTGTTAAAAAAGTGAAAATTTTATCATTCGGACCTTCTGTATAGAGCTGAACCTGGGAATGCTGGTCAGTCGTTCCCAGTGCTTTAACGGGAGTCTGCCCGACATAAACTTCTTTTCCTTGTCTGTTATATTTTTTACCCAGGCTTTCTGCCCAAAGCTGTCTGTACCAGTCAGCAGTATCATAAAGAGGATTGGCATAAGGCATCATGACAGATATGTTCTTTCCCTGACGCATGTATTGATAATGCAAAAGACCATTAAGATAGGCAGGATTCTTCCAAATGTCTGTCTGTTCAAACCTTAATATCATGGCTTCAGCACCGGAAAGTAAAGCTTTAATGTTAATACCCGTGAAAGCTGAAGAAACCAATCCCACATCAGTCAGGACAGAAAAACGTCCACCCACATTATCAGGCACAACAAAGGAGGGGTAGTTTTCTTTGTTGATAATATCTCTCAAAAAGCCTTTGTTTTTGTCGGTAGTGATAATCATTCTTTGCTTGTAATCATTTGGGAATTTCTTTCTCAGGATATCGGCAATAATCATGTAAACAGCCATGGTTTCGCTGGTTGTGCCACTCTTTGAGATAAGGTTAAAAATCGTTTTATCCCAATCTATCTGCTCCAGAATATCATTCAGCATTGTGGGATCAACGTTATCGCATACAAGCAGTTTCTTCTTAAGTTCCAGTTCGGTTTTTAGTGCTGAATAAACTGCCCTGTTGCCAAGTGCAGAACCGCCAATACCCAATACAACCATAGTATCATATTTCTGTTCAATAGATTTCAGATAATCAAGTATGGGGGAGACATCCTGTTGTGGAAGTTCAAAAAAACCCAGAACGTTTGCTTTTCTGTCAGAAAGAACATCCTGATGTGCTTCCGTACACTTGTTTTGCAGTTCGCTGATGGATTCTTTTGTAATTCCGCAACGGATATAATTAGAATAAAGCAAATTCTGATAGTCAAAACGGAGTTCCATTCTCACCTTCCAATTAAGTTGTTATGATTGTATGGTATAATATGGTTTTAAAGTGTGTTTAAGCAGATTTTCGATGTCGGCAATACTTGTATTAAAATCAAAACCGGATATAATCTCAAATAGTTTTTTGTCACAATTGCGGATTACTGCTTTAACAGCAGAAGCTTTAGCGGGATTAATGCTGAATTCATTAATGCCAAGTCCAACCAGCAATGGCACATACATCAGCTCGGAAGCCATTTCTCCACAGATAGACACAGGGATTCCAGCTTTCTTCGCTGAAAGTACCGTTTGTTTTATTAGCATCAAAACAGCCGGATGGTGTTGAATATAGTAAGGAGCTACCTTATCATTATTGCGGTCTACCGCCAGGGTATACTGCACTAAATCGTTGGTTCCCAGGCTGAAGAAATCACAGACATTTGCCAAATGGTCTGAACTTAATGCTGCAGAAGGAGTTTCTATCATCGCTCCTATAGGAACGTTTTTGTTAAATTTTATACCGCTTCTGTTCAGTTCTGCCTTGCATTCTGAAACAAGCTCTTTGGCAATTACAAAGTCGTCCATGCTGATAATCATCGGGAACATAATACTGACTTTCCCGTATACAGATGCCCTTAATATTGCCTTGACCTGAGTTTTAAAAAGAGAAGTCTGCTGTAAAGAAAACCTGATACCTCTGCAACCCAGAAAAGGATTCTCTTCACGAACAAATTGCTGCATATAGGATAGTTTGTCTCCACCTAAATCAAAGGTCCGGATAATGACAGGCAGATTGTTTAATTTTTTGATTAAATTGGAGTACACATTAGTTTGCTCTTCTTCATCAGGTAATGCAACCCGGTTCAGATAGATAAATTCAGTACGGAAAAGACCAATGCCATCGCAGTTGTTATCCAGAACATTTGCTACTTCACCGGGATACTCTATGTTTGCTTTAATATTGATTTTGACCTTGGTTTTTGTGATTGCCGGTAAATCTGACTGAGATTTCAGAAAATCTTCTTTCTCTTTAAGAGCATGTAATTTTTGAGCATAGATGTTGATTTGTGTTGGATTTGGTTTGATTATGACTTTATTACCTTCAGCATCAAGGACTGCCTGATCTCCGTCTTTAAGCTTGTAAATGATCTCTTCACTGACTACAATAGCTGTAAAACCCATAGCCCTGGATAAAATAGAACTATGTGATGTGTGGCTGCCATGTTCAGTACAATATGCTTTTACGCCGGCTTTAGCGAGGTTGGACACCAGGCTGGGAGTAATCTCATGCAAAAATACAATGTCATCCTGCTTAAACTTAAGATTTGTACGTTCTTTTACATTCAGGATAATACTCAGAAGCTGATGTGCAATATCTTTATAATCGTCAGCTCTCTGGGCAATGTAGTTGTTTTCCATTTGCTCAAAGTTTTTGATTATTGTTTCAAAAGAAGAAGAGACTGCATAGGGAGCAGATGCCAGGTTGCTAACCACGGCATTTTCTAATATTTGGGTGATTTCGATATCAGTGACAATCATTAAATGAGTATTAAGAATATCCTTATCAAGTTGAGAAATATCAGCATCCTGCAAGACAGACCTTATATTGTTTTCTAATTGGCTTATTCCAGATTTTAGTTTTTTTAATTCAGCTTTAATCTGTGATTTATTAATTGTTTTTGGGAAAGAGGGAAGCTGCCATTGCTTATAGATTTTAACTTTACCGACGAAAACGGAACCTGATATTGCAGTTCCTTTATAAACAGGCATTATTCCTCATCAAAATGATTGTCAAACATTGCGTTTAATTCTTCCAGCATATATGCTTCATCCACACCATCAGCAATTAAAGTTAGCTTGGAATTGTATTCTGCGGCAAGCATCATAACACCCATAATACTCTTGCCGTTAACTTTCATGCCATCCTTTTCAATAAAGAAATCGGAACGGTATTTCGTTGCAGCCTTAACTAAAAGAGCAGAGGGTCTGGCATGCAAACCAAGTTTTACTTTAACTGTAATCTCTTTCTTTATCATCCTCTACTGCCGACACTTCTATGTTTTTAAGCTTTGTCTTACGCTTGATTTCATCATGTACTTTTTTATTCCAATCCTCTGCTGCATCATACCCTTCATTCTTGAGTATGAGGTTCATTGCAGCAACTTCAACAATAACAGAGACGTTTTTACCGGGAGATACCGGAAGATAGATAATAGGTACTTTTACTCCCAAATGCTCAACGAAATTCTCAGATAAACCTATTCTTTCATAATCCATATTTTCCTGCCAGGGCATCAATTCAATCTGGATATCTATGGTTTTCTGGTGTCTCACCCGTTCAATACCAAACATTTTTTCAACATTGATCAAACCAACACCGCGTATCTCCATAAAATAGCCGAATTCACGTCCCGGTCTTCCCATTAAGCGTTCATTTATTAAACGTATGTTTATCATATCGTCACCGATTAAGCTATGACCTCTGTGAATCAGGTCAAGAGCACATTCACTTTTTCCAATCCCGCTTTTTCCTGTCAGAATTACTCCCAGTCCAAATACATCTACCAAAGTTGCATGAATGGTCTTTTCCAAAGCAAAAAAGTCCTGGAGGTATTTTGTCAGAAGCTGCATTAAATGTATTGTGGACAACCGGCTGGAAAGAATTGCCACGTTCATATCATTAGCAAGATATTCAACTGTTGATGGCAGAGTTAACCCTTTTGATACAATTATGCAAGGAATTTCGTTCGTCAGAACTTCTTTCATTCTGGGGAAAATACTATCCTCATCAAGAGTTTGTAAATACCTGATTTCAGTTTCACCAAAGATTTGGACTCTGTCGGCAGCGAATACTTCTGTATAGCCTGCCAAAGCTAATCCCGGACGGTTAATATGAGGAGATGTGATTTTATTACCCAAAGTTTCGGGTTCTGTTACCAAAGAAAGAGCCAGGTCTTTCTTTTTTGCGTCAAAAAAGTCTCTAACAGTAATCTCTTTCATTATTCAATCTCTCAGGGAAAATTGGGGGGAGATAACTCCCCCCTGATTAAATTAAGGTTCAAATAATTTGAAGTGAGTTTCATCTTTTCTTACCAAGACGTTTATTCCATCTGTTTCGACATTTTTAAATATATAATAGCCATCTTCACTGGTGCTTAGTTTCTCAATGGCTTCCTGAATTGTAAGAGTTTCAGGAATTACTCTTTTGGTTTTGATAAGTTTTTTTGCCTCGTTGGCACCGGCAGTCTGGTAAAGTGATGCTCTGGAAAAATCATCAAATTCTTTAATCGAACGTTTTTGGTGATTGGTTACTCTTTCTTTGAGTTTCTTAATTTGTGATTCCATTTTATCTATTGTATTGTCAATAGCTAAATACATATCGACTTCTTCAGATTGACTTTGCAGACCAAATTTTGAGGCATGCAGGGACATTTCGCAGAGATTCCGGTTATTTTCCCAAGCCAATGTTATGTGAGTTGTAATAATCTGGTCGAAATACTTATTGAGTTTGAGACAAGCTGTTTCGACATGGTCTCTGATGGCTTTGGTTAATTCAAAATGTCTGGCTGTAATTGTAATCTGCATGATAAACCTCCTTAATGATTACATTTTATGAATTGAATGACCTTGCAGGTCTTCAATTGCTTCCATGATTGCTTCCGATAATGTCGGATGGGCAAACACGACCTTTTCAACGTCTTCTGCCTTAGCTTTTAAATTTATCAGAATGCTTCCCTGAGCAATTAATTCTGCTGCATTAGGTCCGATTATATGCATTCCGACAATCTGTAAATCATCTGCTTTGGCAATAATCTTAACAAATCCGTTTGTATTACCTCCTGCTAATGCTTTACCGTTGGCAGTAAAGAGAAATTTGCCAACTTTGATTTCTCCTAATAATTCAGATGCCTGTTTTTCAGTAAGTCCGCAAGAACCTACTTCAGGATTAGTAAAAATGCATCTGGGTATATTTTCATATATAAGTTTATGGATATTTAATTCAGTGTTTTGTATCTGTGAACGGATATGCTCTGCAACAAGTAAACCCTGTTTACTGGCTGTGTGTGCCAAAGGCAGTTTTGCCGTTACATCTCCGATGGCATACAAGTTTGGCAGGGAAGTTCTCATAAAGTTATCAATTGCCAGAGCTCCTTTGCTGAAAGACGGTGAATCAGGTTTGCAATTAATATTAAAAACCGGATTCCTGCCAACACTAAGAAGAACTTTTTCAACTTCCAGATTGGTTCCGTCAGACAGTTGCAGGCTTAAGTTTCCGTTTACTTCTTTGAAACTCTCTACGCTTACACCGGTTTTTACTTTTATTCCGCTTTTTTTAAGAAATACTGCCAACCGTTTGGCAATTTCGTCATCTTCTGTAGATATCAGTGTTGGAAGGAATTCGATGATATATACTTCTACACCGAAAGCAGCATAGATGGAAGCAAATTCGCATCCGATTATTCCTCCGCCGATAACTGCCAGGGAAGAAGGTAATTTGTCTAATCTTAATATGCCGGTTGAAGAAAGTATATTTGTTTCGTTAATTCTGATATCCGGCAGTTCTTTGGGAACAGAACCTGTAGCTACAATAACATATTCTGCACTGATATCATCTTCAGCATCTGTTGTTACTATATATGTCCCGTTAGTTTTGGTCAGAGATGTTACGGTAGCTTTGAGAACGGGTATTTTTCTTTTTTCAAACAGGAATTCCACCCCTGAAACAAGCTTCTCAACAACTTCGTTCTTTCTCTCAAATACTTTGGTATAATCCAGAATATTCTGAGAAGCGGATAAGCCAAAAGAATCTGCAACAGAGATTTCGTGCCATAATTCAGATGATTTAACAAGCGCCTTGGTTGGTATGCAGCCCCAGTTCAGGCACACACCGCCAATTCTTTCTTTTTCTATTAATACACAATCAATTCCATATTGGTTTAATCTGATGGCTGCTTCGTATCCACCCGGTCCGCCACCAATTACTGCTACCTGATAATGTTTCAATCTTTCTCCTGTTAAAGACTAATATAAAACTACGACGTTATTTTCCTGTTACTTTGCGCAAGCGGCTGTTGAGGATGCCCATCTCATCACGGTATTTGGCAATTATCCTGCGGGAAATAGTAAGTCCATCCTGATGAAGTTTTTCTACCAATTCCTGATCGCTGAGTGGATTGTCTTTGGGTTCGGCTTCAATTAACTTCAGGATATTAGATTTTACCCTTTGGCGTGAAACAGATTCATAATTATCATCAGTTCCTGCCGTTGATGTGAAGAAATCTTTTAAACCGTATATTCCATAAGGAGTTTCGGCATATTTATGTTTGACTACCCGGGATATTGTTGATTCACTTACGCTTAAATCCTGTGCAATCACAGCATAAGTTAATGGAACCATAACTCCTGAGCCATTGTAGAAGAAATCGTGCTGATGTTTAATAATTGAGAGTGTAACTCTCTCCAGGGTTCGCATCCGCATATATATCGATTTGATTAAAAACTTGGCAGAATTGATTTTATCCCGCACAAACTGCATCGTTTCTTTATCTTTTAAACCATGACCTAACATTTTTCTGTAACGTGGACTGATAATGATATTTGGAGTAATCATATCATTTATTATAACAATAAACTCATCATCAATCTTCTTGATAGTTACATCGGGAAAGATATAATTGTTATTTGAAGCAAGTATCCTCAGTCCGGGCTTGGGATCCAGGTGACTTATCTGTTCCCTGGCAGACATGATTACTTCTTCAGAAATACCAAAGTGTGATGCAATCTTCTGATATCTTCTGTGAATAAGATTCTGGAACTGGTCAGTTACCAAACCCACAAGAATACGGTTTTCTTTTTGTTCGGGAGTCAATTGCGCCATCAGGCATTCAGAAATGCTCCTGGCTGTAATACCTTGTGGTGTTAAAGAAAGAATCAGATTATGAATTCTATCTGCAGTTTTGTGAGAAAGACCGCTTTCCCTGGCGGATTCGTACAGATTCATATCTTTGGGAAGGAAGCCATAAGCATCACAGTTTTCAACCAGATCCGTAGCAAACTCAAACTCATTATCATTCAGATTATAGGGGTATAACTGTTCCAGAAACTTAAATCTGCCATCTTCTTCAAAGCGAACAAGATGTTCTGTGTTTTCATTTTCACTATCTCCGCCGCCGCCATATTTGTAATCCTGATGAAAATCATTCCATTGGTCAAGAGTATCAGTTAATTCTTTGGCTTCAGTTATGTTTTGCCCTAATTCTGCATCACTTTGCGTAGATTCAAGGGGTGTCTCACTTTCAACACTTGAACTTTCAGGGGTGTAATCTTCCAGATTCTCATCTTCTTTATCTTCTCTCAATTCCAGTAAGGGATTATTTATCAGTTCCTGCTTGATATATACTTCCAGTTCCAGGGCAGGGAGGGACAGCATTTTGAGAGATTGCAGCATTTTTGGCTTGAGAGCCAATTCCTGCTTTTGTCTTAAAGATAGAATGTGTTGCAAAGAAGCCATAATTTTTTACTCAAATACAGTATTCATCTGAAATCTTTCACCCAGATACAATTCTCTGGCTTTTTCATCGTTTATTAATTCACGACTCTTGCCTGAAACAATTATCTTTCCTTCATAGATAATATAAGCACGATTTACGATTTTCAAAGTTTCAACTACATTGTGGTCAGTTATCATAATACCAATATTTTTGTCTTTTAGCTTGCCAATATTATCTTGGATATCAGCAACTGCAATTGGATCAACTCCGGCAAAAGGTTCGTCCATAAAAAGGAAAGTAGGATTTGTTACCAAAGCCCTGGTGATTTCCAGCTTGCGTCTTTCTCCACCTGACAATGTATAAGCTTTTTGCTTGGCAAGGGGAGTAAGATTAAGCTCAGCAAGGTACTCTTCAAGCTTGATTTTCCTGTCATGCTTAGCCATAGGAAGAGTTTCCAGGATTGCCATAATGTTTTGCTCGACAGTTAATTTGTGAAATATTGAAGGTGCCTGTGCCAGATATCCAATTCCAAGCCGTGCTCTTTTAAACATAGGCTTTTTGGAAATCTCAGTCTCGTCAAAATATACATTTCCCGTATTTGGTTTTGTCAATCCCAATATCATATAGAAAGTCGTGGTTTTTCCTGCCCCATTGGGACCAAGAATTCCAACTACTTCACCTTGAGATATCTCCAGACTGAGGTCATTTACGACACGTCTTTTACCATATATTTTAACGAGATTTTCCGCTCGAATCTTATGTTTATCCATAATTCTAAGATATAAAACTTATCCTATTTTGTCAAGTAAAAGCAGGTTTGAATTAAAATTATTTTTAGATTTGGCATGATTTTTGTAAATAGCAATTTTCATAAAAGATATATCCCTCATTATTTAAATGATTACTGATAATGAAGGTAGCATAACGTTCTTCATAAAAAGAATACAGAGCCTGTAGGAATAGAAAGTTTTATGTATATCAAAAAATGATATCAAAAAACCAATAAAGTGATTTCCCGGTTAGCTTGAACATTCATTCCAATCCAGATTTTCCTGATACCAAGTAAAAATAATCAGCAAATAGTAGATTAATAAGACTATATTTAAGCATTTATTATATTGACAGATAATATCGTACATATTATTGATAAATATGAGTGTTTCCTCTACTCGTTTGGCATAAAAGAAGGCATTATGAAAACAAAGACATTGCTATGCTGTTGCTTGTTTTTAATGACAGCAACTATCGTGTTAGCGCAAGTACGTTATGTGCGGAATATACCGATTCAGTTACCTTTAACCGATTTGTATGACCCGCAATACACACCCAAACAGATCTATCCCACTCCGGATGGGGGTGTGATTATCTTAGGTGACTGCCTGGCGCATTATGGAGAATATCCTGATCAAGGGACAGCCGCAGATTGCGGAGCTATCAAACTGGATGCAAATGGCAACTGTCAATGGCAATGGTGGAGCAGAGACTTTATTGGCTGGGGCGACCCTTCTATTGTTGCGATTGATCAGGAAGCTGATGGAAGAGTAAATTTTATCATCAATAATCAACCATTTTATTTCAGATTAGGTTGGATAACTCCTCAAGAAACCTCTTTTTTACAAGCCATTTCAATTCCTAGTGCTGGAGTAAATAAGGCACTGAGATTACCGAATGGAGATATCTTTGCTATAGGTGGCATAAATTCATCTTCTTTCTTTATGCGGTTGAATACACAAGGTGATACATTATCAACACGTAGCTATCCGGCTGATTCTTTATGGATACAACCCGGATTGAGATTTGCTGTAGCATACGATATGGAACTCGATACTGATGGCATGCCGGTTGCCTCGTGTCAGTTCACAGACCGCTTTGCCAGTGTGGTTAAAACTGACTGGAATGGTAATATCATCTGGAGAAGAGATACAAATATTCCGCTTTGTCGAGGCCAGGATATACCCATTACGAAAATTCCAATATCCAATGAAATCGTATTCGGCTACCGGGCATATAATAATAACTACCGCAATCAATTCAGTATCTATCGGGTATCGGGCACCGGTTTGGACAGTCTTTATACAATCCAGATGAGCGATACAATCTGCGTAGGGAGTTACTATTCAATAGTTGGGCATAGCCAGGGAATATACCTGTCCGGCTTTTATGGTGATTATTCCATTGAAGTTTTCAATGAGGCAGTTCACATTTCTAGTTACGATATGCAGGGTCAATTGGGTTGGGATTGGTCTATGGTATCACCTTTTAATTTAGATCAACCCACAGATTGTATCACTGTTTTGCCGGATAGCAGCGTTGTTCATGTCTTTGGTAACGATGATTTTGGAGATTTCGGCTTAACCATTGTTAAGCTACATCCCGACGGAACTGCAACAGAAGATGAGACAATACCCAAACCTGAGTTTACGCTATGTGCCTACCCTAATCCTATGAATGATTTTATTTACCTAAAGATAACATCCAATTACAGGATTAAGGAAAAGAGTATCCCAATTCGTATCTATAATGTTAAAGGGCAGTTGGTTAAAACTTTTAATTTTACATCCAAAACTAATGGCGTATACGAATCAACCTGGGACGGCAAAGATGATAAGGGCAAGATGTGTGCAACCGGAACTTATATCTTAAAGGTAAAATCAGATAAAAAGCATATATCGAAAAAAATCTTACTTGTTAAATAAGGAGAATGTTATGAAACGTTTTTTATGTGTCATTTTGGTATTCTGGATAAGCTGTTATGCCTTTGGGCAAATAACTCAAACCTTGATTCTTGATAGTACCGCGCTAGATAGTCTTAGAACTTCTCTTGGTGGAGCAGATCCTTTCTTGGCTCAGTCCATGTCCTCAACATATGGTCCATATCGAATTGATGATATTGACTTGCGCGACTACGGCATATTAACATCCGTTAGTGGTATGGCTAATCAATTACAAGATGCACTTTTTTCTGCAAATCAAGCGGATGTTGTTGGAGATGTAAATACAGCATTAAATGGTCTTACTTGGGATTACAATGATTTCCGTGATTATTATCTTTCATATATATCTACTCATAATGGGGTAACAGAGACAACAGAAGCATGGGCCAGATCATTGAAACTTTGTTATCTTACGGAAGATGCATCTTCCATATTTGACGCCTTTTACTATTCAGCCAGCAGTACAAATCTCAATAAACTACGCACAATAATAACATCATGCGTAGAATTGATAGACTATATAAAAGCAAAATACGATTCGCTGAGTGTATCTGTACCACCCAACAGATATTATTGGGGCATAGCAAAAAATAGATTCCCAGATTTTGAAGAGAATGGAAATGATGTATATCTTCCTGAATTTTCGACGATACAGTTAAAGTTATTAAATTGCACTGCCTGGGGGTATGGGGCATTGGTGCTAAAAAAAGATGCTCAGATCAATGCTTATGCATTGACTGAAAGTAAGATGAATCAGTACTTAAGCGAAATAGATTCAATGCTTACATCTATCAATTATCCCCAGTTTGCTGATTTTCAGAGACAAGGTTTATTGGCATTTCATACAAATAATTCAGGCGGTTATATTGAAAGCCTGGGTTATTTGGACATGGTTATGACTATGTCCAGTCCTTTCTTTACTACATCTGCCAGGATGGGCGGAGTAAATTATTTTAATAATAATTATATAATGGGATGGATAGAAGATGCTATTAACAAAACCACACCCTATCTGGGAGACTGGGCTTACAACGACACGAATTATCGGGGATATGGGAATGTAAAGTATTTAACCCAATCTGGTTCTGAATTTTTGACGAATTCAATATTAAACGGAATTGCGGAGTTTTTTTATAATAATACTAACAATGCAACGCTTAGGAATAAATGTGCCGGATATATTCATTGTAGAAAGATAGGCACCAATTATCCAGGTATAATATACTTAGGACCATACAATAATTTTCTAATGCTATACAATTCTAATCCTGCAAGAAATCTTGGAACTGCCACAGATTATCCGGATGGTATAAAGAATGGAACGTGGTCAAATAGTGAATTTACTGTTTTGAAAAAAACTCCCTTAAACACAACTCTATCTGAAGAACTCGTAAACAATCCCTCAATGTATATAACTCATAAGAATAGTATGAATTGCGATCATAACCAGGCAGACCAGACCAGTTATTCTTTCTTCTATAGGGGAAAACAGTTTTTAATTGATCCGGGCTATAATAATAAATATAAAGGTTGGAATTACGGAAGGGTTTGGATGCATTCTCCTTATGCTCACAATATGATTATAGTAAATCCTTTAGAAAATAATGAGCGTAACGAAATTCTTGAAGGCTATATAAGTTTCGATAATGACACTTATAATGAATATAGGAATTTTATATCGACTGGAAATGATGACTTGCGCTCTTATCGTCCAAGTTGTACACCATATAGTGCATATCCTTCAACTGCTGCGGAGTTGTTTAAATCCCCTGCGTATAAGATTTACCTTTCACAAAATTTCGAAACGGATATGCTACAAACTTTTTTAAGATATGATTATTCAGATCCCATTGTATCTGATTATAATCCTTTTTATGTGGATTTAACCCGCACCTATATCAGAGATGGAGGTTTGTTTTTTGTCTATGATGATTTGATATCCTTAGCAACCACTGATAAGATATATTGGAATCTTCTGCAAATGGGTTTTTCTAATGATCCTGACGGTTTATCTTCTATAGTCGATAGCAGATTCAGCCTGACTAAAGGATCAACGTCTAGTAGTAGTTCATACGTAGCAAGTATTGATTGTGTTGATTTTGCCTCGGGGAGTAATCTATTATTCAGTAATACCATTGATGATGTAAATAATGTTGTGGGGGGTGTGCCATATCGTCTTCCTATGGATAATCTAATTTTAGAATATAAAGGTGGAGATTCATCAGCTGGAGGAGCGGATAATCAACCTCATCCGGGAATTGACCATAAAAGAATCAGGACAGTTGTAAATGGAGTTAATCCAAAATTCCTAACTGTTATAGCACCTAGAGAACACTATGATGATGATCAGTTGATAACCCAGACCATTAATACCCCCGTAGGGCATTATGGCACAAGTATTAACAGCAAATCGCATACATATAATCCTACAACTCATCAATTTGATCCAAGCACAACCTATAGCGGATGTAGTAATGGTTCTATTATTTCTGCAGAGTACTCAACGATTTGCTCAATTAATACTGATGCAAAATTCTATTTATTAACAAGACCAAATAATGCAAGCACAGATTCTGATGTAGATAATTCATTAGTTATAATTGATGGGACTTTTATCAATGTCAATATCAATGTCAATAGTACTCCAGTGTATAAATGTAATACACCTGGGATTTTAAGTATGAATGCTTCATATCTTAGTGATGCTCTGCATGTGGAATTTCATGCTACATCAGCAATAAGACCCCGATTTAAAATATCGAGATGTGGAATTAACCCTTGGGAACTTACTGCGAGACTGTCTTATTCAAGTGTATTACCGCCATCTTCTCCCGTTAGTCAGACTAATCCATATCCACAAAGCACACCCACAAACATCATAGATAGAATTGCATATGATGATAACTATCTCTATGTAAATTTCTCAATAGATGATTTAATAGCAGAAGGTATTTGTAATGAAGATCATGCAGATTTGTTTATCTTCAGTGGTAGTTATTCTGACATTAACTCACCGGCATTGCTGCAATTCAGAGGTCCTAATTTCTCATTATCAGGTGATTGGTTTGTACCCCACGGGAGTATATTGAGAATGTTAGGAAACACCAGCATGACTATAAGCCCAGATTTTAATATTAATGTTGACGGATTTTTAGATATTATTGGCACTCAAGATAATATATGCAATATTGTTCCATCGAATACTAGCCAATATTGGGATGGTATCAATGTATCATACGATGGTCAGATTAATCTGGAATACTGTCAAATTATCATGCCTGGAGTAATTAATGTTTATGGTACAATAAAAAGTTTATATGCAATTATAGATTCCAGTAACTTTGGTTTAAGATTGCATAGTGTACAACAATACTGCATTGAATATACAACAATAGCAAATGGAGCATATTTAGGGATTTTATTTAATGATTGTGTACGTGATGCAGAAGGCAATCATTTTGTACATAACCAGATTATAAACAACCTCTATGGAATAGCATTGTTTAACTCATCACCACTTATCGAATCATCAATTATAACAGATAACGAAAAAGCAGGTATAATCTGTACTTATAATTCCAATCCTGTTGTTAAGGGTTGCTCAATATTTAACACATTTTTGCATAACATGCAAAATATTCCCGGTTTTTATAATCCCGAGTCACCTGAAGTTATCTTATATGGAGATTGCTTTCCGGTATTACATCAAAATGACATCATCTTTAATGAGGGATATTCTTTGCTGTTATTTGACCAATATCCTGATCCCGAGCCTGGATTAGAATGTCAGGAGAATTATTGGGGTACGACAGGAGAGTATATGGATTTCATACGACAGTCATTTTATCCACCATCCTGGAATGTGATGTATGAACCTATCTTAGAGCAAACAATTCATGACAATCCTAACGGAAATCCATTAATAGCCAGTTATTTCAATACAGCTCTATACTATGAGGAAACTAATGACTTTATAACTGCAAGAAGCATTTACAAATCAATAATAGAAAATTATCCAAATAATTCTGAGGCTGAAGCTGCTGCTTCCCGTTTAGTTTGCATAGCTGATACTGAAGAGGAATTACAGTTGGCAGCAGATTATCTGGATGGCATATATGAGTTGTATCCAAGCACAAAGCTTGCAAACGGAGCATACCTTGACGTTTTGTTGTGTGAACGTCTGCTGAAAGATTATCAATCTGCCATTGATGGTTACTTGGATAAGTTACAGAATTGTACTGATTATATGGATTCACTTCTGACAACACTGGATATTATATATACGTATTTGGAAGCTGATGCTAATAATTATAGAGCAGTAATACCAGCCTGCCAGGTTATGGGTGTAACTTTAACAAGTGCTAAACAAGCTAAACAAATTGGAAACTCAATTCTGGATATAGTTATGAATAGACCGATTCCAGGAGAACAAACATTTCATATTCCTGATGTAATAACTACCACGAATAATTATCCTAATCCATTTAATCCGACGACAACAATCATGTTTTCAACTCCTAAAACATCAAAATGTGAACTAGTAGTTTATAATATCAAAGGGCAGGCAGTTAGACACTTACTTAGTGACACAAAAAGCAAAGGGATATATAAAACTGTCTGGAATTCAGACGATGATAATGGAAAGAGAGTAAGTTCCGGTGTTTATTTCTACAGGCTTAATATCGATGGGCACATAACAACAAAGAAGATGTTATTGATGAAATAGAAAAGAGAGTAATTGAAAAGGCTCTGCTACATGCAGAGCTTTTTTTTAATTTTCAGACTGTTGTGCTCGTTAGATTTTACCTGATATACTAATACTAATTTATCCTGAATCGTAAACTCCTCATGTTCTGTTCTTTCCTTCGCTTTCGCACCTTATTTGACGAAGATAGTCATTAGGGGGTCATCAGGGAGTCATCAGGGACTTAGTCCCTGATGACTCCCTGATGACCCCCTTAAAAGTCCCTGCGTGAAGTTGGGGAAAAAAGGGATTCGATTAGCGATAGGAATGACAAGTGTAGTGTAGGATTCCAATCCTACACATTCAAACGTAGCTTTGGAAAGCTACGCTACTTTGTTTATAGTGTACGAATTGCAGCCATTAAACAAAGCAAATCTGGAGAGTTCTTTATCAAATTCTGTTTGGAAGTGCTTCTGTTTCCAGACTGTTCTATCAATATTAATGGAATTGATAGTCAGGATTTTGGTTTTTCTGTCAGCTTTGGGGTCCAGTATTCCCACAATAGTATCCTGCCAGAGAATTGGGCAGTTCCAATAGCCAAACTTGCGTTTGGCGGGAGTTACATAGCACTCAAGGGCATAATCATAGTTAAACAGGTTCTTAACACGGTTGCGCAATATAACTGCATTATCAAAAGGAGAAAGCAGCCATACCTGATTGTATTGCTGTTGTTGAAGAATACTGTCAAAATCTGTTCCTGCGAGAGAAAAGTAAGAGTCTTTCAATCCTTCAAGCTGAATAGAGATTATTTCTTTAGATTTGGCAAGTTTTTTTATAGAAGACGAAACAGATTGCCTTGGAGCAACCTGCAAGTGTTTAACAATTTCACTTTCAGAAGCAATTCCATGTGCAAGAAGCGCTCTGTGAACCATGAACTCAGCCCTTGCTTCAAGCGAAGGCAGCTCAATCTCTTTGTAATGAGGGATCACGCGTTCTGTAAGGTCATAAACTCTTTGGAATTTATCACGGGCAGTGACGATTAAATCCCCTTTCCACATGAGGAGCTCCAGCATTATCTTAGCCGGTTTGATATTACCCCAGACCTGGTTTTCCTTCACAGTTCTGGTATCTTCAAAATGCTTTGTGGATAGAGGTCCTTCTTTTCTGATTCTGTCCAGAATAGGTTTAGCCAAATCCTTATGCAGTTCCCAGAATTTCTTTTCCCAGCTTCCGTTTGGGAAGTTTTGCATCCTGATTTTGTAGTACGGATAATCTCCAATAGGTAGATAGCTGGCAGCGTGAGCCCAGTATTCCCAGATGGTTTTATCTTTTGCCAGCAGGTCGTTAAGCATATCGGGATGATAGTCCCGGACCCTGTTGTAAAGCGTGTGATGATGAGCGCGTTCAATTACACTGATGGTGTCTAACTGTATATAACTGAGTTTTTTAATGACGTCAAGCACAGCGGATTTGCCTCTATGTTCAACAAATTGGTAGAGTTGATGATGCAGGGCAAGCCTTCGGGCTTCAGTTAAACTAAGATTCATTGCTTTGCTTCCACAGGATTATTAATAGCATACATGCAGAGTTCCTGCAGAGGACATTCTTTGCATTTAGGAGTCTTGAGACAAGCTGTTTTAGCCAGATTGATTAATAACGCATGATATTCGCTATAGACTTTGATATCCGGTTCCAGATATTGCATAAACCAACTCTGGAGCTGCTGATAAGATACTATATCTGAACATAATCCCATCCGGCTGAAAATCCTGGTTGTGTATGTATCAATCACAAAATAAGGAAAGCCATAAGCATAAAGCATTATGCAGTCGGCAGTTTCGGGACCAATTCCCTTTAGAGACAAAAGATATTCCCGCAGGTAAACAGGTTTATCCGGTAAAATGTCTGTTGTCAGTGAATTAGCAATATAAATCAGCCTCTTTGCCTTCTGGTTATGGTATCCGGATGGTCTAATCAGAAAGGCAAGTTTTTCAGGTTTCATTTTAGCAATGGATGGAAGTGAAAGCAGGTTTAATACGCGTAGATTTGCCAATGCTTTTTCCACATTCAGCCAATTTGTATTTTGAGTAAGGATAGCTCCGATGATAATTTCGTCCTTGGTATCGCCATACCATTTATGCCTGTAGCCGTATTCTTCCAGTAAAATCCTGTAAACTTTATGTAAAAATTTAGTCATATATCAGGCTTTGAGGATTCCTTTTGAGTAAACCCGGTTTATCTGCCACTCGTGTCCTGTAAAAATCAGCTCAGATAATACATTATCAGTAATTACAGTGTTGTGTTCAGGCAGGTTCAAAAGAACTATATCAGCCTCTTTTCCCGGTTCCAGAGAACCGATTTTATCATTCAATCCAAGCAGCTTTGCAGCTCCCAAAGTGATTCTGTAAAAAGCATCTGCAGGACTGACAGGTGTATCAGTTTGGCGGAAATTATACATTTTGGCATGGTAAAGCATATTGAGACTTGTTCCCGCACCAACATCAGAACCCAGAGCAAAGGGAATATCCTTCTCTCTTACTTCTGCCAAAGGAAACTGACCGCTGCGCAGGTAGAAGTTAGAATCAGGGCAATGTGCGATTTTACTACCTGATGATTTTAGTAGGTTTAATTCACCATCTGTAAGATGAATACAATGAGCCAGGATAGTTTTATCTGTTAAGATTCCGGCTTTGTCATAAACTTCTGTATAGGTATTAAGACCAAACAGCTCTTTAACCCAGGCGATTTCATTCTTGTTTTCTGACAGGTGCGTTTGTATCCAGAGCTTGTTTTGGCGGGCATAAGTGCCAATCCATTGCATCAGTTCCATAGAACAGGTGGGTGCAAAACGCGGAGTAAATATATATTGCAGGTCACCATCAGGATTATGATACTCATCTATTAAAGCCAGGCAATCGTCAACTGCCTGTTTTGTAGACTGTTGCATCATACTGGGACTGTTTTGGTTCATTAGTGTCATTCCGATGAAAGCCCTGTAATTTTGCAGTTTGGCAACTTCAAAAGCTGCTTCACAAGAAGCAATATATGGCGCAGTATAGATTACTGCTGTAGTAGTCCCCGCTTTGTACAAAGCCTGGATAAAGTCTTCAGCTAAAGTATGTGCAAAATCATAATCTGCAGACTTCTGTTCTTCAGGAAAAACAAATTCCTTGAGCCAGGGCAGCAAAGCATCACGATAATGCCCTCTAATCCTGAATTGAGAAAGATGAACGTGCAAATCAATCAGGCCGGGAATTGCCAGATTGTTTCTTAAATCCACGTCCCAATGCTGACCTGTGGATGCGGGAACGATACCCGTTATTCTGCCTTGATCTATAGTTAATATATGGTCGGGTTTCAGGTCATAACTTGTAGCTGAAACAGGGGAGAGGATATTGGTTCTGATGCTGGTTTTCTTACTCATAACAGGCTCACTTTAATGTTTATCTTGGTCTGCTTTATATGTTTCATATTTAATAACCTTGTTTTTCCCCAAACCGAAATGGAGAATCTGCTCGCTTTGGGAAGTGGTCCCTTTGGCTGAAGAAAGTTCTCTGATAAGTTTAAACTGCTTACCGTTAGGTTTCTTAAGTGTCAGGACTACTCTGGTTCCATAAGCCGGTGAATTGGGATTGTTTTTCATTGCAGGATAAGATGATATCAGAGATACTTTGCCATTATCCCAGACCGGTTTGAAAATCATGGATTTGTTAGCAGTCTTCGTTTGATTCAAAAAGACTTTGGTACCATTTCCACTGCCTACGACTAAGTCCAACCTGCCATCGTGATTAAAATCGGCAGTTGCATTACCCCAACCGTTATAAACACGGACTCCGGCAAGCCATGTAATGTCAGTAAAAGTGCCATCGCCATTGTTATGATAGAGATAACTACGGTCATTTTCATAGACAGATGTGATAAACAAATCGAGATAACCATCATTATCAGCATCAAACCACATTGGATCAGAATGCAGTTCTTCAAAGGTTATTCCAGCTTGTTTTGTAATATCAGTGAATTGCCGGAAACGGATTGTATCACCTTCGATGATTCTTTGCTGTAATCCATCATTCCTGAGCAGCATACTTTTATCAGAGATATCAATATAACGTGGATGAGCAAGGTTAGCTACAAACAGGTCAAGGTCGCCATCATTGTCAAAGTCGCCCCAGTCAGCTCCGATACTATGTCCGTAGTAACCTTTTTTGAGAGTACCCTGTAATCCGTTTAAAGCAGCAATATCGACAAAAGTAGTGTCCTGCCTGTCCCAGAGGAAGTTTCTGTCCAGACGGTAATTTGTAACATAGATTTCTTGTTCACCGTCATTATCAAAATCAGCGGGAGCAACTCCTCTTCCTGCCAGACCGGGATTACGTGTATAATCAGGCTGAAGAAAACCACAAATCTCTGTTTTGTTAAAGAAATAGCCTTTGTCGTTACTCCAGAATCTATCCTCGTACCCACTTTGTATTTGCCATTTTTCGTAGTTAGCGCAATACAGGTCAGGATAAGAATCGTTAAAACAATCAACCCAGGCAGCTCCTTCAGTTGGGAATCTGTCATCAATTTCACCTGCTCTGTCATTAACAGGAACAAAGCCTTTGCCTGTATTTTTAAGAAGGCGTTCACCACCACCATCAGTGCTGTGGGAAATAGTCATAAAGTCCAGTTTGCCATCCAGATTAAAGTCTGCAAACAGACCTCCATTGGAACTTAGATAATCCAGACCCAGGGTGTCAGACATTTCTGTGAAAGTCAGGTTCTGGTTGTTCTGATATAACCTTTTGCCATTGAGCAGGATATCAGCAAAGCTGTCATTGTTATAATCACCTAAGGCTACTCTGGTTTCCCTGTTCCCGATAAAACCTGCTGATGCAGTAATATCTTTAAAGAATATGCCATTATAACTTAATAATGAGCGCTGCCATGAGAGCAAGTCCTCTTTTAGAGTGAGTTTATGCCTGATTTGTTCTAAATAAAGCCGGGCATCATTATCGTATTTCTTCCTGGGAGCGCCAGTTATCATACATTCAGTAAAATGTTTTGCTGCCGCAGTCAGACTGTTTTCATCAGATAAAAGAGCAGATAGTCTTCCTTTCCAGAATGACAACTCTGCAATTTCGCCTGTGTCGTTGTTATCAAAACTTGTTTTATTAAGAAGGCTTTCGATATCTGACCATATCTTATTCTTAGCATTGATTATTGCAACAAGGGAATCTTCATCACCAAAATAACCATAATCAGCAATTAACCTGTAGTAATGAGCTTTGGCTTTCTGCAGGTTCAGTCTTGCCTGCCAGGTCTCTGGAGAATAATTATCATACAGCACTTGCTGTGATTCTATATCAGCAGGTATTGAGTCCAGTAAAGCGATTGCCCTTTCAATCAGTGGATTGGTATTCATTGTATCGCTTAACTTTCTGCGGAGAGTCGGACTTAAAAGATAAAGTGTCGTAATGTAAGTGTGTGCAGGCGTCAGTGTTCCATTTTGTTCCATTAAATCAAAGGCTTTTGCATATTCACTCTTACCCGTCAGGTTAGCCAGTTCGTAATAATAAACTGCCTGAACCCATATACTATGAGGAAAACTTTGATAAAATTTGTCGGTAAGAGCTAAAGCCAGAGTATCACTTCGCTCTGTGGCAATCATGTCCAGAAGTGCTTTGGCGAGGTCTTCAATGTAACGGTTATACTTCTTGAGATTGGCAATAGCAGTATAGAGGGAATCCTCTGTTTCTCCGTTAATATAAGCATTCAGTAATAACTTATCGGCATCCTGAGTAAAGGTCCCGAGTAATTGATCAGGTATCGTATCAAGTTTATATTCCGGGTGATTTTTCACATATTCAGCAGCTAATGAAACCCAACTGATAGCCATATCAAAATCGTCATGCTCTAAAGCAAGCTTTTCCATGCAATGCAATACAGATACCGAATCAGACTTTTCAGCAGAATATAATAAATACAGGTTCAGCCACTTGCTGTCACTTGGTGATACAAAAGCACTATCCCTGATTGAATCAGAGTGCTTATCCAATATCTGCCACTGTTCTTTTTTCAAACAAAAATCAGCATCAGGATAAGTAATTGAAGATAATAATCCTGTTGCAGTAAGGATAATAATAAACAAGATGAATTTGAGTTTATTCATATCTTTATCTATTCAGAGATTGTATAATCTGCATAATATCTTCAGCAGAAAAATCATATTGCTTGTTACAGTAATGGCAAACAGGAGTGATACCTTCCTGCATTGTTTCCAGTTCATCCTTACCCAACAGTCTCAATGCATCTGCAAAACGTTCTTTAGAGCAGGAACAATGATATTGCACAGGATAGCTGTCAGTAATACTCATATCCATATCTTTAAATATTATCTTATGAAGTATCTCTTCCCAGTTAAGTCCCATATCAAGTAAATCAGTTATGTAAGGTGTATTGGCAAGGTTTAACATCAGTTTATCCACATCTTCAGGATTTGCTGACGGCATCTGCTGAATCAGATATCCACCTGCAGAACGTATCATACCTTCTGCATCAAATAAAACCCCAAGACTGACAGCAGAAGGAACCTGCTCCGAATTGAGGTAATAATGTGCTATATCTTCAGCAACTTCACCAGTCTGTAATTCAATAGTACCTGTCATGGGAGCTTTCATCTTAAGGTCTTTGATTACATTCAAAGTTCCCTTTCCCAAAAGGTTACCAATATTCCAATTATTTTTGACTTCTTCATCAAAGAAGTCAGGTTTTTTTGCATATCCCCGTACTTTCCCCTGATATTCATAGATAGCAATTGCGCCCTTAAGAGGACCATCAGCTTCAATGTTCAGAGTAAGATTGGAGACTTCGTCCTTGATTTCAGCACCCATAAGCAGAGCAGCTGTTAACAGACGTCCCAATAATAAGGCAGGTGCCGGAGCTAATTTGTGCAAATCCAAAGCTGTTTGAACTATAGCAGTTGACTCTGTAGCAAAAAACCTGATTTGTTCTTTACAAGCCATTCCTCTGAAAAGCATACTCTTCCTGGTCATAGTTTATTCCGGATCCCTGCCATTTAAGTGCATAGCGTTTATGTCCAGCCAATCAGTTCTTAATGTAATACCGGGATAATAATACTCCAGAATCTCATCCCAGGTCCATCCATTCCTGGCTCTTTGCAATGCACCAACCTGACAAAGTCCTACACCATGTCCAAATCCCTTTCCTTTAACACTTATATTGTCTGCCAGTGAATAGATTCCTGTTCCGGTGCCGGCACCATTAGTAAAATAGAAAAACGAACTTGGCAAACCTCCGAATACTTGTCTTATCTTAAATTCTCCGGAGATGATTTCTTCGGTTGAACCATTTATTTTCATTCGTAGAATCCTGCCTGAAGTTCCACGTCTGAGGATAGTCACCATTCTTGGATTTCTGACTCCGGAATTCATTTCAAGAGTGCTTCTGGAAATTGTTTTATCCCAAAGTTCAGAACGCTTTTCCCAACTTGACATACCGTCTAAGCCTGGTATTTGGTTAATCCAGTTAACTGCATTACGCTCTATTGATAAGTCTATACTATCCAGTTCGGGATAGCAAGCCACTCCCTGAAGATATGGTAATGGCTTACCTGACCAGGCATTCTGGTTTGTTTCAGTTTTACCGCCACAATTGCTGTGATACACAGCGTCAGCTATTTTATCATCATAAAACATCACGATGTTTTTAGTATCAAGCACAGCTTTATCGATTTGAGGTTCTCTCAAGAAATTGCCTTTATGTACCTGACAATGTGTGCTGTTGCATAAATCGTAACCGTCGTTTATATGCCTGTTCATAAGAAGCAGGCTGACAGCATGCGTTCTAGCTGCAACGGCTTGTGTTTTTAGTGCTTCTTTAGGAGCCAGGTTGCCAATTTCATTTGGCACGACTCCGGCAGCGTAATTCTCAATATCGAGAAGATTACTAAGGGAAAGTTTTCCCTGGATAGCTTTTACAATAAAAGTGCCTGTATAGTCACCTTTAGATTGGTCAAATACAGTGGTATCATGACAAATCATACTAACCGGCAATTGATAGAAGTGTTCAACTCCATTGCCATTTTTAACTTTCAAGCCGGCATTTTGAATTGGAATTGATTTAATCTGATTTAATGAGTATCCCGTTTCTGCAGCATATTTCTCTGCAGCTTCCTGGCTTGGAAAATACTTGTCTTCAAAAGTAAGTTTCTCATATTGAACTGCAAGCTTTCCATCCTTCCAGATAAACTTCTCTTTAATGTTTTCATCTGCATAAATACTAACAGAATCAGGCACAATCACTTCTGTCCGATTGATTAATCCCCACATTACTTCTGTATCTTTGGAAACAAGCTGCAAGGTAATATTACCCTGATAATTACGGGAAACCGGAGAACCGATTTCACTGATAATTATATTTCCGGGAGTGCTGACATTTATCTGCTGTCCATTCAGGATAAATACTTCAAGATAGAGTTGACCATCTTTTATCTCAGCAGAAAACAAACAGGATAGCAGTAACAACAATCCTATGACAAGCAGATGTTTCATTTTAAGAAATAACGCTTCCGGGAGGTGTCTCTCTGTGAGGATTCAGGATACTAAGTTTACCTTCATTATGAGCACAAAGAATCATTCCTTCTGACATAACTCCTCTGATTTTTCTGGGCTGTAAATTAGCCAGAATGACTATCTCTTTGCCAATAATATCTTGCGGCTCATAGCTTTGGGCTATACCTGCTATTAATTCCCTTTCGGAATCACCCAAACTGATTTTTAGCTTAAGCAATTTCTCCGTATTAGGTACAATTTCAGCTTCCAAAACCGTGGCAATCCTGATGTCCATTTTGGCAAAATCTTCATAAGTAATCTCAGGTTTTATAGGTTCAGTACTTTTTCCTGTTTCAGTAGAACTGCTGTGTTCCTGGCTTGATTTGTATAGTTTTGCCAACTGCTGTTCTATGACTTCATCTTCAATTTTAGTAAAGAGCTGCTCTGTGTCTGATAATGTGATTGGTTCTTCTAATGCATTAAAGCACTCATTCCAGTGCTCAATCTCACCCAAACCAAGCATTGTTCTAAGTTTAAGCATGCTTTTGGGGATGATTGGATATAGAACCACAGTTATCATCCTGAGCAGTGAAGTACATACAAAAACAGTCTCTTCAGCTATAAGTTGATTTTCTTTAATGGTCTGCCAGGGCTTGCTTTCATCAAAATACTTATTTCCCAGCCTGGCTAAATCCATTATCAGCTTTGTATTGCGGCGAACCTGATAGTCAATATATCCCTGCCTTATTTGCCTGCATAATTCAATTCCGTCTGCAAGAACTGCTTTGCCGCCATCTGACAATTCAACCGGTTTTATCTTTCCGTTAAATTGTTTCCTGCTAAAGGCAAAGACTCTGTGTGCCAGATTGCCAAGAGTATTATTAAGTTCATTATTTATCTTGTTCTGAAAATCCTTCCAGCTAAAGTCACTGTCTTTACTTTCCGGAGCATTATTAGCAAGGTAGTAGCGGAGGTAATCTCCATCAAAATCTTTAACAAATTCATCCACCCAGATAGCCCAATTCCGGCTGGTGGAGATTTTCTGTCCCTCCAGGTTCATAAATTCATTAGCAGGAATGTCATACGGGAGTACATATTTATACTGTTGCGCAGCACTCCGATGCTGCGAATCATTCTGTTCAGCAGGACTGGAATCCTGCTCTACTACACCTTGTCCCATCAGTACTGCAGGCCAGATGAGAGCATGGAATATGATATTATCCTTACCGATAAAATGAATAAGCCTGGTTTCAGGGTCCAGCCAATAATCTTTCCATCTTTCCGGTTGTCCGATTTTTTCAGCCCATTCAATAGTTGAAGAAATATATCCTATTGGTGCATCAAACCACACATACAGAACCTTGTCTTTAGCTTCTTCCAGTGGAACAGGAATTCCCCATTTGATATCTCTGGTAATGGAACGTTCCACCAATCCCTGCTCCAGCAGGTTTAGCATGAAATTACGAACGTTTTCTTTCCAGTAATCTTTTTGAGATATCCAATCCTTCATCCTTTGGGTAAAGCCATCCAGATGAATAAACCAGTGGCGTGTATCCTTTATTACAGGTGTATTGCCGCATATCTTGCATTTAGGTTCTTTGAGAGTAGTAGTATCATAAATCTGACCGCAGGCATCGCACTGGTCTCCCCTAGCATTTGCTGCCTCACAATTGGGGCAGATGCCTTCAACATATCTGTCTGCCAGAAAGCGTTGGTCATGTTCACAGTAAAACTGGCGTGTGTCTTTTGGATGGATATTCTTATTATTGTAAAGATTAAGGAAGAACTCCTGTGATATTTTATAATGTGGTGGGCGTGAAGTCCCTGAAAAGTTATCAAACTCAATATTTATACCGTCAAAAGCTTCTTTAATCAGAGCATGATAACGGTCTACTATTACTTTGGGTTCGACTCCTTCAGCATCTGCTTGTATGGATATTGGTGTGCCGTGTTCATCAGTTCCGCAGATATAGATTACGTCTTCATGATTAAGGCGCAGAAAGCGTACAAAGATATCAGCCGGGAGATAAGCTCCGGCAACATGTCCTATATGCAGCTTGCCGTTGGCATAAGGCAATGCGCTGGTAATTAAATACTTCATCCAATCCCCCGGATATATTCATTATGCAGGATCTTTACACAGGCTTCCACATTTACACTTGGCAATAGTATTTCAATTGTGCGTTCGGAATGGTTGATTTGCTGAATTCCCAGGTCACCAATCAGGTCCAGGATTTCGTTCAGGAAAGGCAGGTCAAGATTGATTCCGATTCCAACCATAGTAACATAGCCCAAATCCAGTGTTTTACTGATTGGTTTTATGCTGTTCACTTTAAAGATATTATTTATCTCTGTAGCGTAAAACGACTCTATATAGAGGTCTAACTGATGGTCGTTAACTACATATTTAAATATTTCATTGGTCCAGGTTTTCATTAAGAAGCGCATCCGGTCGCTTTGATTGACCCTGTAGCGTATAAGGTTGTCTTTATGCGCAATGGCAGTGATTCTTCGTTCTTCCATTTTGATTTCCTTTATTATCAGTTGAAAGCTTTCTTCGGTCTGTAAGACCAATGTACCCGGTTCAAAAGTAAAGGAAGATTTAACTTCTACCGGGATTCTGTATTTAAGGGCAAATTCAACTGCTCTGGGGTGTAATACCCGCGAGCCGTTATAAGACAAGGCAAGCATTTCATCATAATCGATTGTTCTTAGCAGAACAGGTTCTCTCACAATCCTGGGATCTGCGGTATAAACACCGTCCACATCTGTATAAATTTCGCATGAATCTGCTTTCAGATAACTGGCAAGCGCAACAGCGGTAGTATCAGAACCACCTCTGCCCAGGGTTGTGACTTCTTTGTTCATGCTCACACCCTGAAAACCTGCAACGATGACTATTTTATCTTTTTCCAGTTCTTCCTGGATACGAAAAGCATTTACCCGCTGGATTTTGGCATTGCCATGACTGCCATCAGTCAGGATTCCGCTTTGAGAACCGGTAAAAGAAATAGAGCTAAGTCCTTCATTATGCAGGGCAAGAGAGAGCAGGGACATAGTAATACGCTCACCGGCTGTGAGCAGCATATCAAGTTCCCTGCGGGAAGGGTGTTCGGATATCTGGTATGCAAGGCTGAACAGCTCATCAGTGGTTTTTCCCATGGCAGAAACAACTATAACAATCTGGTCGTCAGGGTCCTTTGCCAAAGCAATCTGCCTGGCAACATGCCTGATTCTGTCGATAGAGCCGACAGATGTTCCACCGAATTTCTTTACAATTATAGCCATAACTTTTCCATATGTTGGATTAAAGCTGTATATGTCAAGAGAAAAGCTGAGCGGCTTTTTGGGGTAAGCGAATTGTGTTGTTTGCATCACAAGCATTATGCTCTGATTTAGTAATATTGGCAGGATGCTGGCTTATTCAACAACCGCGATGCTTTTACTCAACTTTGTTTTCAATAATTTACCCATCTCCTGACACGGTGATTTTGGGGAGAATCATGAGGGAGTCATCAGGGAGAAAGTCCCTGATGACTCCCTGATGAGTCTCTGGGTGAAGTGAGGGAGATAAGAGAAAAATAAGAGGATAACTAAGGAATAAATCATTGACTAAATAAGGGATTTGTCTAAACGGGTATAAATGGAAATTAAGGTTGTTAAGCAGGAACAAATATCGCCATATATTGAAAGATGGCAGGTAGAACTTCCCAAGTCCAGGTTTATGGAGTTTGGTTTTTTCCTGGAAGCGATGGAAGGGGTTGGGCTTCACAAACGTTCTTTCGAAACAGAAAACCTGATGGAAGTGGATGTGTCTATAGACTTTAAGCAGGACTTGCTGAATCTGATAGCTGATTTGCAGACATACTCTTAATACCGTATAAGTTAATAATCTTGACAAAGAAAGCCGATATAAATTTATGACCATTAGCTGCGGGGTGTAGCGCAGCCCGGTTAGCGCACTGGTTTTGGGAACCAGGTGTCGGAGGTTCGAATCCTCTCACCCCGACCAGTGTTTTACAATGGGGCGTTTAGCTCAGCTGGGAGAGCGCTTGCCTTACAAGCAAGATGTCGGGGGTTCAAGTCCCTCAACGCCCACCACGATTTTAATCGGCTGTTGATGAGACAGCCTTTTTTTATATATAGATGAATTAGATATTTAACACGAAGAAAAGAAGATATACGAAGGATAAGCTTTTCCTGAGTGTCATACCCGCGAAGGCGGGTATCTTAAAAGAAGTAAGATTCCTGCCTTCGCAGGAATGACAAAACGACGGTGTCTAATCCTTCGACTATGCTCAGGATGACACCTGATAGAAAGATTCCTGCCTGCGCAGGAATGACTGTTGTAGTGTAGGATTCCAATCCTACAGATTAATTCGTAGCTTTGGAAAGCTACGCTACTTTACAAAGGAATGACGATAAGGAGCAAGATGCGTATTGCAATAACCGGAGCCAATGGATTTGTCGGAAGCAACCTGACCAGATATCTGATGAAAGAAGGTCATGAGGTTACGGCATTGGTACGCAAAACCGCCAATGTATCACTGATCCCCGTTAAAAGCAAAGTAATCGAAATAGACTATCATAGTGAAGAATCAATCAATTCAGTATTTCTTAAGCAGGATATCATTATCCATAGTGCTGCTTTGACACGTGCCGATAACTGGGAAGAAATGAAGGATATCAATGTTTCCCTGACGGAAAAGGTTGTAAATGCCGTTAATGAGATTAAGAGCATCAAACAATTAATCTTCATCAGCAGCCAGGCTGCGGCAGGTATGGGAGAAAGCGGTAAACCCAAAACTGAAGAAGACATTTCAAAACCTATCACATGGTATGGCAGAAGCAAACTCATGGCAGAAGAAATAGTTAAAAACAGACTGCAAAAAGAATGGACTATCATACGTCCTGTATCTGTCTATGGACCCGGTGATAAGGACTTTCTGCAAACCTTTAAGCTGATGAAAAACCACCTTTCTGTTTCACTTGGAATCAGGGACAAGTATATCAGCTTGATTTATATTGATGAACTCAACCAGTTTATCAGCAAATGCATTCATAACAAAGCTGCTTATCATCAGGTGTTCTTTGCTTCAGACGGCAAGACCTATACTCATAAGATGTTTACAGATGCCCTGCAGAATGCTGTTCATACCTTTAGTCTGCATGTTACAGTGCCGGATGCATTGTTGTTTTATGTAGCAGCTTTGGGTGAAATGAGAAATAGACTTTATCCCAAATCCTCTTTAGTAAGTATACAAAAATTTAAGGAACTGAGAGGCAGGTATTGGACAGTCAGCATAGATAAAGCCAGGAAATTGCTGGACTTTAATCCTAAACCGAACTTAACTCATTATTTGCATTCCACATGGATATGGTACAAAGAACAAGGCTGGCTGTAGTAATCTTGCTGGCATTATTAGCCGGCAGTTTGCTTTATTCTCAGGAAGAAACGGGGTTTACACCCCCAAAACTTGTTTCTGAACCGATTCTTAGTTTACCTGCCAACTGGAAAGAAGTTTATACTCCTCCTGAAGTCATGATATTAATCCAGGTCAAAGCGGACAGTACTGCTTTGTTAATCAAAATCCTGGATGGCAAAGAAGAGCTGAAGCCAATTATAGAAGAATCATTGCCTGATATGGTATTCTCTCCTGCAATTGTAAATGGGAAAGCAATTGATACAAATCTATCGTTAAAATTACAAATAGCAAGTCCTTTTTCTAAACAAGACCTGCAAGCAGAAGCAGATAGTTTGAAACTGGTGGATAAGGATTCTTTGATCCAGGATATAAAAAATCAACTGGAAAAGGAAGACCATCAGCGGATGTTCGCAGAAGATACATATTACAGGACAAACTATTATCTGATGGGACTGAATAATGATTCTGACATCATAATCAAAGATGGTTTCATTCAACCGGCAAGGATCTATTACAATGCTTTGCAATACCAAATGTTTTTGAATTTCAGAGATGTTAATAGTACTGAAAGGCAATATTCATGGTCATCCACTCTAACCGATATCTATGCCGGACTTGGAGATTATGAGTTTAATTTTGCTAAAGGGCAGGTACTTAAAAATCACCTGTTCGGAGTCAAAGATTTCTATACTGAATTTGGATTCCTGGTGCAGAACGGTTGGTGGCAGGAAACAATCTCAGACCAGACTTCAACAAGATTATTCCTGAGGTTACCCATAAGAGATTCACAACTTACCTTTAACTTTGAAAGTTATGACCAAAATATACCATCTACCGTATTATTACCCGGGCTTCAGAATGGCAGTTTGTTTAGAATTGGTCAGAAGCTGCAGGAAATATATTTGAAGTGGTCATTACCCTGGTTAACAGCCGGATGGCAAACCGGCAGGGAACAGTTGAACTCAGCTAATATTCTGAACAAACAGGAATATGATTATGGTAAGATACTGGTTCAGAAGTTTTTTAATATTCTTGCCACTGATTTTGATTTGACATACCAGAATAATTACAAATCCAACCTGCCTGAAGTACAGTCTCTATATCAATACAATAAGAAGAATGATCATCAGGGTTTAATCAGAACCAGCCATAAACATAATCATTTTTCCAATGAAAATCAATTGTTGGTAAGTGAAGATGGTCTTGATATGATTAATTCAGGAGTCAGTTATTACATTAGTCCAATGTTATTAACGGGATTATATTATAAATTCTATCATGGGATGGATAGTACTTTTACTGATAAGAGTCTTTACGCTGATAATAATCCTGTTACCAGCCCTTCAACATACATTATGCGTACCTTTGCTGCCAATCTGGAATGGTTACCGTTCCCAACGAAATCTGTCGTTTTAAAACTGGAAGGCGGTTCGCATATTTACGTAACTGACAATAACAACGCTAATTTAAGTAACGAAATCCACATGGAAACAGATAGACCTTTTGTTGATTTGAAGCTTTCCGCAGAAAAAAAAATCTATGACCTGATGGCAACCTGGGACCAGACACTCAACTGGACACAATACAAGAAAGGTTTGTTTGAACAACCGGAACTTACAGGGCAGACAAGGCTCAAACTTGTTAAAGATATGAAATATAATAATGCTTTGTCTATTGGTTTAAACCTTACCGGGCATACAGATTATATGCAGGCAGATAATAAGCATACACCGATATATGGTTCTATGATAGCAGATGCCTGGTTCGGAGTTAAGATTACTGATTCATTTGAATTCCAGCTGATGATGAAGAACCTGGGTGACAATACAATCTTTGGTCTCTATCCGCATCCGCGTACAATAATTGGCACTATTCACTGGTTTTTCCTGAACTAATCAAGATATTATGATTTACGTTATTGCAGATATCCACGGAATGTATGATCCTTTTAAAATACTGGTGGATTATATATATAAAAGAGCATCCAAGACAGAACAGGTAAGTAAAATCATTCTTTTAGGCGATTATATAGACTGTGGACCGTCCTCCAAACAAGTCATAGATTTAATCATAAAACTGAAAACTGATTTTGATACAGTCACATTATTCGGCAATCATGAAGAAATGCTGCTTTCCTTTTATCATAAGACGTTCAATCACGTAAAAACAGGGAACTTCTGGCTCAGTTATAATGGAGGCTTGCAAACAATATTAAGCTTCTATCCACAGTCTATCCTGTTCAGAAAAGAGCAGTTTCCCAATGAAAAGATGATATCTGATTTACTCCATTATGAAGATGTATTCAAACTGGAGCCTGAGTATTTAGATTTCTTTGATAATCTGAGTTCTACATATCAGATAAAACTGAACCAATCAGATAAAGAACTTGATTTACTTTTCAGCCATTCAGTACTTAGCCCAAGGTTCTCTTTGGAAGAACAATTGGCAATTAAAGACTGGAAAGGATTGTATCAGTTTTTAGATAAGAACAGCTGTGACCTGGAAGAAACGCACATCTGGAACCGACAGCTGTTAACTCATCAATTGAAAGATAATCTTACTGTCATTCACGGACATACGCCAACACGCTATTACAGGCAACTGACTAAACTGCTCAAACTATGGGAGGATGAAGAAAATTCACCTTTTGTAGTCAGAGAGAAGAAGAACCGCAAACTGGTTCAGATTGATATAGATACAGGTCTGATTTATGGTGGCGCATTGACTATGCTGGCTATTGATGATACACCAAATGTAGAAAATATCTTTCCATATTATGTTTCAGTAGATCCCAAGAAAGGTTTCAGGCATAAGCTATTTGCTAAAAAAGAACTGGATTTAACTTAAGTTATTTCAACCCAAATATTGCAGTAACTGTTACAGAGATACTTTTATTCCTGGTACTGGTATTATAAATCCCATAATCTGATACATCTGTGGAATAAGGTTCTGTGATTTGGAAAACCCCTGCCCTTGCTTCCTGCATCTTACCCAAACTGACTTTTGCTGCCGAGGAGATTTCTTTTGCTCTTTCCAGGGCATCAGTGGTAGCATCTGCCAGGAGCTTTTTCTTCATATCAGGTAATTTGGTATATAAATATGATAGGTTTGACATCTGCAACAGCAATCCTCTCTCAGCAAAGAAATCCGGATTCAGGGCAAGTTCCTCGATTTTATCAATCTGATTTGTGATAATAAACACATTCTGGTTCAGGTTGTATGACGTAATCTGACCATAGTTATTATACATCGGATTACTGTTTACAGGTTGTATATTGATTTCTTTCTCAGGAATACCATTTTTAATCATATACTGCTTAAAAGCACTAATATCTGAGGATAAAGATTTATAAGCACTGCTTAATCCATTAATTTCTGTGTTTTTCTGGACAGTAAGGTTCCATTTAACCAAATCAGAAACAAACTGTTTGTTAGCATATCCGACTATTCTAAGAGTCTTTTGTTCTTGCTTGCTTTTAACCAGGAACAAGCCAATCAATAGCATCCCGATAATAAAGCTTAATCCCAGAATTCTTGAGTTTCCATTTGACATAATAACCTCTTTTGCTGTGTTTACATTTTTTAATAACTTAAACTAATACCATAAGAAGTCAAGGATTTTTATTATTTATTATAATATGCTGTGATTT
Organism: Cloacimonetes bacterium UBA6097; assembly: GCA_002435865.1. GTDB lineage: Bacteria > Cloacimonadota > Cloacimonadia > Cloacimonadales > Cloacimonadaceae > UBA5614. The sequence goes on along the minus strand of DIWV01000010.1, from coordinate 136,101 downwards.
ATGAGAATTATCTGATTATAGTTTTCATATTATAAGATGAATGTGGCACAGCAATTGCATATAAATTTGATAATTTTATCTTGGAGAAGTAATATGAGTCGATTCGCCCTGATATCGTTGTTTTCACTGATGGTTTTAGCATTATGCGGAACCAGTCTGCAGGTATCCAAACAGAACACAACTGAACTCAATATACATTTTAATCTTCCTGATTATGCTACTGAAAAAGTAATTGAAGATGGAAAACTAATGAATAAACTTAAAGTAACTTCTTCACGAGATGAAAACTGGAATGAAAATCTAAGCGGTTTGCCGCAATTAGAAAGATGGGTATATATTCCTGAAGGATTTGATGCACAAGTTACCTTAGTTGATAATGATATAAGATATTTAGATAATGTTGATTGTTACAAACTTGATGATGCAGCTGACAATCCATCCTGGCTGGATGTTTCAGAACCTATGATATTCAGGGGAAACAGAATCCTCTCATTATGCCTTAAACCTTTCCATTATAACAATGCTACAAAACAACTTACTACTCTTAATTCAGCCGATATAAGAATACAGTTTATTGCCGGAACCAACACTTCAGTTGATAACAGATTGGCAACTCCATCTTCCACAGCTCTTTTGAAGTCTCTATGTATAAACAGCTCAGATATTAGAACTGTTTCTCACAATCCCGGCAGTTATATTGTTGTTTATAACGGTTCAGTAATGCTTCCTGTCCTGCAGCCGCTTATAGATTGGAAACGTGAAAAAGGTTTTGATGTTCGCACACTGGATATTACAACTATAGGGACGACTAATGCCGCACTCAAGAATTTTCTGCAAAGTGCTTATGACACATGGATTAATCCGCCTGAATTTATCATGTTGTTTGGAAGAGGTGTTTCTTCTGCAAACTATGTTCCCACGTATTCTGAAACATATGAATATCCAACTGTAGGTGATTACAGATATACTCTGTTGGATGGCAATGATATTTTACCTGATGCATTTATCGGCAGAATAACTTTTACAAGTAACGACGAGTTGCAAACAGCAATCAACAAAATAATCAGTTATGAAAAGATGGAGAACCTGGCGACTTCAAACTGGCCTAACAAATCTTTTTTACTGGCAGATGCCTCTGATTCAGGAATTTCCTGTATGACTACCATCAGTTATATAAAAAATTTAATGCAGGAATATAATTCCACAACTCAGTTTATAGAGGCTTATTCCGGTTCATTTCCAACACAGATTAATGCAGCGATCAACTCAGGTGTTGGAACATATTGGTACAGAGGTCATGGTGATTTCAGCGGCTGGACGACAACCAACATAAACAATTTAATTAATTACGGTAAATACCCGTTTTTCTCTTACATAACTTGTTTTTCAGCTAATTTTGGGTCTTCATCCACATCTCAGGCTGAACGTTTAATCAGATTGGGGACGCCGAATGCACCCAAAGGTATGATTGGAGTTGTTGGTGTTTCCTGTGAGTCTCATACCTGTTTGAACAATATCGTTACAGGTGGAATGGCTTTTAGCTTATATAAAGAAGGCTTAACTAATTGCGGACCGGCAATGCTGAGAGGGAAGCTTGCTCTAATGGCAAATTATCCTCAAAATCCTTCTAATTACGTCAATCAATATATGCAGTCTGTTAATCTGATTGGAGACCCCTCACTCGATATTTGGCTGAAACAGGTAGCAGACATTATTGTAACATCCCCGGATCAGCTATCTGCGGCGGGCGGCAATATTGCTGTAAAGGTTACTCTTACGGACAATTCACCGCTGGAGAATGCGTGGGTCAGCATCAGGAAGGATACGGGTGACCTAAGTGTTTCGGGTTTTACTGATAGCAATGGATGGATAATTCTTAATTATGGAATGTCAGCAGCAGGAGCTGCCAAGTTAACAGTAACAAAAGCTAATCACAGGACATATCAGACCAGCCTGACAGTAAACAGTAACATCCAGCAATTTTCATTGCAAAATATTACAGCTCTGCAAAACAGCTATGCAGGTTCAACTATAAGCTTTCATATAACTATTACTAATAATGGTACGACAGATATCAACAATGTATATGGGAATTTGCAATCATTAAACAGCAATGTGGAAATATTACAGAGCAATTCTGCTTTTGGCGACTTAGTATCAGGCAGTTCATCAACCTCCCAGATGATTTTTGAGGTACATTTTAACCCAGAGATAACAAAGGGTGAAACGATTAATTTTAATCTGCATCTGACGTATAATGAAGGGAGTTTTGATATTCCCTTTACCTGTACAGAAAACGGACCTGATTTCCAACTGAATGCCATCAATTTTGCAGGAGATATTCTTAATCATGGCCTGAATACTTTGGCTTTAACTTTGCACAATAACAGTTCTGCATCTATCACAGGGCTTCATGCTCTATTGGAAAGTTCTCATCCTTTGCTGACAATTCAAGATCCTTTACAGGTTTTAGACATTGTTAATGCTAATGAACTAATTTCGTTGCCGGAAAGTTATGATATAGTTGTTTCGGATTCTTTACCGGAAGGCGTTAACATCCGGTTTAACCTTCAATTATATAATGCGAATGGATTTGTCCAGAATATCTCATTTGACAAACGGGTGGGTACACCTTCTGTAAATGATGTGACAGGTCCTGACAAATACGGATATGTATGTTATGGTCCGGGCGATAATGGTTATATCCCATACAACTGGATTGAAATTGATCCAACTCTGGGAGGCTCAGGCACTATAATCAACATTACTGATACTGCCACCGACGGCAGCGGCTCGTTTTCAACGATTAATATTCCTTTCCAGGTGAGATTTTACGGAAAAGGTTACAGCCAGTTAACTGTCTGTTCTAATGGCTTTATTATGCCCGGTACCCAGGGAAGTATTGAATGGATGAACTGGCAGATTCCGGGACCAATGGTTCCAAGGCCAATAATAGCTCCTTTTTGGGATGACCTTTTAACAGACAGTATCAGCAAAATTTTATATAAATATGATGAGGACATCAATGCAGAAATTATTCAATGGCAAAATCTTAAGAATAAATATTCCTCATCTTTAAGAGAGACTTTCCAGGTAATTATTTATGATCCTGTTTTCCATGCCAATCCGACAGGGGACAGCCCAATCCTGTTTCAGTATAAAGTATTCAACAATGTCGATGCAGGTAATTATGGTGTCTCATATATTGACCACGGTCAATATGCTACCGTTGGAATTGGTGACCACACAGGTCAGGATGGCATCGGCTACACATTTAATAATCAGTATCCGGCAACCGCACAGAGTATAAGTAATCTTTCAACGTTGTATTTTAATACTCTTCCCACTTATCAGACTGTTCCAAACCTGATAATTCTCAGCTACGATGCTACTGAGATTGCCGGAAACGGTAATACTCATATTGATGCGGGTGAGCAATATGGTTTAAGTTTCATGATAAAAAATATAGGTTTGGGTGCAGTGACAGAAGCACAGGCTGTGCTAACTTCGACCGATCCATATGTAACAATCATGCAGGAACAGGCAACTTTACCGAATGTTTATACCAATGAAACTGTCACCACAACACCGGCCTTTGTGATTCAGATTGCCCAGAATTGTCCGAATCAGCACAACATCCAGTTTAACCTGCATATTCAAAATACAGTTGACGAATATGATTTACCTTTTGAATTATATGTAAACGCACTGCAGTTTGATTATATAAACAATGGCTTTACCGATAGCAACAATAATTTTCCCGAGCCCGGTGAAACAGGACAAGTACATCTTGCGATTCAGAACTTGTCTTTACTGAATGCTCAAAATCTGGCTGTTAGTATCACTCATCCTGCAAATGTAACTGTAAATCCTTCAACCCAGCTTATTAATGTTTCTGCATTAACATCACAGGAGGTTACTTTTCAGATTACTTTTGGTAATGATATTGTTCAGGGCAGTATCATAGAGTTAGGATTAGATTTGTCTGTAGTTGATGTATTTGATTCTACTATGACACTTCCGATCCTGATAGGTGTACCGGATGTTTTCCTGAACACAAATTTTGACGGGCAGGACATTAGTAATTACTTCCAGATTATTTATAATGTGGTGTTACAACCTGCTCAATATATACATGATACAGGAAACGAACTTACTTTTATTCCTTCAGACATTAACCCCTGGAGTTATGCTTTCTGTTACCCAATTAACACTAATGATTTATTGGCAACAAGAGTTGATTTTAACTGGTTTTCGTCTAATACAAGTGCCACTTTTGCTCTTATGGCAATGTTGCCCGACCAGTCAAGCCTGATTGCTTTATGGACATCCTCAGCAATTACCCCTGCTCCCAGGCACGAATCTATCATGTTGGATAACCTGGCAGATTACGGAAGTTTTGTGACACTGGTATTTGTTGTTAATACCACCGGAACAGATTTAAGTCCGATTATCATGGACGATGTTTCGATAATTACATTGCATCATGCCCAGGGCTTTATTTCCGGGCATATTGACCTGGATTTATATCCGGAAAGAGTTACGGAAGTAAATTTAAGAGTTCGCTATACAAATAATGTTTACCACCCCAATGAGGAGGGTGATTATATCATACCAGTCTATCAGGGCATTAGTATTTTAAGTGCAGATCTTGAGGGATATATCAACCCTCTTGATTCATTGGCTGTTCAGGTAGTTAGCGGACAGACGAATACAGGTAATAACTTTACTTTGCAGCGCTTGTGTGCCCCGTTGAATCTGACTTATACTATAGAGGAAAATTTGCTCTCACTGAACTGGGAAGTGGAAGGACAGCAGACGACAAAAGAAACAAAGAATAATTCCAGATTTCTTATACCTGATTATTACAGAATCTTTATTAGAAGCAACAGCTTTAACTTTCAGGATACTTCTCCGACCCAGACATATTCCCGTCTGCTTTATATGTTTGGAGATTATGAGATTACAGTCCATGCGGTTTATTTATTAAACGGTGCAGAAGAAACCTTAAGCGATCCCTCCAATGTGCTTAATTTCAATTATACTCCCAATCAGGATGAGATAAATGCTCCGGTTATTTTTGCCCTGGACCAGAATCACCCCAATCCGTTTAATCCCACGACCAGGATTTCTTTTTCACTTCCATCCCAATGCAGGACAATACTTAACATCTATAACCTGAAAGGACAGTTAGTAAAAACTCTGCTTAACCAAGACCTGGATAAGGGCAATCATTCTATAAACTGGAATGGCACAGACATCAAAGGAATGAATGTCGGTTCAGGAGTTTACTACTATAAATTGCAATGGAATAAAAAAGAATTGACAAGGAAAATGATCTTGTTAAAATAACCTTGAATTGAATTCTGTTTAAATTATACGGCTGTATTGAAGTTAGGTTCCCGCTTTGATGCAGCCTTTTTTCTTAGCTTAAAAAATAATATTCCCTGTCTGCTTCTTATCCGTTTCTTAATAGCAATACGGTATCATTACGGTAGCAATACGGTATCACTACGGTAATTTACCGTATTACTACCGTATTGCTACCGTATTGCTACCGTATTATGATAAAGGCAAACGCAAGAGATTAGAGATTTATGGATATTAAGTATTTGAGTTAAGGGAATAGTTTAGATAGGTTTACAAAGATCTTACTACTCTGAATCCTATGTTTTTGGCTTTTGTCCAGGGAGTCAGATGATACCGCTTTGTACAGCGCAGATCTAATTGAGAATTGGTAAAACTTCCACCCCGTAAAACTCTGTCAGTTCCTTTGGGTGGACCTGCAAACAGTTGTGCTAATGGATTAACATATGGGGCATAGAAATTCCAGCACCACTCCAGGACATTACCGCTCATATCGTATAAACCGTTTAAATTGGCTTTTTTCTTGCCAACCGGGTGTGTGTATTCATTGCTGTTATCCATGTACCAGGCAACTTCATCTGCATCATTGCTGCCGGAAAACTGGATGGAATTATCAGGCAAACCGCCTTTGGCAGCATATTCCCACTCTGCTTCAGTGGGAAGGCGGTAACCATTTGCCCGGAAATCACAGATAATTTCTGAGTTTTTGAATTCATAACAAGGCAGAAAACCATCCAACTCACTTTTAGCATTACAAAACTCAACAGCTTCAAAGAAAGAGACATTGTCCACAGGTCTGCGGCTATCGATGGAATTGGAAGGATTAGTGCTGAAAACCATCATCCATTCTTGTTGTGTAATTTCATAAGTACTGATATAAAAATCAGGGATTTCAACAACAAAAATCGGAAACTCATCCGGAGCTGCATCATGTTCCATGCTGCCTATAACATATTTACTACCGGCTATGGAAACCATGTCTATCAGTTCGTTCTTTGCCTTTGGTGTTTTGTCTTCATCAACTATCTCAGAAGCAGTTTTGTCTTGTTGTAAGTCTCTGAATGCCAGGCTGCGCTTCTGAAAATAATATTTGGCAACAGTGATAACAATTACAACAGCACAAGCGATAGCGATAATCCTGAAGGTTTTGCTCAAAGGCTTTATTTCCTCTTCAAGAGAGGGTGGCGGTTCTTTTGTGATTGTCCAGGGCTTGATTTCGGGCTTGGTTGCCTGTTGTGGCGGCGTTTTGATCCTGGTTGAAACAGGTTTTTGTTTTTCTGTTTCCCTGAAGGGAGAGGGCACTTTTGGCTTTTCCCTGAGTTTTGCTTCCTGAGTTACTATTGTGGTTGGTTCTTCAGGCTCAAAAACAACTTCTTCTATTACTGATTTGAATTCAGGTTCAGGATAAGATTCAACATCGTCAGGGGTAAATTCAGGTTTAGAGATATCATCCTGTTCTAAATCTTCTGTATAGTCTTTATCAATTAGAGATACAAAATCCAGCTCTTCAGGAGGTTCGATATATTTTGTTTCTTCTGTTTCAGATTGCTCAGCTTCCTGCACCGGTTCGGGAACTACTTCTTCGGTTATAGTATCATAAACGTATTCATGTTCAGTCTCTGTTTGCTCAGCATCAGGTTCTTCTTCTGCAGGGATTTCGGGAACAACAAGAGCTATATCAGATAATGGTTTATCTTCAGGAACTTCATCCGGGACAACATCTTCTACTTTGATTTCAGGTAACGCATTTGCTTTGTTCAGCTCAGCCAGAACAGATTCCCGGACAGGCAGGAGTGTAGATATTTCCTTTTCTTCTTTTAAGGCATTATAAAAATCATCAATAGACTGAAAGCGTTTTAAGCTTACTACCTGCATAGCTTTTCTAATTACTGAAAATAACCAGAAGGGCACCTGTTGGTTGAACAGGGATGGGTCAAGAATCATCTGAGACAGGCTTGCCTCTTTTGAAATGATTGGATTTGTAACATCAGCAATATGCCAGGGCAATCTGTTAGTCAGTAACTGGTATAAAAGCACGCCAATTGAATATACATCTGAAGTCACGGTTTTTTGTTCTGAATTAAGTTGTTCAGGAGAGAGATAGTAGATGGGGTGATTAAGCAGATTGGCAGATTCAATCCTGACATAAGAAACTGCAGGTTTGCCAAATCCATCTACGATAATGCTTTTATCCTCTTTAAGATATATGTTGCCGGGATTAAGCTGTCCATGCACAATACGCATAGCATGAGCTGTTTTAACCGCATCCATAATCTGATAAACAAAATTGAGCGCTTCATCTATGCTGAGGGTTTTGGTTGAAAATTTAAATAACTCAAACAGAGTTATTCCCTGAATATACTCTTCAATTATATGGATACTGGGTCCTTCTTCGACTATATCAAGCACTTTACGGACATTTGGATGGTCAATCAGTTTCATCGTCCTGCCGTAATGTAAAAAGTACTTTCTGATATTTTCGTCGTGCTCTTTCCCAAAGGCAAGAGACTTGATTATGACAGTATCATTTGAAGGCAGCCGGGTTGCTTTGCGGATAACGTAATTATTCGTCCTGGACAGAGTATCAATGATTTCGTACGTAAAAGCAGGAGTTTGGCTTTCCATATCTTGATTAATCTACTTTTATTACTTTCACAAAGGGAAAGAGAGTACTTTACCGTTCTTGATTACTGTTTCGGGACTTGAACTGCCGATATGATAAGGAATATATTTATATGAAGGAATATCCCAAATCAACAGGTCAGCTTGCTTGCCAATGGATATGGAACCGACTTTATCATCCATATCAATAGCTGCAGCAGCGTTGATTGTGCATGCTGTCAAAGCTTCTGCGGGCGTCATCTTCATTTGCAGGCAGCTTAAAGTCATGACAAAGGGTACAGAATCACAATTACAGCTTCCGGGATTAAAATCTGTGGCAAGAGCAACAGGTAAATCCGCATTAATCATATCTCTTGCCGGCGCATATGTCTTGCTGGCTAAGGAAAACAAGGTTGCAGGCAGCAGGACAGGAATAACACCTGCTTCTTTCAGAGCTTTGATACCTGCTGCGGAAGTCTTTCCCAAATGGTCGGCAGAAGTGCATTTAAGTTCTGCTGCCAGCTCTGCACCACCCATAGGCTCAATTTCATCAGCATGCATTTTTAGTTTTAAGCCAAGCTCTTTAGCCTTTGTAAGTACAATACGGCTTTCTTCCAGATTATAAACATGCGCTTCCGTAAAGATATCGCAGTACTTGGCAATGCCTTGTTCTGCCACGGCAGGAAGCATTCTATCACAAAGAATATCAATATACGCCTGATGGTCATGTTTGAATTCTTCGGGAAATTCGTGTGCACCCATAAAAGTAGGAATAATATCAATCGGAAGTTCATCTGCAAGTTGTTTGATTACATTCAGCTGTTTCAGTTCACTTTCAGTGGTAAGACCGTAACCGCTTTTTGCTTCAAGAGTGGTAGTTCCCTGCATAATCATCTTTTCGATACGTGCTTTTGCCAGGCTGAGAAGCCTGTCTTCAGAAGCATCCCTGGTAGTTATAATAGTGGAAAGAATACCTCCGCCGCTTTGGGAAATCTCCACATAGGTCTTACCCAATATCCTCATTTCAAATTCGCTTTCACGTGTATGGACAAATATGGGATGTGTATGGGGGTCAACAAATCCGGGAGTTATCACCTTATAGCGTGCATCAATCTTGTGTGAAGGCTGATATTTTGCAGATAGCAAATCAGCAGGTCCTATATCAATGATTTGACCTTGATTGATAGCAATCGAATGATGCAACAGGATTTCGATATTACTCATATCTTTTCCTGATTTCGGTTTGCCTGCAAACGAAACGCACACTAATTCACCAACATCAGTGATGAGCAAATCTATGGTCATTTGATTCTCTCCATTAAGCATAATCTATTTATCTTAACTCGGGTGTTTTCGTCAAGCAGGTTTTCATTTAATTGTTTTAGATTGACAAAAAACTTAATTTATTTTGTTCTTTCCATGACTGAGAAAAGTGAAATGGAGCTGTAATGATTGAACGCATAATGAAGCAAGCCATTATGAACAGAGTGCTTTATGCTTTATTACCTATTGTTTTGTTTAGTATCTTCCTGTTTGGCTGGAAGGTTTTTGCCATCGTTATAGTATCTAATCTGGCAGCATTTCTCACAGAATTTCTTTTTATCCGCAAGAAAAAGAATGGCAAAGTCACAATGGCAGTCTTTGTAACAGGAACTTTGCTTGCTTTAACTCTGCCTCCCACCATACCGCTCTGGATTGCAGCGCTTGGAGCTGTCGTTGCAATAACCTTTGGCAAGATGGTATTTGGCGGATTCGGACTTAATATGTTTAATCCTGCTATCTTAGGCAGAACCTTTGTCTATATCTCTTTCCCTCAACAGATGACCATCACCTGGCTCAAACCATATACATTAAGTTCTTTCCCCGGAGGTTTAATAAGATGGACAGCTGAACCGGCACTCAAGACCTCTGCCACAATATTGGGACAATTACGTAACTCCGGAGCAACTGAGTACTCCATGTCTAATGCCTTTTGGGGTTTAATCCCAGGCAGTATCGGAGAGACAAGCGCTTTGCTGATTATTCTGGCAGGAATTTATCTTATCATAACCAAAACAGCAAAATGGCAGCCGATGGTTGCAACTACACTAAGCTTACTTATCAGTAGTTTAATATTTTACCCCGGGTCAGACATCCTCTTTACTTTATTTACAGGGGGTGCATTATTCGGAATAGTATTTATGACTACAGACCCTGTCTCACAGGCAAAGGGTAAGTATGCCATCTGGATTTACGGTATTCTGATTGGCTTCCTGACTGTCTTTATCCGTAAATTCTCTCTGTTTTATGAAGGAATGATGTTTGCAATCCTGCTGACCAATGCCTTTATGCCTATGATAGAGTATCTGATTGATAATGTGATTACCAGAAAACCAGAGGTCAAAAAGACATGAGTAAGGATAAGACAGCTTTTCAGGATACTCAATATTACCCTGTTATCTTTATGTTGCTGGTAACAATTATCTTCGTGGGGATTCTGTCACTGTTTTACCGTTCAACCGAAAAAGGGATTGAAGCATATAAAAAACAAACTTATCAGCTGCAGGTAATGTCTCTTTTTGCAGATACTTTATCCAATATTACCGGAATAAGTAAATCTTCTTTTACAGACTTAAAAGAAATCCGGGTAAACTATCCCAAATATATAAAAGAAATGGAACTACCCATCGTGATGGGAAAGACTATCAATAAAAAATACTATGCTGCTTCGACTGTACAGGACAATGTTATCGGATACTGCTTCGATGTGACAGGCAGCGGACTTTGGGGTACAATGCACGGATTACTGGCTGTGACACCTGATTTTAAATCTATCATTAATTTTGCTATTTATGACCAGATGGAAACCCCGGGTTTGGGAGCAAGAGTGGAAGAACCCTGGTTCAAGAGTCAGTTTGCCGGAAAACCCATGATTTCAAATAATTTAATAACAAGATTTTCTCTTGTTCCTGAAGAAGCAGCTCCATCTGTAAACCAGGTTAAACAGATAACAGGAGCTACAATTACGAGTTCAAGTGTGCTTAAGATTATAACTGCTGCTGCAGGTGAACTCAACCAGGTATTTGAGCTGAAGGCACAGTGAGGTTGTAATGACTAAGAAAGATATCTTTATTACCAGCGCTTTCAGGGAAAATTCGGTCTGGAGACAGATTCTTGGTATATGTTCTTCACTGGCAGTAACAAACCTGATGATGAACAGTTTGATTATGGGACTGGGTGTAATCTTTACTCTAATCTTTTCCAACCTGACTATATCTGCAATCAGGAACTATACACCCCGCAGTGTTCGTATGATGGTGCAGGTTCTAATCATCGGGGCATATGTTATAATCGTCGATATTTTCCTCAGAGCGCAATTGCCGGATATCAGTAAACAGCTGGGTCCGTATGTAGGTTTAATTATTACAAACTGCATTATTATGGGTAGGGCAGAGGCTTTTGCCGCCAAGAATGCTCCTCTTGATTCAATGATAGACGGTATAGGTGCAGGTATCGGATATACTATGGTACTTTTGACTATTTCGTCAATCAGGGAATTATTTGGCTTCGGCAGCTTATTCGGTTTTCAGATTCTCGGCAACTGGTGGCTTAAGTGGTCAATTATGGTCATGGCGCCAAGTGCTTTCTTCCTACTGGCAATAATGATCTGGATTATCAACAACAAATACTACAAAGTAAAGGCAAGTTAGGAGTTAGGAAATGAATATAAGTCCATTCATTCTCTTCTGGGCAGCAATATTTACAAGTAATATCCTGCTAACTAACTTCCTAGGTATGTGTTCTTATCTGTCTGTTTCAAAGGAAATGGAATCTGCATTCGGTCTGGGTGTTGCCGTTATCTTTGTGCTTACCATTACCTGTGCTTTGAACTGGCTTGTTTATTATTATCTGCTGGTGCCGCTGCATATTGTCTATTTGCAATATATAATTTTTATCATTGTAATTGCTGCAACTGTCCAACTTCTGGAGCTGATTATAGAAAGATTCTCTCCTGCTTTGTATTATACTCTGGGTATATTTCTGCCTCTTATTACCGTTAACTGCGCTATCTTTGGTGTGGCATTATTTATGATAATCAGGAATTACGATTTCCTTCAAACCCTGGCTTATGCATCCGGTAGTGGAATTGGATGGCTACTGGCAATATTGATGTTAGCCGGCATTCGTTCCAGGATAAAAGATAAACTTATACCTGCAGGTCTGCAGGGTGCCGGTATCAGCCTTATTGTTACAGGTATTATGGCTTTGGCATTTGTTGGATTTTCCGGTATTGTTAATGTCCAGTAACAGGTTTTGGAATTAATGTTTTTACAAATAATCAGCGATATCGGTGCAACTGCATTAATCAGCGTAATTCTGGCTGTTATACTTGTGATTGCTCAAAGATATCTTAATGATTATGGTATCTGCAAGATTAATATTAACAAGAAGCGTGAAGTTTCCGTCAAAGGCGGCAGCACACTTTTAAACTCACTCTCAGACCAACAGATTTATCTCGCTTCTGCCTGTGGCGGTAAAGGCAGTTGTGGTGCATGTAAATGCCAGGTTCTGACTGGAGGAGGACCTCTTCTCCCCACTGAAAAACCGCTTTTGACTGTAAAGGAACAACAGGATAATTTCCGTCTTGCCTGCCAGATAAAAGTTAAAACAGATATTAATATCAATATTCCCGAATCTATATTCAATATCAGGAAGTATAAGGCACAGATAACCGAAATCCTCGATTATACTTATGATATCAAAGGTATTACCTTTAAACTGCTGGAACCAGTAAAGATAGATTTCAAAGCCGGACAGTATGTCCAGCTTGAAACACAGCCCTACGGCAAGGTAAAACAGAAAACCATGCGCGCTTACTCCATCTCTTCCAAACCTGAGGATACAGACAGCATCCAACTCATCGTCAGGCTTGTGCCGGAAGGAATCTGTACAACCTGGGTGCACAAATATCTTAAGGTAGGCGATGAAGTCCGGTTTACAGGACCATATGGCGACTTTTTTATCAGGGATACTGATGCAGATATGATATTCATTGCCGGAGGAAGCGGAAAAGCTCCCATAAAGTCCATTCTGGAACATCTGCAAGTGGTGGGCACAACCCGCAAAATGATGTACTTCTTCGGTGCCAGGACAGAACATGATTTGTACCTTACCGATGAGTTTAAGGCATTTGAAAAAGTCTTTCCTGATTTTCAGTATGTTCCGGTGCTTTCCAGATGTGACGATGGTTCAAAGTGGTGTGCCAGAACAGGATACATTATGCCATACCTTAAGGATGCCATCAAAGATCCCAAGAAAACTGAAGCTTATATGTGCGGTAGTCCCGGTATGCTGGATGCCTGCCAGAAAGAGCTTCTGGCTCTGGGTGTACCCCAGGATAAGATATATTATGACAGTTTCGCATAAACAACTTTGTCATTCCTGCGAAGGCAGGAATCCGGTTCTTTATATTGAAATCCCATTGAGGTAATTATGAAACAATCACCTAAAGAGATTAAAATAACAGCTCGTATGCAGCCCGGAGTTATCACTCTCAGCGGTTTTCTGGGTGAGGATGACAGGCACTATCATGAAATCATTGCTGATGATGAAAAAACTTTGGCTGCTTATGGATTTTCTCCTGAAGTTATTGCCGATAGATTGGAATATTTTACAAATGCTTCATTTGAAAACTTTACAGGTGTAGAATTTATAGAAAATTTGTATCAGGTGGAAACAGAAGTAACCAGAGGCAAACTTCCCTGTCCATTCAGTCATGCAGGGCTTTATCGCAAGACTGTTACAACCCTGACCAATACCAAAACAGGAGTTACAATTCGTTGGTCAGGTTTAAATATTCACCTCATCCGCGAGCATCATTTCTTTGAAGGGAAAGGTTCCACTTTCCGGCTGGAACCGGAATTACTCATTAAGACCATCTTCTGATTTATTGATATTTACCTTTACTAACCACATTTTTCCCCCTCTTTACGCAGAGACTTTTCAGGGAGTCATCAGGGAGTCATCAGGGAGTCATCAGGGACTTTCCCCCACATGACCCCCTGCAGATTCCCAGTGTTAAGAAGGGGCAAATAGACGTCGATTCCTCATGCAATAATTATCTGTATCATTTATCTTGACGGTATGCTAAAAGTGATTTTCCTGACAAAACATGAGTAAGAATATTAATAATAGAATAATGCAATATGCCTTCTTTACAGCAGTTGCCACAACGGTATATTTTCTGGAAAGCATGGTAGTGAGAGTTTTACCCCTGCCTTTTCTGCGGATAGGCCTGGCTAATGTGATAATAGTATATCTGCTTATGAAGAAGGAATTTGTTCTTGCTTTTATGGTTAATATCATGAAAACCTTGATCGGAGGTTTAATCAGTTTTACTTTGCTAAGTCCGGCAACATTGCTTTCCATCAGCGGAGGAATCGGATCTCTGATTGTAATGTGGCTGCTTTTGGCATCTAGAATAAATTTCAGCATATTGGGAATAAGCATTGCAGGAGCGGTAGTGCATAATATCATTCAAATCTTCTGTGTAAGATGGCTTATTATCCAGAGAGATTCTGTTTTTTACCTGCTTCCTGTCTTAATGTTAATTGGTATAGTCACAGGTTTTGTTACAGGTTTGATTGCCTATGAATTGTATCAAAAATTAGAAATTAACAAGGAAATTGACAGCCAAGTCTTATGAATATCACAGGAAAACATAAAATACTATTTCAGAGAATCGGTATCGGTTTGTGCTTATTTCTGGGTGTAATTGTTGGCGTTATCTGGTTTTACAGAGATGAATTACCCCCCATGAGTGAGCTAAAAAGCTATACTATGCGTTCCGGTTCAGAAGTATATGACCGCAATGGGAAGATGATATATCTCTTCGCTTTCGAACGCAGAAAACTGGTTTCTGTTAAGGAACTGCCTCCTTATTTGATAGATGCCCTGATTGCAACGGAGGATAAATCTTTTTACCATCATATCGGTATTGACATATTAGGAAATATCAGAGCTTTGTTTATTGATGTTATAAGGATGGATTTCTCTCAGGGTGCGAGTACAATTACCCAGCAAATGGCCCGCAATATGTTTCTAACTCTGGATAAAAAAGTATCCAGAAAAGTAAAGGAAATCATTCTTGCTCTTAGGATTGAGCAGAATTTTACCAAGGAAGAAATTCTGGAAATTTATTTTAACAAGATTTTCTTTGGCGGGCAATTATATGGAATTGAAACAGCTTCTTTGTTCTATTTCGGAAAGCATGCTATGGATTTGACCTTGCCCGAAGCTGCTTTATTAGTCGGCATGATACAAAGACCTAATTATTACAATCCCAGAACTCATAAGGACAGAGCAATCGAAAGAAGAAACTTTGTCCTGTCAAACATGTTTAAGCAGAAAAAGATTACCCAGGCTGAGTATGAAGCAGCAGTAAAATCTTCAATTAATCCGGACCAAACTGCGCTAAAGCATTATGCATCAGATTATTTTATCGAGACCATACGCCAGTATCTTGAAAAGAAATATGGCACAGACAAACTTTTTGAAGGCAGCTTAAGGATATATACAACTCTTGATTATAACCTTTCCAATTATGCAGATTCTATTTTAAATGCGCATCTTACTCAAGTTGAGAATAACAGAAATTATAAATCTAAGCTCAGGAATTTTGAACAAAACAATTCAGAAATGGTTACTGATTACCTGCAGGGCGGACTTGTCCTGATGGAAAACAGAACCGGTTATGTCAGGGCTATGATTGGGGGCAGGAATTTTTCTCACAGCAAGTTCAACCGTATGATATTAGCAAAGAGACAGCCCGGTTCTTCCATCAAGCCAATATACTATACAGCAGCTATTGAAAGAGGTTACACACCGTCGACAGTTCTGAATGATGCACCGATAATCTTCATAGATTATAAAGGCGAGGAATGGAAACCTCAAAATTACTCAAGGGAATATTATGGGCTGGCAAGGATGCGCACTGCAATAACTCATTCCTACAACGTATGGGCAGTTAGAGCTTTATATGATATTGGTCTTTCTGCAGTAACAGATGCTTTTCAACGCTTTGGTATCAATTATGATGTTACTGATTACTCTGCAGCACTGGGAACATATGAAGTTACTCCGATTCAACTTGTTTCAGCCTATACTACTTTCCCGAACGGTGGTTACAGAGTAAAACCAATATTCATACAGAGGGTTGAAGATAAAAAAGGCAAAGTTCTGGAACGTGCCAAAATACTTCAGTACAAAGTTTGTGAACCCGAAGTGGCATATATTATAACCAGTATGCTGCAATCGGTTGTCAGCAGTGGTACAGCTACTTCAGCCAGACAGGGGTACAACTGGCCGGCTGCAGGTAAAACCGGCACTACTGATGAGTATAAGGATGCGTGGTTTATCGGATTTAACAAAGAATTAATATGTGGTATCTGGACAGGTTTTGATACAAGCAAGACAATGGGCAGCAATATGGCAGGCGGAGTTGTTTGTGCTCCTGTTTGGGGTCCGGTCATGAGCAAGGCGATGCGGCTGGAAAACAAAGGTCGTTATCCTGCTCCAACAGACCAGCGCTATACTTTTGACGAACCTGCTAACATTGAACATCAGACTATTAATCCCGTCACAGGCTACTATTCTGAAAACGGAATAGATGAAGTATTTATTTCCGGAACTGCACCTTTAGTTAAATCTGACAGCCTGGTTTACAACTTCAGACCTTCCCGTTATAGATACAGAGACCCGAACCCCTACATAGTGAAACCTGGTAGAGATTAACAAATCCTTGATTAATATGGAGCAATTATTATGAAATTAGCTATCTTTGATGACACCCCATTACATTTTTATCCTGTTAGCTTAACTCGTTCAGTAGGTGATATCAGATGCGGTATTCTTAAACTCAGGCAAAGACTGCAGGCATTGCTTTTCGGAGAAGAAGAGATTGTATTTGTAGAAAAGGAACTTGTTTCACTTTACCAGGAAAGGCATCCAGATTGGCAGATAAACAGTGCCGAAGGAGATACTCTGTTTGTTAATTCACGGATAAAAGTCAATCCGGATGTAATAAAAAAAATCAAAAATATAAAGGTTGGTCAGGGTCTTACAGATGATAAGAATGCCTTAATTGCGTTAAGGATGAACGTAACAAAGACAATCACAAGCTTAAATCAGATTGATGAACTTATGAAGCAAGCCGAAACGGATACTGTAAAATCGGTTTTGTATTCAAATATGGCAGACGTAATCATGGATAACAGCAGATTAATCGAATTTGATTTTGAGCAATTTTTCCAGGATGCAGAGAACTTTATGGAAACTGAACCCGGCGTAACCCTGCTTAATCCTTACAAAGTCTGGATAGGTGAGGGTGCAATTCTGAAACCGGGTGTAGTTATTGATGCCTCGCACGGAGCTGTTGTTATAGACGAAAAAGCAGAAATAATGTCGCATGCAGTTATCATTGGTCCGGCTTATATAGGAAAAAATAGTGTCATAAAGGTTGGTTCCAAAATTTATGGCGGAACTTCCATAGGTCCTGTCTGTAAAGTTGGAGGAGAGGTTGAAGGCTCAATTATTCAGGCATATTCAAACAAGCAACACGACGGCTTTTTGGGACATGCTTATATAGGAGAATGGGTAAACCTGGGTGCAGGAACCAATAACAGCGACCTGAAGAATAATTACAAATCTGTATCTTTTTATACATATACTGATAAAACAAAAATAGATTCAGGTTACCAATTCCTTGGTTCGATAATTGCTGACCATACTAAAACAGGGATAAGCTGCACACTGAACACAGGAATTGTTGCAGGTGCAGGCTGTAATCTCTGGGGTACTGACCTGTTCACAGATTTTATCCCATCATTCTCATGGGGAGAAGCAGGCAAACTGGTTCCCTATGATTTTGATGCTTTTGTCCATACAACTGAAGCAGTAAAAAAAAGACGTAATCAGAATTTATCAAAAACAGAAATCGAACTGTTCAGGAATATAAAGAACAGGGAGAATTAGGAGTATTTAGTGACAGATTTTATAGAAGTAGAATATCGGTCGGGCAGACTGGGACACTTTCTCAATCCCAAAAACCTTGAACTTCATCCTGAGGATCTTGTAATTGTAGATGTGGAGCGTGGAGAAGATATTGCTCAGGTTATCCATATGGCAATCAGCAATGAAGAACTGGAAAACCAGTTCAACAGCAATAAGATTCTGAACATAAAACGCGTTGCAACCGATGAAGATAAAGATAAATTATCTCACTTGTTTGAAGAAGAACAAAAAGCAACCAAAATGTTCCTGGACATTGTTGTAAACTATCCTTTTCAGATGAAACTTATTGATACAGTTTATCAGTTCGATGGCAACAAACTTACTTTCTTCTTTGTAGCGGATGGAAGAATTGATTTCAGGTTGTTTGTGCGTGAACTTGCCACCATGTTTAAAACCAGGATTGAACTGCATCAGACAACAGGTAGGGACGAAGCAAAGCGCCTTGGCGGCTTTGGTATGTGTGGAATACAATATTGCTGCGGTTCCTTTTTAAAAAGATTTAACCAGGTAACCATCAAGATGGCAAAGGATCAGAATCTATCAGGAAATCTTTCCAAAATATCAGGTCCTTGCGGAAGGCTGCTTTGCTGCCTGAATTTTGAAGAGGATTTTTATGTTGAGCAGGGTAAAGATTACCCGATTGTGGGTACTTGTGTCATGTATAATGGACAAAAGATGTTTGTCTTCAAGAACGATGTTCTCAGTAACAAGGTTTATTTAACTTCAGAAGACCAGGTCCTTGCTGATTTACCTTTAGAACAATTTAAAAAGCTAGAAGTGATAGATATTCCCGTTCCCGAAGAATGTTAAAATCAATCTTTTCTGTTCAACCGGAAGACCTGCAAACGCAAATTATCGCAGCGAGATTTAAACTTTTCAGGTTTAAACAACTGATGAAGTGGTTATATCCGAAATCAGTGAATAATCTTGAATTGATGACAGATTTACCTGCAGATTTTAAGCAGTTCATAGCTGATAATTATAGCCTGGCATTACCCTCGATTAAACTACAATTAACTGCCAAAGACGGCTCTACCAAGTTGGTTCTGGAGTTGTCTGACAAAGAACTGATTGAATCAGTCCTGATGCCGGAAGAAAAGAAAAATACCCTGTGCATTTCTTCGCAAGTCGGTTGTGCCTGGGGTTGTACTTTTTGCGCAACTGGCAAACTCGGGTCTATCAGAGATTTGAAAGTGGATGAAATAATCGGTCAGATTATACTCGCCAGGCAGTTTTTGCAGGAAAATAAGCTTACCAACATTGTCTTTATGGGTATGGGTGAACCGCTTGATAACCTGGAAAATGTAATTCCTGCTATTAAAATCCTGCAGTCTGATTTCGGCTTGCAGTTCAGTCCACGCAGGATGACGGTTTCCACAAGCGGATATGTTCCAAAGATATATGAACTGGCAGAGACAGGTATAAAAATAAAACTGGCTGTTTCATTAAACAGCGCTATCAACGAAAAACGCAATGAGATAATGCCCATAAACAGAACTTATAATCTTACTGAGCTCAAGAATGCAATCCTCAGTTTTCGTAAAACCAGCCCCTGGCGCATCACATTGGAATATATAATGATTCCTGACTTCAATATGGGTGCTGAAGATGCCAAAGCTTTGATTAAATTTGCCGGGGATATTTCCTGTAAACTTAACCTGATATCTTACAATAATATAGAAGGCTTTTCCTGGAAAAGTCCTTCTTTAAGAGAAGCATTAGCTTTCCAGGATAAACTGCGGCAACTTCCCATAGCTGTTACTATCCGTAAAAGCCGCGGTACTGAAATTTCCGCAGCCTGTGGTCAGTTGGCTGCACAAAATAAATAACCTTGAGGTAAGTATGAAAGAGATAAAAGATATAGCCATCAGTTTATTTGGCACAAATAAAGCCTGTAAATGCGGGGGAGAGCACGAAGTCTGCCTGGATTGTTATGTCTGCAGGGTTAAGCAAGCAGATATGACCTGGGACAAGCAGAAACCTATTGCGGATTATATCGATGCCACAGTTTTAAAAGCTGATGCCAAAGAAGCAGATATCAGGGCACTATGCGAGCATGCAGCAAAATCCAAATGCAAGGCTGTCTGCATTAATTCTCATTACCTGCCTTTTGCAAAAAGCATTGTTAAGAAGAAAGTTGCTCTCTGCACTGTGATAAACTTTCCCCTCGGTGCCGGTACTAATGAAGCAGTACTGGCAGAAGCAGAAGCTGTATTAAGGGAAGAAATTCAGGAACTTGATATGGTTCAGAACCTGCCTGCTTTGCTTTCCGGGTACTGGCAGGTGAGTTACCAGAGTATTCTTGAGGTCAAAAAAGCCTGTGAAGATGCAGATTCTCTGCTCAAAGTGATAATTGAGACTTGTTTCCTTTCCCGGGAACAGCTGATTATATCATGCCTGATTGCTAAGAAAGCAGGAGCTGATTTTGTAAAAACATCCACAGGTATGGGCACCGGTGGAGCTACAGTTGAAAATATTAAACTGATGCGTGCGATTGTTGGTCCTAAGCTTGGCGTTAAAGCCAGCGGCGGAGTCCGCACCAAAGAAGATGCTCTGGCAATGCTGAAAGCAGGCGCAAGCCGTATTGGCACAAGCAATGCCAAAGCCATAATAGAGGGATAGATGCAGGTAATTCTTGCCGGATATAATATTGACAAACACCTGATAGATAAGTTGGGAACAGATGTTTCTGCAACACCTGAAACAATTTCTGCTGCTTATGCCAGAATCAGCCGCAGCAGTAAATCTGTAACAGAACTGCGCAGCGCTTCCCAAAAGGATGTTGCCAAAGCCCGTTCATCTAACTGGGAAATTGTTTTTGAAATGGGGCATGCATCAGTAGCAGAGCATGCAGTTTTCAATTTTGATATCATAGGTATTTCCAGATATCTGGCAGAATTTATCCAGCGCAGCAGGCTGGCATCGTTTACTGAAAAATCACAGCGCTATGTCACTCTCGACGGCGATTATGTAATGCCTGCTGAGATTGAGCAATCAGAATATAAAGCTGACTTTACTGAATTAATGAAAAAATCCTTTAACCTTTACAATCATCTCTTTATAGATTTGCAGCAGCAGAAAGAAAAAGAACAGGAATGGAAATCAAAGCGTGATTTGGAAGGTGCTGCCAAAGAGGATGCCAGGTATATTTTACCTCTTTGCACCAAAACCCAGATGGGAATGACCATCAATGCCCGTAGCTTTGAACTTTTACTAAGACGGTTAGCTTCTATCAATCTGCAGGAAGCACAAGACTTGTATCAGATGCTGTATAAAGAAGTTAGCACAGTATCCCCGTCCATAGTCAGATTCATAGAAGCGGATGATTTTTCGTATAAGCATCTGGATTGGAAGATTAATCCCCAAGCCGGAAAAGCTAATTATAACGAAGTAACTCTTATAAACTGTCCGCAACATGCCGACAGCAGAATTTTGGCTGCAATGCTGTTTGAACAGAAAGGCGGTAATTTCACCGATGTATTGGCTCAACTGAGCAAGATTAGTAAAGAAAAAACTAAAGAACTCTGGGATTCACTTTTTGCCGGTATCCAACCCTGGAATAAGATGCCCCGTGCTTTTGAAATGGTTGATTTTACCTTTGAACTAACCATGTCCGCCAGCTGTTATGCACAGTTCAAGCGTCACCGCCAGTGCACAATAATCAAAGCTCCCTATAAATCTTCGGATGGTTTTGTCATACCTCCTGCTATTAAAGACACCAATCAGATAAAACAAATGACAATGTTGTTTAAAGAGACTGAACAACTAGCTGAACATTTAAAGAAAATCAATCCCCTGCTATATCCATATCTTCTGACTAATGCTCACAGGGTCAGAGTCCTCGTCAAAATGAATCTGCGCGAGATTTACCATTTTGTCCGCCTGCGTTCAGATGAACACGCCCAATGGGAAATCCGGAATCTTTCCAATGATATCAAGGTTTTGGTTCAGAAACACTGTCATAATTCAGCCAAATGGCTGATGGGTAAAAGCGAATTCTAACTCCCTAAAAAGAACTGCATGTTAATCTATTACTAAATACAAAGACAGTATAAACAATCCCTCTTCACCGATATTCTTTCGCGTAGTCCAAAATTCCCCTCAGTTTATTATATCTGAATAGATTTCGCCGGAATTTAGGACTCCTGAACGTTCGCGAATATCTCCATGATTCCGGGAGTCCTTTTTGCCTGCGATAATTATCTGTTAAGAATAATCTCAACGGCAAAATGGACTTCGGGCAAAGTGGGTAAAAGCGCTTATATCATTCCTAAAATACTTCATTCCCGCTTATTTATATCTTATTATCAAACCGGGTAATTCCCGGGTAGTTCCCGGGTGAAACCCGGGAAGATACCGGGAAAAACCAGAGAAGAATACGGGATGTATAAAAGAAACAAGCAAGCAATTGGGGAGTCACTTTGTATGAATCTTTCATTCCTTTTAAGGAATTATGGGGGAATGTGAGGGGGATAATTCTTCTTGACAGTTAGGCAGGCACACAATTCTATTATTGCAAGCCGGGGAGGAACGATAATGGAAAACATCCGCATTGGAATAATTGGAAATATCGGAGTTGGTAAATCCACTTTTATTGAAGCAGCGAGTATTGCACCCCTCAACAAGGTTCTCTTATCCGTATATCCGGAGCCAAATGGTACCGAAGGAGTTTTTTCCTTTCCGGAAAAATTCAATCCTATTGTACTCGATTCTTTTTATAAGGACCCTGTTGCCAATGCTTTTATGGCCCAGATTGAGTTCTTCAACGGTAGATTAGACCGCCAGAAGCAGATTCAGACGTGTCGGGGTATTGTATTGGAAGACAGGACTCTGGCTGAGGACTATCATATATTCGGAAAAGCCCAGCGCATCCTTCAGAATATGTCTGAGCCTGAATTCATTGCTTACCAGCGCACTTACAGACTAATGACAGAAAATATCGAAGAACCTGACCTCTATGTGTATTTCAAGGCAGAAGTCCCCATCCTCCTGGAAAGAATAAAGGAAAGAGGTCGTGAAAGTGAGCTGGCAATTACTCCTCAGTATCTTGAATTACTGAATAATTTATATGAGGATTTTGTAGCTAATCATGTCCAAAGACCGGTACTGGTTATTGATGCGGATAAAGCGGTGGAAAAGATGGAGTGGCTGCGCCGCACTGCCAATCTGATTGCAGAGCAGGTGAAATCCCTTGAACTTCGCGTATCCAGCCCGGGTATCAGTGAATGGGTCACTCTGCCTCAGACTGATGCAACCCTCAAAGCAATAGATATGGAACGTAACCTGGAAACATACCTGGCAGAACACCCGAAACTGATAACCATAGCCGGAAATGTGGGATTGGGGAAATCGACACTGACAGCTATCATGGGACGCAGTCTGAAGATAAATACCCTATACGAAAAACCGGAGGAAAATCCTCTTCTGGAGAAGTTTCTGAGCGACAAGAAAACCTGGTGTTATGACCTTCAGATGCATTTTCTGGAAATGAGAGCTCAACAGCGGCGGCTTGGTAAAAGCGGATCGTGCACCTACGTGAAAGACCGCTCATTACCAGAAGATTTACTGGTGTTTTGTAATCAGTTTCATGCAGATGGATTGCTGACTGACGATGAATTGGACAATCTCGTTACTGAGTTTCAAACAGTCAACCGGCAGCTGCCTTCAGCAGACCTGATTATCCTTTTACAGGGTAGTCCGTCCCTGGCTTGGGAAAGAATTCAGCAACGTGGCAGGGAGATGGAAATTGAAGGCGGCTGGAAGTTCACTGAAATCAATAACCTGGATCACTGGTACAAATCGTATGGAGCGAATGTTGTAAAACTCGGTTTTCATGATGGTCCTGTCCTTGAAATCGATGTTGAAAAGCTCGACCTGACTAATCGTATTCATGTAGGATATATCTTTGAAAGAATACTGGAAATTCTACCTGCCTGACGTAGAATTGTAATGATTATACAGCTGAGAGACCTTTTGTTTAGACAAAAATAGGTGCTTTTAGCTGTATGTTGCTCAACACTCGTTGTTGAGAGTAAGGTTATATTTCGCAGGAACGGAGTCCTGCGCTACTTGTTGCTCAACACTTCGTTGTTGAGAGTAAGGTTATATTTCGCAGGAACGGAGTCCTGCGCTACTTGTTGCTCAACACTCGTTGTTGAGTTTTTGGTTTTATTATCGCAGGAACAGAGTCCTGCGCTACTTGTTGCTCAACACTCGTTGTTGAGTGTAAAGTTATATTTCGCAGGAACGGAGTCCTGCGCTACTTGTTGCTCAACACTCCGTTGTTGAGCTTTTAGTTTTATTATCGCAGGATCGGAGTCCTGCACTACTTGTTGCTCAACACTCTGAATTCAGTTGACAAATTTAACTCATTCTCAAGCTTGAATTGATATATGTGTCCCTGTAGCTCAGCTTGGATAGAGTGGCACCCTCCGAAGGTGAAGGTCGGGCGTTCGAATCGCCCCAGGGACGCCATTTATTTTTTGTAAGGATATTATGCCATCAGATAATTATATAGCTATAGAAACTACCTCAAAACACATTGCGGGCAGAGTTTTATTCGAGCCTGTCAGTTTTGGTATTCATGAAGGGGACAGGATTGGTCTGGTAGGCGTAAATGGCACTGGTAAAAGTACTTTAATCAAAATCTTAGCCAAGCTTGAACCTCCGACAACCGGGGATATTGTCTACCGTAAAAACCTCTCTTTAGGATATTTACCACAAGTTCCGGAACTTAATTATAAGCTTGATGTTCTGACCCAGGTTATGATTAATGCCGATTATACCCAAGAGCAGCTTTGGGAAACTGAACATAAGGCAAAGGCAATCCTGTCCAGGCTCAGGCTCACAGAATATGACAAGCCTGTTGCACTGCTTTCCGGAGGACAAAAGCGTAAAGTTGACTTAGCCAGAGTACTGCTGCAAAAACCTGATGTCTTGCTTTTGGATGAACCCACTAACCATCTTGACCTGGATACTATTGAATGGCTGCAGGATTATCTACAGGCTTATCATGGAGCAGTTCTGCTGGTAACGCATGACCGTTATTTCCTGGATGCTATCTGCACAAGAGTGCTGGAAATTGATAAACAACAAATCCATATCTATGATGGTGGGTACTCGGATTTTGTGGAAGGTCAGATAATCAGGCAGACAGATGCAGAACGCAAGGAAATCAGACGCCATGCCCAGCTTAAAAAAGAACTGGATTGGCTGAAACGTGGTGCCAAAGCCCGTACCAGCAAGCCTAAAAATCACGTGGATAGAGTAAAAGAACTTCTTTCTAAA
The DNA here is from genome assembly GCA_002435865.1 of Cloacimonetes bacterium UBA6097. GTDB lineage: Bacteria > Cloacimonadota > Cloacimonadia > Cloacimonadales > Cloacimonadaceae > UBA5614. The sequence continues at coordinate 110,796 of DIWV01000010.1, read as the reverse complement.
TCGTATCTTATCAGCAACCAGGATTTGAGTATTTCGTTCCAGACCAAGCGCCTGGGAAAAACGATTCTCGAACTTCACAATCTCTCCAAAAGCTATAATGACAAACCGCTTCTGGTCAATGTTGACCACAATTTCCAGGCAAAAGACAGAATTGGAATCATAGGTCCAAACGGTTGTGGAAAAACTACTCTTTTGCGTTTGATGACCACAGAGGAAAAACCTGATAAAGGTAATGTGAAAGTAGGAGTAAATACACATTTTGCTTATTACAGACAAGATCAGGAGGACCTGAATGCCAAAGTGTCTGTACTTGACTACGTCAACCAGTTTGCCGATGTAATCAAGACAAAAGACGGACAGAAGTTTTCTGCATCAGAAATGCTGAAACGTTTTTTATTTGATGGTAAGATGCAGCAGATGATAGTGAGTGCACTTTCCGGTGGTGAAAAGAAAAGACTTCATTTGATGGTATCACTGATGTTCGGCAGTAATTTTATGATTCTGGACGAGCCGACTAATGATCTTGATATCCGTACCCTGGAAATTCTGGAAGATTATCTCGATGCGTATCATGGCTGCATTGTTGTAGTTTCACACGACAGGTATTTTCTGGATAGGGTAGTCGACCACATCTTTATCTTTGAAAATGGGAAAATCCGTAAGTTTGCAGGAAATTACTCCGATTATCTGTTAGTTCGTCGCTTTCAGGCAGATGAAGCTGCTGAGAAAGACCTTGGCAGGAATACGCAGAAAGATATTTCCAGGCAGGTTAAACCAGGTTCTGAGCTAACCTGGAAAGAACAACAGGAAATGCTTGCTCTGGAAAAGATTATTGAAGAATCTGAGCAGGAGATTACCAAGCTTGAAACTCAATTGAAGGATGCTTCTGCAGATTTAGCTTTTACTGATTATCAAAGTATCAGTGATAACATAGAAGCTTTGAAAGAAAAAGTTGCAAAGACTTTTGAACGCTGGAGTAAACTGGCAGAGAAAGAAGTTTGACCTGTTGTAACTGATTTGGTGCTGGAGGGGGGACTCGAACCCCCACGAGCATATTGCTCACTAGTCCCTGAAACTAGCGTGTCTACCAATTTCACCACTTCAGCACTCTAATATATGTTCAAATCGAATTTTGGCTTTTTTTTGTCAAGCAGAAACTATTGCTTATCCTTATAGCTCTTGGCAGCTGCAATAAAATCCCTGAAAATGGGATGAGGTTTTGAAGGTCTTGATTTAAACTCCGGATGAAACTGAACTCCTATCAGGAAATCGTTCTTTGGGTACTCCATTATTTCAACGAGTAAGCCATCGGGAGAAGTACCGGAAAAAACTATGCCTTTTTCAAACAATATAATGCGGTAATTGTTGTTAAACTCATAGCGGTGCCTGTGTCTTTCAGAAATTGAATTACTCCGGTAAATCTTTTGAGCCAGGGAATTATCTGTAATCTGGCAGGGATATGCACCTAAGCGCATGGTTCCACCCATCTTTTCAATATAGTGCTGGTCTTGCATCAGGTCTATAATTGGGTCGGGAGTTATATCAGCAAATTCGGTGCTATTGGCTTCCGGTAAATTACACAGATTACGGGCTATTTCTATAGCTGCGACCTGCATTCCCAGACAGATTCCAAAATAAGGCAAATTGTTTTCCCTGGAATACTGAGCAATAACTATCTTGCCTTCTATCCCTCGTAAGCCAAAACCACCGGGAATCAATATGCCGTCAACATCACTCAGTTCATTTATCAATTCGCCCTGTTCAAATGTTTTCTCAGAGTCAATCCACTTAATATGCAGCTTGAGCCTGTGATATGCAGCTGCATGTATAAGAGCTTCTTCCACACTCTTATATGCATCCTGGTGCGTAACATATTTTCCGCAAACAGCTATATGGACTTCATCTACCGGGGCAAGAATATTTTCAATGAATTGCTCCCAGTCTTCTAATTTTAATTCATTTAATTCCAACCCAAAGTGATTGCAAATTATTTCGTGCACACCTTCTTTACGAAAAACCAGTGGAACCTTATAGACACTGTCGACATCGATAGCATTGATAACCTTCTTACGGACGACATTAGTAAACAAGGCAATTTTACTGTATACATCTTCGTCAAATTGTGTTTCAGAACGACAAAGCAAAATGTCCGGCTGGATACCTATTTCTCTCAGTTTGTATGCACTATGCTGGGTCGGTTTGGTTTTAAGTTCTCCGGCAGATTTGATAAAAGGTACATAAGTAAGAAGGATGTAAAGCGTGTTTTCATACCCCAGGTCAAGCCTTAGCTGTCTGACAGCTTCAATAAACGGCAGACTTTCTATATCACCGACAGTGCCGCCGATTTCAGATATAATAATGTCATAATCTTTATCCAGCTTACAGATACGTTCTTTTATCTCATTAGTAACATGTGGAATAACCTGAACCGTTTTACCCAGGTAGTCGCCTTTTCTTTCTTTTTTGATTACGCTGTCATAAATTTGTCCGGCTGATGAGCTTGACCATTTAGACAAAGATACGTCAACAAAACGCTCATAATGCCCCAGATCAAGGTCAGTTTCTGCTCCATCATCTGTTACAAAAACTTCACCATGCTGAAAAGGACTCATAGTGCCGGGGTCTACATTCAGATAAGGATCAAACTTTTGCAGATAAACCTTATATCCCATCCTCTTCAGCAGCAACCCGATAGATGCAGTCGCTATCCCCTTACCCAATGATGATAAAACACCGCCCATTACGAAAATATATTTTGCCATATTTACTCCGTCAGGCTATAGGTTTAAGTTCATTTAACGATTCTTTAATTGCATTGATTGTGTAATCCAAATCCTGCTGACTGTGTCTGTAACAGATATAACCATGATGATAGGGTTGCAGGAATACTTTTCGTCTGATAAGTTGTGTATAAAACTCGTTTCTTAGTTTTTTGTAAAGTCCCGTTTCATCTTTGGGGAAGGTTATAAATGGCATCCAGGGTGCTCCGCTGAAGTTTACAGGCATCCCTGAATCCGCCACCACTTTTTCCACAGCTTTGGCAAAGTACATTCCTTTTTCGTAGATTGCATCCAGGATATGGTCTCTTTCCAAAATCTCAATCGTCTTAATAGCTGCTATTTGAGCGTCACTGTTAGGGAAAAATGTGGAAGATAGAAATACTTTGTCTGCTAAAACACTCATGATTTCACGCTTGCCAACCAGAGCGCTGATTGAATAACCGTTTGCCATAGCTTTACCAATTGTAGCAAGGTCTGGTGTTACACCGAAATACTTCTGTGCTCCTCCGATAGAACATCTGAATCCGCTGCGGATTTCGTCAAATATCAGCACAACCCCATACTCGTCAGCCAGTTTGCGGACTCCTTCCAAATAACCGAGCTTGGGCATTTCCACTTCATGAGCCAAAGGATGTCCGACAGGTGTTATGATTATCGCTGCCATATCAGCAGCATTCTTTTTAACTATTTCTTCCAACAGGTCAAGGTCATTATAATGAAACTCAATTATATCCTCATAAAACTTATTAGGGATTCCACCCTTTACTTCAACACACCAGTCATGCCAGCCGTGATAGCCACAGCGGGCAACCTTAGTTTTGCCTGTATAACCCCTGGCTACCCTGATTGCGATTGTGGTAGCATCTGAACCTGTTTTGACTATGGCTGCCATTTCACAGCAGGGTACGACTTCAGTTAGTTTTTGGATAAGTTTGTTTTGTATTGGTTGAGTAAGAGAAAAGCAAAAACCTTTGTCTTTAATCTGGCGATAAACAGCATCATCAATTTCATCTTCGCCATATCCAATTATGATAGGTCCGTATGCACACAGATAATCAATATATTCATTGCCATCCACATCAATTACGTGACTGCCTTTGGCAGAATCAAAAAAAATGGGGTATTCACCCGGTACAAAATTATATGGTCTGCGGATACCGGCAACTCCACCGGGAACAAGACGCTGCGCTTCTTCAAACATTTCGAAGCTCTTTCTTAGTTTTAGCTTTTCTGTCATAAATCTATCCTTAATCTTTATTTAATATCGTAGTGATTATCTCATTTCCCAAAGAGATGCTATACCCATTCCTCCACCGATACAGAGAGAGGCTAATCCGCGTTTGACCTGTCGTTTTTTCATTTCATGCAAAAGAGTAACAATAATTCGTGCTCCGCTTGCACCAATTGGATGTCCCATTGCTATCGCTCCACCATTTACATTAACTATAGCCGGGTCAAGGTTACCTATCTTTTCATGTTCTAAACCTTTTAGAACAGCTATTGATTGTGCTGCAAAAGCTTCATTGAGTTCTGCAAGTTCGATATCCTTTAATGTCAGGTCAGTTTTTTTCAACAACTTTTCGATAGCAGCAACAGGTCCAAAACCCATTATAGAAGGATCAATACCTGCTGAAGAATAACCGGTAAGATAAGCCAGGGGTTTCAGGCCAAGTTCTTTTGCTTTTTCTTCACTCATAATCAGCAGCATTGCGGCACCATCATTAATGCCGGAAGAGTTTGCGGCTGTAACTGATCCATCTGGCTTAAAAGCAGGTTTTAGCTTGGCTATACTGTCTATAGTAACACCTTTGCGGGGCATTTCATCATCTTTCACCACCAATGGGTCACCCTTTCTCTGGGGTATGACCACAGGCACAATCTCCTGATTGAACTTACCTGCAGCCATAGCCGCTTCTGTTTTATTCTGGCTTGCTACTGCAAAGGCATCCTGCTCTTCTCGGGTGATGTTGTATTTAGCAGCAAGGTTTTCAGCAGTTATGCCCATATGATAATTATTAAAAATATCTGTCAGTCCATCGTGCACAAGAAGATCAATCATGTTTTTATTACCCATTTTAGCACCCCAACGTGCATCAGGCAAAATATAAGGTATCTGGCTCATGTTTTCTGTGCCGCCTGCAATTACTACTTCAGATTCCCCGAGGGCAATTGATGCTGCAGCGAGTGTAACAGCTTTCATTCCACTGCCGCAAACCTTGTTGACTGTATAAGCCGGAATACTGACCGGAATACCACTGGTTACTGCAATCTGTCTGGCGACATTTTGTCCCAAGCCTGCTCCGCAAACATTACCGATTATAACTTCATCAACTGTGTCAGAACTGATGCCGCTATCTTCTAATATAGCTTTAACTGCATATACTCCAAGCTGAACAGCTGAGATATCTTTAAAAGCACCACCAAAGCTGCCGATAGGAGTACGTTTGGCACTTATAACCACAGGTGTTCTCATAAGTCCCCCACAAATTTTTTTTATCATAAAAAACTCTATAGGTTTTTAGTCAAACATTTTTCCTAAGTATCTTTTCCCCACTTGTCTTCCAATAATCTGTATCTGCATAGATATAACAAACTTAATAGGCTGAAATGTACTGGAGTTTTTGATTAAACTGTAAGCAAAACTTTAGCTGCCATGGTAAAGTATAATTTGTGTACTGGTTTTTCATTCCCTGCTTTTTCCTTATTCAATCCATTGGAGATATACGGGGCGGGTAGGGATTATATCTGTGACTGTTATCATTACACAGCGTGCTGCTTTACAGAGCTTTACCAAGACTATTTGTACACGTATCTTTATATTCATTAATATTTTATAGTACTATGCTATACACCTTTAAGGTTGGTAAATAATTGAGTCTGAATATTTGGCATAAAGACACTTTTTGATTATTTTATCATAGTAGGGAAATTTGTTTGAGGGGAACAAAAAAACTGCTTGACTATTTTCCGTTATCTGAGAATGGCTTACTGAAGGTGTAACTTTGTTATAGATTTGGTGCACCTGGTTAATGTAAGAGATTGTTAAACATTAAAATAAACTAACAACCCAAAGAACAAAGGGAGGTTTTCAATGCGAAGAACGGCATTGATACTGTTGATTCTATTAACACTGAGTGTTACCGGACTGTTTGCCGGAACTACTGGAAAAATAGCGGGCAAAGTAAAAGACGAATACGGAAGAGGCTTACCCTATGTGAATGTTCTTATACTACAGGATGGTAAACGTGTCACAGGTATGCTGACTAAAGCAAACGGTTCTTATATCATAATAAATCTGCGTGCCGGTGAGTATGAAGTCCGATTTCAATATGTAGGTTATGCACATTACATAGTGAATAATGTTAGAATAAATATAGACCAGACTACAACTTTGAATGCTACCCTGCAAAAACAGAGTATCCGTTTAAAGACTGTTACTGTTACTGCAAAGCAGGATGCTGTTAAAAAGGACCCAACAGGTACTGAACGTAATGTAGATGTTGGCAACCTTGCCAACATGGCTGTAGCTGATATACAGGATATTATAGCTTTAAATGCCGGAACTTCAGTGGTTGGAGGAGAGCTTCACATCAGGGGCGGCAGAGCCAACGAAGTGAATTATACCATTGATAATATGTCGGTTTCAGATCCTGTTGATGGAGGTTCAGCTCTGCAGGTGGATCCTGATGCTATAAGTGATATGAAGGTAATGACAGGCGGCTTCACCGCTGAATATGGCAATGCTCAGTCAGGAGTGGTCAATATTATTACCAAAGAAGGAGATAGCTATTACTCAGGAAAGTTGGAATATAGTACTGACAGGTATATCGGAGACAGCAGAAACGAGGATGCAATAAAATTTGCTATTGGAGGTCCTGTTGTGCCATTCGGTTCGGATGATTTGAGAAATAATTTTACATTTTATCTGAATGGTGGTGGAAACTGGCAGGACGGCAGATTGAGGAAATATGCCAAAGGTAATCCAAACGCAGATTTCGTTTTGGATGGAGTGCCACTGCTGGAAAATGAGTATCCAAGTGTAGATCCATTTTCAGAAAGGAAGAAATTATTTGGCAGTGATTTTCTAGACATAGATTTTGGTAACCGTTTCTATAATTCTTATAATGTTAATTTTAAAACCAAATATCAGATAGATGATTTACAGAAAGTAACATTTGCTGCTCGGGGAGACCGCTCCACCAGCGATTTCTTCAGCTATCTGTGGAGATATGCGCCTGATTTTAACGGTCAGGATGAGACTGTTCAAAGACAATATGTAGCTTCATATGACAGAGTAATAAGCCCCAAAATGGTTTTGAAAGTAAAAGCCAGTTACTTCCAGAAAGATTATAGTCAGGGTCCCAAAGGTATTGACCGAAGCAAATACTTCTATTATAATATTAACCCTGACCCCAGTCAGTTGCCAGTTGATTATGTTCAGAATGTGCTGCTTGGAGATTATGGATACAATAGCGTCGGCTATGACTATAATGGGGACGGAAGATATTTTAATTGGGATGAATTCATTGATGAAACTTTGTGGACATACCGTATCCAAGGTGTGGAAGACCCCCGGAATGTGGTTGGATTTGTAGCACCCGGAACAATATACACGAATTTCATTGATGACCAAACATCCACAATTAGCACCAAAGCTGATTTTGAATGGCAGATGAATGATATACACCAGGCGAAATCGGGAATTGAGCTGATTAAACATAGCATCAAAAAAGACCAGATTTTCAATTTCCTGACAGTTTATGAAGATAGAAGACAGGATTATCTGGATGGAATTTATGATATGTCTACTTACTCAGATCCTGATAGTACAGACGGAATTGTCTATGTCCCTGAACAACTTGTAGATGTGATTATACCCGAAGATGGAAGCAAGCCGATTGGAATTTATAAACCTGCTGATTACTACAATGCAGCATATGCAGCATCAGGGAAAACTGATGGTTATAAAGCAGATCCATGGCAGGCAGCTTATTACCTGCAAGATAAAATGGAATGGGAAGGTATGATTGTAAATGCTGGACTCAGACTGGATTTCTGGTATCTGGGCAATGATTATCAGGTTGCTTTAGATAATGGCAAATACAGAACAGTAAAGTTTGATGATAAGGATAAATTCCAGATGATGCTTTCACCTCGATTGGGTGTATCACATCCGATATCAGATCGTGATGTTTTGCGTTTTGCCTATAATTACCAGAACCAGTTACCACAGATGCAGTATATTTTTACCAGTAAAACTCCTGAGGATGCTAACGTTAGTGACCAGGCAATTACAGTTGGAAATCCAACCCTGGAACCGCAGATTACTGTAACTTACGAAGTGGGCTTAGCTCACCAACTGAGTGAAGATTATGTAATTGACATGACAGCTTATTATAAAAACTTGTATAATTATGTTAGTACTAAGAAAGTTCAGAAAGTAGATGAAGCTCAGGTTTACTGGTATGAGTTTACATCTGAAGATTATGGTAGTTCACGTGGATTGGATATACAATTGGAAAAAAGTTTATCAGATTATAATTCATGGTCAATTGCCTATTCATTAGCCTGGGCGCAGGGTAATAACTCATCGACAGTAATACAGGATGAAGCAACTAATTTACGCGAATTCCCGCTGGATTGGGATATCAGGCATAACGTAAATGTTAACTATACGTTCAGAATAGCCAGAGGTGAAGAATATACAATACCATTTACGAGTCTGATTCTACCTGTTAATGATTTTTCGACTAACTTTACCTGGACAATGGCATCCGGAGTTCCGTATACACCAACCAGTGGTGCTCAGAATAATGCTCTGGATACCAATAGTAAACGTCAGGGAATTACCCAACAAGCTAACCTGAGAGTTACAAAAGGGATAACTTTACCAGGTGGTTCATATATGAGACTATATATGGATGTGGAAAACCTGTTTAAATATCCTAATGTCGGATCTGTTTTTTCAAGAACAGGTTCTGCAACTGATCCGGGAGTTGACCTTTCCGAAGATGGTTATACTTTCAGAGAAGTTGAATATATGTATAATAAAGCCGTTGTTAACCCGGCAAATATAAATAATTTCCGTGCTGTCACTTTTGGTGTCAGCTTTAATTTCTAAAATATTCCAAGGAGGATTCATATAATGAGAAGAACTTTCATCTACGCAATCCTGTTGATGATGGTGTTAAACCTGGTATTAGTATCAGTAGCTTTTGCCCAGACTGCGGAGACAGCAGCACCGGTAAAAGGTGGAACAATTGAGAATATTGCTATAGTTATCTTTGGCAGTGGATTAGTAAAATGGTTCAAAGATGGTGGCTGGGCAATGTGGCCGATATTATTTGTAACGCTTTACGCGCTTGCCTATGTTATCTGGAAATTTATTGCTTTGTTATATGGTAAGATCCGCTTAAACACGTTTATTGATCAGATAGTACCATTGGTAAAGAAAAAGAAGTTTAAGGAAGCTGCAGAATTAGCCTCCAAAACCAGAGGTCCTGTTGCAGCAATAATATATGCAGGATTACTGAAAGCTGATCAGGGAGTGGAAGCATTTGAAAAAGCTATTGAAAACGCTGCTATGATTGAAATGTCTTATTTAGAGAAAGGATTTACTGAAATGGCAGCAGGCATTACATTAGCGCCAATGCTGGGGTTCCTTGGTACCGTATCAGGTATGATTGTAGCTTTTGATTCAATCGCTGCTGCCAGAGCAGTGGACGCAACAATTGTAGCCAGCGGTATAAAAATAGCATTGATAACTACACAGGCCGGTCTTATAGTAGCAATTCCTGTGCAGTTTTTTAATAATCTTTATGTAACATGGGTAGATGGCTTAGTCATTGATATGCAAAGAGCCTCTGAAAAGGTGACAGAAGCATTGGTCGAAACGGTTTAAGGGGGAAATGTGAAAGTCTCTCGAAAGAGGAAAGGTAGTTCAGAAATTCCGACAGCGTCAACATCGGACATTGCCTTTCTCCTGATAATATTCTTTATGGCAACAACCAAGTTTGACGTAAAAGAAGGTCTTTCACTTGTTTTACCTCCAGCGCCAAAGGAAGACTCACAAATAGTCCAACTTACTGAAAAAGAATTAACTAAAATAATAATAACCAGCAACGGAGAGATTATATTTAATAAAGAAAATACAGGATTGTTTAATCAGGCTGTTGTTGACAGCAAGATTAAAGAGTTTCTAAAACTGAATTCTCTTATGATTTTCTCTGTTAAAACGGACAGAAGTGCTAAATACAATGAAATGATTAAGGTTCTTGACAGGTTAAAAGCTGCCGGAGCTGAAAAGATTTCGCTATCAACTAATTGATGTTGGAGATGTTATGGCGAAGATAGTTTTAAAAAAAAGAAAAATTGAAATACCCCAAAGCTCAATGGCAGATATTGCTTTCCTTTTGTTGCTGTTTTTCATGGTATCTACTGTGTTTGTCCAAGAGAAAGTGTTTTGGGTAGAACGTAACCGTTGGCCATATGCTGAGAATATCCAAAAAATTCCTCGCAATCACACATCAACGGTTTATATTAAACAAGATGACACAGTTTTAATAGATGATGTACCTTATAGCATAGATGATATTGAGGCATTAAAAATTGGCGGTGTTATACAAAGAAAACTAAACAATGATGCCGCTTTAATTGTGTGTTTCAGGACTGATCGAGAAACGAAATATGGCATTATGTCTGATATTATGCGTCAGCTACAAGATACAGGAGCACTCAGAGTAACATTTGAGACTCAGAAGAAAACTGAGTAAAGGGAGGGTGCATGGATACAAAAACTTATGATTGGAAGGACGTAGCCAATTCACAGTTTGAAAAAGCTTTTACATTGGCTTTGCTGATATTGCTGTTTGGTATAATGGTAACGCCTAAAGTTGATATTAAGAGACAAAAGTTCTCTATTCAACAGATGCAGGCAATTGATCTACCTGCTGATGACAGAACACCACCGCCACCACCTGAGGATATTGCCAGACCTGTTATTGATATTGTAATTGACGATGAACTATCAGGTCAGGAAACAACGGATCCCAATGTGCTTGCTTTATTGCAGGAGCAATTAGGTTTAAAAATTTTTGAAACTAACTCAGGACCAGGTGAAAACAGGCCATTCGATTTTGTGCCTTACGAAGATCCTCCGGAACCAATAAATCCTGTTCCTCCGGAATATACAGATATTGCCAGAAGAATGGGAATTGCGGGAACAGTAGTTTTGGAAGTGGATGTTTATAAAGACGGTACAACAGGAAATATACAGGTTCTGAAATCACTAATGAGTGGCCCCGGTGGTTTGGATGAAGCAGCCAAAGATGCAGTAAGAAAATGGAAATTCCAGCCTGGAAGAAGTGGTGGCAAAGCTGTTGACACTACAGTTATTATTCCTATAGATTTTACGCTTACAAATTAATGTTGGGAGCATTGCATGAATTTTAAAAAGATTATAATCTGTCTTGGCATAATGTTGTTACTTGGCATTTCTTTTGTGTATGCCGATAAAGTAGACAAGACAACTGCAGGGAAAAAGTTTGACTTATCCAGATTTCATAATGTTGGTAACATCTGGATGCGTGTTAGTAACTACGGATTTTTTGGCTCTGGGGACGATGCAATCCCCCAGTGGCCTTCCCTGGAATATCCTGGTGGAAGTGGCATAGATTATTTGTACCAAGGCTCATTATGGTTTGGCGCGAAGAAATACAGAAGAAATTCTGCTGGAAAGAAATTATACTGGGTTTCTCAAAATCCTACTCCAGATAGCAGTCAGGTTATTGCTGAAGGTGATCCTGGCTGGTTCAGTACTATGAGACCGGTAATCGATACTTTGGTCACAGTAGGTTTTGATGGAGATAAAGATTTATATGAGTTTTTACCTGCTTATAACCCTCTTGAAAGCGGGAATGCTTCTATACAGGACGATTATAACCTATATAATAACTACGACTATATTACATTAGCTTCTTCCAGATACCAAAAAAGAGGAATTGATGATGACGGTGATGGTGTAATTGATGAAGATTTTGCAGGTTATACTTTTCCTTTAAGAAATGCTTCAGAATTACCTGATAGATTTTCTATGTTTGGTGGACAATATATACACAATACAAATAATTTTGGCATTGTCTCAGAACCAACTAATTTTGAAATCTGGTTTCCACTTGGATTTATGGAACTGTCTGACCGAACAAATACTAAATATAACTTCAGTGAAGCTTATGATGATGATGGGGACGGACAAAAGGATGAAGATGGAGCCCCTGTTTCAGAACAGGATTTTGTCTCATATTATTATGATTACAGCCCTTTTAATACAGCTGGGGAAAGGGACTGGGGTTCGTCCAGATCTTCTAATAGACATGTCCCGTTAAAAGTCAGAGTAAGGCAAATGTCATATCAATGGAGTTATGAGTATATAAAAAACCTGGTTTATGTTGAATTTGACATCACCAATATGAATCTAAGCAGTAATCCTGCACAGCAGGATACTCTCTTTGATTGTGCAATGGGTATTTACATGGATTCAGATGTAGGACCGCAGAGTTATGGTCCTGATAAAGCATCGGATGATTTATCTGGATATGTAATGGGTACAGGTTATGAATTTGCATATACTAAAGATGATGATGGTGATGGCGGTTTGACTCCCGGTTTAGTTGGCTCAAGAGTTTGTACACCTGACCCGGAACTGCTTCAATTCAGTTGCTGGTATTGGAAGGTTGGAGATGGTCCAGATGATTTTGCTCCCCAATCATTGAGCTTAGGAGCTAAGAATACAGCAAATGAAAAATACTGGCTTTTAACTGGCAAAAATCCTAATCCTGGTTCTGCAACAAAATACCAGATACTTCGTGGAGGTCCTTCTGGAGATCAGGCAGAATATATTCAGCCGTCAAAAGCTGATACACGTTATTTATTTGCTTTCTATGGAGCACAACCCAGCACAACTGATTATCAGGATTTAACAAGAAGATGGGATTTAGCTCCTGGTCGGACTATGAAAATAGTTATAGCTGTATTCCCTGGCGATAATCTGGAAGATTTGAAGAAATCTGCAGGTTGGGCGAAGGAAATTTATGGTGATGCTCAAAATCTGACTCAAGTGGTTTTACCGGATACTTTTCCTCATTATAATCCACCAGAACCTCCCGAAATACCCAAACTATTTGCAGAATTGAAAGATGACAGTAAAAGGATAGATTTGTATTGGGATAACAGGTCTGAGTTCTCATATGATATTAAAACTGTCAGCACAGCTGTTATTGGTTGGCAGGACCCAAATAATACTTATGTTCCGGGACTAGATAGCGATCCCAATTTTGTAAATTATGCTTTATATCCTCCCCAGTACCAACCTAATCCTACGAATGTTAATTTGAATGCGAGGATAAATCCTTATACAGGCTACAGATTAAGACATGATTTTCAAGGATATACTACCTGGGGTAGATCAGGTAGTGGCTCAAGAGAAGATTGGGAACTAATCGAAAAATGGGATAAAGTCGAAACACCAGTAGATTGGTCAGATTATCGTACTAATATTGCAACAAACTATTATACTGACTATGGTGGGTATACTGGTGCGGAAAAAGGACTCCCCAATCCGAATATCTTTACAGATGTTAATGAGAAGGTAAAGTTCTATAAGTATGATGAATATTATAACTTCGTACCGGTTGGTGCAGATGATGATTTTTATGGAATGCCAATATATAATCCTGATGTTGAGTGGTCACCCAGTCTTCAGGAACTCGCCAATTCGATGGTAGAGAATCAACCTACTATGACTGATGAAGAAAAGAAATCTCAGCAGGCACTTTTGTTTAAGTATCCTGCGATGAGAGAAGACATATATCTAGCCTTAGTCGATGATAATCTTATCCCTCTACAAAACCATGGTGGTCAGGTAGCAATACCTAATGCAGATGCAACGGATACTTCAAAATTGGTTGCGTTGAAGAAGGCAAGATTAGCACGCAGATACTATCACTCTTCAATATTAAATCCCCGCAAAGGTATCGAATATTATGTAGCAGTTACAGCATATGACAGAGGTATTCCTTCACAGGATCTGGATTATCTTGAATCAGGGCGGGATGCGGATGCTAATATGAAAGTATTTTTCCCCGGTACATTAGCAAAACAGAAGATGAATAATATTTATGTAATACCAAATCCATATGTAGGCAGCAGTAAATTTGACGGACGCAGAGAAAACGACAGAAAAGGTGATAAAAGTAAGAGGTTGTGGTTTGTGAACCTTCCTGAACAATGCAAAATCAGGATTTATACACTTGCCGGTGATTTAGTTGATGAGATTGAACACAATGGTGAATATGCTGAAGATATTATCAATGTTAGTAAGGCAACAAATCAGGGACTTTCTGCCAGTGGAATTCATGCCTGGGACCTATTATCCAAAAACAAACAAATTATTGCCAGTGGTGTTTATTTGTTTTCAGTTGAAAACAAAGCCAATGGTGATATTAAAGTCGGCAAATTTGTCATTATTAAATAAGGAGGAACTGTGAAAAAGCTAATATTTATCGCTCTTACAGTTCTGCTTGGCATAACCTTGAATGCAAAACCCTTTGGCAAAACAGGTACAGCTGCTCTGCAATTTTTGAAACTTGGAGTAGATGCCAGAGCTGTTGGCATGGGTGAAGCATATACAGCTGTAACCGATGATATATCTTCTGTATGGTGGAATCCAGCCGGATTGTCTCCTGCTCTTAAAAACCAGGCTTTCTTTTCGCACACTAACTGGCCTGCAGATATTATGCATGAATATGCTGCGATGTCATATACCAATGGTGTTTCAACCTGGGCATTATCTGCTTCGGTTTTACACATGGACCAGATGGATGTAACAACAGAAGATGAATTCGGACCGAACGGAGAAACTTTTACAAATAGCGACATTGCCTTAGGAATTACTTACGCAAGTGCATTCACAGACAAATTCTCCTTTGGGATCACAGGCAAGTATTTACGTGAAAACCTGTACATATATGACATAAATAGCTTTGCTTTTGACTTAGGCTCTATGTACAACACTGGTTGGCAGAATATCAAAATAGGTATGGCTCTTAGAAACTTTGGACCTGATGTAAGGTATAAGGTAGATGATGATGAGGACGGCAGCTTTAATGAAGACCCGTTTGATTTGTTAGATAATGATGGAGATGGAATTATTGATGAAGATGGAGAAGAGCTTGAGAATAAAATTCCAATGAATTTTTCTTTAGGTATAAGTGGTGATTTGATGCGGAACAATGAAGCACACTCATATTTAATTGCATCACTTCAACTTGATAATTGTATCGATAGAATGGAGACATGGAATTTAGGCACAGAATACAAACTTGGTAATCTCTTCTTAAGAGGTGGTTATCAATTCAATTATGACACCAATGGGGCTAGCGCTGGTTTCGGAGTGCAGCTTCCAACTAGGTTTGCGATTTTTAATGTCGATTATGCATATACAAGTATGGGTTATCTGGAAGAAGATTTTCTGAGAAGTGCCCATCGTTTATCAATTAAAATGAAATACTAATGAACCTAAACTAATAATATTACTGGAGGTAATCAATGAAAAAAGGTTTATTGCTGATACTGGCGCTTATAGTTTTTGTGAGCGTCATTTTTGCAGAAGATTACATGCTTCCCGGACCCCAGATGAATTTAACAGCGGTTAGGGAGAAAGAAAAATCTATCCAGCCTACGAGAACAGATACACTGATTGTAACATTCAGCGTAAATCCGCTCAATTTGTTATTGTCTTATTATGACTACATGATTGGTGGATACAATGACCTTCCTATGAGTGTACAGCCTGATCCAACTTACGGCGGATATTTCCTCACATTTCATGGCAAAAGAACTGCTACTGGTCAAAGACGTGCATTCTATAGCTACATTAGTGATAACGGAGTTATAGAAAACATGAACGAACTGACAAATGTGCAGAATTGGGAAGGGTATCCTTCAATTGGTGTTGACCCTTTATCCGGTAAGCCAATTTATGCCTGGCATGTTGATGCTGATACAGATGCTGAATACGAAGTTCAGTTAGCATGGGATGCTTTCTTGTTTGGTGCTGCTGGTTTAATTAGTGATCCAGTTATAGTAGTTAATAATCCTTCAACCTTACCAGCTCCATACAATACAACCAATAATGAATATATCTGGCCTACCGTTCAGATAGGACCTTCACCTACTGCCGGTATGCGTCGTGTGTATGTATTAGCTCGTAATGCTGTTACTCATACAACTTATCCAAGTGAGAACGTTAAAATAGCTTATGCTGATTTCAATGCAGATATGCTGGAAATGGGTACAGCTCTTACATGGAGCTATACATCCATTCCTACTTTGGATGCCTGGAATCATGACACAGTAATTCACCGTCGGCCCAATTTTGCTTTTACAGTAGGTAATGACGGCAGAATATATTATGTCGGTTATCATACTGCAACGGTATTATCACCGGAAGCTGATTTGTATGAGCCAGATCTTGATGCTTTTGTGTGTGACAATTATGGACAAGGCACATGGCAAAGATATACTGCAGTTAGCAGATACAACAGTTGGAATCCCCATGATAATTATGGGAGTGGAACTGGAATCTTTACTGTTGGCGATGTACCTGTTCCTGATGACTCTGTTTTTTGGGAGATTTATAATTCAGCACATACAAATGCAGTTATGGATGAGCTGCACGGTAAAGTACATTTATCTGCTTTATGGGCGAACCTATATAGAGGAACAGAAAATGGAGAGATTTCGACATATTGGCACCCAACGATGCAAATAGTTAAGGATCTTGTATATGATGTAAATACACAGGCATTTGAAATCAGAGAACTGTATCCTGTGGCAGGCACACCTACAGATAATATTACCTGGTTGCCCTGGGATAATGATGGGGATGGTCTTGTAGATGAATTCTATACCAATCCTGACGACCCCAATGATCCTGACAACGGCTATCCACTTTCATCATCTACTTATCCCTTCCCGTATTGGGATGATGCAGTTCATACAGATGCGATGTTTTTCCATTACAGTAATACCAAAATTACTCCTCCGAATGCTCAGGGTATGATGGCAGCAGTTTGGCAGGATTCTAATCGTGCCAGACTCTATAATGAACTTGGAAATCTTGATTATGCAGCCTTTGCTGATGTACCGGAGATATACATTTCCTGCTCACCAGACTATGGTATGACCTGGTCTGAACCTGTTACACTGAATAAAGTTGAAACACCTGAGTTGGCTGGAATGAAACCTATGTGGGTGTATCCTGCTGACCAGGTTAAATATGTTACCACTGAAAACGGTCGTAAAATTGGTAAACTTGCAGTAATGTTCTTTGATGATATATCCTGGGGTGCATACGCAATAGATGGACCTGTTGGACAAAATGATGGTGGTTATGTAAGGTTTATGGAACTAAATATAGCATTTCCTCCATCTGTATCTAATGACGACCAAGCCAATACACCAGCAGTCACAATGCTGAAACAGAATTATCCCAATCCTTTCAACCCCGAAACAACTATTAGTTTCACTATGCCTAAGAATGGAACAGCCAACCTGAGTATTTATAATACAAAGGGTCAACTTGTGAAAACTCTTGTTAATGGTAACCTTGCTTCCGGTGAACACAAGCTCACATGGAAGGGAACTGATAATAATAATAACAGCGTTTCCAGCGGATTATATTTCTATAAACTTAATGCTAATGGCAGTTTAGAAACCCGCAAAATGATGTTGATGAAATAATCAATACTTTAAATGCTCTAAATCAAAACCGGTTGCTTATGCAGCCGGTTTTTTTTGGAAGAACCACGTTTGTTAAACTGCATACTTTGATTTAAATATTGATGTAGTATAATTTTATGTTGACAATCATATCATACTACGTTAATTTGTAATTAGCGCTAATGTACTTGAGTCTTTGTAATTTAGGATATAAAAAATAAAATACCTTACAAGGGAGGTACTAATGAAAAGAGGGTTATTATTAATAATAACGCTGTTAATACTTGTCAGTGTTATTTTTGCTGAAGATTATATGCTGCCCGGACCACAGAGGAACCTGACTGCAGCACAAACAAAAGAACGATTTGTTCAACCGTCCAGACCTGATTCTATCATAGTAGAGTTTACTGTAAATCCGCTTAATTTATTATTTTCTTACTATGATTACATGATAGGTGGTTACAATGACCTCCCGTTATGTGTTGAACCAGATCCTACTTATGGCGGATACTTCATGGCTTTTCATGGTAAGCGCACGGCTACTGGTCAAAGACGTGTATTCTATAGCTATATTAGCGATACAGGTGTTGTTGAAAACATGAATGAACATACAAATGTCCAAAACTGGGAAGGTTATCCGGGTATAGCTGTTGATCCAGTATCCGGAAAACCATTATATGCCTGGCATGTTAATGTAGATGCTGATGCAGAACTGGAAGTGCAATTCGCTTACGATGCTTTCCTGTTTGGAGCAGCAGGTTTAATCAGCGATCCTGTCGTGATATTCAACAATCCGTCATCGTTACCCGCTCCTTACAATACTACTAATAATGAATTTATCTGGCCTACAGTTCAGATTGGTCCCTCACCGGTAGCAGGTATGCGCCGTGCTTATGTTCTGGTGCGAAATGCTGTAACTCATACTTCATATCCAGTAGAAAACGTCAAGATTGCTTATGCTGATTTTGACGGAGATATGCTGGAAACGGGGAGCAACCTTACCTGGAGTTTTACCAATATCCCTACTTTAGATGCCTGGAATCATGATACGAATGTCTGGCGCCGCCCCAATTTTGCATTTACAGTTGGAAATGATGGCCGTATATACTACATAGGTTATCATGTAGGCAGCATATTGACTCCGGCAGAAGATGATTTATACGAATCAGATCTGGATGCTTTTGTCTGCGACAATTACGGACAAGGCACATGGACTCGGACAACTGCTGTAAGCAGATACAATAGTTGGAATCCCCATGATAATTATGGAAGTGGAACTGGAATCTTCACTGTAGGAGACGTGCCTGTTCCTGATGACTCAGTATTTTGGGAAATTGGCAATTCTGCACACATAAATGCAGTGATTGATGATATGCATGGTAAGGTGCACATCCCTGCCTTGTGGGCAAATTATTTCAGGGGAATGGAAAATGGTGAGATAGCAGCTTACTGGCATCCCACTATGCAGATAGTCAAAGATTTAGTATTTGATGTCAATACAAATACTTTTTCAACCAGAGAAATATACCCGATTGCAGGAACTCCATACGACACTGCTATATGGCTGCCCTGGGATAATGATGGGGATGGTCTTGTTGATGAATTCTATACCAACCCTGACGATCCTAATGATCCTGACAACGGTTATCCTTTGTCAGTATCAACTTTCCCCTTCCCGCACTGGAATGATGCAATTGCCGGTGATGCCATGTTCTTTCATTACAGTAATACAAAGATAACCCCTCCCAATGAACATGGTATGATGGCCGCAGTCTGGCAGGATTCAAACCGTGCAAGACTTTACAATGAAAACGGCAATCTGGATTACATAGATTTTGCTGATGTCCCGGAAATATTCATTTCTGTTTCACCTGATTATGGTTATACGTGGTCAGACGCTTATTCTCTTAATAAAGTAGAAACTCCTCAATTCACAGCTTTAGGAATTAAGCCGATGTGGGTATATCCCGCAGACAAAGTTAAATACACCGGTGTTACTACAGAAGGCAAAGAGAAAGGTAAACTTGGTATTTTGTTTTATGATGATATATCCTGGGGTTCATTCCAGCAGGATCCTCCTGAAGGTCAGAACGATGGCGGATATGTAAGATTTATGGAACTTGAGATTACTTTCCCGCTCGATGTTTCCAATAATGACCCTGTAGTTGTACCAGCAATTACAATGCTGAAACAGAATTATCCCAATCCGTTTAATCCGGAAACTACCATCAGTTTTAGTATGCCAAAAACAGGAACAGCAAACCTTAGTATTTATAATACTAAAGGTCAGTTAGTTAAAACGCTTGTGAATGGAAATGTTGCTAAAGGGGACAACAGGTTTACCTGGAAAGGCCTTGATAATAACAATAAACCTGTTTCCAGCGGTCTTTATTTCTATAAGTTAAATGCCAATGGCAAAGTAGAAACCCGCAAAATGATGCTATTGAAATAAAAAACTATAATTAAGTCAATTAGCAGAAACCGGTTGCTTGTGCAGCCGGTTTTTTTTATAGCTGAACTATCTTCCAACTTACATAGTCAAAATTTTATGTATTTATCATTGAAGTGTAATTTTATTATTGACACTCCAATATGTGTGAGTTAGTTTGTTATTGTAAGTTAATTATCAGATTAATCGGAAATATAGATTTTAAACCCATACTTTTTTTAAGGGAGGAACCATGAAAAAGGGTTTATTGCTTATTCTGCTGCTGGTAGTTGTTATCTGCATCCTGCTTGCTGATGATTACATGCTTCCCGGACCATTTAAGAGACAATCTGACTTTGTAGCTAAAGAAAGATTTGTGCAACCAACCAGACCGGATTCATGCATTGTTGAGTTTAGCATCAATCCCGTTTCCTACCTGTTTTCTTATTACGATTACATGATTGGAGGATATAACAGCCTTCCTTTATGTGTTCAGCCTAATCCTACCTATGGAGGTTATTTTGCAACCTTCCATGGTAAAAGAACAGCCACAGGTCAGAGGCGAGTATTCTATACTTATATCAGTGATAATGGCGTAGTAGCTAACATGAATGAACTAACGCCCTGGCAGTTCTGGGAAGGTTATCCTTCTATCGATGTCGACCCTGTGTCAGGAAGACCTATTTATGCCTGGCATGCAGATATTGATAATGATGATTATTTAGAAGTGGTGCTATCTGCTGATTTATTTTATTTTGGGTTGCCAAGGAACCCCGAAGTAGTATTTGATAATCCTTACCCGTCACCGCCTCCCTACAATACTACAAATAATGAATTTATCTGGCCTACTGTAAAGATAGGTCCGTCACCTTTTGCCGGGAAACGCAGAGTTTATGTGTTAGCACGCAATTATGCTACACATACAACCTATCCGGTAGAAAATGTTAAGATAGCTTATGCTGACTTCGATGGAGACATGCTGGATAGTGATTCTCTTTTTGTCTGGAGTTATATATCTATTCCTACCCTTGATGCCTGGAATCATGATACGGTAAATTACCGACGTCCCAATTTTACTTTTACAGTTGGTAACGATGGGCGTTTATACTATATAGGATATCATGGAGCCCGTACTCTTAATCCTGAAAGTGAATTGATAGAACCTGACCTGGATGCTTTTGTCTGTGACAATTATGGATATGGCAGGTGGACCAGATACACCGGCAGTAGTGAATATCCCAGTTGGAGTCCACGTGACAATTACGGAACCGGGGATTATGTATTTGGTGCACCCTGGTATCCATTATTGTGGTCTATCGGTAATTCATCCCATATCAATGCAGTTATAGATACTGTAAACGCCAAAATTCACGTGGAAGCACTCTGGGGGCAATATTACCGAGAGATAATTAATGGTGAATTAAGTACACAATTTTTCCCGACCATGCAAACTGTAAAGGACCTGGTTTTTGACATTAATACAAACACATTTTCTATCAGGGAGATTTATCCTATAGCTGGTACACCTGTTGATACACTTTTATGGCTGCCCTGGGATAATGATGGGGATGGTCTTGTTGATGAATACTATACCAATCCGGATGATCCCAATGACCCGGACAACGGTTATCCTTTAATGGTTACAACCTGGCCCTTTCCTTACTGGGACGACACGGTACATTCAGATGCTATGATGTTTCATTATAATAATTTTAAAATATCTGAGCCTAATGCGCAGGGCATGATGGCAGCAGTCTGGCAGGATTGCAACAGGGCACGTCTGTACAACAATTATGTCACAACCTATCCTGATTTGGCACCTTATGCTAATACACCTGAAATCTGGATTGCCTGTTCTCCTGATTATGGCGTGACATGGTCTGAGCCATTTTCTTTAAACAAGGTGGAAACACCTGCTTTGACAGGCATGAAACCGATGTGGGTATATCCCGCAGACCAGATTAAGTACATTACAACTGTAAACAATCACCTTGTAGGCAAGCTGGCATTATTGTTCTATGATGACCTTTCCTGGGGTTCATTTGCAATGGATCCGGCTGTTGGGCAGAACAATGGCGGATATGCGAAATTCTTGGAATTGCAGATTACATTCCCTCTGCCAAATACTGTTTCGAATACAGATCCTGTTATTGTTCTGGCTGTCAAATTGCTGAAGCAGAATTATCCTAATCCGTTTAATCCTGAAACTACCATCAGTTTCACAATGCCCAGGAACGGATCAGCAGACCTTAGTATTTACAATGTCAAAGGTCAACTTGTTAAGACTCTTACAACAGGTAAACTGGCATCCGGGGAACACAAGCTCAACTGGGAAGGTACAGATAATAATGACAAACCAGTATCAAGTGGTTTATATTTATATAAACTCAGTTTAGAAGGAAGAACAGAAACCCGTAAAATGATGCTTTTGAAGTAAAAAATCATTAAAAAATTAACAAATCTTAAACCGGCTGTGCTGATCAGCCGGTTTATTTTTTTCCAATTTGTAATGATAGTAATGCGTTAGTCAGGCATTATATTGCTTTATTGTTCCTTTAACGATCCTTTGGAGATTGTAGGGAGATGCTAGGGTCATCTAAGGGTCGCACCCTAGCATCACCCTAGCATCTCCCTTGAATATCCAATCGATTGACTAAGGGAGAAGCAGGCAATTACTAAGGTGAAAAGAGGTGAATATTACCTTTAATTTATCAAATATGTTTTTTTTTATTGACTAACTAACAGAGTTTATAAAAACTACGTTTCATATATAAAAAAGGAATGAGGTAGAAAAATGCTAGCTCGCATACTTGTAGTTGACGATGACAGGCTTTTACGTGAAGTAGTTGGAGAATACCTTTCCGGTCATGATTATGAAGTTGATTTGGCGGAGAGTGGAGAAGAGGCATTGACTTTGTTCGAGATGGGCAAATATCAATTAGCTATAATAGACTTGGTAATGCCCGGAATGAATGGCCTGGAAGTAATGGAAAAATTGATGAAAGATGATCCCAAGATTTATTGCATCATCATGACAGGCTATCCGACGATAGACAGTGCTTACAAAGCCATGGTGGAAGGTGTTTCAGATTACGTAATCAAGCCTTTTCAATTATCAGAGTTGTTGGAAACAGTACAAAAATACCTGTAATTTATATGGTCAGGAAGTGGACAGTATAATTTGTAAACTAGTTACTCCTGAGCAAGCTAACTTTCTCAAAACTTCTTTACCTGTCTGGTTCAATCCCCATTGGATGCAGGCAGTGGCAGAACTATATAATATCTCTCCTAAAGTACTGGTTTGTTACAAAAAAGACAATCCCGTTGCCTATCTCCCAATCTATGAAAAGAGCTTTATTACGCTAAAAAAAGCTTATAATCCCACCCTGGTATATTACAGTCCTTTGGTTTTTGACACACAGGAAAAGAAACTGCCCAACAGGGAACTCCTGCAGCAATACGAAATAATCAAAGAAATAGGTGCTTTTCTCAACAAAAATTATAAAAGAATTGTTATCAATCTTAATCCTGAGCAGTATGACACAAGAGGTTTTAAGGACTCCGGATTATCAGTAAAACCGCAATACACCTTTATCAGGAACCTATCGCAAAAAGTTGATTTTTTTAATAACGAAATGACTACTCTGCGCAATGCTGAGAAGCAGGGATACGATTTTAATAATAACTTTGATCCGGATAGATTGCTGTATTTACTGTATGAAATGTACAAACGGAAAAGCCATCCCTTTAATGTTGACAAAGCTTCTCTTCTGGCTATGATAAACAAGCTATACAAACATAATATCATTGAGCAGTACAATATTTGCAGGCAAGGGCAAATCGTAAGTTCAATGATGATAATTCATGACAATAACTCCCAAGCATATGCCTGGATAACAGCCTCAGAACCACAGGACATGAAGACCGGAGCAAGCCTGATGCTATATTGGAAGCTGTTTGATGAACTTTCTAAAATGTATACAGCTTTCGATTTATGCGGAGCGAACGTAAAAGGTCCCTCCAGATTAAAAGCTGCTATGGGGGCTGAGCTTAAACTTTTTTTCCAGATAATAAAATAGCATAAATTAAGTATAACCTGAATATAAAACTTGACACATAACCCTGTCACAGCTTTAATTAATAAAGAATTTAATTACACATTTTATTAGAGGTCTGATGAAACTAAAGATTGTTGTCCTTTTAGGTGGAAAATCTCCTGAAAGAAAGGTGTCTTTGGTTTCAGGAGCTGAGATATCCAAACAACTGCAATTAAACGGTCATCAGGTTATAGAAATTGATCCGATTGATTATGAATTGGGGCACGATTTAATCCAGGCTATCTGTCAAAAACAACCTGATATTGTATTTATTGCACTTCATGGCGGAGACGGAGAAAATGGTGTTTTGCAGGCAATGCTGGCAGGGAGCAATTTGCCTTTTACAGGTTCTGATTGTAAAACCAGCGCTGTCGCAATGGATAAACTGCTTTCCAAGATACTGGCAGTTCATGAAGGTATACCGGTGCCGGCTTATCTGGTTTTAAGCAAAAACAGAGTTACAGGAAATCCGGGTATTTCTTATGAAAATTGTCTTGAGCAATTGCATTTAACAGGTAAAGACAAAGCTATGGTTATCAAGCCTAATGATGCAGGCTCATCTGTCGGGGTTCATATTCTTACTGAACCGTCAAAATGGCAGGAAGCGCTGGATGATTCTTTTCTGCACTCAGATAAAGTTTTGATTGAAGAATATATTGCAGGCAGGGAACTGACTGTAACTATGCTGGACGATAAACCATTACCGGTAGTCGAAATAATTCCTCATGAAGGATTTTACGATTACAACAATAAATATTCAAAAGGCAATACCACTTATCAATCACCTGCAGAGATCACTTCTGAAGAAACAAAAACGATTCAGGTGTATGCAGAAAAAATGTGGAAAGTTATGGATTGCAGGGGTTATGGAAGAATAGATTTCCGCTATGATGGAAACAGGTTTTATTTCCTGGAAGTAAATACTTTACCGGGTATGACGCCTTTAAGCCTTACACCTATGGCTGCAAAGGCAGTTGGAATTAGTTTTGGAGAATTGCTTGAAAGAATTATCAATACAATTCCGCAATTAAAAAAAGAAAAAATACAATAATGGGAACCTTAGGAGGAATAATGCGCCGCATAATTGTTTTATTGGTTTTTATGCTGTTATTATGGGTGGGATTATCAGCACAGCAGATTTCAGTAAGTTGCAATCCCACTAATATCTTCGTTAATAGTCTTCATACTGGCAGCTTTGATCCGGTTAATCCGCAAAATCAACCCATTCTTACTACTGTTACTATCCATAACCTAACTCAAACTCCATTCAGGTTTGAGCTTGAAGTTATCATACTCTGGAACATGATTGAAATTGTCGATGTTACATATCTTTCTAAGTATCAATTGCATGCAGGAGAGACCAGAGTATATACCAACAGGGATTTGATAACAAACAATGCTACCAATGATTTTGAAGCTCCCAATAATGAAATAAGTATCTCTGATATTATGAGTACAAATAGTGTCTTAAGAGATGCCCTGCAGGCAGGATTTTTTCCCGATGGTACTTTGAGATTCATAATCAAAGCCACTCCATTGGATATTCCAAATCCTGAAACAACAACAAGCAATTACGACATTAATATCAAAAACATCAATGCTATTTTCCTGAGCTACCCTGGCAGACCAATAGGACAGAACCCGCCTGAAGTAAATGTGAGACCTGTTTCTTTTTTATGGAATTTTATTAATACCAGCGTTAACAGGTACAAGCTTGTAATTAAAGAATTCATGCCGGATTATCCTCCAGACAATAATTCTGTGGAAACAGGCGGGAAAAGGGTTTTTAATCAAATTCTTGAGGATAACATTTTCACAGACTTTCTTCCTTTTCAGGATAAGCACTACTATGCCTGGCAGGTCAGTACTGCATTGTATAACGAAAATGAACCTCTTGATATTAACGATGAACCCGGCAATCCTCAAAACAATATCCTGAAAAGCGACTGGTTTGTCTTCAAATATGCATCTGATTTTAACTCATCCAGCAGTACATATCAGCAGTTGATGCTTTATCTGAATATGCTCAATAATGAAGATATCAAATACATCTTCTCACAAGGCTTTGAGGTTACAGGTGCTGTGTTTTATGAAGGTCAGGTTTATACAGATAAAGATGCAGTTGACCTGGTAAAAACGATGCTCGGTAAAGAAATCGAAGTTGAGATTACGGACAAATAGGAGGGTAAAATGAAAAAGATATTTTTAATTCTGTTTATCCTGGTCACTTTAAGCTGTATTTTTGCTGCAGAACCAATTGCATATTTGATGCAGGGCAGAGGAAATGTGCAGATTATCAGAGATGAAAAAGTTGTTAAATTTAAAAATGGCGAGTTACTTTATAATAATGATGAAATCAAAACCGGTGGTGAATCATTTGCAGCTATCAAGTATGTTGATGGTGGAGCCGCAATTAAAGTTTTTCCCAATTCTGTTATCAGAATTTCGGCAGTTAAATATAACAAGCAACTAAATAAAAATACAATTCTGCAGTCCGGTAACGTATATTCAAAAATAAGCACTAAAATTAAAGGTGCTTATCAGGTAGAAACTCCAACGACAGTTGCTTCTGTAAAAGGAACCGGCTTTGTTACAAAGATAGACGAGGACAAAAAAACAATTATTATCGTCCTTGAAGGTGAAGTATTGGTCCAGAACAAAGACAGTGGTCAAAGCAAATCTGTACAACCCGGTTCTACTTCTGTATCAGATACCGATGGTAATGTTTCGTCCGGAGATACGCAACCGGGTGAGATATCTGAAGCTGATATGAAGGAAATAGAGTCTATCAACAAAGAATCAGAAATGACTATTAAAGTTCAGATAACTGATGATAACGGCAACATCAAGTATATTGAGATCACCCGTTAACCAAAACAATGCAAATAATGGAAAAACAATGTTAACAGGGGAGTAAAATGAAATATATATTATGTATAATACTGCTGATGTTTGCTGCAATGCTTTGTGCTGTTGTTGCAAACCATATACCTCCATCAGGTTTTGAAACAGAACAAGCTACAGAAGTAAGAATTGAGATAATTCAGGGTGTTGATGATATAGCCGAAAGCGCTATAATGTACAGAACACAGGATTCTGAATTATTCTATTCGATTATCATGGATAGAGAAACACCTGATAGTTATTGGTACAGAGGATTCTTGCCGGTTACTGCTGCTCCTGATAAAGCTTATGAATATTACTTTAAATTTACATTAACCAGCGGAGCTGTTGAAACATTACCGGTCGTTGAACCGGAACAGCGCTTGTTTGTTATCCAACCCAAAGCTAAAGCAGGTGACTTATCCGAGGATTTTATCCTGCTTAGTGAACAGGATGCTATTTCAGCAAGGGATGGTTTTATCATTGCTGTTTCCTGGTACGCTTTAGAAGACATGTTTGTTAAGAATTCCATCAATCTGTATATAAACGGAAAAAACATGACCAAAAGAGCAGAAGTAGGAAGCTTCATGTTGATTTACAGAGATGCAAATCCCAAGCCAGGTGTTACAACCTATTATGTGACTGCACGAACTGCAGAAGGGCAGGATATCTTCTCTAAAACGTGGATGACTGTAATCAAAGCCAGTGGTCAGGTAAATGTTCTTCCTATGAATCTGCGCGGTACCTTTAACACAGGTACAAATATTTTTACAACAGCCAATGATGCTACAGCATATACTTTTGGTTCAGACCGCGATGATGGCTGGGCAAACCTTGAGATGTACGGAGATTATAAAGACCTGCAATTGTGTTCATTTACTTACCTTTCAACTTTGCAGAATGAAGATACACAGAATGTTAACAAATTCAGGCTGGGTGTTCTTCTGCCTTTCTGGGAAACTTATGTAGGTGATTATTCACCACTGATGAGTAATCTTACTATGAGCAACAGAAACATCAGAGGTATATATACAAGGTTGCATTCCAAAAATGTCAGCTGGTCTTTTGCACATGGAGAAGTTGTCCGCCAAACTGATGGTAAAGAAACAACCGATCCTGTTACTAAGGAAGTTGAATATAGCGCAGGTGTTTTCAAACAGGAAACCATAGCCTCCAGAATTCAGTTTGGTCAGGATAAAGGTTTTTATCTGGGATTTACAACTACCAGGAACAGGGATATAATAAGCTCTCTTGATTCCAAATATATCATCAAAACTACAGCGACGGATACAACTCAGATGGCTTTTCCCAAAGATAACCTTGTTTTTAGTATGGATACAAGATTAACTATCCCTGCCCAGAATATTGTTCTTGGTTTTGAAGGAGCAGGAAGCCTTTATAATAATAATACATTACCTGGTCCAATGACCAAAGATGAACTGAGTGATTACGTCGGTGGAGATGTACCGGTAAGTCCGGATGTTTTCCAGGATATCTTTATTCTCAATACCAATATGCAGCCATTACCTATGTCCAAGGATTTTGACAGTCCCACGTCATTCATTGCCTGGCAGGCTTACCTTCGTAATTTTTACTGGAACAATATGATAAACCTCAGCTATACTCAGGTAGGTCCCTCCTTCCGGGCTCTCAGCACCAGTTATATGCAGAACGATGCAACACAATGGCTGATATCAGACCAATATACTTACAAACAATACTTGTTTGTGTCTGGGGGAGTTTCTCAGATAAAAGATAATCTTACCAAAAGCAAGATGGAAACGAATACTTACAATAATTTCTATTCACAAATAATGTTTAGGTATCCCAAGTATCCTTATCTGTTATTGGCATATACAAACAGCAATGGAAAGAACACCATTAACGATGAAATAGTCTTATCGGATTCCAGCTTATACAGTCCTTACAAACGGCAATCAAATGTCTTTTCTTTGGGACTTGGACATGATTTTGACATGGTACCCATAGCACCGACATCTGTAGACATTGGCTGGAGAACAGGTCTCGATAATGAAAAACGAGCCATATCGGGTAAGTCGCTTGATAAATTATATGAATTTGAAACAGATAATATATACATTACTTTCAACAGCAGATTTATTGAATTCCCTTTAAAAACACAGCTTACAATATCGAACAGTATTCAGGATAAAGTGCTTGAAAAAGAAACAAACAGCAATTTTAATTACCTGATGCGTGGGGAATACTGGTTAATGCAAAACCGTGTAAAACCATGGGCAGAGTACAGAATTACCGCTTTGGGCGGTGATCAGGACAAGCAATCATATAATTACATAACCTTTGGTGTTGATGCAAAACCATTTATAAATACTAATGTTTCTTCCAGCTTAGGCTGGCAGATATATAACAATAATGATCAGCAAAAGGCTGATTATACAACAACAGCCTGGCATCTGTCTGTTACCCAGAGGTTTTAGCTTAAGTTAACTAATAAAAGACGATATGCAGAGATAAATACATGCCTATCGTCTTTTTGCTTTAAAAGAGGACAAAGAAATGAAGACTGTGCGTAAACTATTGATTCCAATTGCAATTGTGTTGATTTTAAGAATTCTTTTCCAGTTTAATTTCTTTGCCGGTTTGGAGCACAAAGCCCAGGACTCTCAGTTTAGATTCAGGGGTGAGTTACCTGTTTCAGGTGATATTGTAATTGTAGCAGTTGATGATAACACAATTCAATCCCTGAACAGACAGTGGCCCTTCCCTCGTGAAATGCATGCTAAACTTATTGACAATCTTAAAAAAGCAGGTGCAAAACAAATAATCTATGACATAGAATTCACTGAATACTCCAATCCTTATTCTGATGCAGCTTTGGCTGTTTATGCAGCAGAAGCCGGCAATGTTATCTTTGCAGGAAAATATATTGTCAGTCCTGATAATCCTGAACATCAGCAGATCCAGATGCCAATCCAGCCTCTTATAGCTGAACACCTGAACTGGGGAATTGTAAACATGCCTACCGATAGTGATGGTTATGTAAGAGAATACACATTGTTTGAGACAATGGCAAAAGAAAAGTATTATTCTCTTGGAGTTGCATCCCTTGCCAACAGCAGGCTATATTTGCCGGACTGGCAGAAAGGCGTTGTAGAATCCAATGGCATTCTTACAGTTGCAGATTACAAGATTCCAATTTATCAAAGCAAGCATGCCCTGATCAACTACTATGGACCCTCTCAGACTTTCAGGCATATACCCTATGCAAGTGTTATTGATGACAGCATGATGAAGATGCCCGGGCAGTTTGGCATTGAAACCGATGACTATTATAATCTTGTTAAGAACGGAGTGTTCAAAGATAAAATAGTTATTATCGGTGCTACTCTGGAAGAACTGCATGATAAATTTCCCACTCCGTTTAATACACAACTCACTTCCGGCGTTGAAATACATGCCAATTTCCTGGAAATGGTTCGAAACGGTAATTTTCTGTATGAACTCAATGTCTGGATTTTTCTCCTCTTAGAGTTACTATTAGCTATTGCGATCTTCTATCTTCAGTCTTACATTAAGCCGCAATTCTCATTAATTTTAACAATTATAATTATAGCTTTAATTCTGATAGCTTCATACCTGCTTTTTATAAAACTGCATACCCTGATTTCGATTGTTGAATTGGTAATTTTAGTTTTGCTGCTGTATGTAAGCGCTTTGATTGTGCATTACCTTAAGTCTCAGAAAGATAAGAAATTCATCAGGAACGCTTTTCAGCAATATATGGCACCGGAACTTGTGAATCAACTGCTCAAAAATCCCAAAAGCTTAAAGTATGGTGGTTCACAACAGGAGATTACTGTTCTTTTTTCAGATATCCGTGATTTTACGCCATATTCAGAGCAGCATAAACCTGAAGAAACCGTGCAAATCCTCAAGGAATACCTTACAGCGATGGTAAAAACCATTAAAGCCAACAGTGGCATTGTGGATAAATTTGTCGGGGATGAAATTATGGCTTTATTCGGCACTCCGGTTGCCTATCAGGACCATGCTCTGCAAGCCTGCCGAACAGCTTTGCAAATGAGAGAAATTCTCACGATAATGCAGTCAAAGTGGAAAACCGAAGGCAGGGAAATCTTTGAAATAGGCATTGGCATCAATACTGGTTTTGCCACAGTAGGGAATCTTGGTTCAGAGCAGATATTTGACTACACAGCCATTGGCGATACAGTAAATCTGGGTGCAAGGCTGGAGAACATCAATAAAGAATACGATACACAGAAGAAGATTATTATCAGCCAATTCACGTATGAAAAAGTCAAAGATAGGGTAGAAGCAAGTTTCCTTGATGAAGTAAAAGTCAAAGGCAAAGCAGAATCGGTAAAGATATACGAATTAATCGGCTTAAAATAGAAGCTTTTTCTAAAATCTATCATAGCATTACCGAATGCATTGGACTTTAATATATTTTTGTAGAAGTCAATTGCCCGAAGTCCAATTTGCCTTTAGCTGAAGTTGTTCATCATAAACATCGTTGGCAAATTGAACTCCCGGAAGCTGATGGTCCCATAGGACGACACTCCAGATTTGACAATAATAATCAAATCATTATCAACCATTTAAGTTTGTTCCCATTTATTTCTGCAGGTTGCATTTTTCCCTCTTTTCCCTCATTCTTTGCTTTGTTCTGACCTTAGTTTCTTCCACCATTCCAGACGTTTGGCTATCTCTTTTTCAAAGCCGAATTCACCGGGTTTATAATACATCTTTTCGGGCATGGAATCGGGGAAACACTTCTGGTAATGGTATTTATTCTTAGCTTCGTGGTCATAGTGATAGTCTTTGCCATAATTCAGGTCTTTCATCAGCTTGGTGGGAGCATTACGTATATGTAAGGGAACTCCCAGGTGGGAAGTACTTTTGGCATCAGCGGCTGCTTTGTCGTATGCTTCATACAAGGCATTGCTTTTGGGAGCAGTTGCCAGATAAACAACCAATTGTGCAAGGGCATTACTGCACTCCGGCATACCCATAAAAAGCACAGCTTCCTTGGCTGCAACAGCCTGCAAAAGGGCTTGCGGATCTGCCAAACCAATATCTTCACTGGCAAAACGCATCAGTCTGCGTACAATATATCTGGGGTCTTCGCCTGCTTCCAGCATCCTCGCCAGCCAGTATAATCCTGCCTGCGGATCGCTTCCACGCAGGGATTTGTGCAGAGCAGAAATTATGTTGTAATGCTCTTCCTTATTTTTATCATAGAACATCGTCTTTTTTGTATAAACTTTTGCTAAAGCCTTCGTATCAATATGCGGATTGTCTTTCAGATAAGGAGCCAGTAGTTCCAGGTCGTTTAAGGCACGTCTGGCATCTCCTCCACTCTGTACTGCCATCCAGTTGATGATATCTTCATCTTTATCAATACCCATCTCTGTGAAGCCTTTTGCTATGATATCAATCAAATCAGTTTCAGACAGCATTTCCAGGACAAAAACATGACAGCGGGATAACAAAGCTGAGATAACTTCAAAACTGGGATTTTCTGTCGTTGCGCCAATCAGGATTATAGCGCCTGACTCTACATATGGCAAAAAAGCATCCTGCTGTGATTTATTAAAGCGATGGATTTCATCTATGAATAAAATCGTTGGCTGGTTCTTTGCTCTGTGACGGTACTCTGCTTCTTTCATCACTGTTTTAACATCATTGATACTGCTCAGTACGGCACTGAAATGGACAAACGGCATATGTGAAGTCTCTTCAATGATTTTAGCAATTGTGGTCTTACCGGTGCCTGGAGGACCCCACAAAATAAACGAATGATAATCATTGCTTTCTATCATATGAGTAAGCATAGAGCCTTGGGAGAGAAGCTTTTCCTGCCCTTTCAGTTCACTTAGTGTATGGGGGCGAAGCTTTTCTGCTAAAGGAACTTTAGTTAAGGGTTCAGTCTTTTCACTATCAAAGATATTCTGTTGGTCTTTACGCATTTTGCTGCCTTTTGTTGTTTAAAATTCTTGTATATACTCCAGATATCTTGTTATGCAAGCTTTGCCGATGGGAGCAAAAGTATATATTTCTATGAAATTCTGCAGTTCTTCTATAGGAACAAACGCATACTCCGTATGCTCATCTTTGTCAACTGCATCCGGCATCTTGTCTATTAATTGTTTTTCAGTCAGCTTAAGATGAAAGTAACACAGGAATTCAGGCTTTCTCATAATAAGATTTTCGCCGAAACCAAGGCAGACTGCTTTTTTTATATCTTCTGCAGATATATTCAGTTCTTCTTTAAGTTCTTTTCTCATCATCTCTATGGGATTAATTACTTCACTAAATGTACCGCCGGGCACATGCCATACGCCACTTACCTCTGCAAGTCTGTCACTTCTCAGTCCCGTAAACACTGTGCCATCCTTAGTAACAACGACAGCGCAGGCTGCAAGCACATTGGAAAGCTCAGTTTTGGGTATTCTGTATGGATTACAGACATTTGTTCCATAATAGCTTTTATAATCAGTTCTTTGCACTTTGAGATATAACTGGTCTCTGCCTGTTTCAGCATTGGAAGTCATAAATGAAGACAGCAAACTTATTACTTTTCCATTATAGATATCAATTATAGGATTAAATTTAGCTTCCTGCCAGGCTTCATTAATCAGTTTCATAGCGTCTGTTTTGTATTTTCTTACACCCGGCACTATTTCAAACCGGAAGTCTTCCTCCTGAAAAATTCCCTTATAAATTATCTTGTAATCAGTAACGTAATTCATGTTCAAGAATTAGGACGAATTCCCCTTTGGGGAAGTTGTTAATTTTGTAGGATATTTCTTCCAGGCTGCCCAGGAAGATGCTTTGATTGGGTTGGGTTAGCTTATAAAACAAACGTACTTTCCGCTTTTTACCAAGTATTAATATCATATCATCCAGCATGCTTTTTAAGCGATATGGAGCTTCAAGAAAGATGATATCAAGATTGGTCATGGTTTTTAAATGTTTAAGCTCTTTTACACGTTCTTCTGTCTTGGCAGAAAGAAAACCGTAATAAAGAAATTTATCTGCTTTGAGTCCACTGGCTGCCAGGGCTGCCATTAAAGAAGAAGCACCCGGAACAGGATAGACACTAACTGCGTATTCATGGCAAATCTGCACCAGTTCCGCTCCCGGGTCAGCAAATCCTGGCGTGCCGGCGTCACTTATGAGTGCAATGGCTTTGTCTTTCATCATCAGGATTTCTTCGAATAAATGCTTGATTTCTAAAGACTTGCTGTGTTCATTAAGGAAATACAACGGTTTATCTATACCTATTGATTTGATAAATCTAATCCCTTCCCGTCGTTCTTCACAGATAACAGCATCACACTTCCTGAGCGTTTCCATAGCCCTGATTGTGATATCGTCGGGATTGCCTATGTGAATAGCAACCGGATAAAGACCTGCCGGTAAGCAGATTGACTGTTTCGGCTCACCGGCAGATAAGTTTTTATCTTTTTTCATATAAACATTATGAGATTGATTTTACTCCTGCTTTTCTTCCCCTATACCAGAAGAACAAACCTATAAGTAAGGCAAGAACAGACAGCAATATTCCAATCAAACTTAGTGTAATACTAAGCTTATAGCTTGAAGGTGCGAATTTCATTTCTATTTTATGTTTACCTACAGGTACCACAATACCCCTGAGGATATAGTTTGTTGGGTATATCTTGGTTTCCTTGCCATCGATAAATGCTTTCCAACCGGCAGGATAATAGACTTCACTTACTACCAGGAAGGCAGGCTTATCTGTTTCGGTTTCAAAGCTTAAGTTTTGCATTTCAAAACCTGTTGGAGTTACATTACGTACTGTCGGTACTTCCACACCGTCTACTTTCTCTTCTACAATGGCAGTCTTTGCGGGACTGAAATTCTCACTATTAATCTCATCCCAGATGTCTTTTGGTTTTGCAATAACTTCCAGGCTGTCTACAAACCATGCTCTGGGCAATACTGTCATGTTTCTGTGAACAACCACCTGTTCTTCATTGCTGGTAAAAACAGGGTACAGGTTAAAGAAAGGAAGGCTGTCAGGGAAGATAACATACTTCACATTCAGCATATTAAGAAGATTCCAGTTGATTTTCTGTTGCCTGAGTTGTGCATCCAGATTATTTTCCAGTACTTCCTGATAGCGTTTAAGCTTTGCACCATGATAGCCTTGTATCGTCTGATGGTAGAAAGCCCATTTGCCATTCATGCCAACATTCAGAGGATATATCCTGTAATTAGTCGAGTCGCTTAAAAGGTAATCATCATAATCACGCTTAGTAAATGTATCCATGCTGTACTTCGCAGATTCCACATTCTTTAGGTTCTTACCAGTATAAATATATACATCAATGAATGCTATAATCAGAATCAGAACCAGGAACACAGTTTTTGTAATGTTCTTCTTCAGAAATAGCAGGATTGAACCTAGTCCCACAACCAGAAAAAGCAGGCTGAGTGCACCGCTTTTGAATAGCAGGTTCAGACGCATTGCTTTGATCTGCGGCAGTTGGTCGAAAGTATTGTTTTGTTTCAGTTGTGCAATTTCATTTTCTGTTGTGAAGGGCAGGCTTTTGAATATGCCTTTGCCCAAAACCAGAAAGATTACAAAGACTATAGCAACTACGATTAACCAGGTCTGTACTTTCTTAATGAACTTTTGGTCGTTTTCCTTAAATTTATCTATGATATTTGCCAGTCCCAAAGCTGCTAACACAGCAATACAGAACTGCGTTATAACCAGTAACATGGAAGGCACCCTGAATTTGTTGAAATAGGGCAGATAATTCAGCAGAAGGTTACTAAACCAGCTCCAATGCCTGCCAAATGACATTATCAGGAATAGGATACTGCTTATCCACAGGAACCATGCCAACTTCTTTCTTTTTCCAATCAGGGCAAAGAAACCAAGAACCAGAATCAGAAGTCCGCAATAGTTATATATTTGGGTGAATTCCATCCAGCCCCAATAAGTTTGGTTCACTCCGCCAAAGAAATCAGGGATAATGAAGCTTATAATCTCCAATGGGTGAAAGCTCCAGCCCTGTGCATAGGCAGTATCCAGACCTTTCTCGCCGCCCCTGATAGTGTAGTGTCCGTACTCCTGGATAGAAAGGTAGGGATTCATCACTGCAAGTCCCATAAAAGCAAACGCTGCAAGTAACAGAACACTGAACAGGATAAACTTACCCCAGTCTTTTTTTGTAAAGGTTTCTATCAGGCTATAAATCCAGTATAACCCAACAAACAGGTATAAGTAATAGCTTATCTGCGGATGATTTTCCCTAAGCTGAGTAATCATTAATACACTGGCGAGACCCAAGCCTAATATTCCCGGCTTTTTCCTGAGATACATAATACCCCAGACAACCCAGGGAATCCACATAATAGCTCTGAATTTCGTATTATGACCTATATCAAGAAGTCCTGTCCAGTGACTGCTAAAGACAAATGCCACCGCTCCGAAGAAGCTTGTAAATCCGTCCAGACCGAGAAACCTGAGCAGTAAAAACATACCCAGTCCACCGATAAAGAGCAGGAATATTCTCCAGTTCATCACCTTATCTACAGCTTTGGTTATGTTTTCCAGGTACAGATACTGGTTGGGCAGCGAGATTAAATAGCTTGGCATTCCGCTGAACATATTAGG
This sequence comes from Cloacimonetes bacterium UBA6097, assembly GCA_002435865.1. GTDB lineage: Bacteria > Cloacimonadota > Cloacimonadia > Cloacimonadales > Cloacimonadaceae > UBA5614. Next base: position 74,172 of record DIWV01000010.1, on the reverse strand, counting down.
CTGCCAGAGTGCTTTATCGTGATGAGTCTTGTTATATTCAATAACTCTTTCCGCTGCTCCGCGCCATTGCTGCGTGTCTGATGCAGGGGGAAACTTCTTCTGGAAAGCAATTGGAAAATATAAAATACTGATTAACAGGAACAACAAAATTACATAAATCCATGGCTTTTGTTCAAAGATGGATTCAGTTGGCTGTTTGATTGCAGCGGTTTTACCTGCTGACTTCTTTTTGTCTTTGACTATTGGTTTCTTGGATGGGACTGAATGATGACTCATTTTCACCTCACAGAATTAGTATATATGCATTATTTATTATGCATATCATGCTTTTCTGAAAAGCAATTTAGTCAAGAGAATTGTATTTATGCAGAATATAGAAGTATTGGAAAAGATTAATATAATAATTCAGGTTCATTTAGATATATATTTCTTGACATCAGCACTATTTTCAAATAAATTATATATATAAGAATGTAAAATCTTATTTTAGTCAGAGCTTTGTTTTCTAACCTGCGGGAGGAATAATGAAAAAGTCAATTGCTCTGGTCTTAGCCTTAGCTTTAGGATGCTTTTGCTTGCTTAGTGCACAACTTTGGGAATTGGAACTTACCGGTTTGAGCAACACCCATATATATGCAGATTTGCATATAACCAATAACACATCCTCTGACATTCATTGGACGTTCGGTGATACAGGATGGGCAAGTTTATACCTGGATGGCAATCCCCCAGCATTGTATTTCTTACCGGTGGTAGTCCAGGTATCAATACCAGTGGATCAAACATATACACGAGGATTGGTTTATGTTCCCTGGTATCCACCTATACCTGAAGGAATTCATGAATTGCAGGCATATGTTTATCAAAACAGCGGTATTGAGCCTGTGGGCAACATTATCACAATAAATACAACCTTAAATACAGATAATCTGGCAATACCAAATCAGTTATCAGTTTACCCCAATCCCTTCAGGAATAATGTAAACATAAGTATTAAATCTGGAAGTCCGGGCGAAGCATTAGTTGAAGTTTTTAATATCAAAGGTCAGCTTGTATATGCGGAATCAGGATTTGCTACTGGTGAAGAAACAAATCTCAGTTGGAACGGTATTGATAATAAAGGTAAAATAGCACCATCAGGTGTATATGTCTTTAAAGTATCAAGGGGTGGTTCTTCCAAGACAATTAAAAGCCTGAAGCTGGAATAGAAATCCGATATCAGTTAATAAATTAAATCAGCTTTTCTTTCTTGAGGATATTATTAAAACGGGTCTGTGATATATAATGGTCTGCCAATAGTTTCCCATTATTAATCAAACAAAATACTGCATATGGCGATGGAGCTTGCTGTGCCTGTGACGGTGTCTCAAGCTTAGTTATCTGCAGAACAACACCTTTCTGCCTCACAAAATCCTGTACTTCACTCATAAACCTGGCAACCCAGGGACATTGATCAGCATAAACAATATGTAATCCCTGATACTTGCTTTGTTGTTGCTTCCAGTCATTGAATTTTGGCAGGGGAGCTTCCTTGAAAGGTAAAAGCAACAACTCATGATGAGGAGGAGCAGTATCTATAGATTGGAAGCCATTCTTAATGAAGAAAGCTTTCTTTGCCATAAAAGCATCTGTACTGGTAACGACTGCTACTCCTGCCATTCCTTGGCTTTTGGCATCATCAATGCAGGCTTGCAGGAGTTTGGTTCCAACTCCCTGTCCTTTGTATTGATTGCTGTAAATCCAGATGCAGTGGATGAGCATATAGTCCTTTGCAGAAACGGCACGCCAGGCAAATTCACCGGGAACGTATTCAATAAAACCAACCGGTTTGCTTTCACCCTCCACATATAGTAACTTTATCGTTAAACCTTCTTTCAGTCTTGATTTAAGCCATTCTACTTTTATTTTATAAGCAGGATGCTTAGGATTGATAAAACACACCAATTGAGGATGTTCAGTTATATTGTTTTGATTAATAGTTACAATCCTGTATTCCATTAAACTTCCCTTTGCTAATTTTCCATAAATGCAATAAAACAACAATGAACACCAATATCTTGACGTCAATAAATATTAGATTGACTGCAAATCTGTTTCCGTTAAAGTAGTTTTATATGAAACATATTGTAATTGAAATCGGCACTAATTCAATTAAAGCCTTGTCAGCAGAGTTAGGAGAATCAGGTTGGGACATACTCTCGGATAAAGTATATCCTACCAGAATTGGAGCAGGTCTTCAGGTAACCCAAAAAATAAGTGAAGATGCTTTGAAAAGAAATCTTGATACAGTTGGATTGATTATATCCCAATTCCCTGATAAGGCAGACACACATTTCCACCTGATTGCAACAGAAAGTCTGCGTATGGCAGAGAATGCAGAAGTTTTTATGAAACAAGTGAAAAACTTGTATGGTATTTCAGCAGAGATTATTTCCGGTGATAAAGAAGGTGAACTTGCCTATAGAGGTGCTACATATCCGATTACAAACAATGAAGAATCAGTGGTTGTATCAGATATCGGTGGCGGCAGCACAGAATTTACTCTGGGACTGGGCGATGATATCAGGTATATTATCAGTTTACCTATTGGAGCGGTCAAACTGACTGAGCTATGCATCAAACATGACCCGGCTACTAAAAACGAGTTAAATGATTTAAACAAATTTATTGATACGCAAATGGCTGGATTACATAAGAACAAGAATGTGACCAGATTTATCGGAGTAGGAGGTACAGTAACAACGCTTGCTTTACTATCTCTGAACAAACCTGTGTCAGAAGTAAATCAGATCGAAGGTAAGCAGTTTACATTGGAAGAGGTGCTTCGGCAGACTGATTATCTTGCCGGGCTTACTATTGCAGAGAAGAATAAGCTGCTTAATATGCCTGCCGGAAGAGCTGATATTATCGTGGCAGGTTCCATGATTCTAAGTAAAGCTATGATCAATTATGGCCAGACAGAGTTCACTGTAAGCACCAAAGGTGTCAGGCACGGCTATTTGTTTTCCCTTATCAATCCATAAGAATAAATCCTGTAAATAATTTCCTTGCCCTTTAAACTACCTTGTTAAATTTGGTATAAAAATAATAAGGTGGTTGATAAAATCACCAAAATAAACAAGGAGCAAAGTATGCCGTTCAATCTTAAGAATCGTCACTTCCTAACCCTGCTGGACTATACACCGCAGGAAATTCAATTCTTGTTAGATCTTTCCGCTGACCTTAAAAAAGCTAAGTACATTGGCAATGAAGTCCAGCGTCTGAAAGGCAAGAACATTGCTCTTATCTTTGAAAAGGACAGCACCCGTACCCGCTGTGCCTTTGAAGTTGCAGCTTTCGACCAGGGTGCCCATGTCACTTATCTGGGACCAACAGGAAGCCAGATGGGTAAAAAAGAATCCATTGCTGATACAGCAAGAGTTCTTGGTCGTATGTATGACGGTATCGAATACCGCGGCTATGGACAGGAAATTGTGGAAGAACTTGCGAAATATGCAGGAGTGCCGGTTTGGAACGGGCTGACAACAGAAGACCATCCCACTCAGATTCTTGCTGATTTCCTTACTGGTATTGAACATATCAAAAAACCGTTAAATCAACAAGTCTGGGTATATTCCGGAGATGGACGTAATAACGTTGCAAACGGACTCATGATTGGCTGTGCCAAGATGGGTGTGGATTTCAGGATAGTAGCACCAAAAAGCTTGTTCCCAGACAAGAAACTGCTCGATAAGTGTAAGGCTATTGCCAAAGAAACAGGCGGCAGTATCACTTTAACAGAAGACATAGCCAAAGGTGTTAAAGGTGCTGATGTTATTTATACTGATGTCTGGGTTTCTATGGGTGAACCGGATAGTGTTTGGGAAAGCAGGATTAAACTGCTCAAACCTTATCAGGTAAATACAAAAATGATGAAGCTAACAGGCAAAAAGGAAACAGTCTTTATGCACTGCCTTCCATCTTTCCATGATACTAAGACTATTATAGGTAAAGACATCTTCAAGAAATACGGTCTGAATGGGCTGGAAGTAAGCGATGATGTGTTTGAAAGCACGCAATCAGTTGTTTTCCAGGAAGCTGAGAACCGGATGCATACCATCAAAGCTGTAATGGTAGCAACTCTGGGGCAGCAATAAACGATTAAAATAACCATAATACATTATAAGGCGGTTCATTACAACCGCCTTTTTTCTTAATTGAACCTCAAGTGATTCCTTCTTCACGCAGAGAGTCATCAGGGAGTCATCAGGGAGTCATCAGGGACTTTCTCTCTAATGACTCCCTCATACCTCCCTGTGTCAAATAAGGTGGAAATAGGAACAAATCGTGTTACAGATAATTGACATGTGGTAAGTTAGGATGTGAGAAAAAGTAAAATTGAGTATAATTTAAGTAAAGTTTTTATTGACTTATAGAGGATTGACAAAAAATAAGTATATAAATTAAAATGGATGAAGTGTATGACCAAATTGTTCAAGCGTAACTTAGTTAAGATTATAGACCGGTTTGATGACAAGAATCATTGTCTTGATTATATGACAGGATTGTTGGCTCAGAGTGGCTGTATGGAATTTCCCGATAGATTTCTGGCAGCAGTAAAAGGTCGGGAAGAGATAATGAGTACCGGTATAGGACGTGAAGTAGCAATTCCTCATGCGCGTGATTTGATGGTAAATACACTAAGGATTGCTGTTTGCCTTCTTAAGGAACCATTGGAGTTTCAATCAATGGATAGTAAACCGGTAAGAGGAGTGTTTTTAATAGCAGTTCCTCAGAACTCCAACCAGGAATATATGATGATTCTCCGTTCTCTGTCGGAGTATCTGAAGCAGGATGACAAAAGGCTGGAACTTTTATCATCGAATACAGAAGAAGAGCTTTATACAAAGGTAAGTGAGATAGAGCATGTTATTACACAAAATACTCGCCCTTAGCTTGTTGGTATTATTTACTCTTTCGTTATGGGGAGTAAATGAAGATGCCGGCACATCAGGTTTTAATCATCTGCAGGTGATATATTCTGCACGTGCAATGGGAATGGCAAGAGCAATGACAGGTGTCAATGCCACAATAGATGGTCTGCAGTTTAATCCTGCAGCAATTCTGAAAGTAGAAGGGAAAGAATTATCAAGCACCTATAGCAGTTATTTTGTTGAGTCAAATGGTGGTGCTTTGCATATGCTTTTTCCGCGTGATGAAAACGTGACTTTTGGATTAATGCTTCATTACCTTAATTTTGGTCAGATTGATAGAACTGAAGTTACTCAGAGTAATGAATATCTTGATACCGGCGACACATTTGGAGCAAGCGACATAATATTTGGCGTTTCAGCTGCCCGAATAATCAATCCGGCTATTGACCTGGGCATCGGCTTAAAATATATTTACGATAAAATAGATACTTATTCTGCTTCAGCCATAGCTGTCGATGCAGGTTTGATACACCATCCGATGAATGAGAAAATTAAAGTTGGTATATCAGTAAGAAATCTTGGCAAGCAAATAACCTATTATACAGATGATAAATACACCGAAAAACTGCCATTTACTTTTGCAGCCGGTCTCAGTTATCAGCTAAATCCCTCTTTGCTGGGAGCAATTGATATATCAAAACCACAAAACTCAAACCTGACAGTTAAAACAGGTTTTGAGTATAAATTACACCCAATGCTGAACCTCAGAACCGGCTATAATGCCAACTCAGATGATTGGAAGACCGGAGGAAGCTGGGATTGGTCATCAGGACTCAGTTTTGGAGCAGGTTTTAACTGGAAGAAATATAAATTTGACTATGGTATATCTTCTTACGGTAATCTGGGTTTTGTTAATCAGGGCACACTGATTTATACATTTTAAAATTGCGCAAATACTCAATAATCAGTAGAAACTGAATCCTGAATGTGAGGTAAATCTGCTAACAAAAGACTTCTTATTAGAAATTGGTACAGAGGAAATTCCAGCCGGCTATCTGAAAGATGCAGTAAACTTTATTGAAACAGGCTTTAAAGAATTAGTAAAAGAAAACCGGCTGACTTCCAAAACAATAAAAGTTACTTACACCCCCAGAAGACTGGTTCTGATTGTTAAAGATTTACAAATCAAACAAGATGACCTGGATACAGTCAAAACGGGTCCATCCAGGCGTATTGCCTTCAGGGAAGATGGTTCTGTCTCTCAGGCACTTGAAGGTTTTCTCAGAAGCAATCAGGCAACAGCAGATGATGTTTTCTGGCAGGATACTCCCAAAGGCGAGGTCGCAGCTATCAGGATTAATCAGATTGGTGTGCCTACTGAGCAGATATTAAAAAACTGGATTGAATCTTTGCTTCCTGCAATACCGTTTCCTAAAAAGATGAATTGGGGAAGTAGTGCATTAGAATTTGCCAGGCCTGTGAGATGGCTTGTCTGTCTGTGGGGTGAAGATATTTTACCTGTTCAGATAAATGGAATAATATCTGGTAGAACAAGTATGGGCAACCGCTATTCAGGTCTTGATAAATCAGTAGAAATAACAAAACCGCAGGAATATTTTAATGCGCTCAAAACTGTTCAGGTAAATGCCGACAGACAAGAAAGATATGAACTTATCAAACAGCAGCTTACGGATATCTTTCCTGACAAAGAATTCTCAGTCGATATTGATGAAGGACTTCTACAGACTGTTAGTGATTTAGTTGAATATCCCACAGCAGTTATTGCTGAATTTGGTAAAGAATTTCTCATTCTGCCGGAAAAGATTATTACGTCAACCATCAGTCAGAACCAAAAGTACTTTGCGGTAATGGACAAAAATGGCAAGCTCACAAATAAGTTTGTCTTTATTTCCAATGGTAATCCTGCAAATAACGAGTTAATCAGAAAGGGTAATGAAAAAGTTATCAAGCCACGTCTGGTCGATGCCATGTGGTATTTTCAGGAAGATACAAAGTTTGCCCTTGAAGCATATGTTGATAAGCTTGAAGATGTCGTATTCCAGGCAGAACTTGGTACTCTGAAAGAGAAAACAGACAGGATTGTTGAGATATCGTCTTATATTTGCAAGCAATTGAATTTATCTGAAGAAGCAAGTATTTCAGCAGCCAGAACTGCCTTATTATGTAAAGCTGACCTCGTAACTAAAATGCTTGGTGAGAAGGAATTTACCAAGTTACAGGGTTATATCGGAATGCACTATGCCCTGGCATCAGGTGAAACAAAGGATGTAGCCCAAGGCATTTATGAACATTATATGCCACGAGGACAGAATGATGAGCTTCCACAAAGTATAAATGGAGCTATCACTGCAGTTGCAGATAAACTGGATACAGTGTGCGGTATAATCGGCATAGGAATGCTTCCCACAGGTTCAGCAGATCCCTTTGCTTTACGCAGGGCAGCTAATGGAATAGTGCAGATTGTGGCTGATAGAACATGGGATATAGATATCACAGATGTAATTCAGTATGTTATGAACAGATTTAATCAACCTAAAATTAACACTAACGAGAATTATAAAATAATACTCAATTACTTTCATCAGAGAATTAACTGGTATCTCCAGCAACAGAGCATTGATTATGATGTCATTGAAAGTGTAATGCATATTGATTTTGGTAACCTTCTGCACTTAATGGAAAGAGCCAGAGCACTGCAGAACTTTAAAACGAATGAAGATTTCGTTAAACTTGTTATAGGTTTTAAACGTGTTTCCAATATTATAAAAGACGAAAAACAAACACTGGAAATCAACGAAAGCTTGCTGAAGGAACCTGCTGAACAAGCGCTTCATACTGCTTTAAAAACGCTGGAAAAGGACATTAAAAAAGAGCTTGAGCAGCTTAAATATGCAGAAGTGCTGAATCATCTGGTTGGAATTCGGACTGCTATAGATAAGTTCTTTGATGATGTTCTGGTTAATGTTGACGATATGGAACTTCGCAAGAACCGCTATGCATTGCTTCAGGAGATACGCAAAGCTTTCTTGATGGTTGCAGATTTGTCTCTGATTGTTGTTGAAGGTAAATGAAAATTCAAGATTTTAGAGATTAAATAAAATAGATAATAGAGGACAATATGACAATTAAACTATCTAATCGTATCCAATTAGTCAAGCCGTCTCCGACTTTAGCTATATCCAATAAGGCGAAGGAAATGAAAGATGCCGGACTGGATGTTATCAACTTTGGCGTGGGAGAACCTGATTTTAATACTCCTGATTACATCAAACAGGCTGCTCATAAAGCGATTGATGACAACTTTACCAGATATACAGCCAATGCTGGTATAATTGAACTCCGCAAAGCTATCTGCCAGAAACTGGAGAGAGATAATGGTTTGAAATATGACCCGAAGCAGATACTTGTTTCTCCGGGTGCAAAAGCTTCCATTCTGGATGTATTAATGGCTGTCTGCGATAATCACGACCAGGTTATTATTCCTGTTCCTTTTTGGGTTAGTTATCCATATCAGGTTCTCCTCGCAGAAGCCGATCCTGTATACCTTACGACCTATCAGGTAGATGGATTCAGAGTCAAAGCTGATGTTCTGGAAAGTACTATAACAGATAATCCTACTGCCAAAGTGCTCATTCTGAATTCTCCCAGCAATCCTACAGGTACTGTTTATACTCAGAAGGAACTGGAAGAAATTGCTGAAGTTTGCCTTAAACACAAGATTCTTGTTATCTCTGACGAAATCTATGAAAGACTTGTATATGACGATTCCAGGCATTTCTCTATTGCTTCTGTAAGTCCTGAGATGCAGGAGCATACAGTTATCGTGAACGGAGTATCCAAAGCTTATGCCATGACTGGCTGGAGGCTTGGCTATGCTGCCGGACCGGCAAACATTATATCTTATGCAGGCAGGGTTCAGGAACATGCCACATCCTGTGTAAATTCAATCACACAAATGGCTTGTGTTACTGCTTTGCTTAAAGAAGATGATTCCATAGAAGCTATGCGGCTGGAATTTGATAAACGCCGTAATTTCCTTTACACGGAACTGGTTAAGAATCCGCACCTCAGCTGCTTCAAACCTGAAGGAGCATTTTATATATTCCCCAATATCAGTTGGTATATTAAAAACAACACTTTAGGTATAAAGAATACAGACCAGTTCTGCGAAAAGCTGCTGGAGAAATACCACGTAGCATTAGTTTCGGGAAGTGCTTTTGGTATTGAAGGCTTTGTCCGTTTCTCCTATGCCAACAGTATGGAAAACCTGGTAAAAGGTGCACAACGCTTTTCTGAATTCCTGCAGGAACTCAGGGAAAACAGCTGATATCAATGGAAGATTTTAACAAGAAATTAAAAGACCGCTGGCAGCAAAAAAGAAGCAAAGCGATGAACTGGACAAGTCTCCTGATAAAGATTATTATTCTTGTTGCTTTAGTTTTTACAATTCAAAAACTTACTAAAAGCAAGAATATTGACTGGTCAAAGATAAATGCCAAACCTGATACTGTTCAGGTACAACCATAAAGGAATAATCTGATGAGTTTAGTGATAGTTGGTTCAGTCGCTCTGGATAGCATTGAAACTCCTGTAGGCAAGGTAAATGATGCCCTGGGTGGCTCTGCTGTATACGGTGCTTTGGCAGCTTCATATTTTACAAAAGTCTATACTGTGGGCGTAGTCGGTTCCGATTTCCCAATTGAGCATATTGACTTGCTTAAAAAGCACGGCATAGAAGTGGAAGGACTGGAAGTTAAAGAAGGCAGCACTTTCAGATGGTCAGGCAAGTATGAAAACTGGAATCAGGCACAGACCCTGGATACACAGCTTAATGTATTCGGTGATTTTAATCCTGTGTTGCCGGAAAGCTGTCATACCTGTAACAGCCTTCTTTTGGGTAACATCCATCCGGATTTGCAGTTAAGAGTATTGGAACAATGCAAAAGCTATAACTTCGTTGCCTGTGATACTATGAATTACTGGATAAATGGCGCTAAAGAGCGTTTGGACGAAGTTATCAGCAAAGTCGATATTGTCTTTATGAACGAAGATGAACTTAAGGCATATGCCGGAAAGAAAGACGTTTATACTGCTGCAGATGTTGTTCTGCAGAAAGGTCCAAAGCTTTTAGTACTCAAACGTGGTGAATATGGCAGTGTCCTGATTGGAGATAATACACTTTTCTTTTGTCCGGCTTATCCGATTGTTGAAGTTAAAGATCCTACAGGAGCAGGCGATTCGTTTGCAGGTGGTTTTATGGGCTATCTTGCCAAGGTAGGTGAGATGACGCCCCAAAACCTCAAGGAAGCCTGTCTGTATGGAACCGTAATGGCAGCTTTGAACGTGAGTGAATTCAGTGTTGTCAAGCTTGCTAATCATTCCTTTGACCACATACAGCTCATGCAGGATGAGCTTAAACTCTGGATGAAAATCTGATGCCTATCAGTTACAGGAAATCAGGTGTAAACATTGAAGCCGGTGAACAGGCTGTAAAAGCCATCAAACAAAAAGTTAAAACCACTTATAATAAAAACGTACTGAGCGAACTCGGCAGCTTTGGCGGGCTTTATCAAATTGATTTATCTCAATGGAAAAAGCCAATTCTTGTATCAAGCACTGACGGGGTTGGCACCAAACTGCGCCTTGCCATCCAGGCAGGCAGGTTTGATACTGTAGGGCAGGATCTTGTTAATCATTGTGTTAATGATATATTAGTACAGGGTGCTATTCCGCAGTTTTTCCTGGATTATATCGGTGTTGGTAAGCTTGAGCCCAAACAGATTGAACAGATTATCTCCGGATTTGTCAAAGCCTGTAAAGAAAATGGCTGTGCGCTTATCGGTGGGGAAATGGCAGAAATGCCGGGTTTTTATGCCAAAGGCGATTTTGATTTGGCAGGTACAATCATCGGCATGGTGGAGAAAGAAAAACTAATCACAGGACAAAAAATCAAGACAGGCGACACACTAATCGGGCTATCAAGTAATGGTTTACATACAAATGGCTATTCTCTTGCCAGAAGTGTACTTGAGAAGAATAAACTTACAGTCGGTTCTTACATCGGAGAGCTTGATTGTACTGTCGCTGATGCCTTCCTGGCTGTCCATAAATCTTACTTGAAAGTTATAGAACCGATGCTCGAGAAAGACCTGATTCACGGCATGGCTCACATAACCGGTGGCGGCATTCCGGGCAACCTGAGCAGGATAATTCCGGATGGTTTATGTGCTATAGTTGATGAAAAAAGCTGGGAAGTTCCTGCTATTTTCCAATGGCTGAAAGTTCTGGGTAAAGTACCGCACACAGAAATGCAAAAAGTATTTAATCTTGGCTTAGGTATGATACTGGTTGTTGCAGAGAAAGATGCTTCCAAAGTATTAAAGCAAACCTGTGGCATAATAATTGGTAAAATTGAAAAATCAAAGGTTGGGAACTTAGCAAAGGTTCTGTATTAGCCTTCCAAACTTAATTCAAATATAGTTAGAATCTTATCCCATTTTAAATCAAGACAATTCCTTTGTTTTTATATCATTTCTTTTATTTATCCCGGGTAGTTCCCGGGTAGTTCCCGGGTGATTCGCGGGTGTGACCCGGGAAGTAACCGCGAAGATCCCACGAAAGAACCGGGATTTAAATAAGATTGACCTGAGCAACAATCAACAATGATTTGATAACGTAGTTGTCTGCTTTGGTTATAAATCCGTATAGAATGTCCCGGAAAAGCGGGGAATTTATCATTTGGCTTAAACAGAGAAGTAAAACATATGTATATGTCGAAAAGCATTGACATGTTAACAGTGAGTTAAAATCTTGCTATTAGTGAAAAACTAAATTGTAGGAAGTATGAAAAATAGAGCATTTGAATCAAAATTGAACAAAATCCGTAACCGTTATAACGGTATTTTGTTCAGGCGCACTGTGATTAAATGCCTGCTGATTCTTGCGTTGGCTTTTCACTTCTACCTTTCGTTCAGAGTATTTATCAAATCCCCTTCAGAAGTCATGCTTTTGGCAAATCTGTTCAGGCTTATCAGCCTGGGAAGTATCATATTTATTTTATTTTATGATTTCAAGTACAGACCCGGTCTGATAAAGATATCCCGTTGGCTGGATGAATTGCATGGCATAAAGGATGACCTGTACCAGAATGTAATAGAACTTAAAAAAGAACCTGAAATAGTAAAGAGTAAAATCTATGAAAGACTTTATAATTACAGTGCAGAGCGTATAAGTGCACAGCAGATAGAATATCCCAAAACCTTGAATCCTCTTTACAGGAATATCGTCATGATATTATTCTTGAGTCTGGCATTACTCTGGGGACTGAATTACAAACAAATACCACGTAGTGCTAAAGAGTATTGGCTCAACCAGATTCAGACTACAGACCTGATATCATATATAGAGGTTAACCCCGGCAACCTGAAAGTAGGCAGAAATCAGGATGTCTTGATTGAAGTAGTTAACTCTATGCAAGACATACAATACAGCCTTATGTATAAAATTGAAAACCAGTGGCGTGAAGTTGCCATGCCTGATGGCAGGTATCTGTTTGAGAAACTGGATTATTCCTTTTCATATTATGTAAAAGCCGGCAAAGTGAAGTCCAATAATTTCAGGATTGATGTTTTGGATAATCCTGCTGTAAGGCGATATTCCGTCTCATATCATTATCCTACATACACAAAGCTGAAAGCAGAATATGACAGTACAAGTTATGGTAATATCCAGGCTTTAAGGCATACAATGGTCACGTTGAGTATAGATACGAACATCCCTCTTAAAGAAGCAAAGATGAATTTCTCCAATGGAGAGAGTAAAATAATGCAGCCTGTATCGGAGAAATCTTTTGTAACACAACTCGAAGTTTTGGAGTCTACGTCCTGGTATCTTGAATTGACAGATGCTTTGGGACGCAAGAATACTCCCGAAGAGAAAACTATAGATGCAATACCTGATAATCCACCGGAAATATCCATCCCTGAACCCGGTGATGATGTGATTCTCAACCAGAATATGCTCTTGCCCTTACGGATTGTTGCTTCTGATGATTATGGTCTGAAAAACCTGATACTCAAGTTTCAGGTCAATGACCAGAACAATCAGGCAAAAGAAGTTCAGGGTATCATAAATTCCACAAATCTTGACCTTGATTATGTTATCAGCTTTGATTCCCAGAATCTCTTGCCCGGGGATATTATCACTTACTGGGCTGAGATTAACGATAACTCGCCGGAACAGCAGAAAGCTATAAGTAAGAAGTACAAGGCACGCTTCCCGTCCATTGAAGAAATCTACAAAGAGATTGAGCGTCAGGAAAGCGCTAAAAAAGACGAATTATCTGATGTTCTGAAACAATCACAGGAACTGCAGAAAGATTTTGAACAAAAGCGCAGGGAACTGCTAAAAGATGATAAAATGACTTGGGAAGATAAAAAACAGCTTGAGAATATGGTGCAAAATCAACAGCAGCTGGCAGAGCAGGTGGAAAAGGTTGCAGATAATTATCAGCAGTTAATTGATAAGCTGCAAAATAATCAGGCTTTATCGCAGGAAACCCTGGAAAAGATGCAGAAAATCCAGGAGATTTTATCCGAAATAGATAACGAACAGCTTCAGAAAGCTATGGAGCAAATGGAGAATTCCCTTAAAAACTTAAGTCCGGAAGCAATCAAAAAAGCGATGGAAAACTTCAAGTTTTCTCTGGAAGATTTTAACCAGAAGATAGACCAGACTTTAAAGCTTCTGGAGAGTATCAAAAAAGAACAAGCTGTACAAAAGGCTTTGCAGATATCAGAAGAAATGGAAAAAATGCAGCAAGCCTTGATGGAAAAGACCTCTGATTCAAGCAAAGATGCTGAGACGCTGGCAGAAGAACAAAAGAAAATCAATGACAAACTAGATGCTATCAATGAACAGCTAAAGAAAATTGATGATTTGCTTGATGCTAAGAAAGACAAGGAAGCCCAGGAAATGCTGGAAGAATTGCAGGAAATGATGAAGCAGGATAATTTGAATCAGGACATGCAGTCAAGCCAACAATCACTTTCCAAAAACCAGCGGTCACAAGCTAAAGCCTCTCAGCAACAGGCAATGCAGAAAATGCGGAAGATGACTAATAAACTCGAGGAAATGAAAAATTCCATGAGTGGCGGCAGTTCTGCCCAGATTAAACTGGCTATGCAGACAGCAGCCAGAGAGCTATTAATCTTCTCTCAAAAGCATGAGGAAGTGGCTCAGAAATATAAACAAGATCCTTATCCTATTCTGCCTGATTTGGTATCGGGATATGAAGGCATGCAGCTTAGTGTCAATAAGCTGTTTTCCAATCCTATGGTGATGATGTTTATGCCGCCAAAGTTCTTTGTTGATGCTAATCTGGCAGCACAAAGCTATCGGGATTTCTTTATCGATGTTAATGAAATTAAGTATTTTGATATTCCCAAAAACCTGGAAGGTATCCAAAAAGGATTAAACCTGATGGCATATGACTTAATCCAGGCATTGAATCAGAATTCCCAGGGAAGTGGCAGCGGGAGCGGTATGGAGTCCATGATGAAAATGCTGCAGCAGATGGGTCAGGAACAGATGGCAATGAATATGCTGACACAGCAGATGTTACAGCAAATGCAGCAAAACGGAGGCAGAATGGGGACAGCTGAACAGCAGCAGATGCAGAGACTGGCGAATGAGCAGGAAAGATTGGCAGAAAACATCAAACGTGCCCTGCAGAATTCTCCCGAAGCACAAAAGCAGGGTAATTCCCTGAAACAAATGGCTGATGAGATGGAAGCTATTGCAAGACAGCTAAAGCAAAACAGGCTTGACCAGGATTTAGTGAACAGGCAGGAACGTATCCTATCCAAACTGCTTGATGCACAGAAATCCATTAATAAAAGGGAATTCAGCCAAAAACGTAAAGGTGAAACTGCTGAAAATAATCCTGATAACAGAAACATTCCTTCTACAGACTTTAATCTGTTGAGAAAAAAAGCAATGCTTGATGAGCAATACCGCTCTTTCCCCAAAGAATACCAGCAGGTCATTCAACAATACCTGAAATTACTTAATGAACAGAGTACCAAACAATGAGATATTATATATTAGTTACTTTTGTCTTTTTAATTCTGGCTTCATCTGCTTATGCCCAGTACGATGAGAAGGCGATATTATATCAAAATGCCCAGAGATTATATTCTCAAAGGCAGTTTGTTGAAGCAGAGCAAGCCTGGCTGCAGGTTTTATTAAATTATCCCAATGATATAAGCGCTGTTGCTCAGTTGTTTCAGTTGTATCTGCAAATCAATAATGCAGATAAAGCTGAAAAGCTTCTGAAAGATTACAGGACTGTTATTCCAAGTAATCAGTGGTTAGAATACGATATCCAGGTAGATGTAATGCAGGCAAAGCTGAAAGATGCAATGGATAAAGCTCAGGCATATATTCAGCTTGCTCCCAATGATGAACAGCGTTACCGGTTGTTAGCCAGTTATTTTGAGCGGAAAGGCTTTTCTGAGCAGGCAGTCAGGCTGTATGAACAGGGAAGGGCAGCTCTGGGAAAAACTGATATCTTTAACATGGAAATCGGCAATAACGCTTTTAACAGTCATATTTATGACAAGGCAATAACAGAATACATCCGGTATCTTGAAGCCCAACCGGGCAATATTTACTTTGTTGGTAATCAACTTAAAGCTATTCTTAAAGAAAATCCTGATTTGATTACTCTGGTGAAGAGACTGGCAAAAGCCAGTGCCAGTATCGAAGTTAAGGAAGTATATGCCATTACTTTGAGTAGAATGGGCAGACCCGGAGAAGCATTAACGGAATATGAACAACTACCGTCAGAAAAGCTATATGCTTTTGCCAATGAACAATATACAGCAGGTCATGACTCATTGGCAATTGCAGCATTCAATACTTTGCGGAATAAACAAATCGATGTTAAAACTCTTGGTGAAGTTCTTTTAAAAACGACTGAAGTTTATATCAGGTTAAGGCAATTCGCACAAGCAGAAAGCATCATTTCCCTGATTGTTAATCCTGTGGACAACAAAGTCAATTCAAAGTTTGAAAGGATGCAGTTTCCTTTTCAGGCATATCTTATTCTGGCAGACCTTGCTCTTTGGCAGGGCAAAGAATTCAGCAGTGTTATTGCTTTTTTAGATGAAGCACGTAAAGTAGCTTTAAACAACATTGATAAAGCAGAAGTTGATTATCGCCTGATTGGCACATATTTTATAAGTAAACAATACGAGCAGGCAGAACAGCTTTTGCTCAAACAGAATAATCCCAGGCTGCTAGACAGGAAATGGTATTTTAATTATTTGATTGCAATGGCTCAGGGCAAATCTGAATCTGCTGATTCATTGTTAAATGAACTAATTCTTACAGCACCTTCCAGTATTTTTGTAAACGATATAATGACTATGAATATCCTGTTGCTAAATCTTTCTAAAAGTGCACAAAGCGGTTTCCTTGAGGCATTTCGTTATAAAATGAGCCACAGGGATTCCCTGGCTATACAAACAGTTGCAGATTTGGCTGTTAGTTCTAAAGATGAAGAACTTAGGATTCTGGCTGCTGATTGGGCACAGACATCTGGGTTTAAACAATGGGCTGAACAACTTTATAATTTCGAGTGGCAGGATGAGCTACTGAAAGATTATGCATCCTTGCAAAGGTCTAAACTCCAGACTCAAACTTCGAACGCTGAGATTATGGCGCAGGACTTTCTGAAAACTAATCCCAATAGTGTATTCTCTCCAGGTTTCAGGCAAATCCTGCAGAAAGCACCAACCGGAAGACCTAATTTGTAAATTCTGTTCTAATTATTTTTAAAAAAGAAATAAAGGAATTGAAGTGAAGAAACCAATTCGTAAAACTTATACCTTTGATGATGTGCTTTTGCTTCCGCAAAGTTCAAAGGTTTTACCTGCCCAGGTCGATTTGACTACTTTGATTACTCCCCGTATCAAGCTTTATATACCGTTGATTAGCGCAGCAATGGATACTGTTACAGAATCAGCTCTCGCAATAGCTATTGCCCGGGAAGGGGGGATTGGGATAATACATAAGAATATGTCTATCGAAGCTCAGGCAAATGAAGTTCATCTGGTTAAACGTGCAGAAAGCGGTGTTGTAAGCCATCCCTATACTGTTTCACCTTCTGATAACCTGGAAAAAGTCATGACTCTAAAAACCAGGCACAAAATTGGCGGTTTCCCTGTTGTAGATAAAGGGAAGCTGGTCGGTATCCTTACTAACAGAGATATGCGCTTTGAGACAAATTTGAAGAAGCAGGTTAAAGAACTCATGACTCCCCGTGCAAAACTGATAACTGCAAGGGAAGGCATCTCCATGCAGGAAGCCCAAATGCTCCTGCAAAAACATAGGATCGAAAAACTCCTGATTGAAAACAAAAAGCAGGAATTAATCGGAATGATTACTGTCAGGGATATCATGAAGAAAATCGATTACCCACTGGCTGTGCAGGACAAAAAGAACAGGCTTCTGGTTGGTGCTGCTGTTGGTGTTACAAATGACTATCTGGAACGTGCGCAAGAGTTAATTGCTAAAGGTGCTGATGTAATAACAATTGATACAGCCCATGGACATCATATAAATATCTCCAAAGCTATTAAAGCAATCAAGAAAACGTGTAAAACAGACATAATTGCCGGAAATGTTGCCACTGCAAAAGCAGCACAGTATCTGGCAGATTCGGGTGCAGACGCCATCAAAGTCGGCATCGGACCGGGCTCTATCTGTACTACACGCGTTGTGGCTGGAATTGGAGTTCCTCAGTTAACAGCGATTATGGACTGTGCTGAAGTTACTCAGAAAGCAGGAATAACGCTGATAGCAGATGGCGGAATTAAGTATTCCGGTGATATAGTAAAGGCCTTGGCTGCAGGAGCAAATGCAGCAATGATTGGCAGTTTGTTCGCAGGAACAGATGAAAGTCCGGGAGAATCGATCATTTTCAATGGCAGAAGGTTTAAATCATATCGTGGTATGGGTTCTATCGGTGCTATGAAGCAAGGCAGCAAAGACCGTTATTTCCAGACAGATACTGATGATAACAAACTGGTTGCCGAAGGTATCGAGGGAATGGTTCCCTATAAAGGTCCGATTAAGGATTTTGTCTATCAGTTAATCGGCGGGATTAAGTCCGGCATGGGTTATTGCGGTGCTAAAAACCTCAAAGCTCTGCAGGACAACGCTGAATTCATTGAAATCACCTCTGCCGGTTTGAAAGAATCCCATCCGCACGACATCAGAATCACTAAGGAAACACCAAATTACTTCAGCAGTGAATGATAACTTAAGTCCTGAACTGATAAGTGCATTAAACAGCTTTATCTATTATCTTAAAGTGGAAAAGGGCATGGCAGTTAATTCTGTCGAGAGTTACAGAAGCGACCTCGATGATTTTCTGAAATACAATCCTAAACACATATCAAAATTCACTTCCGGGGATATTGTATCCTATTTTATAACTTTGCAGAGTATCGGACTGGTCAATACATCCCTGGCGCGTAAAAGAGTTGCTATCAAACAGTTTTTCTTATATCTGGAAAAGCAGGACATGGCTGTAAATGTCGATTTTGAACAAGTACCCAAAATCAAAATCAGCAAGCATTTACCTGATTTCCTCACGGTTGAGGAGATGTTTAAGCTACTGGATTCTTTACCACAGGAAAATCCCCTGCAAATAAGAAACAAAGCTATGATGGAATTGCTCTATGCATCGGGATTGAGAATTTCAGAATTACTGGGATTGACTATCCACGACATAAACGCAGATGATAAAGTTATCCTGGTCAGGGGAAAGGGCAGCAAGCAAAGATATGTTCCTATTCTGGATAATGTCCTTGAATTGGTAACATCATATATTACCAATGTACGTCCCGTATTACTCAAACATAAGAAGAACGATTATGTATTTTTAAACAATGTAGGAAACAAACTAAGCCGCATGGGCTTCTGGAAAATCCTGCAGAAAGCTGCACATGAAGCGGGATTAAAAAAGGATATTACTCCCCACACTTTCCGGCATTCGTTTGCAACGCACCTCCTGGAAGCAGGTGTAAACCTGAGAATCGTCCAGACCTTGCTTGGGCATTCAAGCCTTAATACTACACAGATTTATACGCATGTTGACACAAAATACCTGGTGGAAACACACAGGTTATTCCATCCCAGAGCTTAGATAATTAAAATAAAAGGACATAGAATGAAAAAATCATTATTTGTTATTCTGCTATGCATTTTGGCATTAACCATATT
The DNA here is from genome assembly GCA_002435865.1 of Cloacimonetes bacterium UBA6097. GTDB lineage: Bacteria > Cloacimonadota > Cloacimonadia > Cloacimonadales > Cloacimonadaceae > UBA5614. The sequence continues at coordinate 54,946 of DIWV01000010.1, read as the reverse complement.
GATTTCATGCAAAAAAGCTCCCCAAGAGCTGATTCCCGTTATTGTAACTTTAGACTGGACTCCCAACACCAACCACACCGGATTATACGTTGCTTTGGAGCAGGGATTATACAAAAATGAAGGATTGGATGTAAAAATCGTACAACCGGGGCAGGGTTACACAGACCAGATAGTAGCTACAGGTAAAAGCGAATTTGGCATCTCCTATCAGGAAAACGTGACCAGAGCCCGGACTGAGAATATACCTTTGGTTTCTATCGCTGCAGTTATCCAGCATAATACTTCAGGATTTGCTTCTCTCAAATCATCCAATATTGTAACCCCGAAGGATTTTGAGAATAAACGTTACGGCTCCTGGGATTCACCTTCCGAGATTGCCGTTTTATCTGCCGTGATGCAAAAGGCAGGAGCAGATTTTAAGAAAGTGAAGATTGTCTCAGGTATCACTGATTTCTTCAGCACAATCGGCAGAGATGCTGATTTTGAGTGGATTTACGAAGGCTGGGATGGGGAAGAAGCCAAGCTTAGAAATATGGATTTGAACTATATTGCACTGAAAGATTTGGAACCTGCCCTTGATTATTACACTCCTGTCATTATCACATGCGAAGAGATAATCAAATCCAGGCCGGAATTAGTAAGAAGCTTTATGAAAGCAACTTCCGAAGGTTACAAATTTGCCATTGCCAATCCTGATTCCGCAGCAAGCATCTTACTCAAACATGCTCCCGAGTTAAAACCTGAACTGGTCAAAGCCAGCCAGCGCTATCTGGCGTCACAATACCAGGCGGACAGTCCCGTATGGGGATTACAGAATCCCGAAGTTTGGAGCCGTTTTTTTGACTGGATGGCAGAGCAGAAGCTGATTGAGAAATCTTACGATATCAATACAGCTTTTACCAATGAGTTTTTACCCAAACAATAATTGAATATACTGTATGGATAGTCTGCTCAGGGTTCAGAACATCAGCAAGTCGTTTCTGCTGGAAGGCAAAAGTGTACTTGTCCTGAATGATATCTCATTTGATGTTAAGGAACATGAGCTTATTACCATAATCGGACCCAGCGGCTGCGGGAAAAGTACCCTGCTGGAACTGATTGCCGGCATTACTTCTCCGGATGGCGGACAGATTTTTAAACATGACACAAACATTACCGGCAGGGCAGGATTTGCGGGTTATATGCCGCAGGATGATTTGCTGCTTCCGTGGCAGTCCTTAATCCAGAATGCAATTTTACCCTGCCGGATTCAACACAAAGATATCAAAGCTGCCAAAGTAAGGGCAGAAAAGCTTTTACCGAACTTTGGCTTAACAGGTTTCGGTGATTACAAACCCTATCAACTTTCCGGTGGAATGAAGCAAAGGGCAGCATTTTTACGCACAGTTATGTGCGATGCGGAGCTTTTGCTGCTGGATGAGCCCTTTGCCAACCTTGATGCCCTGACCCGAATCCGGATGCAGAAATGGCTGTTATCAGTAAAAGAAGAACTGGGACAGACCATTATCTTTGTAACGCATGATATAGATGAAGCTATCAGAATTTCGGACACTATTTATGTGATGGACAACAGTCCGGGACCTTTTATCGCAAAAGAATCCGTTCCCCATATCCTGAAAGAAGCTGAAAATGATGTTGCTCACCCGCTTTGGACACAATTAAAGGCAGATTTAACAGCTAAGCTTATCAAATAGCAAATACCAATTTTCTCCTGCTTTTTTAACAGCTTTTATCTAACTTTTATCCTTGTTTTCCTTCACTTCTATCTTAATTACAACCCGGGTAGTTCCCGGGTAGTTACCGGGTGATTCGCGGGTCAAACCCGGGAAGTACCAGGGATAATCCTGAGAAATACCCCTGTTGCTATAAAGAAAAAACTGAGGTGGATAAAAGGAAATAATCGTAATTGAGAGGTTTGGAGATTATATATCTTTATTAAAGAAAAGACTAAGATAACTTGATATTTAAGTGATAGTTATGCTTACAGCTTTACAAAGAAACCAGGATAACTCCGCTCGTACCGAGGATAACTCCGGCAATTTGTGTTACTGATAATTTCTCATGTATCAACACAGAAGCTAAAATCACTGCTATAACAGCGCTGAAGGAATTGATAATTACCACAGTGCTTACCTTGCACATTCTGAGGGCTAGTATAAAGAATAAATAGGCAAATCCGGAAATTATTCCTGCCAATGCGCTATAAGTAAGTCCATTCATATTCATGGTTTTAACTGGTGAAAAAATCAGCCAATAGATAAAAATGCTCAGGAAACTGGTACCTAAAGATATCATGGCAAAAGAGACGCTGTCAATTCCTGTCGTTTTTTTCTGGACAATTGTGACAAAACCGAATAACATTGAGCTTACTATAGCTATAATTACGTATGGATTCATTTTTACCTTCATTTCTTACCTATTGGATGTTTTGTTGATTAAAGCTTTCGAGTTCCAGGATTCTGTCCCTGAGTTCTGCTGCTCTTTCAAACTGAAGCTGCTGTGCTGCTTTGCGCATTTCTTTCTTTAAAAGCTCGATAATCTTGTCTTTATTATCCAGTTCCAGATATTCCATAAAATCAGCTTTATCCGGTTTTTTAGATTCCTTGCCTTTATCGATATTATCATAACCTTCTGCAACGGAGGTGGCCATCTGAATTTGCTCGAGCGTTTTCATAATGGACTGTGGGGTGATGTTGTGCTCTTCATTATACTTCATCTGCTTAGCGCGCCTGTAATTGGTAATGGCTACTGTTTCCTTGATGGCATCAGTTATGTCATCTGCATAAAAAACAACTTTACCATCAATGTGCCTTGCTGCACGTCCCGAGGTCTGGATAAGAGAGCGGGTGGAACGTAAAAATCCTGTTTTATCCGCATCAAGAATCGCTACGAGAGAGACTTCCGGTAAATCCAGCCCTTCCCTAAGCAGGTTTATACCGACTATAACGTCAAATTCGCCGGTCCTAAGTCCACGGATAATTTTTATTCTCTCAATGGAATCGATATCACTGTGCAGATAACGCACATTGATTCCTGCATTTGCCAGATAAGTGCTAAGGTCTTCTGCCATGCGTTTGGTCAGTGTCGTAACCAGTACTTTCTGGTTTTTTGCAGTTCGTTCCTTGATTTGTCCGATTAAATCATCGACCTGATGCTTGATAGGCTTAATCTCAATTTCAGGGTCAATCAGTCCTGTGGGACGGATTATCTGCTCAACAATCTCGCCCTGTGTTAGCTGCAATTCATAATCTGCAGGAGTTGCAGAAACAAAGATTACCTTCTTCATGTATTGCTCAAATTCATCGAATCTGAGAGGTCTGTTATCAAAGGCTGAAGGTAAACGGAAACCGTATTCCACCAAATTCTTTTTACGTGTAAAGTCACCGCCGTACATACCGTGCACTTGCGGAATTGTGGCATGTGATTCATCTAAAATAAACAGGAAATCATCCGGATAATAATTTAACAGGCAACTGGGCGGCTGCCCCGGTTGCGCTCCGGTCAGGTGCCTTGTGTAGTTCTCGATGCCTGAACAATATCCCAGTTCTTTCAGCATTTCCAGGTCAAACTTTGTCCTTTGTTGTAACCTGTCTGCTTCCACATATTTCTTATTTTCCAGATAGAATTTTACCCGTTCTTTGAGTTCTTCTTCGATTGTGCGTAATGCATCAGTCATCTTTTCTTCCGGCATGATAAAATGAACGGCAGGATAAATCGGGTATTCTTCAACTTTACCTAAAGATTGATATGAAATGGGATGCAGTTTTTCCAGGTTTACTATCTCATCTCCAAAGAACTCGACTCTAAGGCAGTGTTCAAGATAGGCAGGATAGATATCGACTATATCGCCTCTGACCCGGAATGCACCATGCTGGAAAGCGATGTCATTTCTGCTGTAATGTGCCTGAACAAGCTTTTCAATCAGGGTTTCCCTATCCATTTTATCACCAATCTTTACCCTGATAAGTGCTTCTCTGTATTCTTCCGGTACACCCAGTCCATAAATGCAGGAAACAGATGCTACAATAATAACATCGCGTCTTTCCATCAGCGACATTGTTGCACGCAGGCGCAGCTTTTCTATCTGTTCATTGATGTCAGAGTCTTTTTCTATGTAGATATCTTTGCCGGGAATGTAAGCTTCCGGCTGGTAATAATCGTAATAACTGATAAAGTATTCAACAGCATTTTCCGGGAATAACTGTTTTAATTCTCCGTATAACTGTGCAGCAAGGGTTTTATTATGCGATAAAACCAGTACCGGCAAGTCGCTTTGGGCAATTACGTTTGCAATAGTAAAGGTTTTACCACTGCCAGTAACTCCTAAAAGCACCTGATAACGTCTGTTTTCTTTAACACCTTTTACCAGTTCTGCAATGGCTTCAGGTTGGTCGCCGCAAGGCTCGTAATCTGAAATAAGTTTGAAAATAGACATATTAATCCCTGTTTTTTGATTTATTGTTAGAACTTTTTAAACTTGGCAGCTGTATCCGAAGCTGGAGCGCTCCCTGGGATGTCTGGGCTTCCTTTAAATTCAGATAAAAGTAAACAGATTTCTTGTAGTTAAACAGTTCAATTCTGTTCATATAATACTTTATGTATAAATCCCTTGAGAACGTTATCAATTCGTGATCCATAACTTTGGAAGGTTTGAATCTTTTCATAAACTTAATGTCATATTTTAACCAGTTCAAACCGTTAAAACCAAGTTGCTTCTTAAACCTGTAGTTGTGATAATCAGTCAGCATTATTTGTTTGAGAGAGTCCTGACTGACAACGATACTATCTTTCTTTGTAAAGTTATCGGTATCTGATGTTTGAATCCTTTCACAATATAAAGACTGACAAGATATCAGCAACAGAATAATCCCTGTAAGTATATAAAAATGTATCATACTTACAATGCTTTTATGAGATACTTTGCTAATTTTCATATTTTCGTCGTCTTTAATATTATTCTTGACTTTAAGGCTTGCTTCTTTATCTTGGACTATAATTCAAAGCTGATAATTTTGTCGAGTATAAAGATAATCAAAGGGAGTAAAGATGGCGCCAACCGAAGATTTCCAAGTAAACTATGAGAATCTCTTAAAATTAGGATATGCTGTAGTAGATATCAGGTACAAGGATTATGATGTATTACCGGATAGCCAGAAACTGATAATATCCAAAGTCGAGACCGACCGTGATGCATTCTATCAAATGATGCTCAAACAGTACACAGGAAACGAATTTAAACCTAATGAAGTGTATGAAATGTGGACTGAGGTTCTTAAACATAAGATAAATATGAGCAGCATGCTCAACAGGGATATTGCTATTAAAGTTGCAGCGCTTGATTACTTTGAAACAGTCTATCGGAAAAGATGATAGAGCAATCACTCCTATTGATCAAACCCAATGCTACCAAAAAGAATCATATTGGTGAAATTCTTGCAATTGTAGAACAAAACGGTCTTACTATAAAGAAATTAAAATCCTTTTATTTTGACCTTCCTTTAGTCTCTAAATTTTATGCAGAGCATAAAGGCAAGGAATTTTACGATAGATTGACTACATTCATGATGTCCGGTATGATTGTAGCTGCCCTGGTTGAAAAAGAAGATGCAGTTCCTTTTTTGCGTGATCTGGTGGGCGATACTTATCCTGAAAAGAGAAAACCCAACACATTACGTTTTCTCTTTGCCGATACTATAACCGAAAATGCTGTCCATGCTTCTGATACTCATGACCATGCCCTGCATGAAATAGCTTTAATCTTTCCCGATAATCAATCAGATTAATTTATTACTTTATCCATCAGAACCAAAACTCTACTCCCACAGTTGTAGCGACAAGTGTCTCACCTTTGCCCTGTATCTTGTTGTTACCATCCAAATCTACGTATCTTTCAGAATATCTGCCAATCAGAAATACATTATCTGATATTGCATAAGAGACCTTTCCCTCTATTTGTGCTGATGGCGTTTGTAGTTTCTTGTACGATATATAAGGCACGTTAGTTTGTGAGTAACAAAGGCAGACTTCATGTATTTTTGGCAGGATTTTAGGGTCGATACTGGCTCTTGCCCATAGCGATTTACCTGTAAGTAAATCATCACCATACATATCCTGGTATGCAACTCTGGCTACTAACATATTAAATAAGTTGGCTTCCAGGCTTCCATACCAGCCGAAGCTGTCTTCCACAGAGTTCAGGATAGAATCCTTGGTCAAAATGGAATCCGCTACAATATTGGAGCGTTGGTCTTCATAGAGATTATCAAAAAAGCCGGGAAGGAAGTTCTCAGTAAACTTTCTGAATTCCAGATTAGCATAAAAGATGAGAAACCTGGAGTAAAATCCCGGAAAGATAAATCCCGAGCCATAATCTTTAATCTGCGCATATTCGGCATAATGTCCCAGAGTAAAGTGTTCTTTCTGAATCAGGGGTAAATCATAATCCACACTGTAAATGGCGACATCTTTATTCTTACCATAAAATTTAAGAGGATCTATCTGATTATCAAGCAATCCTGCCAGAGTAGAATCCAGCAGCGCAGGATAATTTTCAGCTACGTAGTCATTGACCCAGGGAGAATCCAAAACATTGTCACCATCTATATCAAGGTCGCTGTCATTGAAAATACCGTCACCATCCAAATCGTAAACATAGTTTTTCCTTTTGGGATTGGGATCAAGTATATCAGGAATATTATCATTGTCTCTGTCTTCGTACTTACCATATTGATTTCTGTCTGAGGCTGCGGATACTCCCAGTGTCATATTGGATAAAACAGGGATTTCAGCCAAAACAAAGGGTTGAAAATGTGCATTAGCTGCCAGGATTTCATTTTTTAATACATTAGAAGTGAAGGCTTCTCCACCCGGTTTAAGGGGAAGAGGCAGATTAAACCCTGCCATTGCGCCAATATTTCTTTGGCTTGGGTAGAGCAGCATATTGGAATAATCTCTCATAATCAGTCCATGTCCCAGGCTGTAATCAGTGAAACCTCCAACTTTTGCATACAGAGGTTCTCCCTTTTGGGCATATCTGATATAGTAGATTTTATTTATTAAATCTGTGGTTTCATCCCAATCTTCCTTTCTGATATTGCCTTCTTCATCAATCAAAAGGTCGATATCGAAGCCTAAACCAAGTTTCCAATAGGTTAGTTCCGGTAATAATCTAATCTGCGAATAGGTAGTTGAACCAAATGTTACAGAACCTACCATCCCACCAATTCCAAATCCGGCTTTGTGTTGTTCTGGGAAGTCACTTTCCTGTGCAGACAACATCAGAGCCAGGAATAACAATATAAGCAATAGGAATCTCTTCATTATTAACACCTTAAACAATTATTTTATGTACAGAACATCGAAATAGATCACTCTGATTGTCAAGGTAAAACTAAATAACTCCTTAAAGATTGATTTCAACTCAAACAGAATTGAAATAGTTACTGATAGGACAACAGGGGTTGTTATCCTGCATTGGAAGATTGCACAATTGCTGCCTTGGGCTGTCTTTCTATGCTTTAACGATTCTATAGTGATTGGTCAGAGATGCAAGGGTGATATAAGGGTCGCACCCTAAGATCACCCTTGCATCTCCCGTATATCTCTCATATATCGCTTAAGTTGTAAGCAGGGGTTGAGCAAGTGAAGATTATTCTTGACAAGAATAATCGGAAAGAAAATAATTCCAAATATTTTTGTACCCTGTTTTATGAGAGCAATAAAGTATAGGTATATAACGATTAGGGAGATAAAATGAAGTATTTTGCAATTCTGCTTTTAACTGCTATGCTGTTTCTTTCACTTGTATCCTGTAGTGAAAAAAGCACTACCCAGGCTCTGCCCCAATGCGCTAAACCTTCTTTTAGCCTTACCGGGGGTGTTTACACCGAAGTTGACACATTTACTATTTCTTGTGTTACTCCTGAAGCGAGAATCCATTACACAATTGATGAAACTGAGCCTGATGAAAACTCAAGTATCTTCCATGATGAACTTACTTTTACTCAGACCAGAGTTTTTAAGGCAAAAGCTTTTAAAGACGGATATGAACCAAGTGAAACGGCAATTGTAAGGTATATCCTGAACAAAACAAGTTTTGATTTTGCTACAATTCCTGCGGGTACTTTTACAATGGGCAGAACAAAAGGTGATGGTCAGTCTGACGAGCTTCCCACTCATCAGGTTACTCTGTCTTCTTTCAAAATATCTAAGAGTGAGATTACTCAATACAACTGGTTATCAATTACCGGAGCTTCCTTGAGCCAGGATACAGGTTGGCAGAAATTGCCGGCTTATAATATGAACTGGTATGGCGCAATTAAATTCTGTAATTTGAGAAGCATAGCCGATACACTTACACCGGTTTATACTATTATGGGCAAAACCAATCCGGATGAGTGGGGACCTGTTCCCACCTATTTTAATCCAGATTGGGATGCTGTAATCTGTAATTGGGACGCCAACGGATACAGATTACCCACAGAAGCAGAATGGGAATATGCAGCCAGAGGAGCTGTCAATACTCCGGATTATCTGTTTGCAGGCAGTGATTCCCTGGAAGAAGTTGGTGTCTATACTGAGAACAGCGGCGGCACAGTTGATTCTGTGGGTTCAAAAGCACCAAATGTTCTGGGTATAAATGATATGAGCGGAAACGTTTGGGAATGGTGTTGGGACATCAGAGACAGCTTGTATTATGCTACCAGTCCTGTAAATAATCCCAAAGGTCCGAATACTGGAATCCAAAGAGTTCTCAGGGGTGGTTGTTTTGACAGTGAAAAGATAAACTGCAGAGTTGCCGAAAGAAATTATAGTGTTCCTTACTATAAGAGCGATGTTATTGGCATCAGGCTGGTCAGGAAAAACTAAATACATATATTCTTAAAACTTTAGAAATAAACATTTTAAATATAAAGCAGGATAAGATTTATCCTGCTTTTTTCTTCTTCCTTAACAAGCCATATTGTATTTGTAATTTACATACTCCGTTTGAATAAAATTGTTTTCTCAATAGTTTTCCGGGAAATTACATATCCTGTTACACAAGGTCATCCAAGACTGGTTTTGTGGGAGTCCAATTTGCCAGTGTGACCTTGAAACATGTATTTTATCAATGGGCAAATCGGACTTCACAAAAGAACTATCACTATAGATTTTAATACAAAGCTTCCGGGAGTCCAATTTGCCAACGAAGACTATCAGTACATATCTTAAACAAAAGGGCAAAATGGACTTCGGGCATAAAGCAGTATCTTAATACTGTTTTTGTTTTACTCTGGCGAAGTCCATAATTCCTTTAGGATAGGTAATCCATCTTAACTTTCGCCGGAATTATGTACTCCCGCAAGCCTGATGTGTAGTTTCCTGAAGTCCGTTTTGCCTTTAGTCTAGTTACAAATAATCATACATCGCTGGCAAAATGAACTCCTGGAAAAGTCCATCAGACCTAATATGGCAATCCTCTCAACATCATAAAGTCCAAAGATAGCTTTTCAGCAAGCCCGAAAAAACGATACTTTATAACTCCGTACTTTAAAGCGGATTTAAAAGTTACACCGCAAAATCAATCCGAAAGGACGTAACTATGTAGCCCCGTACGTTAGTGCTGGGACACAGACAAATTCAAATTAGTCCGTTAGGACGATATTATTTAGCCCAGCAATTTATTGCTGGGTACAGAAACCCGGATGTTTTGAGTCCGGCAGGACGGCACAACTAGTAAAAATAATTGACAACATCTTTATCTTATATTACATAAGTAATTGTGTGATATGTCTGCAGTCAATTGGAGGTAAAATGAGGAAGGGTGTTAGTCTTAAACTTAAAAGCATAATATTATCAGTACTTTTACTACTAACTGCCAAGATTTTAGCATATGAAATCCAAGTTCCGATATCACCAGCCGGAATGTGCTTTAAAGACGTAAATAGTGATGGATTTGTGGATATTATCGTAGGTCATAGAACAACATGGGGCAGCACAACTCCGAATATATCAATTTTAGTTAATGATGGTTATGGTAGATTCAGTGTAGCGGATTCGTCCATAACATCCTGCGGATATCAGGATTATCCAATTCTGGCAGACATAAATAATGATGGAGAATCTGATTTAGTTACTATGAGTGCTGATTTTAGTACTGGTTCCGCATATAGGTTCTTCAGAGTTTATACTAATTTCGGACTTGGTAACCACAGTTTTATTGATTATCCGCTGCAGCGAAATGGAACAATTGACAAATGGATTTGTTTTTCAGTGCCTGATAGCAGTCATTATCTTGCCTTTGTTTGCAATCAGGATTTTTATTGGGGATATATTCATCTGAGCAATACTGGGCAGTTGTTACATCAGGTTTATTATGACGTGACACACCCTCCATTAGATATAAACTATATTGATACAGATAATAACGGCTATAGTGATATTATCGTTCAATATTTAAGTTCGGCTGGACTTTGGAGGGGATATTCTTACGGATTTGCACAAGCTTATCAGCTTAGTCAAGTACCAGTTGAAAGAGGATTATTTGCTGATATTGATAACAATGGTGCGAATGACTATGTAACTATATATAAGGCGTTACTGCCATACTCTGTTATTGCCGTATATAGTGTAAATGCAGATTCGCTTAATAGACTTTACTATTTCTTTGTTGACCAAACTGCAATTTATCCACAAACAGGTGACATTAACAATGATGGTTATCTTGATTTAATATATACTTCATCTCTATATGCACCTCTTCATTACACTGATATGTCTTACACATGGCTGATTAAAAATGAGTCGGGTATACTGGACAGTATACCTTTGACTTATTATACTGGTAATCACTCATATATGTCCTACTTAATTGATGTCAATAATGACAACTGGAATGATATTGTAACATCTGTTAGAAGTGTGCCCAGTAAAATCAATATTCTCTATAATGATCGTACAGGGCATTTCGTCGAAATATCTCCCACAGCTAATGAAGATAATTATTCTCATATGAATCAATTAGCATTGTCGTGCTATCCCAATCCATTCAAACACAACATAACTTTGTATCTAAAGGACCAGCAAATATCAGGTAACTCAACTTATGAGATATTCAATATCAAAGGTCAAAAGGTAAAAACAATCTCTATCTCAAAAAAACTATCAGGAGATAACAAAGCAGTCTGGGATGGAACCGATGATAATAACAAAGAATTACCATGCGGGGTCTACCTTTGTCGCGTAAGAATGAAAAATATGCACACAAAACTAAACAAGATAGTCAAGATACAGTAGGATAAATCCTAATAATAGGAAATCAACAAATGCAAAGGGAGGAAAAATGAAGAAGGGTGTAAATCTTAAACTTAGAAGCATTATATTGTTATTGCTTTTACTACTAACTGCCAAGATATTAGCTTATGAAATCCAGGTTCCGAATATGCCTGCCGGAATGTGTTTTAAAGATATGAATAGTGATGGATTTGTGGATATTATCGTAGGTCATAGAACCACATGGGGCAGCACATCTCCGAATATATCAATATTAGTTAATGATGGTTATGGTAGATTCAGCGTAGCGGATTCGTCAATAACCTCCTGCGGATATCAAGACTATCCGATTCTTCAAGACATAAATAATGATGGAGATACAGATTTAGTAACTGAGAGTATTGATTTTTCAACTGGTGTTATCGATAGGTTTTTTAGAATTTATACTAATTTCAGACTTGGCATTCATCCTTACATTGATTATCCACTGCAGCGAAATGGAACAATTGATAAATGGATATGTTTTCCAGCACCGGATAGAAGTCATTATCTTTCTTTTGTTTGCAATCAGGATTCTTATTGGGGATATATTCATCTGAGTGAATCTGGGCAATTATTAAATCAAGTTTATTATGATTTGTTAAATTATCCTCAGGATATAAACTATACCGACATAGATAATGACGGATATTTTGATGTTATAATTCAATATCCACACGCTGTAAGTTTGTGGAAGGGCTATTCTAATGGATTTGATCAATTAAATATATCAGGGCAAGTGCTTGTTCAAGGTGGTTTATTCGCTGATATGGATAATAACGGGTCAAGCGAATATGTTACTTTATACAAGATGCTATTACCATATACGGTTATTTCGGTTTATAGTATTAATGTTACCACAGTTACCCAGCAATACTATTTCTTTGTTGATCAGACTGCAATTTATCCACAAACAGGTGACCTTAACAATGATGGTTATCCTGATTTAGTATATAATTCTTCTTTCTATGCACCTCTTCACAACACAGATATATCTTTTACATGGGTTATAAAGAACATAGCAGGAATATTAGACAGTATTCCGATCGCTTATTACACTGGTTATTCTTCGTATATGTCATATATTGCTGATGTTAATAATGATGGCTGGAACGATATTGTAACATCTGTTAGAAGTGTGCCCAGTAAAATCAATATTCTCTATAATGATTATACAGGACATTTCATTGAAGATTCTCCCACAGTTACTGAGGATAATTACGCTTCAATTCCGAATATAGAAATATCCTGCTTTCCCAATCCCTTCCGGGAATCAACTAATATTAACTTCAAAACTAAAACACCTCTGTATAATCCGAAGTTAGAAATCTATAACATCAAAGGGCAGAGGATTAAATCAATTGAACTTCAAAAATCTAATACCCGGGAGAACACCATACTCTGGGATGGAACAGATAACAATCATAGGAAGGTTTCTGCAGGGATCTATTTCCTGAAGATGGTATCTGATAAGACGCAAAGCAGGTTGATGAAGTGCATAAAGTACTAATTGGAGGGATTATGAAAGCATTTATCGTTTTTACCATAATTATGCTTATGTTAAGCATTGTCTTTGCTTATGAGGTGCAAGTACCACAGCAACCGGCAAGTGCTTGTTTCACAGACCTGAATCAGGATGGATATCAAGATATTATCTTGGGGCACAAAACCGCATGGGGATATACCAATCCTTCAATATCTATATTGTTAAATGATGGTTTCGGTAGATTCACTGTTATAGATACGTCTTTATCATTTTGTGGGTATCAGGAAAACCTCATCCTGCATGATATTGATAATGACGGTAATCAGGATTTAATTGCATTAACCTCAGATTTTACCGGGGGAGCAACAAATCAGCTACGTTATCTCAGGGTTTTCAGCAATTTCAGTCAAACCAATCATGCTTATATAGATTATCCGCTTGTAAGGAATAATACTGTATTTAAGATGATTTGTATTGATTTACCGAATGATGAACATGCAATTTGTTGGATATCACCTAATGGTTATTATTGGGGATATTTTAGATTTGATGATAATGGTATTTCCTCATCTCCTGTGTTTTTTGATTTGAGTTTACCACCACAGGATATGTCAAAAATAGATTTAGATAACGATGGTTTTGATGAGATTGTTATTAATGTGGGATCAATTCTCGTTGAAGATTGGAATGGTTCGAGTTTCACAGAAACAATAATCCATAGCAATCAGACAGGAACCTTTTTAACTCTGGGAGATGTGAACAATGATGGGAGCATTGAAGTTATATGTCACAACTTTGTTTCAACGGAGATTATCTTAAAGACCTTTCCCGGATTAGTAACAATCGATTCATTATATATCCTTCCTAATCTTGCAAATCCTATACTAAGCGATTTTAACGGAGATAATTATCTGGATGTACTTTACACTTCAAGTTTATTCAATCCATATCATTGGGATGATTTATTTCATACGTGGATAGTCTTTTTCAATGGAACAGAATTATCTACCCCCCTAACCCTAAATACAGGATTTAATTCATATAAATCCTATCCTGTAGATATCGATAATGATGGCTATACAGATATACTTACCTTGAACGATGACAGTGTAACATCCGGCCATATCCATATCCTGTATAATGATGGAAATGGTAATTTTTTGGAAAACTCTCCAACCCCTAATGAGGATAATTACGCTTCAATTCCGAATATAGAAATATCCTGCTTTCCCAATCCCTTCCGGGAATCAACTAATATTAACTTCAAAACTAAAACACCTCTGTATAATCCGAAGTTAGAAATCTATAACATCAAAGGGCAGAGGATTAAATCAATTGAACTTCAAAAATCTAATACCCGGGAGAACACCATACTCTGGGATGGAACAGATAATAATCAAAAGCAGGTATCATCAGGTATTTATTTTTATAAGCTGATTACACCTGAGAAGGTGTTGACTAACAAAATGATACTGACGAAGTAAAAATTAAACTTAACACTAAGGGCACAGTCAATAGACTGTGCCTGTTTTTTATTGCGGCATTTGTTTTTACAAATAATGCTTTGACAAAATCTGAGAAATGCAAATAAAAGTAATCAATTAGTATTTATAATTTTGGAGTGTTATTAAATGAGTAAAAATGTAACAGAGTATTTTCTTGAATTAATTCAGATTGACAGTGAAAGCAGAAATGAAAGAGCAATGATTGATAAGCTAAAAATTGACCTGACGGAGATGGGATTTCAGGTTCAGGAAGATGATTGCAATACAAAAACCGGAGGAAATGCAGGTAATCTGTATGCTTACCTACCCGGCAAGATAGATAAGAAGCCATTGCTCTTTTGTGCTCATGCTGATACAGTAAAACCGGGAATTGGAATTAATCCAATAGTAACTGAAAGCAAGATAACTTCTGATGGGAAAACCATACTTGGTGCTGACGATAAATCAGGAGTAGCAGAAGTCATATTTGGCATCAAACAGATATTGGATTCAGGATTAAATCATACTCCCATAGAAGTTCTTTTTACAGTTTCGGAAGAAATTGGATTGCTCGGTGCCAAACACTTTGACAAATCAATTCTCAAAGCTGAAATTGGCTATGCTTTTGACTCAGAGAATATAGGAAGCTACTCTATTGGAGCTCCTTCTCAAAACTCAATAAAGATTAAGGTCTATGGTAAAGAAGCTCATGCAGGTGTAGAACCCGAAAAAGGAATCAATGCAATAAGAGTAGCTTCAGAAGCTATCGCTTCCATTCCAATAGGCAGGATAGACTTTGAGACAACTGCTAATATTGGAATTATCCAGGGTGGAATTGCAACGAACATAGTTCCAAACCTTGTTGAAATATACGGTGAAACCAGAAGCCATAATATGGATAAACTTGCCCAGGTAACACAGGATATAGTAAATACATTTGAGAAAACAGCTGCAAAACACAAATTGAACGGAATTGAAGCAAAGGTCGAAATTGCAGTTAACACAGAATATAAATCCTTTTATATGAGCGAAGACCATTTAGTAGTGCAGATTGCTAAAAAAGCTAATGAAAAGCTAAATCTGGCTTCCAGGTTTGACAAAGGCGGGGGTGGCAGCGATGCCAACATAATAAATGCAGAAGGTGTTGCGATGATTGTAGCCGGAACAGGTATGCATGGTTATCATACTGTAAATGAATACATCGAAACAGCAGATTTGAAAAAAGGCTCACAATTGGTAGCAGAATTGATTAAAATCTATTCTGAGTGACAAAGTGTAAAAGTGGTAAGGTGGAAAAGTGACGCTGCGCAGTTATAAAGACTTGGAACTATGGAAAGTCAGTATGGACTTTGTTGTTGAGGTTTTGAACACTTTTATCACTTTTCCACCTTTTCACCTTGTCACTTTACAGGAGAACATATGGTTAAAATAGCACTTATCGGATATGGCAACATGGGGAAGATGATTAATGAAGTTTCAAAATCTCTCCCTGTAGAGATTGTTTCGCGCATAGATCCCAATCAGGAAGGATGCGAAAAATCAATTACTGAAGCCAGTTTGAATGGCGCAGATGTTTGCATCGAATTCTCTCATCCTGAAACAGTAGTTGAGAACATCAGACAAATCTGTGCTTTGAAAAGAAATATTGTAGTTGGGACAACAGGCTGGAATGATAAAACAGATGAAGTGCGTAACTTGGTAAATCAAGCAAATATAGGTATGATCCATGGTTCTAATCTGTCTATAGGAATGAACTTGTTTTATGAAGTGGTTGCCAAAGCTGCGGAAGTATTCTCCAAATATGACGAGTATGATGTTTATGGTCTTGAACTACATCATAGACAAAAAGCTGACAGCCCATCCGGTACTGCAAAAGAGTTGAGCAAAATTCTATTGAAAGATCTAAAGAACAAAACAACAGCACAATATGATAAAGTTGACCGCAAGATTTCCAATGAGGAACTGCATTTTGCAAGTATAAGAGCAGGTTACATCCCCGGAACCCATACAATTGGCTTTGATAGTCCGGCTGACACAATAGAACTTACTCATAGAGCAAGGAATCGTACCGGTTTAGCTTTAGGAGCGCTGAATGCAGCAATCTGGATTGTAGGAAAGAAAGGTTTTTACACCTTTCAGGATTTCATAAGGGCATAGAGCATGAAAATCCCTTTTGTTAAGATGCATGCACAAGGCAACGATTTTATCATTGTCGAGACAGATAAAACAAAGATAGTAGATAAACTGGCAAGCAAACTATCAATTGATATTTGTAACAGAAATTTCGGTCTGGGGGCAGACGGGCTTGTACTCCTTAACAAAATCAATCCCCAAATGATTATATTTAATGCTGATGGTTCCAGGGCTGAAATGTGCGGTTCTGCACTTAGATGCTGTTGCTATCTTATTGCTGAGTCTTCAGGAAAACAGCAAATTCAGATTAAAACTGATAACGGAATTCTTAAAGGTGTCGCAGATAAGCAAAATCCTCTTTATGTAACAGTGGAAATCGGCAAACCTGTAATGATTAAGAATGATATTGTATTAGAAGGTTTTACAGGAGATTATATCACTATCGGTAATCCACATTTTGTTATACTTGAGCATGATTTGTCTTTACAACCCCATTTAACGCATGGAAAAGCTCTGTCAGAAAATAAATACTTTGATCATGGTTCGAATATAGAATTTGTACATATAATCTCGAAAAACAAAATTGAAATGGTTGTCTGGGAAAGAGGAGCAGGAGCAACAATGTCTTGCGGAACAGGCTCAACAGCAGCAGTTTTTTCCGGTCAGCAAAAAAAACTGCTGGATGACAAAGTACAGGTTCATGTACCCGGAGGGGAAGTTGTGATTAGCAAAAAAGGAAATACTTATTATTTAGGTGGAGTAGTTTCTTTAATAGCAAGAGGAGAGTTCGAATGGACAATTTAGGAGCTTATCTTCGTTCCATTCGTGAAGAAAAGGGAATAACTACAGAAATAGTGCATAACGATATTAAAATTTCTGTGGAACAAATTGATGCCATAGAAAACAATCAACTATCAAATCTTGGGAATTATGGATTTGCCAGAGCTATGGTTTATACATATACCAGATATCTGGATGCTAATGAAAAGATAGCGATGAATTTGTTTGACACAATATGGCCACCCCGCACTCAAGCAGCTTTTATACCTAAAACCCCAATCAAAGAGCAGAAAGTGCTCATCTCTATAAATTTTATATGGTTAATTACTATTATCATAATAGTAATTGTTTTGGGTTCAATAATTTGGGTAAGCTATTCAAGAGGTTATCTGAAAAGACCTTTTGAAAGTTTGAAATTAAGTCAGGATAGCATTAAAACTGAGTCTACGGTTGAACCTAAAACAGAAAAACCTGATACACTGCGAAACCGTATGCTTCAGATAGCAAATGCACCGGTTAAGCAAAAACAAATTGGAAGCAAAAATATAGAAGCAAACAATAAGCAGAATATAGATATTGCTGATACTACAGACTATGTAAATGAATTTATTTTCAATACCAAGGAAAGTCCTTTTAATGCACGTTATTAGGTTGTAGGCAGTATAACCTTTATCTTAGTGCCCTCACCTTCTGTACTTTCTATTGTTAAATCTGCACCGATTATTTTTGACAATTCTTTACAAATTGTTAAACCCAGGCCAGAACCTTTTTCATTAGAAGTGCCAATAGTAGTAGTTGGTTTTGTGATGTCCATTAATTGAGGCAAAACATTCTCAGCAATACCAACTCCGTTATCAGCTATAACCAGAGAAACTTTCTTTTTCTCAATTCTGGCTGTGATGTTTATTTTGCCCTTTGGATTGCTGTATTTGAGGGCATTGGATATCAGATTATGCAGGATAGTATACAAATGTCTTCTGTCCACATAAACCTCAATATAATCGTCTATTTCTATGGTGATTTTGACCTGCTTTAGCTTGGAAGTATTGGAATAGAACAGCAGAGTGTCATTCAGCACTGATTTTAAGTTACATAATTCAGGCTGATTAACAATTTCTCCCTTTTGACATCTTGTCCATTGAAAAATGTTTTCAGTCAATTGCCACGTGTTTTTTGCCTCATTATATATATCATTAATCTGAGTCTGAATTGTCTCATTGCATCCGTTTTGCGCATTCTCATTTAAATATCTTAAATTCATAACAACATTAGATAAAGGCGAACGCAAATCTAGTGTGAAGATGTTTAGAATTCTGTCTTTCATCTGATTTGCCTGTAACAATTGATGTTCAGTTTGCTTTCTGAGGTTAATTTCCTGAGAAAGTTTATCAGTTCTTTCCTGGATGAGTTCTTCCAGTTGTTCTTTGTGCTTTTTTAAAGTGAATTTATACTCTTCCCACAGCATTGCATTTCTGATTAACCCTTTTAACTCTACCAAACGGACAGGTTTGGATAAAAAAGCATAAATCCCTAAATCATAACATAATTTAATATTTTCGTCATGTCCATATCCCGTTAGAATAATAACAGAGAAGTCTTGTTCAATACCTGGTTTGAGTTTTTGCAAAACTTGAATACCATGAATATCGGGCATTTCTAAATCCAAAATCAGTACAGCAGGATTGTAAGTTTCAAAAAAGTTTAATCCTTCTTTTACATCAGTAGTTGCATGAACTTCATAATTCTCTTGCTCCAGGATCAAACTTATAAAAGAAATCGTATCTAAATCATCGTCAATAACCAAAACACATTTTCTCATGCCATGCTCCATATTATTCTGTAAATAGTTAATTACCTTTAATAATATTAAATAAACAATGTCAAGTGCATTTTCATTTGACAAGTTTAGTGATGATTTATTAATTATCCGGTTGCCGCGTATACCAAAATGTTGTCAAAAGGCAAATCTGAGCAAGATAATAAAGGGTTATCATGAAACAAACAGTATTCTTAGGTTTAGACATCGGCGGATCTTCCATTAAATTTGGATGGGGCAATAGTAAACAAGGTTTACTACATTCCGAAAGGATAATCTTGGAGGATACATCTCTTAAGGCAGTATTCAATACAATAAATAAAATTGAGAAGATAGTACAAAATAATATCGGATTCGATAAAGTTGACGCTATTGGTGTGGGCGTACCAGGAACTTATGACATAATATCTGGAGAAATTAAAGGGATAAATCCCAATTTGCCTGAGTTAACAAATATTAATCCCAAAAATATGTTTTCCGATAAAATGGAGAGTTATATATTTGTCGATAATGACGCTAACCTAATGGCTTTAGCTGAAGCGTCATGTTTACCTGATGCCAAACATGTTCTTGGTGTTACAATCGGCTCCGGGATCGGCTGCGGATTCGTTATCAATAATCAAATCTATCATGGAGCCAATGGATATGCTTTGGAATTAGGGCATACAATTGTAGAAATAAATGGAGAGAAATGCAATTGTGGTAAAAATGGCTGCCTTGAAGCATACTCATCAGTTAATGGAATATTAAATCAGATAAAAAGAACCAAGCCATATGAAGAATTGAAGAACATGACAGATATCCTGATGGCTTCGCAAAATGACGAGCATATCTTACGGTTGATTAACAATTCACTGAATTACCTTTCCGTTGCAATTGGCAATCTGATTATCATTTTAGATGTTGAAGTTGTTGTAATTGGAGGCGGTGTAATTGAGATGAAAAACTATCCTTTTTTAAAGCTAAAGAAATTAATTCTTGACGGATTACCTGAGATAAATAAAAATAAAGTCAGTGTGAATAAAGCACATTTCGGAAACAAAGCCGGAGTTATTGGAGCTATAAAAATTGCAGAAAACGGATTTAAAACCAGATAAGGAACAAAACTTGCATTTAATAATTATCAAATAAGTTAAGGGGGATAGAATGATGCTGAATAGAAAGAACATTGCATTGATTCTATTGTCTATTGTATGCTACGGATTCATTTATGCCGGTGCAAACGAAATATTGAATGAATTTAATATCGTCCCCAATCCAATGGAAAAATATACCCTTATAAGTGTTTCATTCACATCTCGCGTTCTGGTAGATATTGTGATTGAAACTAAAGAAGGTATTTTAATCAAAACACTATTTTCTGGTAATCTGGATAGCGGATTTTATGAATATTACTGGAATCGTTTAAGTAATACCGGGGAATTTGTACGAGATGGTGAATATGATGTATCGATAAAATACAGAGCAAGATATACATCTACAAAGAAAACTTTGATACTGAAATAAATAGTATAAATTTAGAAGTTATTGTTGATCTCTTCATATATCTGTTTGAAGGGAGTACCATTCTTAAAAAGTCCCACCGGGACTTTTTTTTATTGAGCTAAACATATAAAATCCTTTAAATTATTTATGTTTTGCTCGTTGTAACTCAATTTTCTATCTTAGTTAAAAGATTGATATAAGTAAGTTGTTACTCCTAAAATCCTTTCTTCGCAAAAAAAATGTTGACTAATTGCTGCTATTGAAAGATTATATTAATTTTTAAGCTGGATAGTCATGATTTTGGAATTTGACAAGCAATATGCTTAGTATAATCTATAAAACATAAGGTGATTTATTAATAATTATGAAGGTTGAGAACAATTAGGTAAAAAATGAAGCTTATTAAAAACGTATCTATGGCTTCAGGAAAAACATTTAAAACTGTTAACATCCTGTTTGATGAATCAATTGAGCTGGTCAGCACAGGAATAATCACTGCAGATAATATTACAGATGAGTATGATTATTCAGGCTGTATTGTAATTCCGGGTGCTGTTGATATGCATACACACATTTTTAGAGGAATTCCTGATGATGCTCAAGCTCTGAAAAAGTCTTCTCAAAATGCAGTATCTGGTGGATATACTACTCTTGCCGATATGCCATATCACACGAAAAAGCCCATTTTCAGGTCTAAAGCAATAGACTATTATACAAGCATAATAGAAGAGAGTTCCTTCTGTGATATAGCTTTATGGGGTCACAACGATTTTTCGCAGTTTCCATACCACATAGATTATATAAATGAAATTTGGGCTGCTGGTTTAGTTGGTTTTATAATGATGCATCCTTCTCCAAATGATAAGATCGAAAATATGACGTATGCCGATATTATGGACTTATTTGATACCATTTATGATACTGATATTTCGTTTGCTTTTCAAGGGTATGATTATATTGATGTTAGTGTGAATGAGAATATTAAGGAAAAATTCATTGAGCAAAGACTAGTTTCCATTAGAAAGATTCTTCGAAGAATGCAGGACAATCCAATTCATTATATTGGGATTTATGATAAGGAATCAATAGATATTCTTAATATTGCTTTCAGGCGTTCTGATTTGACATATGCAGTACCTGCTTATGAATTAATCAAGATAATGCTGAAATTTAAAGAAACAGGCTACACCAAAGATAATCCTTTTTCTGAATATGTTAAATTGCTGTTTGACAGTATGAAAAATGGGAAGCTATATACAATCTCAACTGAAGCAGGAGCTGAGCTCAATTCAGAAAATCCTACTATGAATGTAGCTTACACTGGATATTCGGAAAACCTTCTGAAATGGACTGTTCCATGGGTTTTCTCTGAATTATGGAAAAATAACAGAGTGCCGATACAAAGTTGTATCAGGATGGTATCGGAGAATCCAGCAAAGCGGTTAGGTCTTTTCCCCCAAAAAGGTTCAATCGGTAAAGGTTCTCATGCTGATATAGTGATTATAGATCCTAATATTCCCACAGATACAGATTTAACAGATTTAAATGGAGGCAAGATTCAGTTGTCCTGTTCAGTAAAAGCGACTTTTTTACGGGGGAACTTGCTGACACCAATAAAATCAAAGAATAAACCTCAGGGACAATTTATTAAAAGGACAGGAACTACTCGCAGGAAAAGCAGTTCAACCTGCTGGACATAAAAATTGGAGAAACTATGCAAAGTGAAGAACTTAAGCATCTTATAGACAGATTGACAAAACATCCGGAGTGGAAGTATCATATAGTATATACAGATTGGCAAACAGATTTTTTTAGGTTTTATCAAAGTCAGACGAACTACAACATCAGCAAAACGGTGAGTACGCTTGATGTAACGATTTACAAAGAAAAGAAGTCATTTAGCTTTAATATTGATCAACCCACCATAACTCGAATTGATTCAGCATTAGAGAATACCATTTCAGCTATAGATACTTTACCTGAAGATCCTGACTTTGTAGATGTAGAGAATGACTTATCTAAAAACACAGAGAAAGTAAAGCAGAATAACATCTTGAATATTTCTCTTGATAAAAAGATTGAAATATTAGCTGATATTTCCAAAGAATCTGAGAAACTGGGATACAGATTATTCGGCACCTTCATCTGCAATTATCAGCATACACAGATTATTAACAGCAATGGTTTAGATAAGGAAGAATGGAATTCACCCATTTATTTTGAAGTAAAAGCAGTTCACAAAGAAAACCAGGTAACAGTCTTGGAAACCTATGGCGGAGAGAATTGGGAAAGCTTTATTAAAGAAGATTTTATTAGTCATTTGTCTCTTAAAATGCAGTCTGCATTAAACGAAAGAATCGATGTAGAACCCGGAGAGTATGATGTAATTCTGGCTCCCAGATGTATTGCTGAATATATGCAGTATCTGAGTTATGGCTTATCAGCCAGAAGTTATGATCAAAAAAGCAGCTATTTTCAAGATAAGCTGGGACAACAAGTTTTTCCAGAATATATTACGATAACAGATGACCCTACAGATAAAGATATTATATCTGTGGATTATAACAATGACGGTCACATCTATAATCCTCTGAGCGTAATTGATAAGGGTGTCTTCAAAAGTTTTTTCTGCAATAATTATTATTCTTTTAAAACCGGATTGCCAAAGAACGGTAACAACGGTTCTTGCCTTATCCTCAAGGAAGGAAAAGAAACATTGGATTCCATGATTACATCAGTTAAAAAGGGACTATATATTTCCAGTTTGCACTATATGAACTTTATTAACGAAAGGGAAACATCTGTAACTGGATTAACCAGGGACGGAACTTTTCTTATTGAAGATGGCAAAATAACCAAAGTAGTAAATAATTTAAGATTTACAGAGAAAATAGCTCGTATATTTGAACACATATCGGTTTTAGAGAATAAAAGCTACACAATACCTTTTTCGGAGAATTACGAATTCTTCGGCATAAGCAGTGCCAAAGCACCTCATGTTTTGGTTAAGAACTTTAATATTACATCATCTACAAAAACAATCTGACGGATTAATATATGAAAACCAAAGTACAACAAATACTTAGCAAGCTCAATACACCGGATATTACATTTGCTGATGTACGCATTACCAAAACAGACCAGGAACAGATTTATTTTCAAAATGGTTTTTTAAGGAACTTCGGTTCCAGCCTTGATTCCTATGCTTTAGGTATAAGGGTATTGATAAACGGCTGTTGGGGTTTTGCGGGGACCAGGAATTTATCAGATAACAGTATTGATAAGACTGTCAAATTGGCAAAAGATAATGCAATCCATGGTAGTAAATTTATTCAGAAACCCGTAACTTTTATGCCAATAGAACCTACACTAGCTGATGAAGTTTTTTTGCCCAAACTAAATCCATTCAAAATGGATAATGAAGAAAAGCTATCCTATCTGAAAAGGATAGCAGAGAAAATTAAACCTGATGGCAAGATTGTCCACTCTTACGTGTACGGAGTCTTTTTTCATCAGGAAAAAGTTTATGGTAATACTGAAGGGACATTAACCAGCCAATCGTTTTATAATACTTTGCCCGTTATGAGCGTAATAGCATCTGACGGCAATCATATCCAGACACGCACCTGGCCCGGGCATATGTCTGCCGGCAGAGGTGGATTCGAGTTATTTGAAGAAAACAAGTTTGAAGAGAATACGGATAGGATTATTAAGGAGGCAGGAGATTTGCTTTCTGCTCCTAGAATTGAAGACGATAGAGCAGATTTAATTATTGGCGGAGGTCATCTTGCCCTGCAATTACATGAATCCGTAGGACATGCCACAGAAGCAGACAGGATTTTCGGCATGGAGATTTCTTATGCCGGTAAAACTTTTATCAAGCCGCAGATGATTGGTTCTCTGAAATATGGTTCTGATATTGTAAATGTGTACAGCGACAGCACCAATCCAGATGGTATGGGTTTTCATCCTGTAGATGATGAAGGTGTACCCGGTCAGAAGGTTGATATTATTAAAGACGGTATTCTGATAAATCAACAAACATCCCGTGATATTGCCCAGAGGTTAGGTTTGAATCCCGGTTCCAATATGAAAGCTTCATTCGGAGACGATATTCCCTTGGTAAGAATGACTAATTTGTGCCTGGCACCTCAAAAGGGTAGTTTGGATGAGCTTATAGCTAATACAGATAGAGGTTACTATGTTGACTTCACAAAAACCTGGTCGATAGATGACAATCGAAATAATTTCCAGTTTACTACCGAGATTGGCTGGAAAATAGTGAATGGTAAAATTACCGGTATAGTAAAAGAACCAACCTATTTTGGCATAACTACAGAATTCTGGAATTCCTGCGATTGGATTTGCGGGCCTGAAGAGTGGAAACATCATGGCACGTTCCATTGCGGAAAGGGAGAACCCGGTCAAGCAATGCAGTTATCTCATGGTGTTGCTCCTGCCAGATTCAAAAACACGGTTGTTAAAGTAAAAGTATAAACAGTAAATAAGTTATAAAAAAAACGGCAAGCTCAAAACTTGCCGTTTTTTTATTGGAGTTTCTTTATTTTATCAATGATTTAAGATGGTCGACATATTTCTCTGGACCACCTTCCTGGTAACCGGTTCGGGCAATTTCTTTTCCATATTTGTTAAGAATTAAGATAGTTGGGAAACCTTGAATTCCAAATTGTTTGGCAAGTGTTTCGTTTTGTGCTTTTTCCTCTTTGGTTTGAGGAATTGATTTCGGGAAATCCAATTTCAACAAGATAAGATTAGAAGAAGCATAATCGATAAAAGCTTTTTCTGTGAAAACTTCTTTCATCAATCGTTTACACCAGATACACCAATCAGAACCGGTAAAATTTACCAATATTTTCTTATCGGTTTCCTTGGCTAATTTAATGGCCTGGTCGTAGTCGGTAAGCCATTCACCTGCTTTGGTAACTGCGGCTTGAGTAGAATCACTGAGTTGTCCTATAGATTCCAAATCTTTTGAGTCGTTAACTTGCGGATTTTCTGCTTTACATGCAGTTAAGCTTACCATCAGTAATACTGACAGCAAGATCATTTTAAGATAATTAATCATTATAGACTTCCTGTTCGTTAATTAGAATTAGTGTTTTAATATTTACTGCTTTTTTCAGCATTGCACTTACTGCGCAATACTTATCAGCAGACAATTGTACTGCACTAATGATTTTATCTTTGGGGAGATCTTCTCCTGTGAAGATAAATTGCATCCTTATTTCACTATATACCTTTGGGTGTTCATCCACAACATCGGCATCCATATCAATTGTTAATTTATAATTCTCAACTCTCATTTTCTTTAGGATAGACACAACGTCCATACCGGTACATCCGCTCAATGCTGCAAGAAGAAGAGGTTTGGGTCTGGGTCCACGATTATTACCTCCGGCAGCTTCACTAACATCAAGCGTGAGGTGAAAACCGTCAATCTCAGCATCAAAAGCCAGATTGTCAATCCAGTTATTACTTAATTTGTTCTGCATTACTTAGTCTATTACTGTCTCATCAAGAACTTTTTCGTAGGCTTTTACATATAGTTCAAATGATTTTAGTACGGATTCAACTTTTTCGGGAGTAATAAACTTGATAATCTTTTCCTGTTGGTCAATAACAGTCTGTTGGCTGGCTTCAGCCATTTTTTTCCCTCTGGGTGTGATAGATGCGTACCAGCAACGACGGTCTTCTTCGCTGGGTCTTCTGGAAACCAGATTTTTTTCTACAAGGTTATCCATAATACGCGTAACTCTGCTATGTGAAACATTGAGCACTCTTGCAAATTCATTCATATTTACCGGTGCAGTGGTTCCATAAAGGTAATGAAGTAATTGACACTCCATTTTACCGGCTTGCATGCAGGCTTTTTGAGAATAATCAATTTCACTGATAACTTTTTGTAAACGGTTGATTAAATCATGAAACTTTTCAGCATTAGGACTAGCGGGTTTAGCTTGTTTCTTCATTGTTTTACTCCTTGTTAATGTTTAAATATCTTTCAATCTTGTTAATGTCAAAACCGACAACTGCTCTTCCACCAATCCATAATTGTGGAACACTTTGTTGTCCTGTCTTTCTTATCATGTCCTGTGCTGCTTTTGCATCTCTGGACACGTCTATATCTTTAAATTTGATGTTTCTTTTTCTTAAATATTCTTTTGTCTTTGTACACCATGAACAACTTGGTGCACTGAATAATATCACTGTTTGTTGGCTCACATCTACCTCAGATAACATTTTAATCTGTTATAATAAGAAGGCAAATATAATTTTCAGCAATTACTATCCTTTTAACATATAAATAGGTCTTAATATTGCTCCAATTCTAATAAGTAAGCTAATTTGTCACGTACTATTTTATTTTTGTTACATTTCAATTTCTTCAATTTGTATGCAGATGTACATAGTTTGACCTTATTATTTATTTCTATGTCCATGAGAATCTCACTATCTATTTAAGCGTCAATACGATATGCACAATAGTTAACAAGTCTTTAGAATAAAGGATTCAGGTATTCAGGTTTATCCAGATAGCAGATTAAATAAAAAGTACTTGCCAGTTTTCTAACAAGTTCATTAATAGATAATATCATTCTCAGAGAGGATAAATAATGGCTGCTATGTTTTTTTGCACAGATTGCGGATATGAAACCACTAAATGGTCAGGTAAGTGTCCAAATTGCGGAAGTTGGGATACACTCAAGGAATCAAATAAAGTTGTCGGCAAATCAGGAAAAATCAAATCTGATGGGATGTCTGTTGCTCCCACGCGGATAACAGAATTAAAATCTATTCCACTTGAACGCATCCCTACCGGCGTTAATGAATTTGACGTGGTTCTGGGTGGGGGAGTAATTCCCGGAATGGTGATTCTATTGGGTGGTGAACCGGGAGTCGGTAAGTCAACTTTAATGCTGCAACTTTCAGAGTGGCTGGGCAAACTGGGCAAGAAAGTCGTTTATTTTTCCGGTGAAGAAAGTGCAGACCAGATTAATATGCGCGCTAAACGCCTGAAAGTTTCCAACGAAAACATCTGGCTGGCATGTACGAACGAAGCGGATGAGATTTTGGAACAGCTTGCCAATCTGGAAATGGACGCTGCCATAATTGATTCCATCCAATCAGTTGGCATGAATTCTGTTGATTCGATTCCGGGCAGCATCTCGCAATTGAAAGAATGCTGCTCCCAGTTTATACGGCAGGCAAAGAAAAAAGGCATCCCCATATTCCTGGTCGGACATGTTACCAAAGACGGAATGGTGGCAGGACCGAAAATCATTGAGCATATGGTTGATACTGTTCTATATTTCGAGGGCGAGACCTCTAATCAGTACAAGATGCTGCGCGCTGTCAAAAACCGCTTCGGCTCAACCAATGAACTCGGACTATTTGAAATGACCTCGCTGGGTTTACAGGAAGTCAAAAATCCCGGGCAGATGTTCCTGTCTGCCAATCCAAATCTTTCAGGCAGCGCTTTAGGTTGCATGATTGAAGGCACCAGAGCATTTATAGTCGAAGTCCAGGCACTGGCAACTTCCTCCAATTTCGGAACTCCGCAACGGGTGGCAGTAGGACTGGAACAAAAGAAACTGGCTCTGCTGCTGGCTATCCTGGAAAAGAATCTGTCCTTGTACCTTCGCTCGAACGATGTTTTCATCAACATGACCGGCGGCATTAAAGCCATCGACCCTGCCATAGATTTAGCCATCATTACTGCAGTCCTTTCCAGTTTAAAAGATATGCCTGTACCCGAAAATTCTGTCTTTATTGGTGAAGTAAGCCTGAACGGAGAAGTAAGACCTGTAGGTCAGCTCGAACTTCGCATAAAAGAAGCCAAACGTCTTGGCTATGAGCATATTTACATCTCATCCTATACCAAGATTAAAACCGACTCCAAAGTCCATCAGATTAAACATATCAGGGAGATTTTCCGCCTTTTTAGTCCTGGGAAATAATCATTTTATTAGTCGTGCTTTTATAAATAACCTCAATAGCGTTTCTTATTAATCAAATCTATATTGCTCAAACACATATTGCAATCTTCTTTCTTATTAGCATTGCGCTATCATTACGCTATCATTGCGCTATCATTGCGCTATTACTGCGCAATGATAGCGCAATGATAGCGTAATGATAGCGTAATGATAGCGTAATGCTTTTAAGATTAATAAATGCCAGACTATGTGATGTTACCTTTTATCCATATTATAAATTAGTAAACAGACAGGAGGTCGGGATTTAATATATCCGCATTTGAACTCCGGGTTAAGGTACCTGATTTCATGAGAACGGAATGGCAAAATAGAATTAATTGTCATTTTATAAATCGGTATGATTTGTCTTATTGCTTTATTGAGGTTCTCTGATTGATCAACCTGGGTTAAGCAGCTTATATATGGATTCTCTCCAGTAGTTTATCAAGATAGACCGATTTGACCTGTTTACTTGCCATGATTTGTTTGGCAGGTGGGAGTTTTGCGATTACAGATAAAATCATTGCCATTGCTCTGTGGCTTTCCAAAGCCTGGTTATCGAAAACAAGGTTTTGGAGTTTTCCCTTTTCAATTGCCATTAAAACCAGACGATGGGCAGAGTTGACAGGAGTTATTACTCTTTCAGGTCGGCTATCCAGAGTTATACATTTTGTCAGACAGGCTCTTGCGCAGACTCCGCACCCCAGGCAGATTTCCTCATTAATCTTTGCTGTTTTAGGTTTTCTGTTATCAGCTGTAGTAATTTCTGAATATGATATGGCTTCAATGGGACAGACTTTGATGCATTTGCCGCAGCCAATACAATTATTTTCGTCTACCTTGGGCAGATAATTCGTCGTATGAACAGGATGCAGCATTCCATATTTCTTTGATGCAACCAGAGCTTCACAACAGCATCCACAGCAATTACAGATAAAACTTACCTGGTTACGGACGTTTTCACCGCATTGCACAAGATTGTTTTCATAAGCCTGATGCAGCAGTTCCATGCCTTCAGAAACTTCCACCCGGCGCGCATATTCATGTTTAATCAGGGAAGCTGCGGTGCTGTTAAAAGTCATGCAAATATCCATTGGTGCGTTGCAAGCTTTGTCCAGATGCTGCATTTTGTGACGGCAGTAGCACATACCGACACCAATATGTGAAGATGTCTTGATTATATGACTGGCTCTTTCAAAATCAAGAATATGCACTGCATTTTCATTGGATAGCACTTCTTCATTAACAAAAACTCTTCCCAAACGGGTTTCAGAACCCATGAACAAATCCTTGATAAAATCCTCTTCCACATTAAGGTATTGATGCAATAATTCACTTAATAGCTTCTGGTCTATATCTCCCCTGGTCCGCATCATAGAGAATTCAAAGAAACCTGCCATAGGAGGAGGCAGAACATACATTTGAACACCTTTGTTATCCAAATCCAGTAAAACAGCACGGCTCGCAAGCTGCTCAAGAGTGTTTTGCGCTGTAACCAAATCCAGTTTCCATATTTTTGCTGCTTCCTCAGCTGTGAAAGGCTTTAAGGGAAGCATGGCAACAAGTTCAGCTTCTTTCTGGCTGAAAAGAATCTCGAGAATTTTATACAATGTCTCAGAAGGAGGAGCTCCCTGGGGCATAAGATTAATGCGTTCCTGTAATTTCATATAGCTTGATTTTACTGTGTTATGCGACATATTTTTGCTCCCTTTAGTAGAAAACTCTTTAACGATAGCAATATATTAGTACAGGATTTGTCAAGCTATGGTTTAGTCGGTTTTCGTGAGTAAGCATTGACAAAGAGGACGGGCAGGCATTCTTGACTTTGAGAGTTTATTATGTTTGAATATCAAAAAAATAATCAGTATGTTGCCACTATTTCCAATGGTTTGGAAGCTGAAGGTGCCAAAGAACTTCTTGAGCTCGGTGCAGAAGAGACATTTGAGAATTACCGTGCTGTAAACTTTGTTGCCAGCCCTCATAATCTGATGAAGATTACAGTGATGAGCCGTTTATTCAGCAGGATATTAGCTCCGATTGCACGCTTCAGATGTGAAACTGACAGTGATTTGTATGATTTTGCTTACAGGAAAATAGAATGGGAGCATATTTTAAAACCTGATGATACATTCTCTATCTTTGCCAATGTCGGCAACAGCAATATAACTCATTCACATTATTCAGCCCTAAACCTCAAAGATGCCATTGCTGATTACTTCAGGGATAAATTTGGCAGACGCCCGAATGTGGAAAGAGATAATCCGGATGTGGAAATCAGTGTAGGCATCTTTAAAAACCAGGCTATAATCAGTGTAGACGTTGGTCACGGACCATTGCATAAAAGAGGTTACCGTGTAAAAAATGTGGAAGCACCTCTTAAAGAAAACCTTGCTGCTGCATTGATTAGAATCAGCGGATGGGATGGCAACAAACCGCTTTATGATCCTTTTTGCGGTTCAGGTACTATTTTAACGGAAGCTGCTTTGCAATATTGCAGAATGCCTCCTTCCAGCCTGAATTCTAAATGGGGGTTTATGCGTTTGCCTGATTTTGATATGGAAGAATGGGAAAAAGTACAGGAAGAAATCAGGAGTGACATAAGACCTTTACCGCATAATCTCATCTTTGGCAGCGACATCGCCAGGAAGTCAGTCGACAGCACTCTTGCCAATCTGGATAATCTGCCGTTTGCAGAGGAAATACAGGTTACACAGGAAGACTTCAGAGAAAAGCATATTGAAAATGCCTTTATCATCTGCAATCCACCTTATGGAATACGTCTGGAAGAAGTGGAGCAGGTTAAGCAATTACTAAAAGAATTCGGCGATTTCCTCAAACATAAATGCCAGGGTTCAACTGCCTGGGTATTGGTTGGAGATAAGGATTTAGTTCGTTCAATCGGACTGAAGCCAAGTAAAAAGATAGAAATCTATAATGGTGATATTGAATGCCGTTTTGTGGAAATTAAAGTACGTGCGTTTATTACACCGCGAGGTAGCGATGATATGTCATCCTGAGTTTATCGAAGGGTGGTTCGACGAGTTCACCATGAAATAATATATTCTACATACTCATTCCCGCGTAGGCGGGATCTTAAGCTAAAAACAAAAAACAGACTGGATACCTGTCCCGTTCTTCAACGGGAGAGACCCTCGACCGCAGGTATGACGGGTAACAATGATAATTCATTTGACAAAAGACAAATTACCAAATGGTTGGAGAACAAAATAGTATTTTGGAGCCGGAAATGAAAAACATCCTGATAGTTGGCGCAGCAGGTCAGATTGGAAGTGAACTTGTTCCTTTTCTTAGAAACGTCTATGGCAGCTCAAATGTAATAGCCTGCGATATTCATGACAATGTTAATCCAATTCTAAAGGAAACAGGTCCCTTTGAAATATTGGATGCTCTGGATGCAGTGCAGTTTGAAGAACTGATAAAAAAGCATAAAATAGATACAATCTTTAATCTTGTTGCAGTTTTATCTGCAAAGGGAGAAGCCAATCCCACACTTGCCTGGAAAATTAATATGGGTGCGTTATTCAATGCACTTGAACTTGCCCGTGCTTACCAGTGTGCTGTCTTTACACCCAGTTCCATTGGTGCTTTCGGTAAGTCAACTCCACAGGATGGAACTCCTCAGGATACTATTATGCGGCCCACAACTGTTTATGGAGTTTCCAAAGTAGCAGGGGAACTTCTGGCTGACTACTATTACCTTAAGTTTGGTGTAGATACACGGGGCTTGCGTTATCCGGGAATTATCTCTAATGTTACATTACCTGGTGGCGGAACGACGGATTATGCGGTGGAAATCTATTATAAAGCTATCCAGGAAAAGAAATTTACCTGCAACCTCAAACCCGGTACATTCCTTGATATGATGTATATGCCGGATGCATTAAAAGCAGTAGTTGAACTAATGGAAGCAGATCCTGCCAAGCTTAAGCACCGTAATTGCTTTAATGTATCAGCCATGAGCTTTGATCCTGAAATTATTGCTGCTGAAATCAGAAAACACATTTCTGAATTTAAAATAGAATACAATATAGACCCAATCAGGCAGAGTATTGCAGAAAGCTGGCCTAATTATATGGATGACAGCGCTGCCAGAGCAGAATGGGGCTGGAAACCTGATTATGACCTTCCACGCATGACAGAAGACATGCTGTCTATATTAAGTAAAAGGTTAATAAAATAAGTCATGGTAAGCCTGTCGGACCAAACTTATCCTTCGGCAAGCTCAGGATGACAACACTGGAGAAATAATGGTTAGAATAGGTGTAGTCGGTGTCGGACATCTTGGTCAATACCACGTAAAGAAATTCCTTGGTATTGCCAATTGTACATTTGCAGGTATCCACGACCGTAATCAGCAAAGGGCAAAAGAGATATCCGAATCCCTTAAGGTACGTGCCTTTGATACTTATGAAGAACTTCTGGATAATGTAGATGCCATAGATATCGCAGCTACAACCACTTATCACTATGAGCTGGCAAAAGCAGCCCTGCTCAAAGGTAAGCATGTTTTCCTGGAAAAACCTATAACTTCTGACCTTGAACAAGCCAATGAAATTGTCAAACTTGCAGATGATAAAAAGCTCCTGATTCAGGTGGGACACATCGAAAGATTCAACCCTGTTATCCTCCAGGTAGAGGATGAGATAAGTAATCCTATGTTCATAGAATCCCATAGGTTATCTACTTTCCAAACCAGGGGAACTGACGTGCCTGTTGTGCTTGATTTAATGATTCATGATATTGATTTAATCCTAAGTTTTATCCAGAGTCCGCTCACTGAAATCAGAGCCAGCGGAGTTGGAATTCTCACTCCCAGTATTGACATTGCCAATGCCAGGTTGGAATTTGAAAATGGAGCTATTGCCAATGTAACTTCCAGCCGTGTTTCCATGAAGCAGGAACGTAAAATCCGCTTCTTCCAGAAGAACAGTTATATCTCCATGGACTTCCAGGCAAAGCACGTAACAGTAATGAAGAAATCTGCAGGTATAAAAGACATTCTGCCGGAGATTTTACTCGGTAAGACCGACTTTAAACCTGAGCAGTTGATTGATGTAAAGAACATAGATGCAGCAAACTATCCCAAAGATGCTTTGGAGATGGAACTGGAATCATTCGTCCAGTGTATTAACGAGCATAAGAAGCCGATTGTGGATGGTGCTTCCGGTACTCGTGCTTTAAAAGTAGCTATGGAAATTGTAAGAATAATTAACGTAAATACAGACAGTTTTGCTTCCCTGTTTAATTAACAGGGCACCTCACACTCACTTAATGGAGTAATATATGCCAACAGTATTTGTAAAAGATGTAAGTAAGTATCTGGGACAGGAAATTGAACTCAAGGGCTGGGTACGTAACATACGCAGTAGCGGTAAATTGCTGTTTATCCAGTTCCGTGACGGTACAGGGGATATTCAGGCAGTGGTTTTTAAACCTGATATGGATGAAGAGACGTTTGAAAGTGCAAAAAGACTTACTTTAGAATCTTCCCTGATTATGACTGCAATTCCCAAACTGCATCAGAAGCTGGAAAATACTTATGAGCTTTCTGTGAAAGACATTAAAGTTGTACAATATGCAGAAGAGTATCCCATAGGGAAGAAGGAGCATGGTCCTGACTTCTTGCTCAGCAATCGTCATCTGTGGATACGTTCATCCAAGCAATGGGCAAATCTGCGTGTAAGACACACTGTTTATTACGCCATATGCGAATATCTTAATCAAAACAGCTTTGTACGTTTCGATTCACCAATATTAACTCCCAATGCCTGCGAAGGCACCACAACTTTGTTTGAACTGGAATACTTCGATGAAGGTATGGCATATCTTTCTCAATCAGGACAGCTTTATCTGGAAACAGGCATCATGAGCCTGGGGCGTGTATATGACTTTGGTCCTGTATTCAGGGCAGAAAGGTCAAAAACCAGAAAGCACCTGACCGAGTTCTGGATGATGGATGCTGAAGCTGCCTTTGTTGAACACGTAGAAAACATGCAAATCCAGGAAGACCTGATACGTTTCGTAATCAGGACGGTTCTGGAAAAGTGCAAAGACGAACTGGCTATTCTGGAACGCGATATAGAAGCTTTAAAAGCTGCTGATGCTCCGTTTAGGAGAATGACTCATTATGATGCGATAGAATTCCTTCAGAGCAAAGGTTCAGAAATAACTCATGGCAGTGATTTGGGTGCTGCAGATGAAGTTCTGCTTACAGAAAACTCTCCTGTTCCCATCTTCATAGAGAAGTGGCCCAAAGCTATCAAAGCTTTCTATATGAAGCGTGATCCTGATAATCCGGATGTTGTTCTCGGAGATGATTTGATTGCTCCTGAAGGTTTTGGTGAAATCATCGGTGGTTCACAGCGTGAAGACGACCACGATTTGCTTCTTTCCCGCATGCAGGCAGAAAACATGCCGATCGAGCAATACCAGTGGTTCCTTGACTTGCGCAAATACGGTTCAGTACCACACAGCGGTTTCGGTATTGGTCTGGAACGTCTGACACAATGGATGTCCGGTACTCATCATATCCGCGAAGTTATACCTTTCCCAAGGATGATATACAGGATTTATCCATAAGCCCTCGTAGTGTAGGTTTCCAAACCTGCATAAAGATACTTTGCGCAGCAATGGAATGCTACGCTACTACTTTGATTTATTAAATAAAACATATAAAGGACTATTTATGGAGTATAGCAACTACTTTTCTGAGCATACCAAAAGCATGAAATCGTCTCTCATCAGGGAGCTTGTAGCAAGCACAAAGTCAATACCTGATTTGATATCTTTTGCCGGGGGATTTCCTTCTCCCAAGACTTTTCCCAAAGAAGCTTTAGCTGAAATCTATGCACAGGTCATCAGGGAAGAAGGTCATGATGTATTGCAATACGGTGCCAGTGAAGGTGATAACCTGCTCAAGGAACAGCTTCTTTTATGGGAAGGCTATGAACGTCTTACCAAAGATGATATGCTGATTACTGTCGGTGCTACCAATGCTATTTATTATTATGCCAGGACCATGCTGAATGAGGGAGATGTCGTATTAGTAGAAGCTCCCACGTTCCTGGGTTCACTCGTTGCTTTGAATGCTCTGGGAGCAGAGGTACACGGTATTCCTATGGATGAAGAAGGCATTGATATTGACAGCCTGAGAAGCTCTTTGAAAAAGCTCAGGTCCGAAGGCAAGAAAGTTAAATTCCTGCTGTCCATTCCCGACTTCCAGAACCCCAGCGGGATAACCATGTCTGAGCAAAGGCGCAAAGACCTCATACGGTTCGCTATAGACAATGAACTTCCCATCTTTGAAGATAATCCCTACAGCCGGTTAAGATACACAGGTGAGCATATTCCAACCCTTTACCGAACAGCCTATGAATACTTCCGTAATACTTCGATAGTAACAGAAGCTGTCTCTTTTTCCAAGATATTGGGACCCGGTATGCGTTTTGCCTTTGTAAAAGGTGACAAAAGCATCATAGAAAAGATGTGTTCCTGGCAGCAGAAGATAAACGTTACTCCGGATTGCGTTACGGAAAGAGTCGTCGGTCATTTCCTTAAACAAGGGCTTATGCAGCCTCATCTGGATAGAATTTGTGAGCATTATAAACCATATTTGCAAACCATGCTTGATGCTTTGGAAAGGGAAATGCCGTCCAATGTGATGTGGACTCGTCCGGAAGGTGGAATATTCCTCTGGTTGTGGCTTCCTGAAGGATTTAATTGTGATGAATTGTTTGAGAAAGCCAAGGAGCATAAAGTTGCCTTTATCCCCGGCAGCAAGTTCTTTCCTATTAGTGAAGAGCAGTATAACTGCATGCGCCTGAATTATTCATTTTCCTCGCTGGAGCAGATAAACGACGGTATTGCGCGCCTGGCAAAGCTGATTAAATCACTTTAAAGCTTGACGTCTTTGCAGATGTGATTATATTATACTCAGTAGTGCTAAAACAATGTATAACACTATAATTTAAGAGGATAAATTATGAAAAAGCTCTTTATCATCCTGACTCTTATTGCCGGATTGTATTTGCTGTCGGCTCAAAATAGTGTTTTTAGTCCAAGTTCATTCAACGAGAATTCAGTTTCGGGTTCTCTGTTCAATCCTTACAAGCTTAAAATGTCTCACAGTATGGGTTTTTCTGCAGGTACATCCAGTAATGGCTTAGGTTTTTATCAATCCAGATATACCAATCATCTGGCTTATGAATTCAATCCCAAGCTTAACCTTGCTGTTGACCTTAATTTTGTTAATTTCGGTTCAACAACTTCCGGTAAAGGCTTCAGCTTCGAATCAAACGGTGATAACAAGACTAAAATCCTGCCGGCATTCAGCCTTAGCTATAAACCTACTGATTCAATATCCCTGCGTTTGGAATACAGAGATTTAAGAAGTTACAATCCCTATACAGGGCATTCTTACAACTGGTGGGAGTAATATAACTGGATCCTGTATTTATAATCCTGATTTTTGTACTGGGAGCTAGTTTTGGCAGCTTCTTTAATGTACTGATAGACAGGCTTCCCGGCAAACAATCTATCATCAGGCCGCCTTCTCATTGCACCCAGTGCGGCAAATCACTTCCTTTCTATTATAATATACCAATCCTGAGTTATATCATGCTCAAAGGCAAGTGTAAATACTGCGGAGCTAAAATCCACATCCACCATCTGATTGTAGAGATTGTCACACCCTTAGTATTTATAGCTTTATTCTGGAAGTTTGCTCCGGACTTAGTCCTTTTTGCCAAATATGCCATTCTCTTTGCCTTCCTGATTCCTATTTTCTTTATCGACCTCTATCACAGGCTGATACTGGATAAACTCACTATTCCTATGTTTATAATCGGTCTGGGCTTTGCCCTGCTTCCCAATACTGATATAGGTATTGTAAATGCTTTGGCAACCGGCTTGGGAATATTGTTGTTAATGCTGGTTATTGCCTGGCTGTTTGAAAAAGTGCGCCATAAAGAAGGCATGGGCGGGGGAGATATCAAGCTCCTGGCTGCAATGTCAACTTTCCTGGGATTTATGAATATCTCGTTCATTTTGATTTTTGCCAGTATTATTGCTATTGTATCTACGGTTGTAATCTTCAGACCCAAAGACAAGCTTATTCCCTACGGACCTTTTCTCGCTGTTGGTGCCTTTATCTGGGTTATGATAGGCAGCAGCTTCCTGGAGTGGTATTTTAACCTTATTCTAAGATAAAGGGCAGGAGTTTTTCCTGCCAATTAATCCGTCATTCCTGCGTAGGCAGGAATCCATGCTGTTTTTTCAAGTCCGTCATTCCTGCTTAAGCGAAGCGTCATTCCCGTACTTGATACGGGATCCAGTTCCTTTTTCACCTGTCATCCTCGACCTGATCGGGGATCCACTCCTAAGCATGTGAGCAAAGCGAACATTTAATCTCTTATCCTCCTCTTCTCCCTTAAACAATCCACGGGAGATATACGGGAGATGTACGGGTGATATACGGGTGCGACCCGTATATCACCCGTGCATCTCTGACCAAACACAAATGGAACGAAAGAGGAGAAAGGATGACCTTAGGGAAGAACGTGAGAAGTATGAGGAATATTTAAAGAATGCTCTAAGCAAAAATGGCAAGATAAGAAAGATGCATAATAAAACCCATGACGACTATCGGGTTGTGCGTACCAACCTGATGAACTTTATTGCAAAAGTAAAGTATATATGCCCAGACTTAGCAGATTATATCCACGAACACCTCGACATCGGCTATTTTCTCATGTGGAGGGAGTAAACTATCATAATATAAAGAGAATATAACTATAATATAGTTTTGATAACTTTTGCAACACCTTCAATTAAATCACTTACTTCTGCTGATTTTGGTTCATCGTTCTTAGGATGAGTACATTTATTTCTAATGCTTGATAAATAATCTATGTTAATTTTTTGACTTGAATTAATGATTTTATTATTCAATAAGATAGCATTGTATCCGTTTATTGAATGGTCTTTCTTAAGTAGTTTAATTTCGGGATATTTTAATAGTACACTTAAAAGATGTCTTTCTAAAACAACACCAGCCATTGCACCAGCAGCTCTTGCGAAACCATTCTTATTTAACTCTATAGCTGCATCAAGTTCATCACCGAAAACATTAGATTGAAGTATTTGTTTAATTTCAAACAAATTACTTTCAAAGCATTCTTCAACAGAAGCAAGAATATTGAGTTGAGATTTATATGTATTAACAACTTGTGATAAATCATCTGCAAAAACAGCAAAACTACTACTTAAAAGAGGAATTCCCATCATAAAATCAGTCATAGTATAGTTAGAGTGGTTTATAGACTTTCTATTTTCTTGGTAGTAGAATTTTTTAAAGTCATTAAGCCGTTCAGGTAAAAGGACTTTTATCAGATTTACTGATTTTGTGTACCATCTTTCATACTCTAAGTTGATATCCTTAATTGTTTCATCTTTTTTAATATTAGTCGTATTTATACTACTTTTAGGTATATATGTAAAATACAAAAATGCATATATCTTGTTTCCAAGTTCCATTAAATTGTAATATTCTTTCAGCATTAATTCAATCTTCGATAACATAATAACTCCGTTTGTATTTTATTCATATAGCATGTACAAATCAAAGATATATCTATATACCATAATTAAAGCAGATATATCTTTTTTAAAATGGGATATCATTTTGATCTTCTTCTAAAGATTCTTTTATCATATCTTTAACATCATTTATAGATAAAGAATTAAACTCTTTTTTATATTTATTCGGGATCCATGATGCAAAAGAACTAACTCTCTGTGGTATACCTTTGTAATTATTAACTGACATTAAATAACATTCTTTTCGTGTTCTTGTAAGTGCTACAATTAGTTCACAGATTTCAATATCTTTTATCATGTTACTACGATAAGGTATAACACCATTATTAAATCCTATGATAAACACATAATCTGCAGCTAAGCCTTTACATCCTTGAAAAGAAGTAAGTAAAATCGGAATTTTGTCTGAACAACTATCACTTTCTTCATTTTCTACACATTTATCAATTATGTAACAAGTTTCACAGTCGCCAATAAGCAATTTTAAATTGGTTTCTGCATTTAAATCATTTTGTTTTGTTTTATAAAGGACACTAAAATAATCTAAAGCTAGTTTATGCTTCTTAATATATTCTTTTGGTAATAAATCCTCTAAATCTATATTATCTAACGACTTTTTGATAATTCTACGCTTTTCTCTAGGTTCAAATATATCAATCTCCATTATTATTCGCCAACCAAGATTTGAATATGTCTCTTCCAAAAGATATTTATATGCATCATATAAATGATAACAAAATATTTCAGTTTTTTTATATAAATATCTATCTGGTAAAAGTGTTGATAATTCAGCATCTATTTCTCTTAAAAAATGTCGCCCCCCAATTACTAGAGCTATTGGATCATTAGAATCTTTTGCATTAAAATCATCTATTTCTTTATCAATGATAATCTTAAGTAAATTGGGTAAATAATAACTTAAGGCATCTAGTGATTTCATTTTATAAACATTGATTTTAGGATAATAACTATTTAGTATCTCATTGCCAATTTCAAATGCGGTAAAAGGTTTATGTATCCTATCCTTTAAGTGTCCTTTTTTAACTGCTTTAAAAATGATTTCATTTACTATGTCTACAATAACCTTGGGACATCTATTGCAATATGGAAGCTCAAATATTTCATAATCACCAGATTTATAGAATTCTTTAATTAATCTACCAGGTTCAGATTTCCCCTGATAAACAGCTTGATCATCATCACCTACAATAATAATATTTCCATGATTTTCTAATTGTTTGATTAATTCAACTTCCAGTATACTAAAATCTTGGAATTCATCAATTAGTATATTTTCATAAATAGGTAGTTCATTTTTTAATTTTAGTTGTGTTACAACACGATATATTGCGTCATTAAAACTTAATGCACGATAATAAGATGATCTAGTCAGGTAGCATTTTATTCTTACATCATCACTAATCATGTTGTGAAACAAGTTCTTAACATTATCTGCTTTTATTCTTAGATCATAACATATTAAATCTATTACTTGTGGATAGGTTATCCAATCAGGCATAATCCTTTTTAAAATCCATAAGCTGTATTTATGAAAAGTCATTACTTTAGCCCATTTATGTAAATCACACTTTAAATCATCAGTAAGCTTATTTATAAATGTCATTACCAAATTCTTTTTAGGATCTTTTCCATACAATATTTGTTTAAATGTATGTGTTTTTCCTGTACCTGGTCCAGCTACGATAAGTTTTTTGCTAGCATCAGACTTTACAATCTTTTGTACGTAATCATCTCTATCTTGAACTTGATCAATCATTAGCAACTCCAATTAAAATTTACAAATGCTATAGAACAATGTTTTGCGATACTGCATAATTACAAATAAAGCTATGACTTGCAATAATAGCATAACAAATAATAGTTAACACTAATAGGGGTATTATAAGACTCATAATCCCTCCTTTTTCGAGCGATATACCTATGCTATTATTCAAACCCTACTTTTACAGATATAAAGAAAGCTTTTTTATTGTCAAGCAGTTTGAAGGGATAATTGACTGAAATAGCAGAGATACTTTAACATTGAAATTCGGTAGAATTGCTTCAATACTTTCTTATTTCCATGTATAAACCCTAATCATTTCCTTTTCATTCCTTATTCAATCCATTGGAGATTAAAGGGAGATGGAAGGGGTATCTAAGGGGTTAGCCCTTAGATACCCCTTAGAAACTAGTTCAATATCTGTAGGAAAGATAAAGTCATCCCAAGCTTACAAAGAAGATTTGACCTGGTATCTGGAACTTTACAACCAACTCAAGCAAAGCAAATTCACCCCTGTGCATAGTTGGAATAACCTGTTTATGAAAGTGATGTTCACAATGGCAAAGACTTTTCCGGGTATTGACCTCAAGACTCTTACACGTCAGCAGATTTATGATGACAACCTGCCGTGCATCAGCGTTAAAAGTGCTATGGAAGCCGGGTTATTGCCGGAGGTTAAAAATTATAAGAGATTTAATCACAACATTTAACTCCGGAATACACAAAACTCACTGATAACAAAACCCCCTTTTTGGGAGTAAAATATGATGCTCCAGTAGAGATGCAATACAACCAAAGACTAGATTCGTTCAATAAAATAGGTACATCCGTAGATATTTATTTACTTGACAGAAAATGGAGTTGAATTGCAATTTACTTAGTGATGTAATTTAGTAAATAATAACAATTAGGTTACCCTATCTCGAATAGGAGTTGTAAATATGGGAAAAAAAACAAGCAACTATGATATTAGTTTATACAAAAAGATAACTATAGCAAAATTAAATCCAAACTCATCAACACGGTTTCTGACAATTGCAAATCTTAATAAGATAATATCTGCTATAGATACGTTAAATCTGCCTATAGGCATTTATGTAACTAATATAGATGGTATATTAGTCAAGCATAACAGACAATATGAATCAATTCTCAGAGCAGATAACATAATAGATAATGAAACGAATGTATTGGATTATTATCAGACTCCCAGTTATCGTTCTATAAGAAATCAACGAATTATTAATAAGGGCGACATCAATGATTGGGATATCGATGTTCTTTATTTAAAAAACAACAACAAGGAAGTGATAGTAAAAGATATTAGTAGGGGTATTTGGGATAAAAAAATGGGGATAACACACTTCTGTGGTATTATTTTAGATATTAAAGACGACTACAGATTCGGTCGCTTATTTGAAAATTTGCCAATCAGTGTTTATCAACTTGATGCGGATGATAAATTTGTTAAGATCAATGAAGCTGCAGAAGAACTGCTTGGATACAAATCAGAAGAGTTAGAGAAAACAGATGTCAGAGACATCTTTGTCAATCCCGATGTTGCTGATGAAAATAAAAAAGATATTATGAAACCACCATATAAATTCATCAATAAGGAAGTTGAATTGTATAATAAGGGCGGAAAGAAAATATGGGTGCGCTTAAATACTTTTAAAATTCCTCAACAAGGCGAATTGTACTATGGCAGACAAGGATCATTGTATGACATTACTGATAGCGTTTGGCAAAAAAAACTGATGCAGTTTCCGGTTGGGTTTTATGTAGTTGAGACAAAAAACAAAAGACACTCAATAGAACACTGCAATTCTCGCTTCGCAGAGATATTCGGATACGAGAATGAACATAAAGTCATTGGTAAAGACCCCATAATCTTCTTTAGTTCAAAAGAGGAGTATGATACTTATATCAATAAACTAATGGAAGCAGATACTAATCCTCTGCTCGGGCATGTCTTTAATGCAAAAAAGAAAGACGGAAGTACTTTTAAAACGGAAATCAGCAGTCAAATCATGCGGGATAAAAACGGAACCATAACCGGAAGAGTGGGTGTTATACGCAAGATTGATGCTGAAATAGAACTAAGAGAAAAGGTAACTGAAATATCTTATGATATTGGTGCAATATTACATAATTATTCCACCATTCTTATCCTAATTCATAGTAAAATGGAATCAATAGCAGAATATATTGATCATGATGTTCAGGATAAAGACAAGGAATTGAACACTGATTTGGCGAATAAAGAAATAAAAAGACTTTTGAATAATTTAACATACAGTATGCAGGAGCTGAATTCAATAATCAATGCACTATTCTTACAGGCAAAGAGAGATATTGCACTAAAAAAGGAACTCACAAGGCTGAATAAAGATATTAAAACCTATATAGATGTGCAGAATCCTATTCTTATTATTCCAAGATATAAAGAGTTTGTCTTAATTCTTAGAGCAAAATTGCATTCTATTGCTTCATATAATATTCCAGTCGATGCCAAGATTATAGATACTGTTCTCGCTCAAATAGATTCTTTTCTC
This sequence comes from Cloacimonetes bacterium UBA6097, assembly GCA_002435865.1. GTDB lineage: Bacteria > Cloacimonadota > Cloacimonadia > Cloacimonadales > Cloacimonadaceae > UBA5614. The sequence continues at coordinate 11,518 of DIWV01000010.1, read as the reverse complement.
AGATATTCGAGTATAGTTTCTATACACGAGATAAATGATGTCGTCGTTACAATCGAAAGTCAGGTTAGGAATTTTCGGCAAGCGATTACTCAAAATATTAAAGAGGAATGGAGGACTGAAAATAAAGATATTTGTCAAATCGTACGAAAGACTCTCAGCAATCACAGAGATTTTGCCAATCATTTTAATACCGAATTAAGAGATGAATTCCGCGTTTCTTCTGCATTAATTAGTATTAACGCTCTGGAGATTGAGAGGAGTTTGTCGAGTATAGTGCATAATGCTATCAAGTATTCGTGGAACCGCCTTGGGCATGACAAACGATGGATTGATATAAAAATAACTGAAGAAGTCGATTGGGTAATTATTGAAGTAATAAACTATGGTACAGCTATACACAAGAAAGAACTTGAAGATGAGCTTATCTTTAAAGTAGGATACAGGGGCATAGTATCTAACGAGCAGGGCAGGATTGGAACAGGATATGGATTAAATGATGCCAGAAATATCATCGAAAACAAACACAAAGGGCAGTTGATTATTACCAGTGTCCCTGCTGATAAGGTCATCACAAAGATAAATTATTCTAGACCATTTATTACAAATGTCACTATAAGACTTAGAAAAGAACTATAGGAGGAGATATGGCAAAGAAAATCAAAGTGCTGTGGATAGAGGACCAGGCTTCCAAGATGCTTAGTGAATATACAGGTCCGGTTGTTGGTTGCGGATATTATGCTTTGGATATAGCCGAATCAATATCTGAAGCATTAAAAATGATAAAAAATAAACACTATGATATCCTTATTTTTGATATCAGAATGGATCCGGGTAATAATCAAGATGTTGCAAATTGGTTTTTTAGACATGGTGGAGATAAATATGCTACCAGACTAGGGATGGAACTTGCCAAATTGTTGTTTATTGATAATCTGGACGATCCATTGATAAAGGGGTATATAAAACCTGAATGGTTAACACCGGAAAATGTAGGATTTCTAACAGTAGAATCTGAATCTGAAACAAAAGATGAACTGGAATCTATGAAGATTAAGCATTACAGACAAAAAACAGTTAAAGCTGGGAAAAGAATCCTCTTAGATCTTCTAGATGAAATATCTAGAAGGATTCCATGATGTCTATACCTCAATTTTCTGAAACCTGGGGTTCTTCATATTTACAATCAGTTATTGCCCTATTGATATTTTTCGCAAGTTTGCCTTTGATAATTGTGCAACTAAGCATTGATGAGGACATTAGGAAAATTTACATCAAATATATTAAGAAATGGATATATATCATATCGATAGCTATCTCCATAATTACAGCACTAATACTTACTTGGGTTATACATCCTTGCCCAGATATTATAGCTGAACCATGGCAGAGTATAATTATAAGTATATTGCTTACAATTCTATTATGTATGTTTTTTTTCATAATCCGAGCTCTTTTTAAACAAGGCAGGGAGTCACTTATTAAGCTATTAATAAAACGCATTGTCAATTCAGACACAACAAAACAAGGTAGCGAACCCCTTAGAAATAAAATATGCATCATAATTCGTAAAGTAATCAAATGCAAATTTACCAAAGATATACCTGATAAGAAGCCCCATAGGTCTAAATGTCCAAAACTCGATAAAGAACATGATGTGGTGAATGGTATGTTCTTTGATCTTACTTATCTGGGTGAGTATGGAAAACCAGGAATGGAGAAAAATGATGTGATTCGTCAGGTGAGTTGCTTATCTGATAGAACCATTGCTTCTGACAAAGTAGATACGCTAATGTTACACAAACTCTATTATGCACTTTTTAGAACACTGGATGGAGACACTGAGCATGGCAGTGAAGATAATTACAATGATTCATTAGAGGTTTTTATTAGCATAAAGACCTTTCTTATTGAGAAGATCGAAACAAGCAGAACCAATGCTACTGATTTGATGACTGAACTTAATGATATCCTGTATAGGTGCAGTGTAAAATGTTTAAAATTCGGATATACTGATACTGCTCTCCTGTATGTGCAAGCACTGTCCGATAAAGCTGAACAACTCTTTAAAATCAGCAAGGAAGAGATAAAAATTCACAATTATAATGTTCCTGTAACATGTTTAAATATCATAGAAGGTTTGATGGAAGACAACAATTCAAACAGACCTGCACATGAAATGTGGCTCATAGGTTTGATTGGTTGGCTGTGGCATGCCAATAAACTGAGCAGAAAACGAATAGAGATATCCATTCAGAATTTATACTATGAAGATAGCACACCACACAAGCAATCAATAAAACTTATAAAATCTATATGTGACGAAGTCATTAACTCATTTATGGAAATACAGGATTATACAACTGCTTCATATGTTCTGGAATTTAGTAAAGAGTTTTGGAACTAAAAACTCCTGAATTTATAAAATTAATAAATTTAGCTAATGTCTCCACACAAGCAGCTTTGTTAATATTCATTTCGCCTGTTAATGTAGACAATAGCCGGAAACGCTATTTACGGAGCTGGATCCCCGATCAAGTCAAGGATGACGCCATTCGGGTTATGGGAATGACAAAAAAAGCACGGAAATTATATCCGTGCTTAATAAAAGATTGGGGCAGTAATTTATTTTACTATTCTGGTTCCGGTTTTGCCTTCAAAGGCTTCTACTATATGTTCTATTGATGTGATAAGGACTTCCTGACCGCCTTTTTCGATAAAGTCGATAGCTGCAAGTATCTTGGGACCCATACTACCGGAAGGGAATTGTCCTTCAGCGTGGTATTTCTTAGCATCGGCAACGGTCAATACATCCAGCTCTCTCATATCCGGTTTGTTATAGTTAACAGCAACTTTGTCCACACCTGTGAGGATAACAAGCAGATCAGCATCAACCATACGTGCCAGCAGAGCAGAAGCAAAGTCTTTATCAATAACAGCGTCCACACCTTCATAGGTGCCATTGTCTTCAATATAAATAGGAATTCCGCCGCCACCGACAGTGATAACGATGTGTCCTTCATCCAGAAGCTGTTTAACTGCTTTGGCAGGGATAATATCAATCGGTTGGGGGGAGGGCACTACACGTCTGTAACCTTTACCTGAATCTTCTTTCAAAGTCCAGCCCAGTTCATCATGCAGCTTGTCTGCCTGTATCTGAGTGTAATAGGTACTGCCGACAAACTTGGTGGGATTAAGCATACTGGGATCGTTTTTATCCACAACAACCTGTGCGGTGATAGTGATAACGCCTTTGTCAATACCATTCAGATGCAGGCGGTTTTGCAGGCTTTGCTCAATCATATAACCCATTGTACCTTCTGTGGCTGCATTCAATACACCCAATGGCAGAGGAGCAATACCTTCTTTTTCACCGGCTTCCTGCTGACGCAAAAGATTGCCTACCTGCGGACCGTTACCATGTGTGATAGCAAGAGAATATCCACGGCTGATGAGTTCAACCACTCCGCCCAGGGAATCCCTGGTGTTTTTGAACTGCTCTGTAATTGTACCTTTTTGCCCTGCCATGATAATGGCATTACCACCAAGAGCGAGAACTGCTGTCTTTTTCATAATATCCTCATTAGTCAAAGCAGGGCGACTAAGATTAGTCGCCCTTTATATTATCTAATTATATTTTGGTTTAGAAATCTTTCAGAACATCAGCTATTGTAGGTAAGCCGATTTCCTGAAGTTCATAATTGACCTGGCATGCAGGTTTGTTGATTGTAACCAGGCGGCGTAGGTCAATCGGAGTAGCGATAACAACGCTGTCGCACTCTGTATTATTGATAGTGGTTTCCATATCTTTAATCTGCTGAGCGCTATAACCCATAGCAGGAAGCAGGATACCGATTTCAGGATAGTTTTCAAATGTTTCGGCAATTTCACCAACAGCCCAGGGGCGTGGATCCACCATACCGGCACAACCATACTTTTCAGCAGCGATAACACCGGCACCATAAGCCATTTCACCATGTGTAAGGGTAGGACCATCTTCCACAACAAGAACGTTCTTGCCAAGGATAAGTTCAGGCTTGTCCACAAAGAGAGGAGAAGCAGCTTCGATGATGATAGCTTTGGGATTGCGGGAACGTACGTTTTCACGAACTTCCTGGATATCTTCCAAATCTGCGCTGTCGATTTTGTTAATAACAACAACGTCAGAAAGGTAAAGATTGGTTTCTCCGGGATAGTAAGAAATCTCGTCACCGGCTCTATGAGGGTCTACAACTGTGATATTAAGCTTTTTGTCTGAAGTATAGAAAGGAATGTCATTATTTCCGCCGTCCCATACTATTACGTCAGCTTCTTTTTCAGCTTCACGCACGATAGCTTCATAATCCACACCTGCATAAATCACACTACCCATACGGATATGCGGTTCGTATTCTTCCATTTCTTCAATGGTGCATTTGTGCTTTTCAAGGTCAGCAAGTTCAGCAAAACGCTGTACTTTCTGGGCAACAAGGTCACCGTAAGGCATCGGGTGACGGATAGAAACTACTTTCAAGCCTTTGGCTTTGAGAGCTTTCACTACTGCACGTGTGGTCTGGCTTTTGCCGCAACCTGTACGTGCTGCACAGATAGTTACCAATGGCTTGGTGGTTTTAACCATGGTATTGGCACCCATCATAGTGAAATCAGCTCCGGCTGCATTAACGATTGCGCCTTTATTCATTACAACTTCGTGAGGTTGGTCACTGTATGCAAAAACAACTAAATCAACATTATTATTCTTAATAAGTTCAACTATGTCAGCTTCAGGATGAATGGCAATACCATTAGGATAGAGGCTTCCTGCAAGTTCAGCAGGATATTTCTTGTCGTCAATACCGGGAATCTGAGTAGCGGTAAAGGCTACAACTTCATATGAATCGTTGTCACGGAAATAGACGTTAAAGTTATGAAAATCTCTTCCGGCAGCGCCCATGATGATTACTTTTCTTTTCATTGTGTACTCCTATGTGATTTGTCAATATAAAAGGCAGAATTTTGAATAGGCTTTTTTGGTCAAGGAAATACTGGTATTGTAAGCTATGTCTTCTAAATTGTCTAGGGTGTCACACCTGCAGAGGAATCGATTTATACTGATAATTTATAGTAGGTAAGCGCCTCGCTTGACCAAAACCTGTTTATGAAACTCACTATTAACTTCGTTTGGACAGCTGAGGGCAGCTATCCTACATAGGTAAATATACTGTACACCTAATAAGATGTCATGCGCCAGTGCCAGTTGCCAATTGCAGTACCGGGGACGTTCATTCGTGCATTGTCATCAAGAGAAAGGATGTCCTGCATTGGTACTATGGCAATATGGCAGGGGCTTTTATAGGCAAGGTCTGTCATAAGTTCGGAAACATTGTGTTTTGTGAGTTTTGTATCATCAGCAAGCATGCCAACTTTGTGCAGATAATTTTCCATATGGTGGTTGTCGGATTTATCAGCTTCCTGATTAGCAAGAAACCATCCCAGGGTAGTATGGTTATCATGAGTTCCTGTGAAGATAATTTTGTTTTCGGGAAAACTGAGAATATCATTTTGGTCATCCTGGAAACAGAACTGCAGAATTATCATACCCGGGAAACCATAATGCTCTCTAAGGTGATTAACTTCATCTGTCAGGATACCCAAATCCTCAGCAATAAAAGCTTCTTTGGGAAATACCTGCAGGATACTGTCAAAGAAAGCATACTTAGGTCCGGGAATCCAATTACCGTTTATGGCAGAAGTTTCATGAGCATCAACAGCCCAGAAGTTAACTAATCCTATAAAGTGGTCAATACGTATACGGTCTGCAAAAACCAAAGCTTTACCTAACCGCTTTTTCCACCAATCGAAGTCCTGCTCCTGCATTTTGTCCCACCGGTACAATGGATTGCCCCAAAGCTGCCCGGTCTCAGAGAAAGCATCAGGGGGAACACCGGCAACTCTGTGGGGATAACCTTCACTATCCAGTTCAAACAATTCCGGATTTGACCACACATCACTACTGTTCAAAGATACATACAAAGGCAGGTCGCCAATTATCTGAATTCCCTGTTCAACAGCATACGTCTTTAATACTGCCAGTTGCTTATCAAAAACGTACTGCAGGAAAACATGATACAGGATATCGTCAGGATTTTGCTGATATATCTCATCAAATAAGCTGTCCGAATAGAAACGTTGTTCTGCAGACCACTTTTGCCAGACAAGTTCTTCATATATATTCCTTAAGTGACAAAAGACAGAAAATGGTTTTAACCAATAGCCTTCTTTCTCTAAAAAATCATTTAATAATGATGGGTCATTAGTTGTTTTAAAGTTGTTGAAAGCAGTTTTGAACAGTTTTTGTTTAGTCTTCATCATTACAGGGAAATGGACTTTACCATCGTTAGGAAGCTCTGCTTTGTGTAAATCCTGACTGCTTACTAATCCTGCTTCAAACAACTTGTTGGGGTCAATTAACCAGGGATTTCCTGCAAAAGAAGAAATGGAATTGTAAGGGGAATCACCATAACCCGGATAGTTTAAAGGAAGTATCTGCCAATAAGTTTGATGAGTTGATTGCAGATAGTCAACAAAGGCAAAAGCTTCTTTACCCAGGCCGCCAATCCCGTAAGCAGAAGGCAGGGAAGTTATATGTAAGAGAACACCGCTAATGCGGGATTTTATCTCATTTGTCATTGCAAATTTTGACAATACTGAGAGCTAAAAGCACTCTCGATTCTGCCATGCTGAGTTTGATTTGTGAATCGGTTTCCAGGATAATTTCAAACACTGTAGGTAGCTCTTCAGGTTTATATTTAGCAGCATAAGCAAGATAAGCCTCACGTTGACTGGGGAAGAAATCGTTAAGATGAGAAGTTAGTATTTCTTTATTCGTATAGTGCTTGTTCTGTAGTGCCTGGATTTTCCAGACTGTAAGAAAGAACCTGGAGATATTGGATAAAATCTGCAAATCAGCCCAGTCATTATCAAGCATGTCATTAACCTTATTAATAATTTCTTTAGTGTTGCGGTTTCCCAAAGCTTTGTAAAAATCTGTCAGAGTTCCTGCTCGCGTGGTAGGAAGGGTAGTAGTAACATCTTTTTCATCGATGTGGGATCTGTCACCAACAAAAACAAATAGCTTCTTTATCTCGTTTTCTGCAGTACAGAAATCCAGCTCAACTTTATTAAGGAATAAATCCTTAGCTCTGTTATCCATAGTTTTCTTATGATTTCTCAGGATTGTTTCCAGCCATGCCCGCATTTCTCCCGGATATTTTATGGGTTCACATTCGATGGTAAGACATAATTCTTTAAGCTTTTTCCATGATGCTAAACGGTTATCTACAGAATCAGCAATTAATACTATGACTTGTGAAGAATCAGGATCTGTTAAATAATTAGCAATTAACTCAGCCATTCTCTTATGAAGTTCCGGCTGCTTTCTGTTCTTATCTTCTTCCCCCAGGCGCTCACAATTACGGATAATCAACAAGCGATTATCCGAAAATATTGAATAACTGTCAAGATACTCAGACAGCTCAGAGAATTTTAATTCGTCACCATATAAGGTCAGCAGTTCAAAGGTGGGCATGGATTTCCTGATAATAGATTTTATGGATTGGTAAACTTTGTCCAACAGATAACCGTCATCACCAATAATAATATAACCCGGCTGCGTTTTTAAAGAAGCTGCCTGCTCAAAAAAATGGTTACATTTAAGTGATTTTGCCATTATTTCAGAATAAAATGCGTAATTACCATTGTTGCTATAAGCCAGCAATAGAATGCAAAATATTTGAGTTTGCTGGTCTGGATAAGCCTTAATAATATTGCAATGACAATGTATCCGGAAGCAAAAGCTGCTAATGCACCTGATATATAAGAAATCAGGAGATCAGGCTGTAAATTTGTTATTATCTTATATTCACCAATATTAGCTGCTAAAATAGCAGGAATGCTGAGTAAGAATGAAAACCTGGCTGCATCAGTTCTCTTAATTCCACAGAACAAAGATGTAGCTATTGTTGTTCCTGAGCGTGATATTCCCGGCAGCATAGCAAAACCTTGTCCCAAACCTATAATAATGCTTCGAACTAATCCCATATTGGATATGGGTATTTCTGTCTTCTTAATATAATCTGAGGCAAGGATAATAATTCCGGTCACAATCAGCATGAATGCAACAATCAGGGGTTGGTTAAATACTGCTTCGATTTTCGTACCGAACAGAACATATATTATACCGGTACAGACAGTCGCAATAAACAGGTAGACTATTACCATGCGATTCCGATATTGCTTGTGTTGATCTATAGATTTTCTCCACTGAAAGAGTGAAGATATTAACTCCATAATGTCTTTACGAAAAAAAATTATCACAGCTATTAAGGAGCCAAGATGAAGGAATACTTCAAGCGAAATATCGTTACCTGTACCGTCAGGTTTTCCAAAGAAATATTGGTAAAGAACTAAATGCCCCGAACTTGATATGGGTAAAAATTCAGTAAGCCCCTGAATAATACCCATTATAATGGCTTTAAGTATTTGCATTATTACTCCTACTGGATTTCAGGGAGTTTATATGCTCCCAGTTTAGAGATAGGGACTAACTCAAATCCAGCATTTTTTGCCTTAGCTATGAAATTATTCAGATAATTTAAATGCTCTGCTGTATGGCAATGCATAATTGCAATTATAAATGGCTTAGTCTGTGCCATTGTCAGGCATTCAGATAGTTTTTTATCCATTGTGCTTTGAGAAATATTTGGTTCATCCAAAAAGATATCTCTTTTTAAAGCCGGCACAAGATTTTTCTGGGCTATTTTATATGCTAAACTGCCTGAAGAGGTTCTGCTGTCTACAAAAAGAAATTCATGCTTACGCAAGGTTTGCATCACAGCCTGCATTGTAGGTTCATAAGTTGTTGCCAGGCTTCCCATGTGGTTATTAACTCCAATGCAATCAGGCAGTTGGTTTATAAAGCGTTCCATTCTTCTGCAGACTTCACTTTCTGAAAGCTGGATAAATATAGCATTATCTCCCGGATCCTCACGTGGGTAATTAACAGGTTCCATAGGTACATGAATAATAGATTCGTGTCCATATTGCTTTGCTATTTTCATCGCTTCTGTGGCATAGGGTGTATCCGGCATAATAGCAAAACACACAGCTTTATTTGTCTTGGCAAAATCACTCAGCAGTTTACCTTTATTATTTCCAAAATCATCAACTATGATGGATATTACTTTTGCTTGTTTCAGATTCAGGTCTTCATTATGCTTATATAAAAGTTCCAGGATATATTTTTGTTTTGTTGCTGAATCCCGGAATGTTAAATACTGCCTGCGTCCTTTTTCTATACCGGTTTCGAAAATGCCGTGAAGTTTCTCAATTTCGCCTTTAAAAATCATATTAGCAAAAGTCAAATCGCTTATATCAGGATCTATCGGAACAGTAAAAGTTACAATACCATCCTTTTTTTTTCTTTGTATGTCCTCTTCAGTAATATGCAATTTTTTCAATGCACTAAAGATGCCCTTTTCAACTTCTGTTTGCGTCTTCTTCTCAACATCAGCAGTTTTTGGAATAAGTTTTTCAGGAATTTTCAGCTTATCTTTTACTTTTTCAATCTCTTTAGTAGCGGTTTTTTTGACTGAAATTTCTGAAGTATTATCCTTTGAAACCGGCTGGCTTATCCAGATAATTACTATGAACAGGGATATTGCCGCAAAGATATAAATGCCGATATTCTGTTTGGCTTTTCTTCCTGATCCGTATCTTCTCTGCGGTTTCTTTCTTTGGGGCATAACTATATATTTCTTAAATTGAATTTGAAATGGTCAAATGCTTTCCTGGCGAGCAACACAAAAGGACTGTATAAGATATTTGAAACAAGGAAACCAATGGGAAACATCAATACATTAACCAGAAGCTGCCTGATGTTATTCACATTTGGGAAAGTGATTTGGATTGGTTTATCATGATAGCTGAACAAACCTGTCATGTTTAATATATCTAATTGCTCTATGACAATCTTAAATGCTATAACAGTTACAAATATCCAGAGTAGTTGTGCCATCAAAATCAGGAATACATGTTTCCAGCGTTTAGCTATCAATAGGTGGAAATATTTTTTAGCCCTCTTAAAATTGCAGCCTCTTTTAATCAGGGGTATACTTATCTGCAACAGTGCAAAAGTATATAAAATGCCCGCAATCAAACTGAATCTTACTAACATAAGATATAAGCTGAATAAGGGAAATCCTGACCTGTACATAAATGTGTAAATGCTTTTGAAAACATAGATGAACATTGCAATTATAATAAACGTCAGCAGCCACTTATGAATTTCAATCGTTAATGGAATTAATAAATCCCGGCCCAATTTACCCTTAGCTTTGCCTTTGGGAGAATTATTCCATTGTACTGAAGCCTTGATAACCAAAAATATTATATACATCAAAGCAATCAAATAAAAGATTATGGGAAGATAATATCTCTGATATGAAAGTGACGCTGATATCCACTTTATAAAGCTGACTTTTTCATACAATAAGACAAATACGGATGAAGCCAGGAAATTCTGGACTCCATTCCATTCGCCGAAAATCAGATATAGCAGCTTTTTAATTTTTCCCCATTCCTTTACTTAAGACATTCAAAACGCACTTAAATCTGAATGATTCATTGTGCATCAAGTTTTTTCTTTAATCCGTAAACCCTGTTTTTGTCAATCATAATTATCTGCGGATTGTGCCTGAATTAGTTAGATATCTTTAAGTTTTTTCTTTTTTTACAGATGGTTTCATACGGGGATCTGAAAGGGGTCATCAGAGACAAAGTCCCTGATGACTCCCTGATGACTCCCTGATGACTCCCTGCGTGAAATGGGATACATGTAACAAAGAATAGATAGCCAGATAAAAAAACTGCCGCAGAAACTACGGCAGCTTTTCTATTATAACTGGTTCTGCAATAAGGGCAGTTCCAGATATGGGGAAATTACAGAAAGCGTTTTACAACGTCTATAACTTCCGGTAAATCCATTCCGATTTTGTGTAAATGCTCAAGGGTTGGTATTCCGGCTTTGGTCCATCCCTTGCGTTTGTACACAGCATCAACTAATTGGTCATACTGACTGTAACGGTAGATTCTGAGCGCTTCCATTTTGTTTTCCAGAGTCATTCCTTCCGGATGAAGTTTCAGCTTATCTTTCAGGATTTTATCATAGCGCTCAGCCCTTGATAAATATTCTTCTTCAGTTACAGGACCCATAGCCCGGTACGGGGGAATGTCGTTTACGCGTTTTCCGCCACCCATGCGCAGGCAAAAGACCTTTTGGAAATTGTAAACTCTTTCACTCTGCAGAATCAGCGATTTTTTATCCATAGGTTTTCCCGTCACTGCTGTGTAGATATCCACATAATTCTGGACGTGTTCAGGGACTTTTGCAGGTTCATCAGTCTGGGCATTATCTTCCGGTTCAATATCATTCCATGGCAATTTGCACAGACCCTGCAAACCAAACCAGGTGCGGAACATCGGG
>DIWV01000003.1 GCA_002435865.1 Cloacimonetes bacterium UBA6097 | reverse complement strand
TCAACTATATTAGGACTAGACAAAGATGCTGATAAGAATGAGTTTATATTTACGGCAAGTTTATCTTGATATCTTTAATGTCAGGGTATTTCTCCAGGTGTTCCTTGATTTCTTCCACCACATTTTCACGCCAGGTATCGAAGGCGGGAATGTTCAAATCTATGATAACTTCACCATCTGTAAAGCCCACATACTTGACCATTTTGAGAGAGACAATGTCTTCTCCCACTTGCGGATAGATGATTTTCTTAAGCTCGTCCAGGATGGTGTCTTTGGTGAAATCCGGCACTTCTTTCAGCCCTTTGGCAATTTCATAATTGGATATAGCAGTCAGTAAAGTATCGGCAGCCAGAACGGAGCAATGCACTTTTACGGGAGGAAGCCCGTCCAAAGCTTCCATGGCATCTTTCCAGGTGATTTTCTTGGCTTCGTCCAGAGTCTTGCCTTTTGCCAAATCCGTAATAATGGAAGCTGTGGCAATATTGGAAGCGCAGCCGTAGGATAGGAAGCTTACATCTTCAATAACTTTGCTCTTTTCATCAACTTTGAGGTAAACAGTAACCTGGTCTCCGCAGGCAGGACTTCCTTCTGTGGCTGTGGCATCGGGATTTTCCATTTTTCCGACGTTGTGCGGATGCATAAAATGGTCTAAAACTTTCTGTGAGTATTGCATTTATTACTCCTGATATATTATTCTACATTTTATTTAAAATGGGGTCGAAGGGCGCAGCCCTTCACAATAAGGGTGGAGGGTGGGATTAGATTCCTTTTAATCAAAACAATCTGGATCCCTGCCTGCGCAGGGATGACGGTGTAAGACAACATGTTATCCTTCCTTATAAAGTGGGCTGCGCTTGCGTAGTTCAATTGCTATTTCCGCCAGTTTTTCAACAGTATAATCTATGTCTTCTTTGTTTGTATAGCGTGAAACGGTGAATTTTAATGAACCGTGTGATTGCATATGATTTTTGCCAATCGCCATCATTACGTAATTGGCGGAAAGACCCTGCGAGGCACAAGCCGAACCCGTCGCCACTGTTATGCCGTTCATGTCCAGCATCATCATAAGCGCTTCACCTTCTATGTAATCGATGGTTACGTTGATATTGTGCGCTGCCCGTTTGCGTCCACGCGGACCATTCAGTTCCACATGCGGAATCGTCTTTTCAATTGAGGTCAAAAGATATTCGGATAATTCATAAAGTCTGTCTATCTGTATCTGCAAATCGGTAAAAGTAAGCTCCACAGCTTTGGCAAAACCTGCCAGCAGAGCAATATTGACACCGCCTGTCTGCAGATTATCCACCCTGGAAACGCCGTGAATCAACTGTCCGAGCTTGGTTCCGTTCTTTACAAATAACGCTCCGGCACCCTGAGGACCATGGATTTTGTGTGCAGAAACTGATAAAGAGTCCACACCCAGTTCGCTCACATCCAAGGGCATCTTGCCGTAAGCCTGTCCTGCGTCCGCGTGGAAGTAAATCTTGTGATCGGCTTCTGAGAGGACTTTTTTGTATGCATCCATGGGCTGGATTGTACCGATTACATGATTGACGATAGTGGTCATAAACAGGATTGTCTCCGGCTTGATGGCTTGTTTTAATGCTTCTGCAGAAACAAATCCTTCAGCATCAGGCGTCAGATACGTAACTTCAAAACCGTTCGCTTCGAAAAAAGCAGCGTTGGTTAAAAGATCGGGATAGTCCACACTCGAGCAGATTATATGCGTGCCTTTGTCTGCATTGGCAGTGACCAAACCTTTGATGGCAATGTTGTTTGCCATCGTTCCGCCCATGGTAAAATGGATTTCTTTGGACTGGGCTTTAAGACTGTTGGCAACAATGTTCTTGAATTCATTGACGGCATCGTTTATAGTTTCCCCGGTGCTGACAAAAGTGCCGGGATACCAAAATTTCTCCGTTAAATAGGGTTGCATGGCTTCCAGCACTTCAGGCGCTGGTTTTGTGGTCATGCAGTTATCAAGATATATTTTACCACTGGTCATTTCAAATCTCCGCTATTCCTGAGAATGGTTAAATTCCATCATATCTTCAATCCGGTCAAGAGAATAGCCGTCCAGGATGCTTTTCATGCTTTGGTAAACTTCATCCCAGACCATATACAAATTGCAGTCCTTTCCCATGCAGTGTTCAGGTGGATTGCAGTCGCAGCTCATCTCCCAGGAACGGTCTTCCACTGCCTGCATAACCTGCAAAAGAGTAATCTGTCCGGCTTTCCTGGCTAATAGATAACCGCCTTTCGAACCGGAAAGACTGTCCACCAATCCTGCGTTTCTCAGATTGCCAAGTAGGCGTTCAATGTATTTCTTGGGCAGTTGCTGGCGCTCGCATATTTCTCTTGCCGAGATTGGCTCGCTGCCTGCTTTTACAAGTTCCATCAATGCCCGTAAGGCATATTCAGTACGTGTGCTTATCTGCATTCTGACCTTCTTTTGATTTCATTCTCAATTACATACTAATCAGGTAGGTATTATTGTCAAGCAGAAATCTGTCTGTTTTTGGAGATTGAATAAGTCCATTATAAATTTTAAAGGGACAACGAGTTTGTCAATTCACCTCGTTAGAGAGAAAAAGTATCATTTCGGGTCTTTCGGAGGTGGTTTTCTGTTGCATAAGGTAGCAAAATCCTGACACAATTTGCAAACAACGTGTCACGATTTGCATAATTGATTGTCACTTTCAACATGATACTAATAATTTACCTTGACATGTGTTGTATTCATTCATAAATGCAAATTATATAACAAAGGAGGTTACTATGAAATTTCCTTGGTTTATTTGGATTCCGCGCATCCTTCTAATTTTAATCTTGCTGTTCCTGGCTTTGTTTTCCTTTGATGTATTTGAGGGTAAAGCTTCTATTTGGAACAAGCTGCTGGGATTACTAATTCACAACATCCCTTCGCTGATTTTGCTGTTATTATTAATTTTGACCTGGAACCAGCCCTTGTATGGTGGTATTTTTATCGTTCTGTTTGCGGTAGTTTTAACTTTCGTTAGTGTGGTTATTTTTCATAAACATCTTGGCATCGATGCCTTGATTTTTTTCCTGCCCATGTTAATTACAGCGTTTCTGTTCATTTTGGCACATTATAAAAAATCCCTCGCATAATTACATTGGAAAGATTTAAACGAAGCATGTCCTATTGTATGTAAGACAACTATGGAGGTTGCCATGAAATTCCACTGGCTAATTTGGATTCCCCGTGTTTTAATGATGTTGTTAATCCTGTTTGTTTCGATGTTTTCTCTTGATGCGTTTGAAGGAAATCACACTATCTGGCAAAAGCTGCTGGGTTTTTTTATACATAACATTCCGTCTTTGCTGCTGGTGGCAACTTTGTTTATTACCTGGAAAAAACCTCTGTTTGCAGGAATATTCTTTATTGTGCTGGCGATTCTACTGAGCATATTTTGGCATACCTATGAGAACCCTACAACTTTTCTGATTTTCACCGTTCCCATGCTGGTGGTGGGTATTTTGTTTATCATAGCCAAGTATCTGAAATAGAAGCCTGATAATATCTGGTCTTCCGGGTAAATGGCATGAGTACAGAGCCGTTCTTCCAAAAGAACTACAGTTATTGATTATTTTATCAGCAGCAGCTTCCTTGTCAGAGTTTTTCCTGCGGACTGGAGTTTGTAGAAGTAAAGTCCTGTAGATACTTTTTTACCGTTTGAGTCTTCACCATTCCAGGTTAAAGTGTTTTCTCCTGCCTTGGCTTTGCCTTGGGCAAGGGTTTTCACAAGCTGCCCTTTGACATTATAGATATCAAGTTTTACATTACTGTCTCTGGCAAGGCTGTACTTAATTGAAGTGCTCTTATTAAACGGATTGGGATAATTCTGCTCCAGAGATATGACAGATGGAATATTAACCGGGTCAGTTATGTCTGTAAATGGCATAGTTACATCTATAGCCAAATAATTAACGTGTCCACCGGAATTGGGACTGGGTGGAGATTGAACAAAAAAGGAGCCCCAAACATTGTCATCATAAAACATCATATACAATCTTCCGGTTGCATTGGTACCAGAAGAACTAATCATTCGAAACTTATTGGCAGGATAGACCCAGACAGGAAGCATGCCGTTTAACTGGGGTGTGGTAACACTGTTTAATACAATCGGTTCCAGCCAATTCTCTCCAAAGTCGTAAGACAAAGAAATATAGATTTCAGGAACATTATTATAATCTGCGTATTGTGGGTACACATCTGGATATTGCCTGTACAGCCTTGCTTTGTTACTATCCTGCCAGACGCATGCCATCCAGCCAACATCATTCGGTTCTGTCATCAGTTGCAGATTATATTGAAACATCATGCTGTTATTATGTGCAGACCAATCATAATAGAGGAAAGGCCAGGTTGTCTGGTAAACTGCATTTCCAGTTCCATCCAGCGAATCAACAATACCGTCCTCATTTAAATCCCATGGTGTATAAGCCGGTGCTGAATGAGGACTTGCCCCCTGTGGATAGAGATCGTTTATTTTTATTGCATCAGGGGAGTTTTCATAATTTATATCGAATTCTATGTTCCGAAGTGAATGTAACGCGGACAGAGAATAGATGTTACCTGCATCGGCAGTTTTATAAGTATAAAGCTGAGGAAACCTGATTATATCATCGTCACCTACAACTGCATTAAAATGACCGCTGCTGCTGACATCCACATATGCTATATCAGTGCTGTTTGGCAGCTGGCAGGAAAGCACCTGGTTTGCTGTCATGGAAATCCTGTACCACGGGCTGTTGCAATAATTATCGCATATAAACACGTCTATATTTGGTTCGCTGATTTCAAACTCAGGATTTATATTCAAGGCTGTATGATATCCTAGCAGATAAATACTGCCATTGTCATCTACTGCTATAGTGTAGTAAGTTCTTCTGTATATGTCGGTTGCCAGTGCCCAAGCTTCCAATTCCGGTACAGTAAGGTAGTGCCAGAAACGTTCATCATTGTTCCTGACTGCATCCGGATTAAAGTCAATATAGGCAATCTGGGGAACTTCCAGAGGATAGGTTCCGGTAATGGATTTCTTTGCCATAACATATAATCTTCGCATTCCTGTAAAAGGTGACGGACCAAACTTTACAACCGGATTGTAAAGATTAGCTCCGGTAAGATGAGAACTGAAAATCGGCATTGTAGTTCCGATACCTTCAAACTCACCATTATTGAAAGTGATTAATGCACCGTAAACAGAGTTGTAGGTATCATTGCCGATTTTGTTGTGCCAAGCCAAAAAACCAATTCCGCTGCTTTCATCAAAAGCCAAAGACGGATATCCGTTGTAAGCGCCCGCCACCAGGACACTGTCTATTGATTGAAGCAATCCCTGATTGTTTATATAAGCAAGATAGCAGTATCTGATTACCTGTGAGTATAGGTGATTAGTGGCATGAAAAGCCATCAGATATCCACCGCCGAATTGGGTGGGAACTTGTATAACGGGACTGGCATTGTAACCGCCAATCATGTAATCATAAGCTGAAAACATAATTTCAGTAGGATTGACGGAAATATTGTAGAGTGGCGGGTCTCTGTGGATTTGTGCACTCAGAATAATTATACCAAGCAACGTAAATAATAAAAACAATGTAACCTTTTTCATGCTAACCTCCCGAAGATGCATCAGCTGTCAAAGATGCTATGACTTATAATTAATTAAATTGATAATAAGTTTGATTTAATTCTCACGTCAAGCAAAATTATTGATTAGAAAAGCCTTGTTTCATTCACATTTGAGCAGAGGGGTTATCGTGGGGTAAGCCCATGGTAATCCCACCGGTTGCTTGTGGAAGAAATGCTTTTGTCATTTTGGACTGGACATCACAATTAGGTTAACTTTCTTTGTTTAGAGAATATGAAAGAGATTGTAAATTCCTCAAACAAAATTGAGTTGCTGCTGCCTGCAGGAAGTCCGGAAGCTTTTCTGGCTGCTCTGGAAGGCGGGGCAGATGCCGTGTATCTTGGTATGCAGCAATTTAATGCCAGGGGCAGAGCAAAGAACTTTCATATTTCGCAACTGCCTGCTTTAGTCAGCAAGGCAAAAGAATACAATGCCAAAGTCTTTGTTACTTTAAATACTTTAATCAAGAATAATGAACTCCCCTTTGTCATAGATTATCTGCAGGAGATTAACAGCGCAAAACCGGCAGCGGTGATAATCCAGGACTGGGGAGTTTACCACATCTGCAAAAAGAACTTTCCTCATCTGAGATTGCATGCCAGCACCCAGATGGGCAATCACAATTCCGTGGACTGCATCTTTTCAAATAAACTTGGCTTTGAAAGAGTAATCCTGGCAAGGGAACTTTCGGTGATGGAGCTCAGCCAAATTGCTGAAAAAAGCAAGGTTCAACTGGAAGTTTTTGCACATGGTGCTTTGTGCTACAGCTTTTCCGGCTCGTGCCTGTTCAGCAGCTGGGCAGGAGGGATGAGCGCAAACCGGGGTCAGTGCCGTCAACCCTGCAGGCACCTGTTTGAATGTAATGGTACCCGTGAGCACTTCTTCAGCATGAAGGATTTGCAACTGATAGAGTTTGTCCCCCAGCTTCAAAAGATTGGTGTTTCCGCCCTGAAAATAGAGGGGAGGATGCGTTCCGCCGATTACGTTTATCAGGTTGCTTCTGCTTACAGGTTGGCAATTGACAATCCCGACAAGATTGACGAAGCTAAGGAAATGCTTGTCAATGACGGAGGCAGAGACAAAACCACCTGGAATTTCACGGGTAAAAGCAGCTTTGCCACAACCGGCAACACCTTTACCGGCAAGGGCATCGGGCTGGTCACAGCTTCTGATAAACTGGGGATTGTTATCAAGCTTACAGATGACTTAACTTCGGGCAGTTACATCCGTTTCCACAATGAAGCAGACCTCGATTCCGAAGCCATGCAGGTAAATAAATTTGACCTTATCACCGGTGATGGGCAGAAGTCGGTAAACTCTGCCTCAGCAGGCGACAAAATCCGCATCAATATTGCAGATAAGCAAATCCTCACAGGCTCGATAGTTTATCAAACCAAGCATTCTACCGGCAAAAAATGGCACTGGAATCCTGCTAAGTCTGTTAAATATGCAGCAGACCGCCATCTGACCAGAGCTATTTTACATGATTTATCCCGAAACATGGCAGCCAAAGCAAAACATCAGGACCTGTATTTCAGGATTGATGACGAGAACTGGCTTCCTTTGCTGGAAAAACTACATCCCAAACAAATCCTGCTTCCTCTAAAGATAAACCCAAAATCAGGATTAAAAGCAAACATAGTAATGGAATTGCCTTTCTTCACTGCTGAGGATAAAATTGCGGAAATCAAAGAGAAAATCGCAGTACATGTAAACATTGGACAAAAGGTGTTTTGTTTATCCAGACTTTCTCAGATTGAGCTGTTTAAAGGTTTTAAGGATATCATTCTCTACACAAATGAGCAGGTATATGCCTTTAACGATGCTTCACTGTCATTACTAAGGGAAAAAGGCATATCCCAGTGGATTTTGCCTTTGGAAAATGACTATCCGAATTTACTGGAAAGCAGCAACCGTGAAGGTATTATACCGCTGTTTTTCCATCCGAAGTTGTTTTATTCCAGACAAGCTGCAGTTCCAGTTCAGAATGGAAAACTCATTCGTGGCAAGGATAATCTGCTCTACAAGCAAGCCGGTGATATGGTAAAAGTCATTCCACAAAAGGCAGTCTGCAACTTTTCCTTCCTTAACAAGCTGACTGATAAGGGATACCGTAAGTTCCTGATAGACCTGTCTGAAGTTGCACCGGACTGTGCTTTACTGGATGATATTATGCAGCACTTTAGTTCCGGTACAAACCTGCAAGGAACAACACGTTTTAACCTCAAACAGGGATTGTGGTAATATCTGCATCAGTACTTTCTATGACAGGCTTAATATATCCATGCTTCAGGTGCAGTCTTTAATTAATGATGATATTATTACTTACAATGTTACTGTATTATCAAGCTTGGTCGGGTGACTCCTGCCCTTATCTGTGTTGCAGGGAAGAGGACTCCATGCTTGCCGGTGCAGTCTTTGAAAGCATTTGCCACTTCTTTGCTGAAAGTCATGTTGCCAAATCCTTCGGTTAAAATAATACTAAAGGGCAGGCTTTCTCCGCCTGTGATACCGACTCCCAGTTCATAACCCAGCAGATTAACGATATCCTGCTCTGCCATTGAAGGCATAATGACACCTGCTACCTGATTGCGGATAAGGATATCCAATTGTTCTTTGTTTAAGGCAAAGGGAAATACGGTAATGAAACCGGGTTTTAAATCTGTTTCAACAAACTTATCATTCCAGACCACAGGACCGTCAGAAATTTTACCAAAACCGATGCTTCCTGATATTGATGTGCCTTCATATTCCACTTCGATGTAACGGTTCCTGGCAACAGTAACGACTTTACCAATCAGGGATGCCATGAGCTTAAGGTTTTTGCGCTGGTATTGGATAGTGACAGTACCTTTGGAATTATTAATATCGATAATTGTGCCTGTGTAGGGTGATTGGACGCTTTGGTACTTGTTTTTCCAGTTTTTAGCAGCCAGGATTTCTCCCGAATTAACATAATCGCCTTTACGTTTGCGCATGTAGCCGGAAAGGTAAATAGGCTTTAAACCAAGCTTTTCCGAGACATTTACCACAACAGGATCAAAAGAATAGTCCTGAATCTCGCGTAACATCAAAGTGCAGTTTACCCAATCTATCTTTTCCACTTTACCGCGTACCGGAGAATGAAAATTAAAAGAAGTTGCACTCATCAGGCTTTCTATGAAGGATTGAGTTTCTTTATAAATCAATTGTCCGCTGCTGACTTCGTCTCCTACCTTGACCAGCAGGTTTTCTTTGAACTTCTCCTGCGAAAGATGGCTTTCCCTGCCGCGGAACACCTGCAGGATAAAGATACGTGGCGGGTCATAGAGGTTTTCCCCCATAAGCGTATCGGGCTTAACGTTATCGCCTTCAGATACGTAAACCTTACCGGCATAAGGCAGGGCAAAGGTGCGTCTGCTTTTACCTGAGTGTATGGTTACAGCTTCCTGCCTGGTTTTGAATGCAAAGATGCTTTCATCAGTTGGATTTATCTCATCATACAGATGAAGAGCTTGATTTAATGCTTCAAAAGTATATGCACCGGAGATGCGCGTATCAATCAGGATGGGAAGACTGGTTTCAGCGCTTAACTCCTTGGTTTCAAAAGCGATTTTGACGCCGGAATGAGCCTTAACCGATACTTTAGTCGGCAGTTTATTATCAATCCAGGTCAGGGTATTGCCAGCAATTTCCAGGGTTTTGCTTCCGTCTTTGGAATCAAGGAAAACCTGCAGAGCAGGTTTGCCGGCTTTTAATTTACTGGGTAAGGGACGGATTAAAAGGCACAATGGCTCCAGGCAATCGCTTTCTATGAGCTTCAAAGCTGCAGGTTTATCAGACTGGCTGAGTTTTCCCAGGTGGGGTGAAATGAAATGAGGATCGCGCCAGAGTTCTGTAATTCCACGCGGCTGCAAGCCGTCCACCATCATAATGGCAGCCTGTATTTGGGTGGGAGCATGGGAAATCACGCCGCCTGCACCGATTATCATGTCAAAGTCCTGCAGACGAAATTCTCTTCTCTCATCCAGCCTTTCGCGGAAGAATTGTTCATGGAAAGGATCAAGCTCATCGTCCTTGAGTTTAAAAAAGTGCCCAATCTGCTCAATGGAGAAGTTCATCTGCAGATGCTGCTCCAAAGAAAGCTGCAGACCTATGCGGGCAAGTGCCTGTTCTATGTGCAGAGTTGTTTCATTGGCAGGATTTACAGTGGGATTCAGCATTTTATTGGCAAGGTAATCACGCAGGTCAGTTTCAGAAAGAGCCGGATGCAGCCATTGTTTCAATTGTGTCATGTCTGCTTTGGCAAAAATATTGCACAGGTTATAACTCATTCCGTAATTTGCGCTTACAGTCCTGTAAAAAGAACCGAAGATATTGGAATAAACGTCTGTAGTTGCACCGCCGATATCCACTGCCAGAATGTTCTTTTGCCGGATTTCAGATATTAACTTCAGCGCTTCCATAAAGCCTAAAGGAGTTGGAATCACAGGATCAGAAACCTGTTTACTGACAGCACTGTAACCGGGTGCCTGCTGCATGACCTTGTTGAGAAAGAGTTCGTGCACAAGTGCGCTTACATGCTCTGTTTGTTCCACTTCTTCTCTTGGTCGAATATTAGGCAGGAGATGAACGTCAAAACTATCCTGGAGAATGCTTTGCACTGCCAATTGAGCGTCGGCATTACCGGCATAGATAAGGGGTATTTTATCTTTTAAAGCATATTTGGGTTTGATTTCGCAATAGGATAAAACCTCTGCCTGCCGCAGTATGGAAGCATAAGCACCGCCTTCATAACCGCCGCTCATCAGGATTATATCCGGCTGTTTTTCTTCAATGGCATGCATTTGTTCCACCACTGTACGTCCGTCGTCTATGGCAATCGTATCCAGTAAAACACCTCCCACACCATAGGCAGCACGCTGTGCGCTGGCAGCGGATTCTTCCCTGGTTAGTCCTATGACCAGTATCTGCAGACCACCCCCGGCGCTGCTGGTGGATAGCCACTTTAGGTCAGGATTAACCTGATTAACTTGCGTCTGAGGGTGAAGTGAAATGAGTTTGACTTGAGTTTCTTTTTGCAGGACTTCCACTGCATTTATTACTCCGACCATCACATCTTCATGCGGTTTTTCCACTGTTGTAGGAGCGTTGGCAAGCCCCTGAAGTCTCCATTGATTATCTGAATTAGAGATTAGTATCGCTTTAGTGGTTGTACTGCCTATATCGGTAACCAGATTGTTATTGTCCATGGACACCTCTTTACTTTAGCTTAGCTGTTTCGTTTTTTTGTCTCCTGAACTTAAATCCCTTCACCGATAGTATTTATTCAAGCCCTGCTTTTTTGTCAAATAATAATGGTATCCTTTCTATTTAAGTAAGACCATTTTCCGGGTTAATTGATTATTTTTATTGGATAGACGGTACATATAAACACCTGATGAAACAGGCTTATCGTTATCGTCTTTACCATCCCACTCAATGCGGTGATTGCCTTTATCCAGCAATCCACTATGCAGCGTCTTAACCTTTTGTCCCTTTTGGTTATAAATGGTCAGGGCAACAGTAGATTTTGCTTTTAATGTAAAGCTGATATTGGTAGTAGGATTAAAAGGATTGGGATAGTTTTGCTCTAGGGTCATACCTAATATTGGAATGGTTTCATCGTCTATGGCTACCACTTCATTGGAAAGCTTCTGTGCATAGAGATTGAAGCTATCATCCGGTTCAGGACCGCATCTTTCGTCATTGCTGAAGTAAAAATCCGAATCACCCCAGGTCAGAATAGCTTCATTTCCTACTACTGCAAGTTTGGGTCTGGTCTGCATATCAAATGCAGTGCTTATGCTAGTACCAACAAGATTACCCAATATGGAGCCATCTGGATTTATGTAACGGTAATATACATCAGGATAATTGAATGCACTCGGATTACTGCTGATATATTGTTCCCAGGCGACCAGCATACCTCCATTGGAGAATTGAATGGGATTAGCCGAACTTGCTGAATAATAAGGCGCACTTGATGAAACAAGGTTACCTCCGGTATTCCAAAGTGGAGTCCCATATAAGTTAAACTTTTGTGTTTTTATTGTCTTTATTCCGTTTGCCAGACTTGCAGACCAAAATAACGTAAAACTGTCATTTAAACCAATAAGAGATACATCATTAGCTTCAATATCATTTTCTGTCAGGGGAATTCCATCAGCATCCCATAATCTTACACCCTGCGGCGAAATCAACTGACCATACACTTTTTTAATAAAATTTGTACGAAAATCAAACCAGATTACTACTAAACCGTTATTAGTAATCGTACATTTAGAAAGTATTTGGACAACATCATAATCCCAATAATCTGAAGTACTTATTCCTGAGTCAGGCCACCCGGATGCAGTTGTACCGTCAGGATTTACAAGTTTTACAAAGATATTCTGATAGCCAAAGGTATCCGGGTCAATACTTGTTTTTTCCCAGACGAAATACCTTCCTGTCATTTGTGATAAATTTACATCAAAATTGACATCATCACCATAATGTACAGAAATTAGAATACCATTAGAGCCCCATTGTTTCTCACTATTAACAATTTTCTGACCGTAGACTCTGTATAATAGTCTTAAGCCAAAAACTGTATATATACTGTCCAATTGTGCCCAGCCGATAAAAAAAGCTCCGTTTTCATAAACTATCTTTGCGTCTTTCTGTCTGTAAGACACACTGTCTGTGAGCATAATGCCGTTATCACCCCATAACCTGTTGCCGTTGACATCAATAAGTTGAGCTTTAACAAAATTGCGTTCTTCCCAAACAACTGCGATCTTGTCATCGGGAGTAACTACTGCTGAGAAGTTTCGTTGATCTGCGATCGGATTCATTGACAATGTAATTGGTATGCCATTCGGTTCAAGGTCAACCGTGCCATCAGGATTTAGGAATTGATAATAAATCTTGTAACCCAAACGTCCTGTGCGAGTGTCCTGCCAGATTATTGCAACATCACTGCTTCTGGCTAACGATGTGTAATCCCAATAATTAGCATTTCCACCCAAACCCTGATGCACCGGAAGTCCGTTGGTTTCCAGGACTGGATTTCCCACAGAGTTAATAACCTGATAATATACACTTGAGGAACCGTCCCGCTCATCCATCCAGCCGATAAAGATGTTATCGTTAACAACTCGCAGCATAGGAGCAGATTGAGGTAAATCTAATGTACAGATTGGTTTTCCCTGTGTTTCCCAAAGGGAAATTCCCATTGATGAGAGATGCTGTGCATATATATCAAAATTGGGATAGTTGCCGTTTCTTGTATCTTCCCAGGTAATAAAACATCCGCCTTCATTGTCAGATACGAGTCGCGGTTCACTTTGAGCATAATCTGCTACAGATACAGAAACTCCATCTGTGTTCCAAAGTATTTGTCCATTAGAGTTCATTTTCTGAGCAAAGATATCTGGGTCATCATAATTATTCCGGAAATCTTCCCATGCAATAATAACAGTGTTGTCACCTGAGTTTACAATGCGTGGATTTCTCTGAACAACTGGATATGGAGCATTTGCATCAGAATAAACTTCCATAGGATTAGCCCAAACCAAATTACCGTTCAGGTCATATTTATGTGCGTAAATATTTGGAGCAGGATCGTAATTTGATACAGCAGCAGCCCATGTAACGACAAAAGAGCTGTCCTGCAAAGCTGCCATTTGAACGTAATAATTATCAATCAACAGTCCTGAAATGAGTATGGGCTGAGTCCAGGCAGGCTGTCCTGAGCTTAAAAACCTGTTAACTTTTATCTGTGAGGCACCCAGATGGGTTTCCTGGTATGCAATATTAAGCATTCCGCTGACATCAACTCCTATAGCAAAACTATGATCATCATTAGCACTGTTGGCAAGAGGAATACCATCTGTTATCCACATGGAATTACCATAACCATCAATGTGTTGTCCATAAATGTCCGTTCCGTTGGTTGTGCTGTTACGCACGTCACCCCAAACTACATATACGCCGTTGTTGTTATCAGCAAGTGATTCAAAACCAGACAGATGCTGAGGTATTGAGCAGATGGGAATACCTCCTGCTGACCAAAGCAGTTGCCCATTGGAAGTTATCTTTTGTGCCCGGATAGTGGTATCATCTGATGCATTATATTCCCACCAGGCAATTACAAAGTTATTATCTGTAGTTCTTGAAATTACCGGGTTGGCTTGGCGGGAAGGTTTACTATCAACAAGTATTGGCGTTTGCCAGAGGATAGCTCCTGACGCACTTACTTTTTGTGCATAAATATCACGGTCTCCGCGTTTTGTACCAGTCCACACGTATATCATGCAGCCATCAGCTGTAACAGAACCACACCTGTTCCATCGAATCTGGTCACCCTGGCGGATAGGAACGGGATTATCCCACATAGGAATTGCATTCAAAACAATTGTTAAACACAAGGTCATTGCCAACAAAACAAAAAGCTTCATCTGTTCCTCCCTATTAAAACTAATAGCTTTTCTCCTACAGACCGGCACAGAAGTTTAATTTAACAAACAAATACATATACTTTTAAGATTGCTGATAATAAGACAAATATAAAGCACAATTTGTTCCGCATTACTTATTATCTGTTAGTTTTGATACAGGTAAGTATATTGATAAACACGGCGATATTTTCATCCTTCCAGAGTATCTTCTCATATACTAAATCTTGTAAATACCCCTTTCCTTTGTCGATAACCAGTCGATAACCAGTCGATGTCCAGTCGATGAAACATCGACTGGGTATTGACAAGACACTGAGTGGATATCGACCATTGAATAAGGTTTATCCTGTTTTCAATTGACATCCAATACCTTTTGTTAAAATAGGCTTTGGAGTTTGCCAATGATAGAGATAAAAGATGTGATAAGCGGTTATGACCAAAGCGATGTTTTAAAGGGAGTGTCGCTTTCCATTTCCAATAACGATTTTGCAGTAATCATGGGTCCCAACGGAGCCGGCAAATCAACTCTTCTTTACACGATAATCGGCTACTTACCTCTCAGAAGCGGAAGTATACTGATTAAAGGAATACCATTGGTAAAATGGCATAAAAAAGAACTGGCAAAGATTATTGCTTTGATTCCCCAGGAAACAGTGATGCCTTTTGATTATACAGTAGAAGAAATGGTGCTGATGGGTCGCTATCCCTGGCTGGAACTGATGCAAAACTGGTCAAAACAGGATATGGAAATTGTCAGCGGCATCCTAATTAAGCTTGATTTGGACAAGCTTTCTCAAAGATACTATTCACAGCTCAGCGGTGGAGAAAAACAGAGAGTCCTGTTAGCAAGAGCTCTGGCACAGCAGACGGAAGTAATCCTTTTGGATGAATCCCTTTCCCAGCTTGATATCAACCATCAGGTTGAGTTTATGCAGCTTTTATCTGACATTAACCGTAAAGACGGCAAGTGCATAATCCTGATATCACATCACATCAACCTGGCTGCCAATGTTTCTTCCCACCTGATATTTCTTAAGGAAGGCAGGCTTGTTGCCAATGGCAGTCCGGAGCAGGTACTTACAGAAAGCAGATTGAAAGAACTCTATAATGTTGACCTTACTTTACAGATAAATCCTTTATCCAATCGACCTAACCTGATATTTCCGGGAATAAACACCTCCAATTGATGAAAAGCAGGAATATTGGTTTCGGATGCATTATACTTACTTTCCTGTTTCTTGTTTGCTTTGATTTTGTATACTCATTACAGGTTTCTTCGGTCATTCTTAATCATAAAGGTATTCCAATAGAAGATGTCTCCGTAACAGACGGCAGGACAAGAGTATTTACCAACAGGCAAGGTATTTTTACCTTTAATACAGATGCTGATTCATTAGTTGTTTCCAAGCTCGGATTTGAGCAGGATACTATCTATACGAATAACATTCCCAAAACAATTAGCCTAAAGGAAAAATCCATAACACTAAGCACCGTGAGAGTAATTGAGCGCTTTGATTCTTCATTCAATCCTGCATTAGACAGAACAATCATAAGTGCTGATGCAGAAAATGCAGGCAAATCAATATCAGATATCCTGCTAAAGGAAAGCATTGTCAACACTTGCGACAGCCGTTTAACAGGAGAAAACAGGACTTTGTCCATACTGGGCAATCTGAGCAGGCACACTTTGATAGTCCTGGACAATGTTCCTCTCAACCCGCATGGCGAAGCATTTGATATGTCATCTCTGCCAATGGAATCGATACAAAGAATAGAAATCGTCAAAGGCAATGCCTCTTTATATGGCGGGGCTTCCGCTATAGGGGGGATTGTTTATCTTTTTACTGATGATATCAAAGTAGCTCATCCTTTTACATTCGAACGAACAACGTCCTACGGTTCATTCAAACAGTTCCGCAGGACTTTTATCTACGAACAGCAAACTCCAATGCTCTCTTACAAAATTACCCACAGTAAGCTTACTGCTGATAACGATTTTCTCTTCAAAACGCCTTACTGGTGGTTTCAGTCGGGTTATCTTCCCCGTAAAAACAACCGCAAGGAACAGCAGGATATTACACTGCAGCTAAATATGATTTTTGATAACCTCATCTGCAAATACAAACTGGATTCAGGTCAGATTTACCGTCAACTGCCCGGACCTGTGAACTTTCCAGAAATCTATAAAAACGCCTATCTTACCGGACAAAACCTGCGCCACAACCTTAGCCTGGATTACAAATACCTTAATCTTTCCAACAATATTATCGGCTGGCAGAACACAGATGGCACTGAATACAGAAATACCCGCGCTCCAAACCCTATTTATCCGGCTCATTACCGCCAAAATCAGTTTTCCACAGGCCTTAAAAATCAGACGGAAATAAGGCTGAATCCATTTATAACCAGCCTTGACCTGGAACTTTCGCGCCAGACTTATGAGCGCAAAGATTTGCTTTATCCTGACCAATCAATCAGCGAACATTACAGAAACCAGAGTGCATTCGCTTTTAAAACCCTGCTGGAAAGTGAAATTGACACCTATAAAAATCAAGTGCAGGCAGGATTTCGTATTGATAAAGTGAACGGTTTTAATGACTTTACTTCCTGGCGGCTGGAGGAATTATTCAAGGCAGACGGTGTAGTCAGCTGCCAGATTGGAGCTTCATTTGGCACAGGTTTCAGTTTGCCTTCTTTTTATGACCTGTATTACAAAGGCGATGCTCAGTCTTTGGGAAATCCTGATTTAAAGCCTGAAACTTCCCATGGCGGCAATATCAGGATTGAAATGAGTACATCTTCAACTTCTTTCACAATAGCATATTACAGGAATGAAGTCAAAGAACTGATTCAATGGCGTCAGGTTTATCTGTATGGAACAGCCTGGAAACCGGTGAATATCGGCAAGGCAAGCTTTGAAAACTGGGAATATACAATAAGAACAAGACCTTATAAATGGCTGACTATAACAAGTTCACTCACTTTAACCAAAGCGATGGACGAGATTTTAAATGCTGAGTTAACTTATACTCCAAAATCCAAGTGGCTCACAGATATAATCTTAACAAAACATGGCTGCACGCTGGACCTGAACATGGATAATACAGGTGAATATTATAATACACCGGATAATTTAAATGACCCGGTTCCAAGCCTTGTCCTATATAATGCTTCTTTACTATACGAATATAATTATAAAAAACTGAGCAGCAGCATCTATCTGAATCTGAATAATTTGTTTGACAGGCATTATGAAATCTATGCTTATGTACCTCAGCCTGGATTCAACTGGATAAGCGGTATCAATATTAAGTTTGAAATGTAATAAATGCTTGTAATACTTATTTTATAAGTTACACTGTTAATTAGATACACTTTCTTGCGGAGGTCAATATGCGCAATAGAAGATTATTCTTACTAATGCTTATAGCTGTAGTTCTGCTATTTGCCATGGGTTGCGAAAAAGACGGTAAGATAAAGATTATCAACCGTACTTCCTATCCTGTCTATGCAGGAATAAAAGGTGATCTTTATACAATCCCCTCGCATTCCAATTTAGAAAAAGACATATCGACTAATACGCAGGGTCCCTTTGATTCTAATGTAGGCAAATACGTGGATGTTGCTCTGGCAGGTGAGACTTTTCAGATTTGGGATGCTTATCTGAATAGCTATGTGGATAGAACTTTTGTCTGGGTCAATGCCGGAGAAACCACTAAAATCTATGTTGACCCTAACCGTGCCTGTGTAAAAATAGTTAATAATACAGACCGTTATATCAAGCGCATTATAGTGCAGAGAAACACACTAAACTCCACAGCAACTGATTATTATGAAGTATTTTTAGAACCCGGCGGATCCTGGTATAAGCAACAAAATCCCTCCTATACTAATAATTTGATCTATTATATCGTCCAGGTTGTGTTTGAGAACGATGAAATCTATTCCTACGGTGGACCTGGCAACTATCTCTTTATTGACGATGAATTTCTGGTGACTGTCGAAGAACCTGAATAATCTGCAACATTAGTTAATAGCACTCATTAATCCGGTATGAAAACTACTCTTACCATTATCTTTTGTATCTCTAAACCGTCTCATTTTCTCATTACGGTATTGTAATTTATCATCAGTTCTGTTAAGGAATGGCATTAATCAACAAGTTATCAATAGCAGGTTTTTTATTGACAGATAAGTACCGGGTAAAAATAGTACATGATAAACTTGGATTGTTGTATATGCTCTGATAATCCTTAAATTACAATAAGTTACGCAATCCGAAATGATAGAGGTTATATGCGGATACTGATTACAGGAGGAGCCGGTTTTATCGGTTCTCACTTAGCAGAAAGATTGCTC
The DNA here is from genome assembly GCA_002435865.1 of Cloacimonetes bacterium UBA6097. Classification (GTDB taxonomy): domain Bacteria; phylum Cloacimonadota; class Cloacimonadia; order Cloacimonadales; family Cloacimonadaceae; genus UBA5614. Next base: position 87,686 of record DIWV01000003.1, on the reverse strand, counting down.
AAAGACGGACATCACGTCCAGATTATTGATAATCTTTCCACCGGCAAACTGGAAAATATTGAGACTTTTAAACATAATCCCAAATTCAGCTACACAATCGGCACCATTCTGAACCGGGATTTGATGGAACAGCTAATCTCCAAATCTGACCAGATTTATCATCTGGCTGCTGCAGTAGGAGTTAAATACATCATCGAAAATCCTTTATTATCCTTAAAAACCAACATTATGGGTACCGAAAACGTGCTGGAATTGGCAAATAAATATAAATGCAAAGTGTTGATTACATCGACTTCAGAAGTTTATGGCAAGAGCGACAAACTGCCTTTTAATGAGACTTCAGACAGGCTGATGGGTCCTACGCAGATTAGCAGATGGGGTTATGCCTGCTCCAAATGTATAGACGAGTTCTATGCGCAGGCTTTTTACCGTGAAAAGAAAATGCCTGTAGTGATTGCCAGATGTTTTAATACAGTCGGACCGCGCCAGACCGGTCAATACGGAATGGTGGTGCCGAAGTTTGTTAAATCCGCTTTGCTGGACCAGCCGATAATAATCTATGGAAGTGGAAAACAAACCCGTTGTTTTGCAGATGTTTTGGACGTAATAGAAGCTTTTCTTGCACTGATGGCAGAGAAGAAATGCGAAGGTGAGATTTTTAACGTGGGAACCCAAGAATCAATTTCCATAGAAGATTTGGCAAAAAAAGTCAAGACAATGTGCGATAGTAAATCCAAGATTGAGTATATGGCTTATGAAGATGCATATGAAGAAGGATTTGAAGATATGATGCACAGAATGCCTGATTTGGCAAAGATTAAAAGTTATATTGGCTACGAACCCAAAATAAAACTGGATGAAATAATCCAACGGATGATTGAACATTATGAAAACTAAATTATTTGCACTACTATTTGTTCTGTTGTCAACTTCTGTTTGTCTGCTGCAGGCGCTGGAAATACCCGACCAGGATTTTATACCGGTTTCTGTCAGTGTTACGGGTGATGTAAACAGACCCGGTATTTATACGCTGACAACGACAAACCGTGTGTCAGAAGCTTTGTCCATGGCAAATCCGAAATTATCAACTTTTACAACAGACCAGGATATAATCAGACAAAGCGGCTTGAATCTCTCAAAATTCCGGCTTCCGGCTTCTGCTGATTCAACAGTGACAACTTCCTATGGAATGAGGACCATCATACTGAATAGACAGGGAGTTAAACATACGCTGGATTTATTGAAATACTACCGCTTGGGTGATGTTTCTCAAAATCCTTACCTGAAGGACGGTGACGTTATTATCGTAAATCCCCCTCAATCAGTAATAACTATACAAGGTGGCGTTCACAGACCAGGTGATTATGAATACCGTGAAGGAGATACTCTAAAGGAACTTTTAGACATCGCTTTGGGAACCACAGAAAACGCAGATCTTAAACATGTATCCCTGTATAGATATCGGGATGATTTCGTGAAGTTTGACAAGTCAGAGCTTAATATCAGCAATTATCCACAGCAAAGTAATGACGCTCTGGAAATGGTTCTAAAACCCGGAGACCGCATACTTGTTCCTTACAATTCTGAATACCGCAAAGCTTATCAGGTTCAGGTGACAGGTAAGGTTAAGATGCCGGGGATGTATTATGTAAATGATAAAACAACCCTGTATGAACTGCTAACTATGTGTGGAGGACCAACCATAGAAGCAGATTTAAGCAGTTCCTTTGTTTATAACAGATTGATTAGTGAAAATTATGACCCTGATTTTGAAAGATTAAGCCGGCTGTCTTATACACAGATGACCTGGCTGGAATACAGCTATCTCAGAACTAAAACCAGGCAGCTCAAAGGCAAATACGCTATTGATGTTCACAAAAGCTGGATAACACAAGGTAAAGACACTAATTTTATCCTGCATGACGGAGATGTGTTGATTGTTCCGGAACTGATAAATGGTGTCTGGGTTGCAGGTCAGGTAAAAAATCCGGGTTTGGTTACCTGGAACGAAGACATGAAATGGAAAGATTATCTAACTGCTGCCGGGGGATATGCAAGTAATAGTAAATCCCAGGGCACCAGAGTTATCAGGGCAAAGTCAGGAAACTGGGTAAAGCCTTCTGATAAAATTCAGATTAATACAGGTGATATCATCTTTGTTCCCGATAAAGAAGAACGCTATACCTGGGACACAATCAAAGAAGGTATCCTGGTTACTTCTCAGGTATTGACTATTCTTTTGGCTTTGTGGACATTCAGATAAACAAACAGGTTTTTTAGGAGAATAAATGAAAGTACCATTACTGGATTTGCACGCACAATATGAACCGATAATGCCCAAACTTAGACAGGCAATAGATGAAGTTCTGGCAGACCACCATTACATTATGGGTCCTCAGGTTAAAGCCTTTGAAGATAAAATGGCTGATTACCTTGGTATCAAACATGCCATTGGCTGTGCTTCCGGAACTGATGCTCTGGTGATTGCCATCAAAGCCCTGGACATTGGAGAAGGAGATGAAGTTATTACTACTCCCTTTACTTTTTTTGCCACTGCCAGTTCAATCTGGCGGAATCATGCCAAGCCTGTTTTCGTGGATATTGATTCCAGAACTTTTAATCTTAATCCTGATTTGATTGAAGCTGCCATCACTCCCCAAACCAAAGCAATCATGCCCGTGCATTTATTCGGTCAACCCTGTGATATGGATGCAATCATGGCAATTGCCAGAAAAAGAAACCTTTACGTTATTGAAGATAATGCCCAGGGTATAGGTTCCAAATGGGATGGCAGGATAAGCTGTTCTTTTGGTGATATCGGCACTCTTTCCTTTTTCCCGAGTAAAAACCTTGGTGCCATGGGTGATGCCGGTATGTGCCTGACTAATAATGATGACCTTGCAGCCAAACTTAAACAACTCAGGGTACATGGCGAAAATCCAAAATACTTCCATAGATGGGTGGGATTAAACAGCCGTCTTGATACATTCCAGGCAGCAATCCTTTCCGTGAAGATGGATTATCTGCAAGGCTGGTCAGAAGCACGCAGACGCAACGCAGCTTATTATTACGAGCATCTTAAGGATATTCCGCAAATCAAACTGCCATATATTCATCCCAAAGCTTTGACAGTCTATAATCAATTTACCCTAATTGTGGAAAACAGGGCAGAACTGATGAAATACCTCTCTGAGAAGGGGATTGGCAATGCAGTTTATTATCCTTTGTCTTTGCATTTGCAGGATTGTTTTGCAGCTTTAGGCGGCAAGAAAAGTGATTGTCCCGTATCTGAAGAACTTACAGAAAAAGTGCTGTCCATTCCAATCTATTCTGAGCTGACCACTGAGCAACTCGACTATGTAATTGATACCATAAAAAGCTTTTATAAATAAACCTGGCAGGAATTATGAACATAATAGTTTGTATTAAGCAAGTCCCCAACACAACAGAAATCAAAATTGACCCTGTCACCAATACTTTGGTTAGAGAAGGTGTGGAAAGCATCCTCAATCCTTTTGACACGTATGCCATTGAAGAAGCTGTCATTCTGAAGGAGAAATTCGGCGGAACCGTTACAGCTATCAGCATGGGACCACCTCAGGTGGAAAGTGCTCTCAGGGAAGCAGTTTCTTTAGGAGTAGATGAGATCATCCTGCTTTCTGACCGTAAATTTGCTGGAGCAGACACCTGGGCTACAAGTTATACCCTGGCAGCAGCAATTACCAAACTCGGTACCTTTGACCTGATAATCACAGGCCAGCAGGCAATTGATGGTGATACTGCTCAAGTAGGACCCGGAATAGCTGCTCATCTGAAGATTCCTCAAACCTGCTTTGTAAGAAAGGTAGACAGTGTTGAAGGCAGGAAAATGGTTCTCCAGCGCCTGATGGAAGACGGCAGCGACAAGGTTGAAATGCAGCTTCCTGCTCTGATTAGTGTTGTTAAAGAAATAAATAATCCCAGGCTGCCTTCCTTGCGGGGTAAAATGAAATCAAAGTCTGTTGAGCTGAAAATCTGGAATTGTGATGACCTCGGACTGGATGAAAAGCTGGTTGGACTTAACGGCTCTCCCACACAGGTGATGCACATCTTTACTCCCAAGCACGATAAACTCACAGAAAAATTTGAAGGTGACCCGGACGAAGCAGTTGAAAAAATCATAACAACCCTGAATAACATGACAAAGTAGAATAAGGAATAAGCTATGATAGCCTATCCGCAGATTAATCCCGACATTGTAAAATTTACATTACTTGGCTTTCCCCTGCAGATTCGTTGGTATGGTCTGTTTTATGTTCTCAGCTTTGTTCTGGGATATATTTTCTACCGCCAAAACCTTAAATTCAGGAAAATAGTCCTGCCCAAAGAGCAGTATGAAGGACTTATTTTTTCCTTGATGCTGGGTGTTATTATTGGCGGAAGACTAGGCTACGTAATATTTTACAATCTTTTGTATTATCTGCATCATCCATTGGAGATATTTGCTGTCTGGTCAGGAGGGATGTCCTTCCATGGCGGAGCTTTGGGAGTAATCATTGCAGGAGCAATATTCCTCAAGAAAAACAAGCTTAATTTCTGGAAGATGGCAGACCCGATGATGCCTTTGGTTGCAATCGGACTGGGGCTTGGCAGGTTAGGAAACTTTATCAATGGCGAGCTTTACGGCAGAGTGACAAATGTCCCGTGGGCAATGATTTTTCCTGAATCCGATGGTCAGCCACGGCATCCCACACAACTTTACGAATTCTTCCTGGAAGGCGTTGTCCTGGCACTCATATCCCAATATGTCTACCGCAAGACAAAAATAGCAGGCATGGGATTCTGGGCTTTTATTGGAAGCTACGGAATCTTTAGAATCTTCATTGAATTTTTCCGCCAGCCCGATGAGATTGATCTCTACAGACATGGTCTTTTCCTTGGATTTATCACTGTCGGGATGTTACTCAGTTTTTTGATGGTGGTTGCAGCTGCAGTCGGAATCTGGTATTTATACAAGAAGAACTCTGTAAAACATCCGGAGTAAGCTATGCGCAAGCTTCTGCTCCTCATTTTAATCATACTCATCAGTATGAACCTATCTCTCTTTGCCAAAAAGAAACCTGCCATACTTTTAAAGAAGAACCTTGAACAATGGCAGCAATTTAAGTGGCAGGGCATCATTCAGGTGCAGTCTTCCGCTTTTTCCATGCGAAAGAACTTTGTCCTGGCAAAAGACAGCACATCCCTGCGTCTGGACGTTCTGGACAGCGGGATTATCGGCTTGCAGGCAAAGCCTTTCCTCATTCTATACCTGAAAGACAGGATTGTTATAGATGCTCCTGAGATTGAACAACTTCAGGGACTTGACCTCAATTGGTTTGTCCCTCCCGGTTCCATAGAAAAGCTGATGCATTTTACGGATTCTTTACAGCTTAAACAGCAGGAAATTATCTCCAAACGTGAATTAAAAACTGCCAATACTATCTTTTCTTTTGATAAAAAATACCGTCTATCCAATATCAAAAGCACTGACTTTAACATTGAAGCAAATATCATCTATAACAGGCGAAATTATTCCACCAAGATTCAGATTAAATATAACGGCACGCCAATGGCAGAACTGCAGATAAATGAGCGTGAATATAAAGATATTGAAATCGTGCCATTGGAGTTTAATCCTGGGACAATAGATTATGATAAGATATTGCACGATATCCCTTTAAACAACAGTGAAACCGAGCCCGAATAACCTTAAGCTATGGAGCAATTATGATTAAACGCTACACAAGAGCAGAGATGGAGCGTATCTGGACGGTGGAAAACCGTTATGAATGCTGGCTGGAAGTAGAAATGGCAGCCTGCAGGGCGATGAATGAACTGGGCATTATTCCGACTGAAGATCTGGAAGTAATTCTGGAAAAAGCGGACTTTGATGCTGAACGGATTGATGAAATCGAAGTCACTACCCGGCATGACGTGATTGCTTTCCTGACCAATGTTGCTGAATATGTGGGACCTGCTTCGCGCTGGATTCACCACGGACTTACTTCATCTGATGTTCTGGATACAGCTACAGCCCTGCAGTTAAAGCAATCAGGACTGCTCATTATGTCCGAACTAAATCGCCTGAGCGAAGTTCTGAAACTGAAGGCAAAAGCCCATCGCAGGACACTTTGCATGGGACGTTCACATGGAATTCATGCAGAACCAACCTCATTCGGACTGAAGTTTGCCCTCTGGTTTGACGAAACTCAACGCAACATAAAGCGTTTGCAGGAAGCTATCGACACTGTTAGTGTAGGTCAGCTTTCCGGTGCTGTGGGTAATTATGCGCATATTGATCCTCAGGTCGAAGTTAAAGCCTGCAAATATCTGGAACTCAAGCCTGCGAACGTAAGTACACAGGTTATTCAGCGAGATAACCATGCCTTTTATATGTCAGTGCTGGCAATAATTGCTTCCACAATAGAGAAAATAGCTTTGGAAATCCGTCATTTGCAGCGCACCGAAGTTATGGAAGTGGAGGAGAGCTTTGGCACGGGACAGAAAGGTTCTTCTGCCATGCCTCACAAGCGTAATCCAATTGTCAGTGAGCAGCTTTGCGGTCTGGCAAGAGTAATCCGTAGTAATGCCATGTCTGCCTTTGAGAATAACGCTCTCTGGCATGAAAGGGATATTTCCCATTCCTCTGTCGAACGCATAATTCTGCCGGATTCCTGCATCCTGATACATTATATGCTGGGCAAGACCATAGATTTGATGGAAAACCTGAAAGTCAATTCAGACAATATGCTGCTGAATATTGAGAAAACCAACGGATTAGTCTTTTCACAAGCGCTGCTGCTGCACCTTACACAGAACGGTATGACCCGTGAAACAGCTTACAGCTATGTGCAGCGTGACGCCATGAAATGCCTGCAGAGCAGAGAGCATTTCCTTGACATCGTGCTGCAGGATGAAACAATTACTAATGTCTTATCAGAAAAGCAGATAAAAGATATCTTTAACTTTGAGCGCTATCTGAAAAATGTAGATTACATTTTACAACGCTGCAATATCATATAGTGAAACGTAACAATAACATAAATATAAGTCATTCCTGCGCAGGCAGGAATTTTAAAGATACCCGCCTTCACGGGTATGACAAAGTAATTTATAAGGAGCACACTATGAAGAATATCATTTTAACCCTGTGCCTGTTATCAATAATGCTTATTCCTGCTCTGGCATTTGCCCAGAAAGCCGCTCCCGGCGACGCCATTCTCGGAGTTTGGTTTAATGCGGAAAAAGATGCAAAGATAGAAATAACGAAAGTTGACGGCAAGTTTTTCGGAAAAGTTATCTGGTTGAAAAATCCCAATGATGCCAAAGGCAAACCCAAGACCGATATCGAAAATCCTGACCCAAAGTTGAGAACACGTCCCCGCCTTGGTCTGGTTGTACTGACCAACCTTGAGTATGACAAGGGTATCAATTATGACGGTGGCAAGATTTATGATCCCAAAAGCGGCAAGACATATTCCTGCCAGGCTAAACTGGCAAACAATAACCTGCTTAAACTGCGTGGTTTTATCGGCATCAGCCTGATTGGACGCACCAGCGAATGGACGAAGGCAGAATAGACCTTTTTGTCTGAATCCTGATTCAAATAGCTTAAATTTGTAACTTAAACTTAACTGAAATAGAAATACGTCCGCAAGGACTGCCCGGGAGCTGTAAATGCGCATTTTATTACTTGTTCTGAGTCTTTTGTGCCTGTTGATAATACCTGTTTATTCCATTTCTCAAAATTCGCTTCATTGCGATACAATTCTGGGAACCTGGCTGAACGAAGATAAAAACATATCCGTGAAAGTCTATAAAACTGATACAGGTTATGGCGGAAGGCTGAACTGGATTAAAAATCCCTATGATAAGCATGGTAAAATTATGCTTGATTTCATGAATCCGGACCAGAAGCTCAAAACTCGCTCCAGAGTAGGCCTGGTTGTTGTGAAAGATCTGCTTTATACAGATGAAGGCAAATACGAATTTGGCAAGGTTTACGATCCCAGGACAGGGAAAACACACGCCTGTGTTGCTTATCTGGAGGGTAGCAATCTGCTCAAGCTGCGCGGTTACATCGGTATTAAACTGCTTGGACGCACAAGTGAATGGACCAGAGCTGATTAACATTACTTCCGTGGATTTAAATCTACTTCTACAATTATAAATAATCTCTCCGTGATTACTTAAGGCTCATTCTCTTTAGTTCAAACCCTCTCCAATTGTTTACTTCTTCCTTATAATCTTCAGTATAGTTGCAGTATATCTGCAGTATAGTTTCTGTATAGTTTCTGTATACCCGGATACAGAAACTATACAGATGATATACATTAAATATACTGTAGTTATACTGATTTAAATTAGATAAAAGTGAGATTATATAAAGGGTCTTGATATGTGTGATATTCCTTATATGCTTAAATTGATTGACAGTAAAAATCTGTTTAATTACATTGAATATTGTGTGTTTATTGCACTTTAATGAGTTTACTAAACACTGAAAAATACTATAAATGTTAGAGAACAGTGTAAGGAGGCAGAATTATGCCAGAACCGGATTTCAAGACCAAAGTACTTACCTCAGATCCCAATGTGCTGCATAAAATTAAATCCATCCAGTTCCTCCGGCAGCTAATCCCACTTATAATTGTAGTTATTTTAATGGTATTAAATTTTGTCTGGCCGCAGCCCTGGATATTTTACCCGACTCTTTTGGCTTTTGGCTGGTATTTACTGGAACGTATTTTATTCCGTACACGGCACAAGATTCTCGCTCCCGGTGAAGGTGTCTTTGTTGCTCCCGTTGACGGTAAAGTGCAGTCCATCCGCAAAATAGAAGACGATACCATGATAACTATCCGTAAATCGTTTCTGGATATAGTGGAAGTTCGGTTGCCATTTCCGGGACTGCAAATGGAAAATACGTCCAACTGGAATTTTGAAACACCTAAGGGTCAGGTAAATATCCGTTTCCAGACCGATAAACTTAATTTCTTTGGCGATAAGAACATCCACGGAGCTGTGATTGGCATTCTGCCCGGTACAGCAATGCTTGCCATCCGTGTACCTGCTTCTGCTAAAATAATGGTGCAGGAAAAACAGAACTTAATCGGCGGAGAAAGCATCCTGCTCGATTTTGAACAGGAACCGAAAAAAGACGAAGAACGACCATCAATAATAGTGGATTAATTATTTAAAGAAATAGAATATCCAGGTCAGGGCTTATTGTCTCTGTCTCTTTCGCGCTCCAAATCTTTCTTTTGGAGCGTTTCTCTCTTGTCGTAACTGTGTTTGCCTTTCGCCAAAGCAAGTTTGAGCTTGCAATATCCCATTTCGTTGATATAGATTTCTACCGGAATAAGCGTCATGCCCTGTTCCTCAACCTTGACCCTTAACTTCTTTATCTCCTGTTTGTTGAGGAGTAATTTACGTTTGCGTTCCGGATCATGGTTAAAGAAAGAAGCTTTTTCCCAGGCGCTGATATGGAAATTCATCAGCCAGCATTCGTTGTTTTCTATCTTGGCATAGCTGTCCTTGAAATTGATTTTACCTGCCCGGATGGATTTTATCTCAGAACCTGTAAGCACAATGCCGACTTCCAGGCTCTGGATGATATAAAATTCGTGCTCTGCTTTGCGGTTTTTGATTGCTCTCATTGCTTTAACTCATTTAATATCTTGGTTCTGTACTCTTTGGCTTTTGTTATCAGCTCATTCTCATCAAGTTTAGTCAGCTTTTTATCCTTAAGCACCATTTCTCCGTTGATAACAACATCGCGAACTGCCCTGCCGCCCAGGGAGTATATCACCTGGGAATATGGATTATACATCGGCTGTGCCTGCACGGAATTACAGTCCAGAATTACTATATCAGCTTTCTTGCCAACCTCAATAGAACCAAGTTCATGTTCTTTATGTATAGCTTTGGCAGATTCTATTGTTGCCATGGACAACATTTGTTCTGCAGGCAGAAAGGTGGGGTCACCGCTTAAGTTCTTATGGATTTTGGCATTGAAATCAAGTTCTGCCAGAAGGTCCAGATTGTTATTACTGGCAACGCCGTCGGTGGCAAAACAGCAACGGACTTTATGCTTCAGATAATCCTTAAGAGGTGCAAATCCGTTTGCCAGCTTGAGATTGCTTTCTGTGCATATGGCGATGGAAGCATTGTTGGCTGCCAGGATATCCATCTCCTCTTCATCCACATAAATACCGTGTGCCAGGACTATTTTGCTTTTCAGCAGACCGATATCATTGAGAAATTCAACCGGCTTTTTACCATACTTTTCAATGCAGTCAGGCTTTTCCCAATCTGCTTCTGAGATGTGGATATGCACCAATAAATCATTATCCAGAGCAACTTCCGCACATTTTTCCAGGATAGGTTTGGAATTACTGTAAATAGCATGAGGAGCCAGTGAAAAATCAACCAGGGGGTTGTCTTTGTACTTAATCCGGTTGGCAATAGCGTCCTGCCCGACTAAGTAGACATTATCTTTTTCTTTTACCCTATCTCCAATGACAGGATCACCAATTATACAACGCAAACCTGCTTTGGTTAATGCTTTTGCCATGGCATCACCTTCAAAATACATGTCATTTGCCAGGGTGATGCCGTTCTTTATCATTTCCGCTGCTCCATGTAAAGTAGCGTCATAAACAAAGTTATAATTGACCAGCTTTCCCTCCAAAGGCCAGATGAAGCCATTCAGCCATTTATCCAATGGAAGGTCGTCTGCCAGTCCCTTAAAATATGTCATGGGCATATGCGTATGGGCATTTATCAGTCCGGGAATTACGATACAATCTGATGCATCGATAACCTGCTCAGACTGGTAATTCTGCAGGATATCTCCTGTCTTGCCAATAGCAACGATAGTATCATTATCTATAGCAATTGCTCCATTTTCAATAACGGAATGGTTTTTATCCAAAGTCAGAATGGCAGCATGTTTAATAATCAGGGAAACGGATATTGGTTGATTTATTTTATTCATAATTACATTACTTGTTAATCAGAGATGAATCTTTTGTGCTGCTTCTTTAGGTTTGAAAATGCCTTTGCCCGTAATAAACGCTGTCACATACTTAGCAGGAGTAACATCAAAGGCAGGATTAAATCCATTGCTTTCAGGACTGGCAACCAGGTGTCCATTCAGATGAGTTATTTCTTCTGCAGAGCGTTCTTCAATCGGGATATCGCGTCCGTTCATGCAGGCAAGGTCAAAAGTGGATTGCGGGGCAGCTACATAAAATGGGATTTTGTGCTCTTTTGCCAGCAATGCAAGGCTATACGTACCTATTTTATTGGCAAAATCACCATTCAGGCAAATACGGTCGGCACCTGTAATTACCATGTCTATTTCTCCTTTCTGCATAAAATATCCCGCGGCGCTGTCCACAATAATTGCGTGTGGAATGCCTTCCTGCTGCAGTTCATAAGCTGTAAGACGTGAACCCTGCAGTTTGGGACGTGTTTCATCCACATAGACAAAAAACTTCTTACCATTACGGTGAGCCATCCTAAATACAGCCAGAGCCGTTCCCCAATCAACCGTTGCCAAAGCACCTGCATTGCAATGGGTGAGAATCCTCATTCCATCTTCTATCAGTTCCTGCCCTACTACTCCAATCATTCTACAGTCTTCAGCGCTTTTGGTGGCAAATTCATGTGCAGCCTGCATGGCAACAATTTTAGCATGCATCAAATCCGGAATCCACTTCACTGCACGTTCATATACAAACCTGACACCGTTGTTTAAGTCAATGGCAGTGGGTCTGGAAGCCAGCAGTATATCTCTCTGTTTGCGTAATTGATTGCGGAAATTATCTTCAATCGCTGCTTCTGCTGCCAAAGCCATGCCATAAGCACCGGCTGCTCCGATGGCAGGAGCACCCCTTACTGTCATATTCTGGATGGCTGCCGCCACTTCTTCACAGGTATTACAGGTTACAACTTCAAAGTCATAGGGAAGTTTATTCTGGTTTATCATCAGGACTGCGCTGTATTCCACCCAGACGCTCTGATATTCTTTGCCGTTAATAATCATGTTTTAGTCCAAAAATTCCTTAACTTCTCCATCGGGAATGTGTTTTACTTTTCCGCCTTCATTGATGTCACGGCAGGGACCTGCTTCTATATTTGCATCGTCTGTGTAACCGCGCTTTTCCCAGTAACCGGGAATGTACTTATCAATAAGTTCAATCTTAACCACGCTTTTGGCAGATTTGTAACCCCATAGATATGGTACAAAGGCTCTTACCGGTCCGCCATAATCTTCAGTTAACAGCTCTTTATCAAACTCCCATGCCAGGAGCGTCTTTTCCTTAAGAGCTATATCAATAGGTATGGAAGTATCATAGACTAAGTCATGAGACCAGAAACGGACATATTTGACACTGGGACTGGCTTTGACATAATCCAGGATATCAGAGAGCTTAACCCCGCCCCAATCCCCATTGACAGACCAGCGGGTAACACTGGTCAATCTTCCGTTTACGGTAGTTTTGGGCAATTTCTGTAAGTCCTGCCAGGTAAAGGTGGTGGGATTTTCACAAAGACCTTTTACTTCTATCTTCCAGTTTTCCCTATCCAGTTTTCCCGGATGACCTTCTGCCCAGAAAACCGGTGTATTCATTTTTGCGAGCTTATGCATTGGCTGCTCCTCTTCATTGTTTTTAGGTGCTTTATTGACACATCCGACCGGGAGAATTATCAAACTTATCGTTAATAAGCTTATTAAAACAGTATATTTAATCTTCATCACATACCTCACTTTCTTCCGGGTCGAATTTGAATATATTGTTCAGAATATCCGTCGGAGTGATAGATAATGTTTCCTGCTTCTCTGCCAGCAGGTCTGCTGTCAAGCCCAGATAATAAGCTGCAGCTCCGGCTGCATCAGCAGGATACATCTTCTGAGCAAGAAAACCGGCAATCAATCCTGATAATATGTCACCACTGCCACCTGTAGCAAGACCATCATTACCCGTAATGTTAAAATACATTTCATCAGTATCATAATAGATGCTGGTATCGCTTTTAAGCAGGACTTTCAGCTTATGCTTTTTTACGAAATTCTTAAATGGTGAAAGGCAATCCCGGTGCATATCTTCCATAGTAACTTCAGCTAAACGGCAAAACTCACCCCAATGCGGAGTCAGCACTATTGGTTTATCAGCCAGATGTTTGAAGATATCATGATGCTGAGCTAAGGTGTTTAGCCCATCTGCATCAATAACCGCAGGCTTTGCCCAGACTTCAGCAACGAAACTGAGTAATTCATTGGTATATTCTGAAACTCCGCATCCCGGTCCGAACAGGATTATATCAAACTTAACCAGTTCTTTGGACAAAGCTTTAGTATCAAGCTTGCCATTATCCCGTAAAGGCACAGTTTTAACCATTACTTCATAAGGCTTGCTATCATAGATCTCAGTTTGTAAAGGATGACAAAAGATTGTAACTAATCCTGCACCTGCTTTCAAAGCAGCAGTTGAAGCCATGAACGCAGCTCCCGTAAAGCCCGGGGACCCACCAAATACAGCAATTCTGCCAAAGTCCCCTTTGTGGGAGAAGGTGCTTCTGTCTGGCAGATTTACAATGTCTTCATCCAGTAACAAAGCTGTTTCTTCATCATGCGAGAGCATATCAGGTATTCCAATAGGAATAACTTCTGTAAAGCCACTGAACTGTTTGCCTTTGCCAAGCAAATGTCCATATTTCAGAGCTTCCATAGTCAGGGTAATATTTGCCTGGAAAGCCTGTTCTGCATATCCTGTGTCTGCATTAACTCCGGAAGGCATATCTATAGCTATTTTAAGTGCTGGAGATTCATTTACTTTTGAGATTAATTCTGCTACTTCAGTTTTGAGAGTTCCTTTGAATCCGATACCATATACGGCGTCAATGATAACACCAGCCTGAAAGATTATATCATCATCAGGCTTCACATACTGAATATTAAGCTTTTCACAAAGAGTTCTGTTAGCTATTGTTTCAGGACTGGAATCTCCTTCTCCAACTTTAATTATGCTAACCGGATAACCATAATAATGCAGCCATCTGGCAATCACATAACCGTCTCCGCCATTGTTACCATAACCGCAGAGGATTACTGTTCCAAGGCTAAGCTCTTCATCAAAATAACTTAGCAGTAAGTCTGCACAACCTTTGCCGGCATTTTCCATCAGGACTCTGGATGGAATTCCCAAGTCATTGATAGTGCTTTTGTCCAAATTCTTCATTTGTTCTGAAGTGATAATTACATTCATGCTCACCTCTTAGCTTTCTTGTTTTGCGTGCAGCATTATTTCAATCGTAGTTCCTTCACCGGGAGTGCTGTCCAAAACGCGTATTTTACCCTGATGGTATTCAACAATTATTCTCTTGGCAAGGCTCAGGCCTAATCCCCAGCCTCTGTTTTTTGAACTGGTTCCCGGTTCAAATATCTTTTTCCACATAGAGTGCTGAATACCTTTTCCTTCATCAATGACATGAATATACACCCAGGGATTTTTAACAGAAGCAGTTATAATTATATTACCGCCCTTTTTACCTATAGCGTCAATGCAGTTCTTTATCAGGTTTTCCATAGTCCACTTGATTAAGTCAATGTCCATCGGAACTTTTGTTTTGCCCAGTTTACTAATATAGCTAAGGGTAATTTTAGAGCTCTGATGAGGAAGTCTTTCCTTAAAATAATCAACAATTTCCAACAAGACCTTATCCAAATCACTGGCTATTAGTTTAATGGACGAACCTACTTTGCCAAACCGGGAAGCTATTGTTTTAAGCTTTTCCAAATCAACAGTCATCCATTCAATAAACTGATTATATTCCTCATCAGTGGCAAAACCTTGCGGGTGTGCTTTAAGATAATCCACCCAACCCATTAGTGAAGTAATTGGTGTGCCGAACTGATGTGCAGTTTCCTTAGCCAGGCCAACCCATAAAGAATCTTTTTCTGTCCTTTTTAACAGCATCAATCCGTATAATCCAAAGATTAACACAATACCCATCAGCAAGAATTCCAGGTATAACAGGTAAGGGATCCTGGCAAGGGAAGTGGAAGTAGTGAAAAAGGCAAAGCCAAGACTGTCCAATTCGTTAGTGATAGGTATTTCAAACATATCTTTGGTGCGTTCATTCAACTGCTTCTGTTGTTCAATATCCAGCTCAGAATAAGCTTGATTTTCCGGGATATCTATGTTACGCCAATATAAAGGTATCTTATTTCTGTCTGTCACCACAATCGAATAATCTATGTTTTTAATAAACTGCTGGAAGGAAACAGGCTGCTGGAAATGAGCATAGCCCAGAACTTCGTTTTTATATGTTATGGGAATAGACATCATTGAATTCATCCTATTGAGGATTTTCTTTTTATCCTGAGGATTTAGATCATAATAAGGTATACTATCCGGCACATTCATGCGATACCAGTTTGTGGGCACAATATTGCTGTCAGTTATAATAATTGGGATATTCAGCCTGGTTATAAACTCTGTATTCAGATAATTCCACATTTTTTCCTGATAATTATACTCTCCGGCAGATTTCAGATACTCCACCAATACTTCAGTTAGCAGCTTGGTGTTTTGTTCTGCAGTTTTGAGATAACTATCCGTATAGGCAATGTATTGTGCAAACAAACGCGGTACAAACTGAGCATCTCGTTTTGCATTTTGAATCAGCACCTGTGTATAGATGCCGAAGAACAGCAGCAGGAAAATTATGCCAAAAATCAGATAAAGCCTGAGAGTCAGGTAAAGATTATAAGTCTTTTGCCTTTTCCCAGATGGCGTCGAGTTCTTCAAGGCTCGCGGCATGTATATCCTCACTTTTATTGCGGTAATGTTCTTCAATATACTGAAATCTTTTGGTAAACTTACGAGTGGTTTCTTTGACCACAGTTTCAGAATCTATGTGCAGTTTTCGTGCAAGATTAACTATTGTAAAAAGCAAATCACCAACTTCTTCCCTGATTTTATTCTGGTCGTCCAGTTCCAGAGCTTCATTGAGTTCATCTATTTCTTCATGCAGCTTTTCCATAACAGGCTTATGGTCCTGCCAGTCAAAACCTACAGAAGCAGCCTTTTCCTGTGTCCTTTGTGCATAAATCAATCCCGGTAAAGCTCTTGGAATTCCTTCCAGAACAGATACTCTTTCTGTTTTCTCAGCTTTCTTCAGACGCTCCCAGTTCATTTTAACTGCATCTGCATCAGTTATATCAATGTCTCCAAACACATGCGGATGCCTGCGTACAAGCTTGCTGTTTATATTATGCAGTACTTTATCTACATCAAAGCGCTTTTCCTCATTGGCTATCTGGCACTGAAAGACAATATGCAGCATCAGGTCACCCAGTTCTTCATTCAGAGCGTCATAATCCTCTTCTTCAATTGCTTCCACTGCTTCAAACAGCTCTTCAATGAAATTAGGAATCAGGGTATGGGGAGTTTGCTTTAAATCCCACGGACATCCTGAAACAGGGTCTCTTAAACGATTGACTATCTCCACAAGTTTATCAAAAGACTGCATAATTTTACCTGCCATTTATTAACATAATGCAACATGTCTTTATACAAAAACTGCCTACTTTTGACAAGTATATTCTTTTCATTCGATAAAAAAAACTGCTAAAAAAGCCGATAATTTGTTTTACTTGACACTGAATGTAATTCAATTATTCGATATAATTATACTAAACCTGTGGAGGTAAAGATGAAATTCTACCGGTTTATCTGGATTCCAAGAATCCTGCTTTTGATTTTCGCTCTCTTTTTAACAATCTTTTCCTGGGATGTATTTGAGGGCAATGAGCCTATTCTGCAAAAATTACTTGCTCTGCTCATCCACAATATTCCCACTTATGTTTTCCTGCTTGTGTTGTGGCTCAGTTGGAAGCATCCTTTCTGGGGTGGTTATATCATACTTGCCATAGTCATTTTGTTTAACGCCTTTTTCCTCTATTTTCAGCATTTAACCTGGTTCCTGTTTATCTGCGGACCACTTATCCTGGTTAGTATACTCTTCTTCCTGGCTCATTTCATCAGACCTAAAGAAAAACAGCCTGATGAACATGAAAATCAGACTGAACCTGCACAGGAAAGATAAAAAGAAGCGTCTCGTTTAGGGACGCTGAAAAAAAATACTATTGCAGCTTTATTTTGTAATAATCCTTATGTTATCAAGTTCTGTTTTCATACCGTTGGAGAGTGTCACATAGCCTTTATCTAAAGTTGATATATCAGATATTTTAGCCATAAGCCAGGGTAATGTACGTGCTTCTTCTTCATTTTTGGGAGCTCTGCAGGCATTATTATTACCGGCAGCTTCAAAACAAATCACCACATCATCGATCTTCAGTTCTTCTGTGTCCGCTATTTTTGTTGTGTAGAAATACTGTGTCAGCATGGTTTCACCATTAGGCAGCATTAAAAATTCAGCCTGCATTTGAGTTTCTTCTGTCGCCGGTTTTAACATTTTTCCCGGATATACCCTGATCCAGGGATTTATATCCAAAGCTGTATCAGAGATGAAATAATCCTCTTCATAAAGGAAATGTATGTCTCTGCCAAATTCCATCATAGCTTTGGCAAGAACTCTGTTTGTTACATCGGCTCCGTCTTCTACGATTGCTCTTATCCGATTTGTTGGAATCTGGATAATAACACCTTCTTCATTCAAGACTATCATATCCGGTTGGCTTTTTGACAAATCACCATTATATTCCTTACCACTATCGACAAATACGGTTACGGCATTCATAAGGCATGCTGCCAAAATGATTAGCATTAATATGGTTATCTTTTTCACTTCGTCTCCCTTGGTTTAGGTTTCTGTTAAATCAATAAGTCAAAAACACGCCTTAAATTGTCAACCCTAAAAAGTATAGATTTGCCCGAAGTCCATTTTGCCCTTTGTTTGAGATAAATATTGATAGTTTTCGTTGGCAAAAAGGACTCCCGGAAGCTTTGTGTAATAAACTGTCAGTATAAGTCTTTTGCGAAGTTTGATTTGCCCTTTTATGCAGCTCGTTGTCCTGTCATTATCCGGTTGATATCCAGTCGATGTTTCTTCGACCGGACATCGACTGGACATCGACTGGTTATCGACTGGCGTTAAAGAAAGAAAAGGGAAGCGGATTCAGATAAATCCTGAATAACGCAAGGCTAATCATTAATGAGAGAAAGAAGATACAGAAAAAAAGGGTTGACAAAAAAGGGTATTCCTTTTATACTAAAATTTGATTTATACTGGGAGTGTTGTGTAATATGGCGGCAAATACTGATGACAAAGACATGAAGTTTGAGCAAGCCCTAAAAGTGCTGGAAGGCATTGCAGACAAGATTAAATCTGATTCTGTGGAACTGGATGAGATGTTTGTCCTGTATGAGCAAGGTGTTCATTATTTAAAAATCTGCCGTGAAAAGCTGGCGGAATTTGAGATGAAGGTTCAGATATTAAACGAGAAGATGAGCAAGGAAATCCCCGTGGAGGATGAGAATGGATAATCGCATCCTGTTTAAACGCGATATGAAAGAGAAGCAGGAACTTGTAAACATCATTCTGGACAGGTTTCTTCCCCGTAAAGATGAATATCCCAAAGATTTGCACAAAGCTGTCCGTTACAGCCTGTTTGCCGGCGGAAAACGGATGCGTCCTTATATGACAATGCTTGCCTGGCAGCTCTTTAATGAAGACCCTGAACCAATAACTTATGTGGCTGCCGCTATTGAAATGCTTCATACTTACACTTTAATCCATGATGATTTGCCCGATATAGACAACGATGAATACCGCAGAGGCAAGCCTTCCTGCCACACAGTGTATGGTGAGGAAGTTGCCCTTTTAGCCGGAGACGCACTTCTTATCAGCGCTTTTGAGCTGATTACCTGGGCACCGCTTCCGGAAAAGATGAAAGCTACCCTGATAAACGAAATGGCACAGGAATGTGGTGTTAGCGGTTTGATTGCAGGACAGCACATCGATATCAAGTCCGAAGGTAAAAAACCAGATAAAAAAACACTGGAATTTATACATAAAAACAAGACTGCAAGGCTAATCAATATGTCACTGCGCTTCGGAGCTTTGGCAGCAGGTGCCAAAGAAAATGACCTCAAAGCCCTGGAAGAATTCGGAACCAATATCGGCATGGCGTTTCAGATTGTGGACGATTTACTTGATATCGAAGGCAGCCAGGACGAACTTGGTAAAAGCATCGGCAAAGATGCTGAAACAGGTAAGATGACCTTCCCATCTGTATATGGCGTGGAAAAAAGCCGTCAGATGGCAGATGATTATAAACAAGATGCCATGCAGGCTCTGAGATATTTTGAAGGCAAAGCTCTGTTCCTGCAAATGCTGGCAGATTATATTATCGAAAGAAACAAATAAACTATGCTCACTATCCGCTTCAAAAAGTTGTCTGCTACTGCTCAGACACCACAGCTTATGACATCTCACTCTGCCGGTTATGATTTGGCAGCTGATATAAATGAGGACATTATTATTCCTCCTCTTGGCAGATATTCTGTTCCAACCGGAATTGCTATAGCTTTACCGATTGGATATGAAGCGCAGGTTCGTCCCAGAAGCGGTCTGGCTGTTAAGCATGGAATCGGGATTTTGAACAGTCCCGGTACGGTTGATGCAGATTATCGCGGAGAGATTAAGGTTATCCTGTTTAATGCAGGTAATGAAAGCTTTACAATTTCAAAAGGTATGCGGATTGCCCAGATGATTATTTCAGAAGTTCCGGTTACAGAACTTCTGGAAGTGGAAACTCTGGATGAAACCGGCCGTGAAGCCGGCGGTTTCGGGCACACAGGCTACTAACATTTGTCTAATAATGGGGAATGCTTTGGAATATAACGAAATACAACAACAGATTTTAGCTTTAAAAAAAGAAAAGAATGCCATAATCCTGGCTCATAACTACCAGGCAGTGGCAATTCAGGATATAGCTGATTTTACCGGTGATTCTTTACAGCTTTCCATACAAGCAAAAGAAGCTGAAGCTCAATTGATAGTGTTTTGCGGAGTCCAGTTTATGGCAGAAACAGCAGCTATATTAAATCCCAAAGCCAAAGTACTTCTACCTGTTGAAGATGCAGGATGTCCCATGGCGGATATGATAACTGATTATCAGCTCAAAGCTTTTAAAAAAGAACATCCGGGAGCGGTAGTAATATGCTATGTTAATTCCAGCGTGGAAGTAAAAGCAGAAAGTGATATCTGCTGCACTTCCTCCAATGCTGTGAAAGTAATGCAGTCAGTTCCGGAAGATAAAGAGATATTATTTGTTCCTGATGAAAACCTGGGAACCTGGGCTGCTTCGCAAACCAGCCGTAAAGTAACTGTCTGGCAGGGATATTGTCCTGTTCATTTTTGGGGTTTTACCCTGCAGAATGTTGCTGATGCCCGTTCCAAATATCCCGATCATACCTTTCTTGCGCATCCTGAATGCGACTGGGAAATCGTAACCAAGGCAGACCTTGTGATGTCCACCAGCGGAATGATGAAATATGCTGAAGACCATGATAAACTGATAATCGGCACTGAGACCGGATTAGTGGATCTGCTCAATGCCAGATATCCTGAGAAAAGCATACTCCCACTTAATAAATCTGCCTTCTGCAGAAATATGAAAAAGACAGAACTGCATCATGTTCTGGAAGCATTGCAGAAAGAACAACATGAGATAAAAGTGGAACCTAAAACAGCAGCAAAAGCCCTGCGCTCTCTGGAGAAGATGCTTGCTATCTCCTGATAATGAACAGCATAAAAGTTAAATTGCCTTTTACCAATATTGAGATAGAACAGCTTGCTGAGGGTCATCCCGTTACAGATGCTGCAGATTATTTACAAAACACGATTATTGGTAATACCCGGCAGGGCAGCTTGAATGCTCTGGAACTTGGTTCAGGAAATGGGATTATCAGCTTTATGCTGGCTTTGCAGAGACCAAACTGGCAGATGACAGGAATTGAACTTCAGAAAGAATTATCTGATCTTGCTGATTTGAATAATGCCAGGTTGAGATTGAAGTGTTCATTTATTTCAGGTGATTTAAGAGAATATAAAACCTTGCTGAAGTTCCAGGGATATGAATTGATATTCAGTAACCCACCCTGGGTAAAAGCAGGAGCGGGAAATATAAGTCCTGATAAAACAAGAGCATTAAGCAGACAGGAAATTACCTGCACAATGTCTGATATTCTGGCATGTGTTGATTGGTGCTTAAGTCCCGAAGGTTCAGCCTGGATAATCTATCCACAGCAACGGAAAGCAGAACTGGCAAGAGAACTTGCGAAGATGGAACTGGAAGTGGGCAGGCTCTTTGAAGCAGAGGAAAATCCATTGTGCTTTATTGCCAAAATCAGACGTAAGCAGGAATCGAATCACTGGTAAGAAGTTTATGAGGTAAGTCTATGAGGAAGCAATTTATAATATTAATTCTGACAGCAGTGCTGTTGATTTTGGGCTGGACAATTGTAGAGTATCTGATGCAAAGCCAGATTCAGTATCAGTATCAGCAGTTATCCAGTTATCCGTTAATGGTTTATTCCTGGGATAAAAAACTTATGACCGAAATCCAGGAAGACTTTAAGCAGTATAAATTCATTGAGAAAATTGTCTATAAAACCAGTGCCGAATCAGCTGATGAAATGATTAAGAAATATGGCTTGAGCGGTGCGGAAGATATCCTCCAGGAAAGAACTCTGCCCGATATGATGATAATCTATCTGAAAGGCAGCTCAAAAGCCAGGCTGCAAAAACTTATCCTCAAAGATAAGCTGGATAAAAACCCGCAAATAGACAGGATGATGATTGAATACCAAAATGATATATGGGATTTATCTTTTAAAAGAATTGACCAGCTTAACCAAATACGCTGGATACTGATAGGTTTTATCGGAATTGTGATTTACCTTGTATTCCTGCTTAAAAGACTGCATTATGAGCATCATCTGGCAAGGATTAAACACCTTATTAAAACCAAACAAACCGAAGGGAAAGTACTGCATGACCATTTCTGGGGCAATTCACTTGTGCTATGGTTAACGTCTATCGGAATCAGTTTCTTTGCATACCAGTTTTTCTACTACAATGATATGCTCCTGTACAGCATTGATGCCTATTTTTTCCTGATTGAACTTGCAGTTGTACTGGCGGCTACTTTTACAGCTTATCCTTTTGTGGTAAAATACAGCCACGAGTTACCGTCCATCAAGGAAGAAAATGATTAGATTTGTGCCTAATGCCCTTACAATCTTCAGGATTTTACTTACGCCAGTATTCCTTATTCTGGCAATGTTTGTCCATACACAAACAGCTCTGTACTGGGCCTGGATAATCTTTGTAGTAGCTGCCATTACAGACTGGCTGGATGGTTTGATTGCCCGCAGGCATAATATAATCACTAACTTTGGCAAGATCTGGGATCCACTGGCAGATAAAATCATCGTGCTGGCAGCTTTGGCTGCATTAACCTGGTCTGCTCCTTTTAAGCTGCATTGGTTTATCTTTGCCGTTATTTCAATCAGAGAAATTGCGGTTACTATTATGCGTGAAATCTATATCCGCAGACAGATTGTTGTGGCAGCAGACAAATGGGGCAAGTTAAAAACAGTTCTGCAAATGGTGGGTATAATCTTATGCCTGGGCTTTTGGGCGATTGGCTACACTCCGGTACATATAATTTTAGGCAGTAAAGTCTGGTTTTGGATTGTAGCTTTGGTAACCGTGTTAAGCGGAATAAATTATCTGTATATTGATAAAAACAAAGCCAAACCTTTAACAGCGAAAGAAGGTAGTTTATGAATAACAAATTGATAACTTCTATCAGTAAAATCCTGTTGCTTGCTATTTTATCAGGATTAGTATTATTCATCTCTTCTTGTGGTGAAAGTGCTTCCAAGCCTGATAAATACAGCCTTTATGAATCTACTGTCGATACTTCCAAGCCCATAGCCTGGGGAAATGACCACGATATTTATGTGTTTTGCGATGATCATGCCTGGCAATATCTGCACAAATTGATGGAGCAGAGCCTCGAAAGGGAAATGTATGTAGTGGTGAATGAGAAGTACTTCAATATTATCAGGGGCGATATCAAGGATATTGATAATCTGATGAAATACAAAAACCTGCTCTTTTTGGGTTCCTTAAAATCCAGAGGAGCTGTTTCCAACCACTTACGCAATTCCATGGACAAGAGAATGATTCAAAGAGTACAAAACTCAGGTGCAGAAATGTTCGTTGCCAGAAACCGCTGGGTTAAAGACCAACTGGTTGTTGTAGTGGCAGGAAGCAATCTGGAAAATCTTCTCAAAATCAATATCCTGCAGTCAAACCGTTTATTCAATCTTTTCCTGAATCGTTTAGGTGAAAGACTGGCATACCAGGCATACCAGACCAAGC
Source organism: Cloacimonetes bacterium UBA6097 (assembly GCA_002435865.1). Taxonomy (GTDB): domain Bacteria; phylum Cloacimonadota; class Cloacimonadia; order Cloacimonadales; family Cloacimonadaceae; genus UBA5614. Next base: position 64,232 of record DIWV01000003.1, on the reverse strand, counting down.
TCATTCCCGCAGATTTCTTTAATCTATATCCTTTTACCCTCAAAATCCCGGAGAATTACAAACTGTTCAGCGATGATAAAAAGAACCATTTCCTTAGTCTGATTTACCGTATCAGGAGTGAATCCCGCGAATTTCCCGATAAGTATATTTCTGTCTATTATGAAGACATGCCGGTTGATACTTTGAACCTGAACTGGATTTTAGAAAAACGCAAGGAATTAGCCTGGAAGTATTTTGATGAGGACGAGTTTGATCCCAAAAAGCTGCGGTCTGAACGTCTTGATTTTGGCAAATACAAAGCCTGGCGTATTTTTGGACCCTGGATAAATAAGAAATTCGACGTTGGTGGCGGTTTCCAATCCTTTGCTTTTTATGATGAAACTCAGAAAAGAGCTTATCTGGTTGATAATTCTGTTTATTTTCCGGCGGGAGATAAGTTGCCAATTCTATTGGAACTACAGAAGATTTCTGCCACCTTTAAGACAAAGTAGCTTCATTTGAAACAGACCAAAACTTACCTGTTATTGCTGTTTATTACACTGCTTGCTGTGTTTTATATAAGCGGATGTGCACGCAATAAACCTGCTGTACCTGATGGTTCCAAACCAAGTGAATACTCGGCTTATCTGTTTTCTGCTGCCAATGTTTTGTATTATGACAACCAGTTTGCCAAAGCAGAAGATATATATCGTCTTGCCCTGAGATATGACCCCAAGTCCGATGAAATCCGCAAGGCTATCTTTAATACTATCCTCAAACGCATTTATAATAAAGAAATCCCGCTTAACCACTTTGAAGGATATGTAGATTCACTGATTGCCTGGAAAGCTATGGATAAGCTGATGCTGGAGCAGGCATACAATGTTTTTGCCCAGTATCAGGAAAACCACAAAGCCAGGTACTTGCTGAACATATACATGGAAAAATATGAAACAGCAAGAGCTTATACTTCACTATTTTATCTGGAACAGGTACTTGAAAACAAGACCCGGCCTGAGCTTTTGGATAAAGCCTATATGCTGGCTGAAAATGATGCTGTATTCCTGAATTCACTGGGTTACCTGTATATGTCGTTTGATTCTACCAAAGCTGAAAACGTATGGCAATATTCCCGTAAATATGATACAACCACCGAAGCTGCAAGTTATTTGTGGAGCTTATATGCCAAGCAGAATAATCCGGAAAAACTGCATAATTTATGGAGTTCATTTAACCTGCCGGATGAAAAATCAAAACTGAATGAAGTTTTGGACAAAGCCATGACCAGGCATGAATTCCAGTCTGTTATAACGGTTAGTGATTCTATCCTGGCTTCCGACGAACCGCAGTTTATTCTCAAACTCCTGCAGGCAGGCTTTGCCGTAAAAGATGATATTGCTTTTGTACAGAGCAAACTTAAGCTTCAGGATTTAACACTAAGTCCTGATGAAAAACAGTTAACTTACTTTTTCATAGCACTTTATTCCATTAACAAAGAATACTATACTGAAGCCTTAAACCAGATTGCAAAGTTAAACGGCAAAGGCACGCTGGATGGGTTTATCGTTCAATACAGAAAACTTGTTCTGGCAGATAAAAAAGACCCTAAACCTGAGGATATCAATCAGATTAAATCTATACTCAGGCAAGTGATTGCTCCTGCCAGAGAAAAACAACTGCCTTTTCAGGTTAAAGATTACCTTCTTGCAGTGATTGACGAGCTTACTATTGATAATGTTCCAAATGTATCTGATGAAATTACCAAACCCTGTGTCCTTTGGTTTTATAACAATGACAGACGCACTTATGACACTTATCTGTGGCTGGCAGAATATTATAGCAGGACAAAAGGAAACATTAACCTCAAAGATGTGCTCCGCGCAGCTATCGATGAATATCCAGAAAATGAATTACTGCTGAACTGGCTGGGTTACAGCTATGTTAATGAGGGATATAACCTGGATGAAGCGGAAGTATTAATCCGCAGAGCTTTGCAGCTTTCTCCCGAAAATCCCTACTATCTGGACAGCCTGGGCTGGCTCTACTTTATGAAAAAGGACTACAAAACCGCTCTGGAATATATGGAAATTCCCTCTCAACTGGTAAATATGCCCTCTGAAATTGCCCTGCATATTGCCAAAATCCTGGCAGCCTTAGACGAATTTGACCGTGCTGCTGAATATTGTAAAATAGCAATAGATGCCGGTGACGACCCGGAATTCGTAGATCAGGCGCAAAAACTCCTGGAAGCGCTTACTCCCTAAATCACAATAATATACATCACTCTTCAGCTCTCTGTCAAGAACTGCGTCTTTATCCTTTCTTTAAAGCATTACGCTATCATTACGCTATCATTGCGCAGTAATAGCGTAATAATAGCGTAATGATAGCGCAATGCTATTAAGATTAAGTTAAAGGATTTCGGTATCCCGAAAGTAGTTGACAAATTTGACAGACAGGAAACTTTCTATAGAAAATAAAATTAGATTCCTGCCGTACTATATCTTAATGATAGCTGGTGCAGGATTGATGCTTTTGGGGAGGACTGCTGATGCGCAGAATTATAATGCTGGCAATCATTTGGACATTACTGTTTTTTACATTTTCAGGTTTAAAGGCGAAACAAACTGATACTCTTTATGTTAAACTGCATAAAAAAGCGGTTGAAAACCTTAAGAATCTGCCTTCTTATGCCAAGCATGACTATAAAAAGCTTCTGAAAGAGCATCCTGACCGTTTGATGTCTTTTCTGCTGGGTTACGAAGAAAATGGCAGGCTGGCTGCCACAGACCCTTCAATCATCTTAAGACACTATGTATCTGTCAGGGATTTGATGTATGAACAAAAAATCTGGCAGCCGGATGAGTTCTTCCTCTCCTATGTGGCAAAAATAACTGTCAGCGACGAAGCTATAACCAACTATCGGTATTTATTTGAAAATGACCACTATTATGACGAAGATTATGAATTTTCGGGATTGAATCTCAAGAAGATTAGACAAGAGATAACAGACCCACTGGAACTATATAGAAAGATGTGCCTGATAAGTACAGAACTACTAAGATACAAACCAACTTCAGGACGCGACCAGTCTCCTCTGGATGTTGCGGCAAAATCCCTGTATGGCAGGTGCGAGGAATCGCAGATATTGTTTGCGGCTTTGTGCCGGACAGTGGGAATTCCAGCCCGCCCTGCCAGCACACCCTGGTGGGCGCACCAGAACGATAATCACGCCTGGGTGGAGGTTTTCCTCAATGGTAAATGGCATTACAGCGGCGATTCGGACGGCGGTTACTGGCCGGACCAGACGTGGTTTACAGGACTTACCAAGAAGATGGTTATTATCACTGCAGACGGTACTTTGCCTGCTGATGATGACGAAGTTCTGGCTCAGGATGAATATGGCGCAGTGATTAACAGCATTAAATATTATGCCGGAGAAAATACAAGAAAATTGAAACTTAAAGTTATTGATAAAGACGGAAAACCAGTCAGCAAATGCAATCTTGCCATAGATGTATATAATTACTATTCTTTAAGGCCTCAAACTTTCATACAGACTGATGAAAACAGCGAAAAATCCCTGACTGTCGGGCAGGGCGCTTTCTTTGTCATGGCTTTTAATGACAGCCTTGCTTCCCTGCAATTTGTACCTTCCAATCAGGAAAAAGAATTATCGTATACCCTTACCCTTAAACAAACCAATATTCCTGAAATTAAAGCAGTTATGCAGTACCCGAACTATAATCCGGTGTTCAAGGATGCGCCTCAGAGCTGGAAAGATGATGTCAAAATTGCCAAGGACAGTTGGCAGAAAAGAAATGACGGTATAGCAAAACTGGCAGAGATAATTTCTCCTGTGGATGATAGCCTGTTTGTGGAGGTCATGCAGAAATTCAGGTATAATTACCCGGCTTTTCTGGAGATATACAGGCAAACACAGAACTACAATTGTGAACTTATCGTAAATTGCGATGATGGCGATAGACGTTTTTTATATATGGATTTACCTGATAGCTGGTTTTCAGCTCTTTTAGACAATGACGAAAAAGACCTCTGGCAGGCAGATGCAGGTTTGATAGAAAGAATGTATAGGTGGTTTAAAGTATCAGGGAACTATATACTTCCCCGTGATGAAGAATTAAATCTTCTCGATCCGACTATATTTTATGAAAACCTGCCGTGGATGTCTTATTATTCAAGAGCTAAAAGTGAAAAAGAAGACCTTTATCCGCAAAGAATGATGGTAAAAAAAGAACTTAAGCCGAGTCCCCAGCAGGTTGTAAAACTTTTACAGAAAAAGCATAAAGTCAAGCCTGAGAAAGCTGTTTATGGTCTGATTCCGCTGGATGTTGCACTGTTCCGGAAAAACCTGACAGGCTATCAGTATAAAATTTTGGCTTGCGCATACTTCAGGGCAAACCAGATACCGGCAAATTATTCACGCATTCCCAATGTGGTTTCTGTTTATACAGACAGCACCTGGAAGTATTTTGATTTAAGCACGAATGACTATTATAAAACGGAAAAAAGCGATGGTTCTGCCAATAGAAAAGTTGTCTTTAACTTCTATGATGAATTGAATCAGCCGATTGCTCTTGCTCCTGAGCAAATTCAGGTTTGTTTCCTTAATAACGGGCAGTTTTATCCTCTGAATGAGCAGCCTGATTACCTTGGCAACGGATTGTTTGAAACCATTGTTCCAGAAACAGGGGATTTCTATGCCCAGATTGGCTACCGTAACAGCGACAGCTTAACGGTTTATTACCTCAAACCTCTGTCTGCTGAAGGCAAGCCGGTCACCCAAATAGATTTGCAGTTGGATTACTATCACCGCAAATGGCAGCCGGCGGAAGATTTTCTTAAACTTGTTACTACAGAACTGGAAAAGCTGAATTATAAATATGCAGTTTTGGGTAATTACAGCAGTGAGAACAGCATCAGGATTGCCAATAAGCTAACCGCATTGGAAAAGAAATTTGTCATGCTGGGTTATGAACAGGCACATCCGGCTGGTTTTGATTATCTTGTGCTCCCGGAGTATCTGGATATAGTACAAAATATTCCTTCTTTGCAGACACGGACAATCACGCTTATTTTGAATGAAAAAGAAAATAGATGGCAGATGTATGAAGGGCTTTGGGATAAGCTTCCCTAAATATCGATTGACAAAAAGGCAAAATGCTTAAAAAAGACCTGTAAATATCACTTACTTAGTCAGAAAATCAGCTTAATCCGTTATGGAGGTTTGTTTATGAATTTGATTCCGGTAATATGGTATCTTGCGCCGGTCGGTGCAATATTAGCTTTGATTTTTGCTTATATTTTCTTTCATCAGGTCAAGAAACAAGACCCCGGAACTGCCCGTATGCAGGAGATTGCAGGGCATGTAAGAGAAGGTGCATTTGCCTATCTGAAACAACAGTATAAGGGTGTAGGTATCTTCTTTATAGTGGCTTTCTGTCTGTTCCAGTATATGGCATGGGGTATGGGGATATTGCATTGGCTAATTCCCTGGGCATTTTTGACAGGTGGTTTCTTTAGCGGACTTGCCGGCTACATTGGCATGAACATGGCTACCCTGGCTTCCAACCGCACTGCCCAGGCTTGTACAACAAGCCTGAACAAAGGTCTGAAAGTTGCTTTCAGAGCCGGTAGTGTAATGGGATTGACTGTGGTTGGTTTGGCATTGATTGATATTTCTATCTGGTTTTATGTTTTAAACTGGCTTCATTTCCCATTGGAAAAGATTACGGTTATCATGCTAAGTTTCGGCATGGGCGCATCCACCCAGGCATTATTCGCACGTTTGGGCGGAGGTATCTTTACTAAAGCCGCTGATGTGGGTGCTGATCTGGTTGGTAAAGTTGAAGCAAATATTCCCGAAGACGATGCCAGAAACCCAGCTACAATAGCAGATAACGTTGGTGACAACGTTGGAGACGTTGCCGGTATGGGCGCAGATTTGTATGAATCTTATGCAGGTTCAATCCTTGCCACTGCAGCTTTGGGAATGGGTGCAGTCTACTCGATGGGTGGTCTTGATAATTCTATCTGGATGGTAAAGTTTGTTACAGCCCCGATGGTGCTTGCAGGTATTGGCGCATTGCTTTCCATTCTGGGTGTGTTTATGGTTTCCACAAAGGAAAATGCAGGTACAAAAGAACTGATGTTTGCCCTAAACAAGGGTGTATACGGAAGTTCAATACTGATCGCAATTGCTGCTTTCTTCATAACCAAAATGATGCTGCCTGCAGATTACTACTTCGGAGTCTTTATCTCTGCAGTCATAGGGCTGCTGGCAGGTATCCTGATTGGATGGTTTACCGAGAAGGATACTTCGCATAGTTATAAAGCTACAAGAGCAATCGCAGAACAGGGTGAATATGGACCAGCTACTGTTATTCTGGAAGGTATAGCAGTAGGTATGCGTTCAACTGCAGCTCCCGTAATTACAATTGTCTTGGGTATCTTTGCAGCTTTTATCTGCAGCCATGGCTATGAATCAATAGAGATGGGTCTTTACGGAATCGGTTTTGGCGCAGTAGGTATGCTTGCTACCTTAGGTGTTACTTTGGCTATGGATGCTTTTGGACCGATTGCCGATAATGCTGGTGGTAATGCCCAGATGTCTGAACTTCCGGCACATGTTAGAGAAATGACAGATAACCTTGATTCAGTAGGCAATACAACTGCTGCCACTGGCAAAGGTTTTGCCATTGGTTCTGCTGCTCTTACTGCTATGGCTCTGTTGGCTGCTTACCTGGAAGAAGTCCGCAATGGATTTCACCTGCTTGCACAAAAACTTGGACAAATACCTTATTTAACAATTCACTACAGTGATAAAATATCAGAGAAAATCCTTGTTTCCGAAGCTACGGTCAAGGATTTCATAGCTTTTTACCAGATAAACGTGCTCAATCCCAAGTTCCTGCTTGGTATCTTTGTTGGCGCTATGGTTGCTTTTGTGTTTTCCTCGCTAACAATCAAAGCAGTCGGACGCGCAGCCGGTAAAATGGTTGCCGAAGTAAGACGTCAGTTTAAGGAAATACCCGGTATCATGGACGGAACAGGTACTCCTGATTATGCCAGATGCGTGACAATCTCTACCAAAGGCGCACAGAAAGAAATGATTCTGCCCGCGATGGTAGGAATTCTTACCCCCATAATTGTCGGAATGATATTTGGTGTCGCAGGTGTTCTTGGAGTATTAGTCGGAGCATTGACTTCTGGTTTCGTTTTAGCAGTTATGATGAATAACTCAGGTGGAGCCTGGGACAATGCCAAGAAATTCGTAGAATCAGGCATGTTCGGCGGTAAAGGCTCTTCTTCACACAAAGCTACCGTGGTTGGCGACACTGTGGGTGATCCTTTTAAGGATACAGCCGGTCCGTGTATTAACATCCTGGTCAAGCTTATGAGTATGGTTTCCATAGTTTTTGCAGGCTTGATTGTTGGTTATTCCCTGCATGTTGAGAACATAAATCCTCCCTTCAGCAATGTGCAGCTCGATAATTCAATGAAGAATAAGGTTGAATGGGTAACAGAATCTGAACAGCAGCTAATGCAGGCAAATGAGAATAAAAACCAGGATATTCTCATTCCGACCGAACCCTCTGAACAGGTGAATCCATAAATTATATTAACACTACAATAAATTAAAATAAAAAGAGGACTTTGGTCACCCCAAAGTCCTTTTTTCTAATTTACTCACAATGATAAGTATGGAGAAAGCATGATTTTGATGATTTTACAGATAATCGGGTCCATTGGTGTCTTCCTTTTTGGTATGAAAATAATGAGTGACGGTCTGCAGAGGTCAGCAGGACAAAAACTGCAGTCAGTTCTCAATTTCATGACCCAAAACAGGTTTATGGGAGTATTAACAGGGATATTTATCACTTCCATAATCCAGTCTTCATCAGCCACTACTGTAATGGTGGTCAGCTTTGTTAATGCAGGATTGCTTTCGCTTACTCAGGCCATCAGTACAATTATGGGTGCTAATATCGGGACAACCGTAACAACCTGGATTGTATCTTACTTCGGCTTCAAGGTAAAGATTTCTGTTTTAGCGCTTCCCATTGTCGGCATAGGCTTACCCTTTATGTTTTCAAAAAGGAAAAAGTACCGTGATTTTGGTGATTTTATAATTGGCTTTGGTATTCTGTTTATCGGTTTAGGAATGTTGCGTGATTCTATCCCCGATATCACGCAATATCCCCAGACACAGGCTTTTCTTGCTACTCTGTCATCTAACGGCATATGGTCATATTTTCTGTATGTAATTGCCGGAACAATATTGACAATGATAATCCAGTCATCCAGCGCTATGATGACAGTAACAGTTGCAATGGCTTTTAAAGGCTGGATAGATTTACCAAGTGCTATGGCTTTGTGCCTGGGTGAAAACATCGGAACAACCATAACGGCTTATATTGCTTCCTTTGGAACAAATGTAAGTGCCAGGCGCGCTGCCAGGGCTCACACTCTGTTCAATGTGGCAGGTGTAATCTGGATGAGTTTTGTCTTTGTATATTTTAAAAACCTGCTAACCTGGATAACCCCCTGGGACTTTTACAACCGTGCAAACTTTCCTCTAGATTTGGCTTTGTTCCACACCCTGTTTAATATAACAAATACGATTTTGTTGATTGGATTTGTTCCTCAGTTTGCCAGGATAGTTGAAAGACTGGTAAAGCCTACATCGCGGGATACGGATACCAGCTACAGGCTGCAGTATATCTCTACTCCGCTACAGGATACAGCAGACATGAACATCATTGAAGCTACAAAAGAAATTGAAAAGATGGCGGAGATAGTCGAGAAAATGTTTGATGAAACAATTCATGTTTTTGACCATCCGGACAAAAAAATGGAAGAGAAAATCCAGAAAATTAAAGATACAGAAGCTTTGACAGACCAGATGCAGGAAGAAATCACTCATTATCTGCAGCAATGTGCAAAAGAAAGCCTGAGTGATTCAAACTACAGCAATCTTAATTTTCTGATGCGTATCGTACATGAACTGGAAAATATCGCCGACAGCAACTATAATATGTCCAAAGCCATACATCATAAGTTTGAAAAGAAAATCCAGATAAACGCGCAGGCCCTGGAAGATATTACAAGGCTTGTGGACCTCACCAAAATTTTCCTGGATGATATTCGCTCCCGAATGGTCAAATATGTCAGTTCAGCTGAACTGAACAAAGCCAAAGAACAGGAAAACGTAATAAATGAATTGCGGAGAAGTGTTCACAAAGCAGCCCGTTCACGCATGCAGCAAGGCTCGGATGTCCGCAGCGAGCTTTTATTCCTTGACTTGGTGAAGTATCTGGAACACATTGGCGATAATTGCCTGAATATTATGCAGGCTCTTAATCAGATTACAGAATAATATATATAGACAAGAGGTTATTATGCAGATAGAAGAAATTCACAGACGGGTATTGGACACCAGCAGTTTTCTCGATGAAGTCAAAGCTGAGATGGGCAAGGTAATTGTCGGTCAGACAACAATTATTGAACGCCTGCTCATAGGCTTGCTCAGTAACGGTCATATCCTGCTTGAGGGTGTCCCGGGTCTTGCCAAGACTTTAATCATCAGCACTTTGGCGCAAGCTATGAAGGCAACTTTCAAACGCATACAATTTACTCCCGATCTGCTTCCTGCTGATATTACCGGAACCATGATTTACAATCAGAAAGAAGGGATTTTCTATCCCAAGAAAGGTCCTTTATTTGCTAATTTTATCCTGGCTGACGAGATTAACCGCGCACCGAGCAAGGTTCAATCCGCTTTATTGGAAGCAATGCAGGAAAGGCAAGTAACTATTGGTGATACAACATTTGAATTACCAAAGCCATTCCTGGTGATGGCAACCCAGAATCCACTTGAGCAGGAAGGCACTTATCCCTTACCAGAAGCACAGGTAGACCGCTTTATGCTTAAACTCAAAATTACCTATCCTGATTTTGAAGCAGAGAAGCAAATCATCAATCGCATGGTAAAAGATGAACCTATTACAATAAAGCCGATCCTGAAACCTGAATCAATAGATAGTATGCGGAGTGTAATAAAAGACATCTATATGGAAGAAAAGCTGAATGATTATATCCTGCATCTTGTTTTTGCCACAAGACAACCGCAGCGTTATCCGCGTTTATCCAGTTTACATGGTTTGATAGAGTGTGGTGCTTCTCCCAGGGCATCAATATATCTTGCCCGTGCAGCTAAAGCTCATGCTTATATGGAACACCGTGGTTATGTGATTCCTGATGATATAAAAGCTATAGGCAAAGACGTTTTGCGCCACCGCATTATTTTGTCTTATGAAGCAGAAGCTGAGCAACTCACTTCTGAGGATATAGTTAACCGAATTTTTGACGAAATAGAAGTTCCATAAACCTATGCCGGCAACACCTGCTGAAATCCTGAAGCGCATTAAGCGCATTGAAATCAAGACCCGCAATATGGTGGAAGAGGTTTTCACAGGAGAATATCATTCTCTGTTTAAAGGTCAGGGTCTGGAATTTAGTGAGGTGCGGGAATACCAGGCTGGAGACAGTTATCGCGATATAGATTGGAACGTTTCCGCCCGGTTTGGGCATCCCTACATCAAGAAATTCAAGGAAACTCGTGAGCTAAATGTCCTGTTTATTGTAGACCTCAGCGCTTCCAATCAATTCGGCACAAAGGGACAGATAAAATCAGAGTTTATTGCAGAAATTACAGCTGTTTTGTCCTTTTCGGCACTCAGCAATCAGGACAAAGTAGGTTTATTGCTGTTTACCGACAAGATTGAGAAATACCTCCCCCCACGCAAGGGTCGTAAGTATACCCTGCAAATCCTGAGAGATATACTTTATCACGAACCACAGGGCAGAGGTACAGATTTGGCAAATGCTTTATCATATACAGCCAGACTACTCAAGAAACGTACTATAGTTTTCATTGTTTCGGACTTCCTGGCGCATAATTACCAGAAACCAATGGAGTTGCTTTCCAATAAACACGATGTCATTGCTCTGCAGATTGTTGATCCTTCTGAAAGAGATTTACCATCAGGAGGACTGCTAAGAATCTATAATCCTGAAACCGGAGATAATGAAATCATAGATTTATCTGATAAAAAGCTCAGTTACCAATACAAGAAATTCATTCAGGTTGAACAGGAACAAATGGATAAAAAAATGTCCAAAGCCGGGATCGACCTGCTGTCTTTAAAAACAGACGAACCTTATGTAGCAGAACTGCAGAAATTCTTTAAAAAAAGGATAAAACGCAGACATAAATAACTATACAATTCATGTTTGAGAAATAGCCCAAAGCGCTTTATCCACTGAGTGTCATTCATGCGCAGACAAAAATCCTGCCTGTTGTACTTCATTTTTCATTCATTATATTAATCGGGAGTTTATTTTCTCTATATATTTATGGTTATGCACTTCATATGTCCATTATTTATTCCTTACCTGATCTTACAGAGATTAAAGGGAGATGCTAGGGTCATCTAAGGGTCGCACCCTTAGATGACCCTAGCATCTCCCTTTAATCTCCTATGGATTGATTAAGGAATAAGCAGGGCATGATAAAGCAATATTTACTAATCCTGAACCTTGGCAGCTTAAGATTGGGCTCGGTAAAAAAAAATGGGGATATTCATGCGATAGCTAATAAATATCTTGACACAGAACAATTTAACTTCTTAATAACATGCATGTAATTTGGCATTTTCAAAAGAAAGAGGAATATTGTGAAATATTGTATTCTATTCTTGAGCGTGTTTTTGGTTTTCCTCTGCTCCAATGCAGAAGGAACAAGAAACGAAGTAGTGTCGTGGGGTATTCTGTACGGTTCTTCTAATCAGTTTTCTCAATCTTATACAATCATAGAAGCAGGTAATTATCATAACTTAGCAATTACATTGGAAGGCTATGTAGTAGCATGGGGAACAAATGGTTATGGTAGATGCGAAAGTCCTATTGGTAACAACTATATAGCTGTATCAGGTGGTCGATATCATAGTCTGGCTTTAACAACTGATGGTACGATTAATGCCTGGGGTTTGAACACAAGTAATCAACTAAACGTACCTTACGGCAATGACTTTGTTGCAATAGATGCAGGTGATTTTTTTAGCATGGCTTTGAGAGAAAATGGTACAATTGTCGTTTGTGGCAGCAACATATATGGACAATGTAATGCTCCTATTAATTATGGATATAGTAAGATTTCGGCAGGTGCAGAACATTGTCTGGCATTGAGAAATAATGGTGAGATAGTTGCATGGGGTAAAAACTTTGAAGGTCAATGCAATGTTCCTTTCGGGTACAATTTCGTTGACATATCCGGTGGCAACAATCATAGTCTGGCTATCAGGTCTGATGGAAGTCTGGTGGCATGGGGGAGTAATACATTCGGTCAATGCAATGTTCCTTTTGGTAATGATTTTGTCAAAGTATCAGCAGGCAATGGATTTAGCCTGGCTTTAAGGTCTAATGGAACTATTGAAGCCTGGGGATTGAACAATTGCGGGCAATGCAATGTCCCCCCTAATGTGCTTTTTACAGATATTTCCTCCAGGCAAAATCACTGTGTAGGTCTCACATTTAACTGGAAGATTATGTGTTGGGGTGATAATACTAATTACCAGTTAAACATGCCTCAGGAAATGGAAGTTATTTCTGCAGCAGCAGGATATGGTCATAGTATCGGGATAAAAGATAATCACAGTCTGATTGGGTGGGGGTATAATTATTCAGGTCAAAGTAATGTTCCGGAAGGCTTTGATTTTGAGGCTGTCGCCTGTGGAGATAGTCACAGTGTAGCCCTAAGGACTGATGGCAGTATTGCCTGCTGGGGCTGGAATGGTTATAATCAGTGCAATAGCCCGGCAGGAACCGGGTATTCTGCCATTGCTGCAGGCGGTTACCATAGTATGGCTTTAAATGATGGAATTGTAACAGTCTGGGGGCTGAATGAAAATAATATATATAATGTTCCCCAAGGTATTCCTTTTACCAAAATTGCCACTGGTAAAACTCATGCATTAGCACTCACTTACTCTGGGACAGTTATTGCCTGGGGTAGCAATAATGAGGGGCAATGCAATGTTCCCTACTTAATGAATGTTTCTGAAATTGCCTGTGGAGGTCAGCATAGTCTTGCTTTGCTTTCCAATGGCAGTTTGGCAGCTTGGGGTAACAACGAATATGGGCAGTGTTATGTTCCCTATGGATATGATTTCGTTGCTATTAGTGCAGGCTTTTGTCACAGTATAGCTTTGCGAAATGACGGAACAGTTGCAGCTTGGGGTAACGATACAGCATGGCAAGCTCACAATCCAAGTGGGGATGATTTTATCTTTGTAACAGCAGGGTATTCATTTAACCTTGGGATTAAAAGTAATCCAACCTTAATTGATGAAAATCTCGCACAGGATATTTCAGTTCCAGTTGTAACAGTGTTTCCAAATCCTCTACTGGAGGGATCTGAAATAACTTTTAGCTTCAATACTGATATAAGGAATACATCACAAATCACAATATACAATATTAAAGGACAAAGATTAAAAGAAATTAATTGCGAACAAGGCATAATTAAAATAGCTTGGAATACTAGCGATGAAAACAACCATAAATGTCCTCCTGGTATTTACTTTTACAGATTTAGTAATAGTAAAATCAAACAATCAGGCAAGTTTCTTATATATGGGAAGTAGTATTGCTTATAACAAAAACACATATAAATTTTCCCTTGGAGGTAAACCAGATGTTAAAAAAGATAATCAGTACTAAAAGTCGTCTCTCTATTTTCATAATATTAGTTTTGGTACTTATATTTGCTGGGTGCAAGATAGACCTAAAGAATGAAATCTGGCTTAATAAGGATGCTTCCGGAAGAGCACTTATACAAACCTATATTGAATATATGAATTTTGATGATTTACTGGAAGATGAAACCATCGAAAACACTCTTACCCAAAGTAATGTTTTGCAGAGCTATATTGACTTGATTGAATCAACAAAGGGCGCGAAGCTTATCAGCCACAAAATCATTGATCAGAGTGATAGCCTGAATTATGCCGCAACTTATCAGGTGGAGTTTAAGTTTGATAACATCAATACATTAAATGCGATTTTATCTAAGACTGATGCATCTGCCTTTAATTACAAGAAAAAGAGTAAGACTAATACTCTAAAGATTTTCCCGCCCAAGATGTCCATAATTGATGAAGGTGAGCTTAAAGACGCCATGTCTGAGTACCTGGAATTTGACATCAATTACAATATGATTCTGCATACTCCTGCCAAGATAAAGAAAAGCACTGCTAAAGAAGAAAACAGAATTGACGATAAAACAGTGGAATGGAATTTCAAGATAGGTGAAGACTGGTTTTCAAAACCGGTGGAAAGTATTACCGTAACTTACTGATGTACGCAGTATAATCAGGCTTAACTCTTCGATAAGTTACTCCTGTATACGGCTTTTTGTTTAAATCTTTCTTTCCCATTATCACTGTGGGATTACCGTGGGGTTTGCCCATGATAATCCCACACTGCATATGAGGGTGAAACAGAAAGAATCAGAGAATATGTTAACGGATTATTTTTTAGGGATTAGGGAACATCGTTATCCAGTCCGGCTCAACTTTATCATCAATACCGAATCCGTGATAAGTATTAGTATCCCCTTCAAACCATGCTTTTGTGCCTTCTCTCAAAGGATTTTCAGAAGTTGCAACTGCCATAATCATGCGGTATGGAGATACATAAACCATTTCATTAGTGTTTACGTCTTTCAGCTTGTTCACCATCTCAGTTGTGTAGATATCGGCAAGTTTCCAGGCGATAACAAACTGCCATTTTTCCAGTACTTTCTGGCTAATCCCGGCATCTTTTAAGGCACCTTCAACAGTTATTCCGCTGATAGTTCCGGCATTCTTCCATGATTGGTCTACGCCGGACCTCAATGCTTCCAGGGCAGTCTTTACTTCAGCAGCGCGTTTCTCCCGTAGATACCTATTATAGCGGGGAACAACCAGAATTGCTGCAACAATTAATAAGATTAAAACTATTGGAACAATGTACCTGAGTTTGTTTCGGTGATTTCTTTTCTCGTTAATGTTGGTCATCTTTCCTCCTTTAAGCTCAAGCTTAAAGCATAAGAGTCAGATTAATTAAGATATTTTTTTGTGCAAGATAAAAAAGTAGTGAAGGAAATATGAGAAAGTGTTTTACTCTTGACTTCTAGATGACAACCAATATTTTGCTTTTAAATGGATAAAAACGTGAGTTTCAAGCTATATAGCGTAAACAGAATCAGCCGCTTGAAAACCTTGTCAAGGGTTTATAAAAACAAATCTATCCTGCTATTGGTGTTTTTATCAATTGTTCTTAATCTGTCGGCGATGATAAATCAGAATATTGAGAATGCGGATTCGTTGTATCTGGGCAGCAGATTTTATCTTAATATTCAGTCTGATGCTGAGCTGAAAGATGTGATCGCACCCGATACTCTGACAAGATTTGTTATTGTGGATAAGCAAAAACTTACTGAAACAGGAAAACCTTCCGGAATCAAGCTGACAATAGCAGCCCTGGATACAGGAGAACACACATTCCCATCTTTGATTGTCAAGACCGTCAAACCATCTGCTGATACTTTGAAGACAAGACCTTTTACTCTCACAATTCATGAAATTCGCGCGCCCGGAGACTCTGCACTTGTGGATATTGCAGAGACACAAAAGCTAAAGGGAGAACTTCCTTATTGGGCATATTATTTCATAGCTGCTTTTCTGGTTGCAGCATTGATTACAACTATAATTCTCTTAATCCTCAAATACCGGAAAATGCGCCAGGCTATGATGACCAGGCCTACGGTTCAGATTGAAACCGGACCTAATTGGAAAAGAGCTCTCGATGCATTGTATAAACTAAAAGAAATGAGACTCCCAGAAAAAGGGTTGTTTATCCAATACCATTTCCGTCTCTCGGAAATCATGAAGCTCTTTCTGGAAGCTGAATACAAATTTTATGCTAATGAGATGACCACCAGAGAAATCAAATTATATATAAAAGACAATAAAATATTTGAAGCTAAAGAACAGGCTGAAATAGTATGCTGGTTTGAGGGTTGTGATAAAGTTAAATATGCTAAACACATCCCAGGTCTTGAAGAATGTGCGGAAAGGCAAGACTGGTTTTTCAAATGGTTAATGAAACAAAGTACACGCTCAGAATCATCAATACCGGAGAAGGAATATGATTGATTTCCATAGTCCTCTTTGGTTGCTGGGTTTGATACTAATCCCTTTATATCTTGTTTATGAGTTTAAATATAAGACCAGAAAACGCATTCTGATACCATTTAGCAGATTTTCTCTAATCAACAGGCTTAAACCGAAATTTACTATCTGGAAATACCTGTATCCTGTTTTGCGCGCAGCTATTATACTCTGTCTGGTGCTTGCCCTTGCCAGACCCAGATTTGGTCATGGCAGGGAAGATATCCAGGGAGAAGGTGTGGATATTATCATAGCTCTGGATGTGAGCGGTTCGATGCTGGCAGTGGACTTTGTCCCGGAAAATCGTCTTGGTGCAGCCAGGAAAGTTGCAAAAGAATTTATTGAGCAAAGACAGCATGACCGGATTGGACTGGTGACATTTAGTGAATATGCACTTACGCGGTGTCCTCTGACACATGACCATGCTGCTCTCACCGAACTTCTGTCGCAAGTAGAAGTTAATAAGGAAGCTTCATCCACAGCCATTGGAATGGGACTCGCTACTGCAGTTGCCAGGTTACGGAACTCTTCTGCAAAATCCAAAGTTATAATTCTTATTACAGACGGAGTTAACAACACTGGCGAAGTAGATCCCTTTTCTGCTGCAGAAATGGCAAAAACATTTGATATCAAGGTTTATCCCGTTGGAGTCGGTAGTAATGGCTTGGTTGATTTCCCTGTAACCGACCCTATCTTTGGCACACGCTATCAAAAAGTTTTGATAGAGATGGACATGAAAACCCTGAATAAAATAGCATCTACTACAGGAACAGGTGAAGCAGCCCTGGCAATAAGTACAGCACAGCTTAAGGCAGTGATGGATAACATTGACGAATTGGAGAAAAGCCTTTACAAAATACGCTATTACTATGATTATAATGAGATGTTTTCAATCTTTTTATGGATAGCATTGGTCTTACTGTTAATAGAGCTCAGTTTTAAACTTATCTTGGTCAGGATTCTACCGGAGTAAAGAGATGAATTTAGTAAATCCAAAACTGCTCTTTTTACTTCTGATTTTATTGCCGTTAATTGGCTTGATTATCATAGTACAAAAACGCTATAAAAAGCGATTTGGAAAGTTTGCAGAGTCAGGTTTATGGGATTTTTACTTTAAAGACTGGTCTTTCTTTTATTTTCGGTTGAAAGCTGTGCTGTTGGTTTCTGCTCTTGCTTTTATCATCCTGGCTTTGGTGCGTCCTCAGTGGGACAGGGATTCTCAGGATATAAAACGCAGCGGACTGGATATTGCTATCTGCATTGATGCCAGCAAGAGCATGGATGCAACGGATATTCTGCCAACACGTTTGCAAAGAGCAAAAGACCAGATAACAGCTTTTATTGATGAGCAGCAAGGTGACAGGATAGCCTTGATTCCTTTTGCCGGAGTTGCTTTTGTACAATGTCCTATGACAGATGACTATGAAGCAGCAAAAATGCTGCTGAACAGCCTTAATACAAGTTCAATACCTGTGTGGGGAACAGATATTGGAGCTGCACTGAATGTTGCCGGCAAAGTGTTTGATAAAAATACCAAGACCAGAGTGGTTGTGTTGATTTCAGATGGGGAAGATTTGAGTGAATCTGCGTTAAAATCTGCAAAAGAACTTTCAAATCAGGGAATAATTGTGTATACTTTGGGAGTGGGAACCCCTGAAGGAGCAGTTGTCAGACTTTCCGGTGATGTTGGTTTGGGTAGTAATAAGGAAATTACAACCAAACTTGATAATAAAACTCTCGAAAAAATTGCAGCACTTACAGGAGGAGAATTCTTTATGATTACTCCTACTCAGGATGAGATACAAGCCATACTGAAACACATATCTTCATTGGAACGCAACAAGTTATCCTCAATAAAAATAAATATGTATAAAGAACAATATCATTTGTTTACCATTGCTGCTCTGCTTCTGCTTTTACTGGAAACTTTGCTGGGTGTGAAAACTGCCAAAAACAATGGTAACAGAAAGTCAAAAACTGCTTCTGTAACTGGATTATTAGTAGTATTAATGATCTTTCCTGTTTTCAATCTGCAGGCCCTGACATTTCCATGGTCAAAGGCAATGACCAATAGCAAAGGCAATGAAGAATACAAAAAGCAGGATTATCAGAAAGCCGAGCAAACCTTTGGCAAGAATGCAGTTAATAATCCCAAGGACGAAGTATTGCAATATAATCATGGTAATTCACTGTATAAGCTTAAAAAAGACAAGGAAGCTGAAGAAGCCTGGCAAAAGGCTTTGGGCAGCAAGAACCCTCAATTGCAAAGCAAAGCCTGGCAAAATCTTGGTAATCAGCAGTATCAGTCAAAGCAATATCAGGATGCTTTGGAATCATACAGAAAGGCAGTATTATCTGATCAACAAAACGAAGCTGCAAAAGAAAATTATGACCTTGCTAAACGCATGTTGATTAAACAACAAACCCAGAAGCAGCAGCAACAACAAAACCAACAGCAACAGGATAAAAATAAGCAGAAACAGCAGCAACAAAAGCAGGAACCTCAGGAGCAAAAGGATAAGAAGGAAGCTGCAGAGCGGATACTTAAAGCATTGGAACAGAAAGAAGTCAATGACCGGCAGAGCAGACAGGGAACACCACAGAAAATGCGTGATAACAAGTGGTGGTAAATGATGTATAAATTAAAGTTGTTTATGCTGTCTGTTATCATTCTGCTTATCAGTACATCGCTTTTCCCTCAGGACTTGAGAGTGCGTTCTTATGCAGAGCCGACTTCTATTGGCAGAGATGAAGATGTTACCTATACTATCGAAATCAGCGGAGAAAAGGGATTTCAGGCGACAGCACCACAACTTCCTGCCCTGGATGATTTTTCATTAAAGAATATGATGACATCCTCATCATCCAGCTATTCAATTTATAATGGCAATGTCAGTGAATCAGTGACCAAATCTTTTATCTATAGACTATTACCCAAGCGAACCGGAAATTTAAGGATTCCCGAGATAATGGTTAAAGTTGGGGGTAAAATATATTACACTCAGTCTGTAAATGTCAGGGTATTGGATATTTCCCGTGCCGGAAGAGCTCCATCCAGCCAAAGTAATCCATTCGGTTCAGGTCAGGGAATGCCCCTTTATATGCAAAATCCATTCAACCTTGGCTTTGATTCGGTTGGTGAAATGGAGATAGCAGCTATACCAGAAAAAACTACTGTGTTTTTGGGAGAACCTTTACTTGTAACTTACAGATTTTATACAACACAGCCTGTTTCTTCACTGGAATTGAAAGATGAAAAGGACTTTGGAGGATATGGTAAAGAACTCTACAGTGAACCCACAAGATTGAATTTTGAGCAGGTAAACTATAAGAACCAACGCTACAAATCAGCAATCATAAAAACTGTGGCAATTTCTCCCAACAGAGCAGGAGTTATAGAGCTTCCCCAGTTAACAGCAAATGTTCAACTGGGTAGTATTGGTCTGTATTCACAAACCTTGCAAAGCCTGCCGTCCAAGGTTAAGGTCATTGATTTGCCGGAAAACTGGAAACCCGAAAATTATAGTGGCGCTGTAGGTAATTTCAGCGTTAGTGAAATGATGGGAAAAAGTATTTTAAGAGTAGGTGAAGCGCTTGAATATAATTTGATAATAAAAGGAAGAGGTAACTTTAACCAATTCAGCAATCCTGTTTACCCTATTCAACAGGATTTCAGGATTGCTTCACCAATTACTGAAAACCAGATTCAGGCAGGAATGAACGGAACAAGAACAATTAAATATCTATTGATACCACGCCGGGAGGGTAAGTTTACATTACCAGGCATAAGTTTTAATTGGTTTAATCCTGCAACAGGTTCATATCAGTATTTTAGCAGTAAACCCCGGACTGTAGAAGTAAAGCCAGGTAATGTGCTGACTTATCTGTCCAATGTGTTCCAGAAAGAAAATATTAAAACTCTCACTCCTTTTAATCCTAAAACCAACTATAAATCACAGATATTAATAATAAACAGCACTTTATACTGGTTACTGATAATTCTGATAATATTGTCTCTTATACCGTCATGGTGGTACGCCCGTAACGAAAAGTTAAAGGATACAGACCCCGATCTTGCAGCCCAAAAAGGTTCTGCCAGAGTATTGAAGAAATATCTTAAACAGGCAGAGGATGCGGTTCAGTTTGTTTCCAGGGATTTTTATCCCAAAGCAGAGCAGGGTCTGATGCATTACCTTAGCGATAAGTATCATATTTCACGCAGGTATTCAAACCCAGAAAAATTATACCAGCTTAGGCTTAAGGGACTGGATGAGGAATTGATTGAAAGACTGGAAGCTTTTTTGAACCGATGCCAGGAAGCGCGTTTTATGCCGGGTGGTTTTGATGATGTTGTGCTTTCGTCAGATTTGGAAACACTCAAGCAAATAATTAAATCCTTTATCAAATTGCCAAACAGGGCAAAGAAATCATTATGGTAAAAATAATATGAGAAGCTTTTTGAGATTGTGCTTAACTTTTGTCTTTCTTGCAGTAATAACATTTGTTCTTGCTAATGATAAGATAGATGCAGGCAGCAGCCCTACCACACATAACAGACTTTTAAAGCTTGAGCAAAAAGGAATCATCAATGCTGATATGTATAATCAGCTTGGTTTGAGCTATTATAAACAAGGTAAAACAGGTAAAGCAGTGTTATGTTTTCTGCGTGCTTTGAGATTAAACAGCAATCATTCTGCTGCAAGGAATAACCTTAATTATGTAACCAGCCAAACTCTGGACAAAGATTTATACAGCCAGCCTTCATTTCTTTCATCTATATTTCAGAAAGTCTTTGATTTCTTTACCTTGAATTCACTGGCTGTGGTTGTCCTGATCTTGCTGATAATCACAATCCTGTGTCTGCATTGGCTGATGCATCTTCCCATTGAGCAGGATAGAGCTATACCTGTTATGTGGCTAATCATTGCTGGATTTGTTCTGTTCGTATTTGCTACAATGCTTGGCATGAAATTCAGGGACTTTCACAATAATACTAAAGCTGTAGTTATTGAACCGGAAATAGGTGGTTACTCAGGACCGGGTCCTGAATACGGGAAGCTTTTTTCACTTCATGAGGGCTTGATAATTCACATAAACAGAGTCGATAAAGATTGGGCATTAATAACCTTACCAAACGGAGGAGCAGGCTGGATTTTAATTGCTTCTGCAGAGAGAGTTAAGCCTAAAGAATAATGCTTAATACAATCTATCGGCATCAATAACATCATTTCCAATTCTTAATGCTCAGCTTAGAAGTTTCCCATGCTTATCTTTTCCCTCTTTAACGATACTTTGAAGATTAGCCAGAGATGTACGGGTGATATACGGGTCGCACCCGTATATCACCCGTACATCTCCCGTGCAAACCCCATGGATTAAGTAAGGACAGAAACCGGGAAGTTGGGATTTTTAAAACATTGACAAATTTGTAACATTACATATTGGTAATCATGCAAGATGTATGCTGATAGATACTCAATGAGAACAAAAAGAATCTTCTGCATCGAAGCTATTTGTAATTTGGAGTTATAATCATGAAAAAGCCTCTATCCTTTCATGAAATTATGCCTGACGATGTCTGGAAATGGAAATATATGGAATCCCAGATTGAACAAGTGCTCTCACTATTCAATTATAAAGAAATCAGGCTATCTGTCCTGCAGGATTATAATATTTTATACAAAGGCATTACAGCTTTATTAGATACAGAGGAAGCACATGAAACAACACAGCAACTACTCAATCTTCAGCAACCCGACGATAACATCGGTTTATTGAGTTTAAGACCGGAAGGTACGATAAACGTCCTTAATCACGTTGCCCACAGGCTAAAAAGTGATAAAATCAACCGCATTTTCTATCATGGTCCGATGTTCAGAAAAGACAGCAAGCAAAAACCGCTTGAGTTTTATCAGCTTGGCGTAGAACTCCTGGGCAGTGACAGCATCCTAAGTGAAAGTGAAATTATCAGCCTAGGAATGAAGATTTGTGAACAACTGGGATTAAAAGATGCCTGGCTTGAGATAAACAGTTTTGGTTGTGAATCCTGCCGTCCGATATTCTATAAAGCGATGCGGCAGTTTCTTGATGAGCACAAGGATGAATACTGTAATGACTGTTATAAGTCACTGTATAACAACCCCCTGCATTCGACTAATTGCCTGGAGTTTGCTTGTATGCACTCCACAAAGCAGGGACCTAAAATTCATGACTATTTATGCCCGAAGTGCAAAACTAATTTTGACAAAGTAAAAAAAATACAGGCAAATCTTACCAACAACTACAAAGTCAATCATCACCTCTATAAGAACTTCTCTTATTATAATGAGACAGTGTTTAACTTCATGATACAGACCAACGGGAGTCCTGAAGTTATTGGTGGAGGCGGACGTTATGATTTTCTTTCTAATCGTGTTACAGGCAAGCAGATTCCTGCTGTTGGATTCTACTTCAATCTGGATTTGATTTATAGCATATTAACTTCCAGAGAGCTTTTTCATACGCAGGCTACTCCTTTCAGGGTATATATTTGTTCGCAATCAGAAGTAATGGAAATCATGCTTCTGCAGATAGTTCAGGAGCTGCATCAGCACAATATATCCACTATTATAAGTTCGGATATTGCTGATACTGAGGTGGAGACAAAAACAGCCAGGGTTAATGATTGCCAGGTAATGATTATATTAAGGTCGGAGAATATCAGGGAAGGCAAAGCTTTGCTCAAAAACCTTGTAAAAGAAAAGCAGACTTATGTAGCGCTGGGTGATTTGTTACCTGAAATTGATATAATTAAGAAGTCTTTAGTATAAACTTATCTGATTTCTACTTCTTCAGCATCCTGTCCGTAAATCTCTTTAAAACGCTTCTCATCAATATCAATAGGTTTTCCCTGATAAGCTATTTCTCCATCTTTAAGAGCCATTACATGTGAACCGTATTTACGAGCCAGAGACAGAAAATGTAAAGAGCAAATCACAGTGATACCGTCTTTGGAATTTAGTTCCCCCAGATATTGCATTATGCTGTCAGCCGTAGCGGGATCAAGACTGGCAACAGGTTCATCTGCCAGGATAAGTTTTGGTTCTTGCATCAAAGCTCTTGCAATAGCCACTCTTTGCTGTTGTCCTCCGGAAAGTCTTTTTACCTTCTGATAGGCAAAAGCTGTCAAACCAACTCTCTCCAGACAGTGAAAAGCCATTTCTTTATCCTGGTGATTAAATTCACTTATAGCTGCATGATATCCCAGTCTTCCTGTAAGTACGTTAGTAAGGACTGTAAGGTTTTTAACAAGGTTGAACTGTTGAAATATCATCCCTATCTGGCTGCGGATCTGTCTGAGACTTGTAACATTTGCATTTAAAACATTGGTATTATCAAAACTGATCTCACCTGATGTTGGTTCAATCAAACGATTTATACAGCGTAAAAGAGTAGATTTTCCTGAACCTGAAAGTCCAAGAAGAATTAAAAAATCACCTTCATTAACGCTTAGATTTACGTTATTAAGAGCCCATGATTTGCCGTCATAGGTTTTACTGAGGTTATTTATTGCAAGCAGCATCTGTATATTTACTACTTGAGGAATTCTGTAGGGTCTTTACCCAGGGTTTTCAGGGTTTCCCTTACAATATTATAGTCCTCATCAGTAGCTTTATTTAAACCATCAATATCATACAATTCTTTCATGACCTTTTTGCCTTCGGGAGTTATAACGTAATCGAGCAAAGCTTTAACTATGATGTCCTGCTTATCCTGTGGAAAATCTTTGCGCATTGTTACGGTATCGTTGGGAATCCAATCTGTATATCCAATGATAGCAACTTTTTCCAGTACATCCGGATAAGTGTCAATCAATTTCAGGCGTGCATCCTGGGGAACACCGTTTTGGTCCTCTGGCGACCAATATGTACAACCAACATCTGCTCTGCTGCTGTAAACTGAAAGAACAACCTGCGGGTGTCCACCGGCGAAGAAGTATTCCTTAGGTTTAATGTTTTTGCTTTGTAGTATGGCAGAGGGATAGATAAAACCGGAAGTGGAAGCTGCATCTGTAAAAGCAATAACTTTACCCTCGATATCCTCAATCTTCTTTATTTTGCTGTTGGCTCTGGCAATAAACTGTCCTCTGTACTTATCCAATCCGTTGCGGACAGTACTAAGTCTGACCACTGCTCCATACTTTTCATGAGCCAGGATATAAGCATAAGTAGCCAGCCAGGCAATATCTGCTTCGTTAGTGCCCATGGCTTCAATCACAGCTGCATAGCTGGTGGGAACTGCAACTTTAAAATAAAATCCGGTAGCTTGCTGCAAATGAGCAGAAATAGCTTCTCCGCTGGTAACAACTTTGTTTGCTTCCATAGAGGGGACAAAAAACATCTTAATAGGATTTTTCTTACTTCCCAAAGGTGATTTGGGATTGCAGCTTAATGTAAAAAGCAGCAATATTATTAATCCGGACAGCAATACTTTTTTCATAAAAGACCTCTTTAAATCCATTCCCAATCATCGAATAAGGGATCAATTATCAGGATATCACATTGCCAGTATTCTTTAATATCAAGCTGGCTGAAACCGTCAAGAGTAATACCATCATGGTTAAAAATATTCCCGGGTAAAGCAACAATTTCATTTTCCTCTGGCTTCACCTGGGATTTGATGTCTTCGAACGTTAATAGTCCGCTGACAGTAACAGTTTCACCCATGAATTTATTAACAACAGACTGAACTCTGGCAGGACAGCATTCAGCTTTCCTGGTTATTTCTGCAGCGATAGGTTCCAGATAATCTGCTGCTGATAGTCCCGTTACCATGAGCAGGGATTTATTTTTCTTACGCAGTTCCCGCAGAAAACTACGCTTTTTTTCTTTCCAGTTTTCCATCATCAGGCAAATCATACCTATCCCGTTTTCAATCTGGGGATAGTCCTGATAATAATCACATTCAGGAATAGGAATATTTGCTTTAATGAAAAGCTCATCTGAGCAATAAAGATAGCTGATGCTTCGTTTGGAGCGGAAATTTTCAGTAGTTTTAATGATTTGCGCTGCTTCTTTGGATGTAAATGTACGCAATGATACCAGATTATCCCGATATTTGGTCAGACCAACAGGAACTATTCCTATAGAGCACACATTCAGGGCAGGATTAATCAAATCCTTCAGCGTATGCAAAAATTCTTCATTATCATTCCAATCCGGTATAAGTACAATCTGGCAATGTAGTTGAATTCCGGCTTTAGATAGCTTTCTCATTTTTTCCAGAATATCAAAATCAGCATCATATCCCATCATATTTTTGCGCAGAACGGGATTTGTGGTATGCACCGAAATATACAGCGGCGACAATCTCTGCTTGATAATCCTCGTATAATCACTATCACTCAGGTTGGTCAGGGAGATGTAATTGCCAAAGACAAAGGAATAGAGAAAATCGTCATCCTTGATGTACAAAGATTTTCTAAGGGAGGGGGGCATCTGGTCTATAAAACAAAAAACGCAGTTATTAATGCATTGTTCATATCTGTATGCTTCCGGTTCAATACCAAGAGCAGTTTTATCATTACGGATTATTTCAATATCGCTTTGAGTACCATCTCTGGTTTCAAGTTTGCAATCCAGCACTGCATCCGAGCCATAAAACTGTAAATCGATAAAATCACGGATATCGTGTCCGTTTATAGAGAGCAGTTTATCGCCGGCTTTTATGCCTTTTCTGGAAGCCAGGCTGCGTGGCAGGATGTCCTGAATAACAAGCGGCATATTTTATTGAAAGCGGTAATGCTTGCGGACTGGTTGCTTAACAATCCATGTACAGGATAAACCTATGGGGAAGGTAACAAAATCTTCTGCTCCAAAACTGATTTTCTTTTCATCAGAAGTCAGGATTTCCACTTCACCTTCAAGGATGTAGCATTCTTCCTGAGAATCGTATTCCCAATCAAAAATTGAGATTTCTTTTGTCCAGATAGGCCAGTTGAAAATATTTAAACTTTGCTTTTCCTCATCACTGAGTTTGCGCACAACAATGTCCATAATTGTCTCCCCCTGTCACGATTCTGTTAACAGCCTGACTTAAGCTGCTTCACAGTTCCATATTTCAAACTTATACCAGACACAAAGAGTGTCAACTATAAAAACAAATTGTTCTCTGAATCTTATATAAATTGGCATTTTGTTGTATCGTAATGGTTGGTCTTGTGCCAGCTCGTAAAATTCTTTAGGGCTGGCACAAGACCAGCCCCTACGTCCCATTCCCAAACTATATATGCGTCATTCCAGCGCAGGCTGAAACTTTTCTCTTGCGCAGCATCATCCAGATAAATCATCCTAAAGAAAGTCCTTTTTTTCAGTTAAGTCTCCCCATTCAGGATTCATTTCCTCAATCAGTATAAGTTTCCATTTTCGTTGCCAAGTCTTTAGCTGTCTCCAGTTAAAGAGTGTCAACAACAAAATAATTATCGTAAATGCAATTGTAAGTTGTGCTTAAGTAAATTGGATAATCACATTATTAATCAAGTACGATTATTTTTCTGATGCAAAATCCACCGGATTGCGAAATCTTTATAAGATAAATCCCAGGTTTGATTGTGTGGTTAGCTTCATCCCTACCGTTCCAAACAAAGCAGGCACTTTTTCCGGATGCGATAGAACTCCCCAGATGCCTTATAAACTGCCCTTTTAGATTGTATACAGTTGCTTTAGTTTTTGTCCCTGGTTTTGTTTCGAATTCTGTTCTCAGTTCTGTTCCAGTACTGATTCTGAAGGGATTGGGATATAAGGAAGTTATCTTTAGCGCTGGAGTTATGTTTACATTATCGTTAGCAGATGTAGGTTCAATAATAACATCAAACCATCCCGATGCAGGCAGATTGGTAGTATGATTATCGCTATCCATTGCAGAAATCTTATAATAAAAATATCCACCCTGAACAGGAAGTTCTATGTCTACTGAACAAACGTAATTAATGTCATCCGGTGAGTTCATAATAACTATTACACTATCCTGATCATCAATTCTGTATTTCAGAAGCACAGAATTCAAAGCTGTATCATCAGTTACAACACTGGAGAATGTAATAGGCATCATATCATTGGATATTGTGGTTAAAGGCGTGTGTTCAATCACAGGACAAAGATCTGATGTGTTGTAATTTATTTTTACATAAGGATTTTCTGATATAATTGATGCACATGATGACTGAGCATATATTCTGTCATCGTAATAATCCCAATCAGATAAAACATTCTGATATTGAAGAGTTAGTTTATATTGAGAATAAACTCTATGACACTGAATATCATTTCTGACATAATCTGTGATGTCTATACTATGCCATCCTATAGAGAAAGAATCTAAATCTACAAAGACCATAGAAGGATGTAAAACTTGTGAGTTTACATCATATTGATCAAGACTGAATCCATAATCAATGTGTGTCAGCATAAACGATGGTAAGACATTAGCTGTGGGTAGTTGGAATACGGGATAAGAATTTAGGACATTATCACCCATACAACTATACAATTTTAAATACAGGTCTACTCTATTTACAGCAGTTGATATGAGAAAAGATGGAATTGGGAAAGAGATATAACTTATAGTTGTATATCTAGTCATAAATATTCCATTATAACCATCTCCTATGTGATAATTTGATATATCATGACCAATAAACACAATATTACCATTCTGATCTAACATTATATCTCCTTCCAACTCTTGGATGCTGGCTAAGGAATCAACATCAACCGGTTGGCTGTATAATGTAAAATAGCATAGTATTGATATAAGTACTAAAAGAAATTTCATATGTACCCCTTAATTAACGTATAAAAAAAATAAATAGAAGTTGGGATTGGATGTTACTCCAATCCCAACATTTTGTTTAATTACTTTAAGAGCAAGCACTTTTTTACAATACTTGATTTATTGGAAGTGAGCTTATAAAAGTACACACCTGAACTTACATTGTTATTAGATGAATCTTTTCCATCCCACACAATCTTATTGTTACCTTTTTTCATTTTTTCATTAATCAAAGTTTTAACTTTCTGCCCCTTAAGATTATAAATTGATAGATCCACTATTTCATCTTTTGGCAAGACGAAACCAATAATTGTAGTTGGATTAAATGGATTAGGATAATTCTGCAAAAGAGTTAATTTCAATTGTGGCACATTATTATAACTTAGTTCAGAAATTGCATGTAATTGTGAGAGCAGGTTCCTGGTGTTTCTTATATTCTCTGATGAAGATTTTGGCCTATATTTTAAA
Source organism: Cloacimonetes bacterium UBA6097 (assembly GCA_002435865.1). Classification (GTDB taxonomy): domain Bacteria; phylum Cloacimonadota; class Cloacimonadia; order Cloacimonadales; family Cloacimonadaceae; genus UBA5614. The sequence continues at coordinate 35,682 of DIWV01000003.1, read as the reverse complement.
TATCTCCCTATAGCCTTATTATTGGATTCAAGATAAGTGTTACCCAAGTCTATTACAGCATAACATGAATCTGCAAAACTAAGGTTAGTATCAAGAATTGATTCATAATATGTAATAGCATTATTATATTCTTCCAGTAGCCTATTCATCAATGCTAATATCTCTTCATAACATTTTCTCATTGTTTCAGTCAAAACTCCTGATATTTTTTGCTCTACAAATATCTTGTATGTTGCAAGGCTATCAATTTTCTCGTAGCATGTTAAAAGAGACTTTATAGAAATATAATCTGCATCCGATTCTAGAGGATCATCTAGAATTTGGTGAAATAAGGGTATAGCTTGGGGATATTCATCATGCAGAAAATGATGCATGGCAATTTCTAAAATTTCATTAGGATCAAAAGTTAAAGTATTTGCATTAGCGTCCCAAGGATCAAATGCTATAAGATCAGGTTGATTAAATTTATTAACAATATCCTCAAACTGATCAGAACCCCACCAGTTTTTTTGTGCTGAGAATGTACTATTATCCTGAATTCTAATATTCCAGGAAACGTTATTGAAGTCATTATGTCCTTCCTTCAACACTGGAGTGGATTGCGAGACATTAATGCCAATATCGTTGTTGTAAATGGCGTTAGTTCCACACACTTCTTGTGGTTCAAAATTCATGAAAGGAGTTGCATTATGGTCTACCATAATACCTGTCCCCTGATTACTATAGATGGTATTTTCATAAAAAATGGGAGCGCTATTAAAGACTCCAATTCCTGTTGTATTGTTAGTAAATTTACTCTTTAACAAATGATGATTTCCAAAATCAATGTAATTGATACCTATGTAAGCATTTTTAATATGAGCATATTCTATGGTTGAAGTACTTTCGTTATAAAATTCTATCCCACACCAATAATTAGGAACTGAACTTTGGCAGAAACCCCGAAAACATACTTCAGAGCTTGTCATTCCAGTACATATCATTTCACCATAAATTCTGATGATTATATTCGGATCTATATTGATTTTTATACCATTATTGCAGATAAGAGTTCCATCTCTAGATATTTCCACATCTCTTTCTAAATAAACGTCATGTTTTAAATCAAAATAGTTTGAGATTACTTGTGGAACTAACAGATTGTGCTTACCTGTATGCATTGGATTATTCATATGCTGTTTATAGACAGGAGCGATATTGGCATTATATGGTTGTGCAATAAAATACACTTGCCCGAATGTTGAAGTAAGGCATATGGAATTACCTTCGGGTGATTGAATTAACGAAGCGCCATCAAAATTGCGATTATATGCATCTCCGAAAGTTAAAGTATTATATGATTGCATATCTTGATCTAATAAAAAGTAACCGGAGTCCTGAATTAAATAAATTTCGCATATATTATCATTATTACTATCAAAAATCAATGGGAAGTATTGATAATGACCAAATACTCCATTTTCATTTAGTATAACATCGCCTTGATTGCTTAAAACTACCCATCTTTGTGTAAATAACATAATTTCGTATCCAGGAGATGCTTGAGAAAAATCTCCAATAACAATATTTCTTGAAAGGGGAACTCGCCATAAGGCTAGAGGTATTTCGTATTGCCACAATATCTGATTATTCCCATATTGATACACTTTTACAATTTCTTGGTTATCTTGCATTATTGAAAAAATGAATTCATCAATTCCATCTTCATTTATATCAAACACTAATGGTCCACATAAAACTGTAGATAGTGAAGTATTTACTTCTTCAACAAAATATGTTTGAGTTATGTTAAAAGTATTCGAAACATCGTATACTTGTATAGCATAATTAGTTTGGAAGCTTAGTTCATCTTTTATAATCAAAATAACTTCTTCTACTCCATCGTTATCTACATCACTGACTGATACATTGTGCTGAACAAAGTAATTAGTACTAAATGTATGAATAGACTGAGTCGTTATATCGATGATAGCAAATCCGTTTATTCCCTGAAAATCACTTGTTTGCTGAATTGTAGCGATGATATCAGGTTTCGTATCTCCATTCACATCGGAAACTGTTATATTTGTAACTCTATTTTGTATTGTAAATTGGTACTCAAGATTAAGATTGTTATCCCATACATATATGAAGTTATTCAAAGAATTTTCAAATGTTCCTGCAATGATCTCAAAGTTCCCTTCAGAATCAATATCAGCAACTGTAGGAACGCATTTCATAATTCTATTTGTTTCAGTAAATACATAGTTGTTGTCGTCAATAATAAATACTCTTCCTAAATCTGATGATACAATAATCTCATCAATCCCATCATGGTCGATGTCTTTACATACGTTATACCGATTAATCTTTTCATCTGGGTTAAGGTCTAATGTCAAATTTGTTGAAGCAACAGTATCATTTATCTGCACAGGTAATATGTAAGTTTTTTGAGGAAAGTTATCTCCCCAAATATTGAGTTCAAACTCTACAGTTCTAGTGTATCCGCCCATGATTTCAACTATTACTTCGCTTACATTTGATTGAATACAAGAAGTATCAATATCTCCCCAATCGATATTTTCAGTATTAAAAGATATAAAAGGATCATCTGTAGTAATCGTCCCTCTAATATTGTTAGCGTGAAGCCATACATTCTTTAACTCAATATTTATCCTGTAGTCTGAATTAGTATATAAAATCTCACTTGATTCATTAGTTGCTAAGTCAATAAATTCTTCTTTGTTTAAATAAACGAATGGATGGGGACTATCACTAAGACATTTATATGCATTAATTCTGCCTGATCCTATTAATCCTGCATATTGCAAATTATTATTATTATAAATATCATCTACAGAACCCAAAACTCTATTTCTTAACTCTTCATTACTTTCTGTAATATTATTATGTCTATTATAACTTAGTTTTAGGCAATAAGTCCCGCAACGTGAGGAGCCGCAAAAGATGTTCCACTGCTCTGGTGATAATATGATGACCAAGAATTGAGAAAATGATATGCAAATTGATTGTCTTGTGGTGTAGTTATCTTAATATCATCTTATGGAGAAGAATAAAACAAATACGAGCTACCCCCTGGGGCACAAACATCAACAAATCTGGAGTAAGTCGAAAAAAAAGCTCTGTTATCTTGCGGATCGGTTGCTGCAACACTTATTACTTCATCATAGCAAGTGGGATAATTGATGAATTAAGTATAATCATTCCCCGCTGAAACGACCATAATTGGATGAATTGGATAATTGTAATGGTTATTGTATATATCGCTTATTGCGCTATAAACCAAATTACTTTCACTTTCTAAATGGAAACTCATGTTAATTACACTTGCTTGATGTCTGTATGCGTACAAAAGACCTCTATACACTGATACTTCGTTGATACCGCGAGCGTCCCCAATTTCTACGGGCATAATTCTGCAACCGCTCTGGTTTTCCCAACCGCCCGCAATGCTAGAAATACCAATAATATTATTGTTTGATGCAGCTATAACTCCTGATACTGCCGTTCCATGTCCTAATTTGTCTTGTGGGATATGCTCATTTAAGTCTAACCATGGGCCACCATCATTTCCGTATAATGCATTCGGATTCCACCCATAATATCCATGGTTATCCAGCCATAAGTTTAGATTCAAGTCTGGATGGGGAAAAGGATAATTATTTAGACCCAAATCAACTCCTGAATCTAATACAGCAACAATAATCTCAGGATCTCCAAATTCCTGAATAGGTAAATTCCAAACATTTTGAAGGTTTATTCTGTCAAGATTCCATTGGATACCTGCATATTCATCATTCGATAAAATATCAAACTGACCAAGATAATTTGGTTCGGACCAGAAGATATGGTTTTCAAGATTAAAAATGTCTATAGCATCACTAACTGAGTTTATTGTGTCAAATATAGCCAAATAATAAAGCCTGTCAGATTGATATTCATCTGGGACAAGCTCTTCGCTTAAAAAAGTAAGATTCGAAATACTAAATTGAGATATTAAACTGTTAAACCAAATTCGATCTGTTTCCAAGTAAGGTTCAGTTTTAACGACCTTAATTGCTTCATCGGATTTGAACACGACATTACCGGGAGCATAATCTACTGCAAATAAAATACTCATAAGTAGCAGAACTGCTCCGATTAACACTAGTTTTTTCATCTTTTCCTCCTTTTTGATAGCTTGTTACTTGAATCAAGCAACTGCTTATAATTCACTAATCTGCTCATAGAGAGATATGAGATAACTACCCTACATAGTTAATAAAAAAAATCTGTGTCTAGCAAAGTATCTTCAACTATTTCATTCATGTTTTAATACAGTATGTTTGTCAAGATAATTTTTATTTTTGTATATGTATAACATCTTGATTAATTTGTAAATTAGATATTAACCAATTTTCAGTTTATATTATATATCATAAACATTTACGAATCTTAATCGATCATTATACATCAAGTCAAAAAGAAACAAGAAAGGGAAAGACGAATAACTTGACATCTTGACCTATACATGATGAAAGGTTAAAAAAAGGAAAAGTGCAGTTATTGTATTGTAATGAAAGTAAGTAACAAAGTCTTAGTTTTTCTGCTGGGTGCAGTTATGCTGCTGTCCGGCAGTTTACCTCTTTGGGGTGAGGACAATGTCCCCACTCCGGCTGTTACACCACCGTTACAAGACGATAAAATCACTCTTCCTGCGGGACAGGATACAATCCAAACATCCATTTCAATCGCAGATACTCTCAAAGTACCATCAGTAAAGATTGATTCCCTGGCATATGTGGCAGACAGCATCTATTATAATTATGACACCGAGCAGATTTACCTGTATGGCAACACATCCATTGAGTACCAGACTTCCACAATTTTAGCAGATAGTTTACAGATAGATTTAAAAAAAGACCGTGCTTTTTCCACAGGAAGGACGGTTCTGCAGGATAAAGACCAGGTGATGATTGGCAAACAGGTATATTATGATGTCAATTCCCAGACCGGAATCATGTATAACACAGCCAGTAAAATGGAAAAAGGGTATTACTACGGGGATGAAGTCCGCAAGGTAGACACTAATATCTATGATGTAGATGGGGGCAGATTTACCACATGTGAGGATCCTGAACCGGATTTTTGGTTCTGGTCAAAGAAAATGCGTATGTACAGAGGCGACAAAATCGTCGGCAAACCAGTCATTGCCTATGTAAATCACATGCCGATATTCTACTTCCCATTCATGACATTTTCTATTAAACGAGGCCGGCAGATGGGATTCCTGATTCCAGAGCCGGGTTACAACACCATAGATGGTAAATTCGTTCGTGATATTGCTTTCTTTATTCCCTATAAAGATTATGCTGATGTTACCGTCGGAATGGATTTGATGGAGAAAACCGGCTGGATGGCAAACCTGGAGACCAGATATACCAAAAGATACCTTTATAGCGGAAATTTTAACACATCATTCCAGAAAAGGATATCCGACGTTACCACTACAAACGACTATTTTATCCGTGGCAACCATCATCACGAACTGGGTGAGAAAGCCACTTTTGATGCCAATATAGATTATGTAAGCAATAAACGTATATGGGAAACCAGTACTGATATTAACGAAGCACTGGCGCAGCAGGTCACATCTTCACTTTCTTACCGCAGACCTGTCCTTAGTTCTTATCTGAATGTGGGAGCCACTTATTCAGAAGACCTGATTAATAACACCGCAAGTGTTAGCCTGCCTTCTGCTACATATTCCCTGCCTTCGCGTCCTGTGTATGAAATTTTTACATCCAAAGAGAGCACTTCCAGGAAAACCAACTGGTGGACAAACTTTAACTACAGCTACAACGTAAGGCTCGACCACACAGGTTACCTGAGAGAAGAAAAAAGAAACCTGCAGGACATTATCTGGGATAATACTATGAATGAAGCAGGAACCGGTTTTCTGAATGAACATCATCTGGGTATGAAGCATTTCATGGGTCTGAATTACAACTATAAGGCACTGGGTTGGTTGAACCTGACTCAAGCTCTAAACTATAGCGAAGCCTGGATGGACAGGGACAGGAACGATGTGAAATGGGTTCGCGGAAGTGACTATTCCACCAGTACCAGCGCTAATTTTACTATTTATGGTATAAAAAACATTCCCCAATTCTATATCTCCACCATCAGGCACATTATCACGCCTTCTGCTTCTTTCAGCTACAGTCCGGGATTTCCTGACAACGATAAGTTCTATTACTTCGGCGGTATAGGATTGAACTCAGGTCTGAAATCCAGGTTTATCAGCCTGGGAGTGGACCAGCGATGGCAGATGAAATTAAGGGAAACTGCCGATAAAAAAGAACGTAAACTGAATGATATTTTTTCATGGACATCAAGGACAGGAATAAACCTGGAAAAAGAAGAACGCAAAGTTGGTAATTTTACTCACAGCTTTGCTTTCCGTCCTGCAGAATTTAATCCGGGATTTCTTAAGGTGGGTTATTCTGCCAGCTATAACATTACGCAAAATCCTTATCTGCTGCATTGGCTGAACTGGAAAACACAAAGCCAGTATTTTTCGCATACTATCAATATCTCAGGCAGTGCTTCCTATATTAATTACTTCCCGCGCAAGACCAATGAAAACTTCTCTGCTTACCTTAATCCTGCCGATACATTGGGTACAATTACAGAAGTTCAGCCGGTCGCAGGAAAAGACGAGAATTGGAGTTTGAGTATTTCGCAGGATATGAATACTGATAAAAACATCATCCACCCCACAAATAATAACCTCAGGATGAATGCCAATATCAAGGTTACGACAAACTGGTCGCTAAGTTATACCAATTATTACAATGTGACAAAGAGCGAAATGCTCTCGCAGTCATTTGATATCAGCCGCTCCCTGCATTGCTGGAAACTGAATATCAGCTATACAAGACGTACGGATTATTGGGATTACAGGATTGTGTTCTTTAATGTGAACCTACCTGATGCACTTAAATTCCAGACCCGTGACAATAAAAGATATTAAACAAAAAAGAGATAGAAAATGAGTAAACTGAAGTATCCCGCTGCCATCTTTCTGGATAGAGACGGCACAATCAGTCCGGATGAATACGGATATCTGAATGATCCTGATAAATACACACTTTATCCCTATGCAGCAGACTGCATAAAACTACTTAAAGAGCTTGGCTATTATGTAATACTGGTTACTAATCAGGGTGGAGTTGCCAGGGGTTATATAACAATGGAACAGATGTTAAGCGTTATGCAAAAAGCTCAGGATTTGCTGGCAGAAGAAGACGCTTATCTGGATAAAGTATACTATTCACCTTATTATTATGATGGGGTTGTAGAGCCTTATAATATTGTGCATGAAGACCGTAAACCCGGAATAGGCATGTTTAAACAAGCGCTTAATGATTTTCATTTCAGACCGGAGCACAGCTTTATGATAGGAGACCGCTATTCTGATATAGGCTTTGGCAAAAATGCAGGTATGAAAACAATCCTGGTTCGCAGCGGCAATGGTGAGAAAGCTTTTACGGAAGAGATGCAGAATTGGGAAATCAAACCCGATTTTGTGGTTAAAGACCTACTCGCAGCAACCAAACTAATCGAATCACTCCTGGAAAAAGAAGAAGATTAACTTTAAGAACCGCTGATAACAGCAGAAATTATATTATCTTCGTCCAACTGCTTTATAATTATATTGATGGCAGAAGTAATTGGTACTGCCACGACCATTCCGACGATACCCCAGACCCAGCCCCAGAAAACCAAAGAAATTAACACCATAATCGGAGTAAGATTAAGCCTTTCTCCCATTAATTTGGGCTCAATGATATTAGCCCAAACCATCTGAGTCATGATGATTGTTATCATCATACCTACAGACCTCCAACCAAATCCATAGCTTAAAAGGCTTATCATTATCGGGAAAGATGAAGCTATGATAGATCCAATATTGGGAATGAAGTTTAAGGTAAAAAGCATGATGCCTGTAATAATCACAAAATCAACCCGGAAAATCAGCATAAACAGCATACCTGTTACAGCCGTACCCAAACTTATCAGTGTTTTATTAAACAGATACTTCTGGATCTGGGATTGGATATTTGTAATGGTGCTCAGGGTTCTTTGTTTGTGGTCTTCAGTCAGGACTTTTTGCACTCTGTGTTCAAGTTTACCTGTTCCTGCAACGATAAACATCAGGAAAAACATCGTTAAGAACAAATTGACTCCAAAATCTACAAATGAGCCCATGGTGCCTGAAATCATCCTGGTTAAGGAAAAATCACTACCTGCAAAGAGATTAGTGGCATCAAGCTTAAAAAGCCCCGAAAGAGCTATGTCAACTCTGTTGGCAATATTCTGCAGATAAGCAAGAGTTTGCTCGGTTAAGGCTGTAAGCTTCTGCTGATAGATGGGGAACTCTGCCATGAAAGAATCGAAGGCAGCATAAAAAATGCCTCCTACTAAGGCAAAGAACATCAGGATGATAACAAACATCAAAACAATGATTATGCCCATTGGCACTTTCTTTTTTGTTAAAAAAGTAATGAGAGGAGCAAAAACAAAACTAAGGAAAATGGCAAAGATAAGAGGAATAAAAATTGATTTTAACTCCTTAAGGATTATAACGATAATCGGAAGTGCTATAACTGTAAGTAATAATCTAATCCAACGGATTTCCTTTCTTAAAATATTCACTGCCTGTTACCTGCCTAATTTTAGTATACACATTATCCTGCCTGAGTATATTGATGTCAATAAATATTTTAGAGATGCGCCCTCCTTAGATTGACAGGAAATTGTGAATGGAATTAGGTGTTATCTTGGATGAGGATATATGAAAAGTGAATCTGACAGAAAGAAACAATATTCCGGTTATTTGTTTGCAGGCCTTGCCATAGTATTCTGGTCAACAATATCAACAGCTTTTAAGATAAGCCTGAGATACCAGAATCCTATCCAATTGCTCCTGAATGCCAGTTTCTTCTCGGCAATAGTTATCTTTATAGTAATCCTGCTGCAGAAAAAGACAGGTTTACTTACACAAGGAACACGCAGAGATTTAATCAGGTCAGCCATACTGGGTTTTCTTAATCCCTTTCTCTACTATTCTGTTTTACTTGAAGCGTATGACAGGCTGCCTGCTCAGGAAGCACAGGCGTTAAATTACATTTGGGCAATAATGTTGGCTCTGCTGGCAATTCCGCTTCTGAAACAAAAGCCCCGGTTTCGAGACCTAAGCGGTGTGCTTGTTAGTTTCTGCGGAGCAGTAATAATCGCTTTCAGGGGTGATTTTAGCACGATGAGTTTCAAAGAACCCGTGGGTGTTATCTTGGCTTTGTCTTCAACTTTAATCTGGGCAATATTCTGGATATTTAACGTCAGGGATAAACGCGATGAAGTGGTAAAGCTGTTTTGGATTTTTATCTTTGGCTACATGTATGTTTTCATTTATGCTTATGCTATGGGACAAGCAGAATTTCCCAATAAATATGCTCTTGTCAGCTCTGCGTATGTAGGTGTCTTTGAAATGGGTATAACATTTATTCTTTGGTTAATGGCTTTGCAAAGGGCAAAGAGCACTGCCAGGGTGACCAATCTTATCTTTATTACTCCTTTTATTTCCCTGTTGTTCATAAACCGGATTTTGGGAGAAACAATAGCTTTATCTACTATTGCAGGTTTAGTTCTGATTATTGGCGGAATCCTGTGGCAGCAGACAGGTAAAAAGGATATTCTGCTCTAAAGCCCTTATATAAGCTTTGTCTGAATACACATAATGCATTATTTTATATATAAAGATAATTTCAGTTAAGGCGAAAGATTATGAAACAAATTATAAATCTCGGAATAGACGGGATGCATTGTGCAAGCTGCAGCGCTGCAGTGGAAAAAGCTCTGGTTAAAACAAAGGGTGTCTCTTCTGCCAATGTTAATCTTCCTTTGGAAGAAGCATCAATTGAGTTTGAAGACAAATCAGTAACTCTTGAACAGCTAAAAGAAGTAATTTCCAATACAGGGTATAAAGTAAGAGACATCCCTTCGCCTGAAGACGAGACAGAACAGGAAGATATCTACGTAAAAGCTCAGAAGACTGCCTATAGGCGTATGATAACTGGCTGGGCACTGACTTTGGTCGTAATGGCAATTATGTTTCCCCACATGCTCTACGGCAGGATGCTGTTTTCTTCTCATATTCTCAATGTTCTTGTTATGACAGGGTTGTCTTTGGCAACAATGTTGATTCCTGCTCATCAGGTTTACATTTCGGCTTTCAAATCAGTCAGGCACGGTTCTGCCAATATGGATGTCCTGATTGCACTTGGTACTATCGCAGCAGTTGTTACAGGTCCTTTATCCTTATTCATCAAACTGGCAGATTTCAGCGGAATAGCAGCCATGATTATTGCTTTTCACCTGACCGGACGGTACCTGGAAAGCAGGGCCAAGGGGAAAGCCAGTGAAGCGATCCGCAAATTGATGAATCTTGGTGCTAAAACAGCAATTTTATGGAAAGATGATACAGAATTTGAAATTCCTGTATATAAGATAAAAGTAGGTGACCTCCTGATAGTAAAACCGGGAAGCAAAATACCTACAGATGGTATTGTAACTGAAGGAATCTCCAGTGTTGATGAGTCTATGGCTACCGGTGAAGCTATGCCTGCAACCAGAAAAGAGGGAGATGCTGTAATTGGCGCTACTGTTAACCAGGAAGGAAGGCTGATTATCAGAGCCACCTTGATTGGCAAAGATACATTCCTGGCACAGATAGTAAAGCTGGTAAAAGATGCACAGCATTCCAAGGTACCCATCCAGGTTCTGGCAGATAAAGTCACAGGAGTTTTTGTTCCTATTGTGATGGTATTAGCAGGACTTACATTCTTTACCTGGTTTATGTTTCCTGATAAAATCCTGCAGATTAGTGAGATTTTTGGAAAATACATACCCTGGTCAGTGATCATACAAGACAGGCTTGGAGCTGCTATTATGGCGACAATTGCCGTACTGGTAATTGCTTGTCCCTGTGCTTTGGGACTGGCTACTCCCACAGCTTTGATGGTGGGCAGCGGGATAGGTGCAGGTAAAGGCATTCTGATCAGAAGCGGAGAAGCTTTACAACGAATGAAAGACATAAAAGTTATGGTCTTTGACAAAACGGGAACATTGACTTATGGCAAACCTGAATTAGTAAAGCAAATTCCTGTTGGTATTCCTGAAAATGAGTTACTAAAGCTGAGCGCATCTCTGGAATCCGGCTCTGAGCATCCTATTTCACAGGCGATTGTCAAATCTGCCAAAGCGTTGAGCATGGACTTATACCCGATACAAAACTTCAAATCAACTCCCGGTAAAGGCATTCAGGCAGAGATTGAAAATAACATGTATTTTGCCGGCAGTGAAGATTTTATAATTGAGCAGGGACTTGATATCAAAGCAATAGTCAAAGATATGCCTTTGGCTCAGTTTAGCTATGCTACCAGAGTTTTTCTTGCGGATAAAGTACGTCTATTGGGTTGTTTGTTGGTTGCTGATACTGTAAAACCGGAAGCAGCATCTGTAGTCAAAGAATTAAGAAAGATGGGTATCATGTCTGTCATGCTGAGTGGAGACAATGAAACTGTGGCACAAGCAATTGCAAAGCAATGTGGTATTGAGCGTGTCCTGGCAAATGTGCTGCCTGAAGACAAGGCTATTCAAATCCGTAATCTGCAATCACAATTAGGTGCGGTCGCAATGGTGGGTGACGGAATTAATGATGCGCCTGCATTGAAACAGGCTGATATTGGTATAGCAATGGGGCAGGGTACAGATATTGCCATGGAAGCAGCAGATATAACAATCGTCAGAAGTGAACTTGAGCATCTGATTACAGCCATTAAATTATCCAAAGCAACTTTTACAAAGATTAAACAGAATCTGTTTTGGGCCTTCTTTTATAATTTAGTTGCCATTCCTTTGGCAGTAATGGGATTATTGCATCCGATAATTGCAGAAATGGCGATGGCAACAAGCTCAGTTACGGTTGTCACCAACGCCAATTTATTAAGAAAGGTTAAGTTGTAATCTATCTATACATCAAATGTAATCGTAATTTGATATCCTGATTTTACTTTTTCAAGTTTTGCAGGTTGTCTTGTTACAGCTTTAAGAGGAACATTAGGTTTATCTCTTTTCATTGCAACGCGGAAAGATGCCTGAAGTTCAAGGGATTTATCATCCAGTTTAATTGTATCAACTGCAAGCGGAAGATAATGGTGTTTTTGAGTAAACGCCAGCAACTGACTCATCCAGGTTGAATATATTTCTTCGTAATTCTTGCCTGCAGCAACAAAGGTTTCATGTACAATCGGATAATCCGGTTTCTTGGGTTCAGGTCGGTTAGGATTTTTCTTATAGATTAAGCGTCTGAATCCTTCCAATCCATTATAGAACATATCTATATGGTTACAACCAAAAAAGATAACCTTAAAGTCTGCGGCATCGGTTAATATTTGGTATATTCTGCTTTTCATTAGCTCATTGCTCCTTTTATTGATAATCATCCCGTAAAATAATCCATTTTAACATTAGGGAATCCTTTATTTAATCTTCAAAAACTTTATAAAGCCTACACTAAAGTTTTATCCATCCGAAATGACTTCGTTGTGTGTTGTTAAGTTTATGACAACATTTCTATGTCTTTGTCGTAAACGACTTAGTTCCATAAACATTTTTGTCAATCTATTGTCAAGTTTGTTTTTTACGAACATAGTTGACGGTTAATAAATAAATTAGGTAATAAATTCACCATTTATATTAAGTTTAATTCAGAATACAAAAAAAGCAAACAAAAATATTTGGGTAGAATGGACCACATTAAGAGAGATAATTACTTTATAAAATCAGTTTCGGTTTTTTGGGATTGAGTTTCCTCTTCAGCAGTTTGATCTTCTTCTGTTATATCTTCTTCAGATTCAGGTAATGCCTTCATTTTTCTGCGGTTTTTGAGCCAGGCTGCAATTATCACAAAAGGTAACAGAGCAAATATAATAACATTAATACCAACAAATGGAAATTGCCATCCATATCTTCTGAGTACTTTGTCATAGTCTTTGCTGTAAGCATACAAAGACATATGATATGCTGCATTGAACACTTTGATAAAATCACTCTTTGTAGATTGTGTGATACTTGAACGGTTGTATATGAAACCAACAGAGTTCCAGAATTCCTGCCACTGGACATTTCTATTAGATTCCAGGTTACTGATGGCAAAAGCTGAGGTGAGATAAAACATATTCCAGTAGCTTTTATCTGCAGGATAGTTTTCCGCCATTTCATTCAGGGAAATGTGGTATCCCATGAACCTGTAGCGTGTAAAATCATAATAAGCCTGAAAGCCGAATTGTCCCGAAAAATAAAAAGCCATACCCTCATGAAACCATAGGGGAACATTGCTCAACGTCTCATCCAGAAACCAGTGGATATACTCATGCATGAGCACATTGTCATAACTTTCCAGGGAAATCTGGTCGGGGCTACGAACATATATGATTTGTTCAGCTGGTGAATAAAAAGCTTCACTGGATTCTACAAGCTTACCCTTGCCTGATGTAAGCAAACTGTATTCCTTTCGGTTGGGAAGGATTTTGATAATCAGGGGCTTGACCGGATAGACTCCCAACTGAATCTGGAAAGCGTTAATCCTTTGGTGAAGTCTTTTTACGATAATATTAGCATAGGCAGTGTCTTTTGGGGCAGACCAGACTCTGATGTCTCCGTATCTCCATGTTTGCCAATCAACTGAATAAACTGAAGCTGCAAATATCAGGAGCAAAAAAGTGAGAATTATTTTTAATCTTAAGGTCAAAACTCTGTTTACTCTATGGCGGATTTATCCAGAAGTCTATAATATTTAGAAAGGTCTTTTTTAGCAACATTGCCGGCAGGAATTTCCAGAATCTCAATCTCATGCTTAAAGCTATATAGGTCAAAACGGATCAAATCCCCTGCCTTTACTTCATGACTGGCTTTGGCATGTTTCCCGTTCAACCAGACTAAATTTTTATCGCAGGCATTTTTGGCGATGCTGCGTGTTTTGGTCAGACAAAGTTTGTTTAGCAACAGGTCTATTCTCATAAAATTAATTCACACATCAATCTTTATCATCAATCAGGTGTCGGATTCTTGCAGCCAGATCTTTTGTGGAATATGGCTTCATAATAAAATCACGGATACCTTTTTTAGCTGCTTCATCAGCAGAAATCAATGTAGTAAAACCGGTGCAAAGAATAATCGGCAGTTCCGGTTTGCGCTCCAGCATATTTACAGACAGTTCAATTCCGTTTATGAATGGCATAGTAGTATCTGTCACAACAAGGTCAACCGCATCGCGGTTGTTGATAAAATAATCCAGGGCTTTCCTTGGGTCTGTAAATCCTTTAGCTTTATACCCAAGTTTAATGAGTCCCTGGCAAAAAACATTTACCAGCATAGGCTCATCGTCAACAAACATAATATGTTCATTTCCGTTAAAGTCATTTTCCTCGATTACTTCCAATGTTGAAGGTGGCCAGCAAACTGTATTATATAACGGTAAAAGTACAATAAAGGTTGTTCCTTTTCCGGGTTCACTGATGACCCTGATAGCACCATGATGGGATTGGACAATGTTGTGTACTATTGCAAGTCCTAGTCCTGTACCCAGGCTTGAGGATTTGGTAGTGAAGTAAGGATCAAATATCCGGTCAACGATTGCCTGGTCGATGCCTGAACCGTTATCTATAACCTTTAAGCGAACATGCTGGCATTGTTCCAATTCGGGATAAGCAACCATATCCTTACTGGAAAAGGCAACAGTGTCAACACTAATACGGATAAATCCGCTTTCGTTTGGCATAGCCTGCATAGCATTGGTACCCAGGTTTATAAGGATTTGATGCATCTGTCCCGGTACTGCCAAAACAGTGGCTTCTTCAGTTAAATAGTCTTCATTAATCATCACTGAACGAGGTAGATATGACCTTAGAAAACGAACTGCTTCTTTTACATGATCAATAAAATCAATAGTTTCAGTCTTTGATTCCTCCTGCTTACTGAAAGAAATCAGGTGTTGTATCATTTCTTTAGCCCGGGAAGCGGATTTCAAGACTTCAGTAAGATTTTTTGCTGTCTCAGAATCATCTTCGACGCCATCGGTAGCAAGCTCGGTATACCCTATTATTGCACTCAGGATATTATTAAAATCGTGTGCTATACCTCCGGTTAAACGTCCAATTGCCTCGAGTTTCTGCACGCGCTTCTGCTGTTCGTCACGCAGAATCTGATAAGTAATATCATTGCAACTGGCTATGATGCTGGATAGTTTTCCCTCAGCATCAATAACCGGCTTAACAACCATATCAAGAGTGATGCGCTGATTATCCTTGCGGACCATTTCGATTTTTCCATGCCAGGGTTGGGAACTGCGTACCCTAATCCATTGACGCTGCATCTCATCTCTGTTGCTAGGCTCAAAAGGTAAAAATTCAAAAGGTTTTTCCAGAAGTTCATTACGACTGTAACCGGTGATTTTCTCGAAGATAGTATTTACATAGCGGATAAAACCTTCAGGTGTAAAGATGATAATACCTTCTCCGGCTTGCTCAATGGCTTGAATCAGAACAGTAATAGATTCGTCGGATTGCTTTTTCTGCAAAGCATAGGCTATATGTTCAGAAATCGATTCCAAAAGCAACCTGTCCTCATTGTCATACTGGTCTGTTTTATCATAACTTTGCAAGACTAATGCACCTATAACGTCACCTGAAATCAACAGGGGAACGCCGAGCCAATTCTTACTATTAGCACCGATTCCTTTGTTTTTTGTTCTTTTTTTGATATCATCTTCATTAAGCAGGAGAGTCTTGGCTTCTGAAATCAATTGAGCAGTAAGCGATTGCTCATTATCTGCTTCAACAGGTGAATCATCGGGTGCAATCTGGTCAACCATATATGGGAAAGTTATAAGATTGCTTTTTTTATCATACTCAGCAATATAAAAATTAGTAACATCCAGAAGTTGGGATAAAGCTTCATGAATAAGTTTGTATAAATCATCCAGAGAGTCAGTTACATTGATGGCATGGCTGATCTGGTGCATGATTTTTGTTATTATTTCTGAGTGTTTTGTTGCAGAAACATCAGACATAATCAGCGCGAAAATTGGTTCTTTATGGGTAGTTATCTGAATTAGTATTTGTTTAAAAGCATGGAGTTTATGATGATTGTCATAAAACTGTAATTCCATTTCCAGAGGTTTTGGCTGAGGTTTGCTGAGGATTTCTTTAATACGCTGTTCACCCAGGATAAACTGCTTGCTGATTTTCACATCAGGCTTCATCAAATGTTCCATTTCCCACACCGGTATGCCGACTACGTCCAGGATAGGAACCCCCAGCATTGTTGAGAAAGTATCGTTCATCAGCATAATCTTGCCGTTTTTCTGAAAGATGAGGATGCCTTCCGATGATTGTTCAAAAATGCACCGGAATAAAGTTTCCCGTTCTTCTTTTTCCAGGGTAAGTTCTTTGTAATTGTCTTCAGTCATACTTCTACCCAGTTAAGTGGTTAGTATGCGCTGAGTTTCCAATGCTATCATTAATTCCTCATTGGTGGGGATTTTCAGAACAGTAATTTGGGAATCTACAGCGCTGAGGGCCTGGATATCATCAGAGAATCTGGCATTTTCCTCCAGATTAATTTTTATACCCAGGGCATCTAAATCCCGGCAGACCTGCTCACGCATAATGGGCATTCTTTCACCCACTCCACCGGTAAATATCAGGACATCAAGTCCATTCATAGCTGCAAAATAAGCTCCGATATACTTCTTGATACGGTAACAATAGACATCCAAAGCTTGTATTGCAACGGGATTTTGTTTTTCAAGAATTTCTTCTTCTATGATTCTCATATCGTTGGAAATATGTGATAAACCCAGCATACCGCTTTTTTTGTTTAATATTGTGTTGACTTCATCAACAGTCATACCAAGTTGTAGTATCATATGCAAGGGTATTGCCGGATCGATGTCACCGCAACGGGAACCCATCATCAGACCTTCCAAAGGAGTAAATCCCATGGATGTATCAACTGATATACCGTTCTTAATTGCTGTTATAGAAGCCCCATTACCCAAATGACAGGTAATTATCTTCATATTCTTAAGGTCTTTTTGCAGATATTCTGCAGCTTTCATACTGACATACTTATGGGATGTTCCGTGAAATCCATAACGTCTTATCTTATATGTATTGTACAAATCAAGCGGCAAAGGATAAAGATAGGCATAAGGTTCCATTGTCTGGTGGAAAGCAGTATCAAAAACACCGCATTGAGGGACAGAAGGAAGTTCTTTTTTCACAGCCTCTATTCCTTCCAGATTAGCAGGATTATGCAGAGGTGCAAGAGATATACATTCAGTCATTACTTCTACGACGTGGTCATCAATTCTCACTGCACCTGAGTAATATTCTCCGGCATGCACAAGGCGGTGTCCGACTGCATCGATTTCTCCAAAGTAAGTAATAACACCATTAGTTTTATCTATCAGTGATGATAGAATAAGAGCAAGACCTTGTTCGTGATTATCAATAACGATTTCCTGTTTCTTTTTTGTGTACTTGGCACTTTTATATGTAAACAGAGAGATTGTCTCTCCAATTTTTTCGGCAATGCCCTCTGCCATGACTTCTGAAGTAGCCATATTAATGAACTGGTATTTGATGGACGAGCTTCCGCAATTGAGAACAAGAATTTTCATTTAAACCCCATAATTATTTTTTTTCAATATATCCTCATAAAGCTGCAATCGGTTTTATGTCAATAAATTTCCTGTTTAGATATACAATAGAAACTATTTGTTTATCTGGCTTTGTTGCTTTGAGATAAGGTCATATTTTTTATTCACTTTGCGAATATTGATTTGTTTTTTCCGTTGACTTATTTGTTTGTTACAGAATATAGTATTTTCAATAAAGGGGATGCGTTATGATACCTGAATTCAGATTACTTGAAATGACTGATTTATATGCTGTTAAAGACCTTGCCAAACTCATTTGGGACGGTAGTGATTATATGGGTAAGGTTGCAAAGGCATGGATTGAAGATGGGGGTTTTCTTGGCATGTTTGATGTTGATAAATTAATAGGTTGTGCCAAAATCACCCGCCTTCCCAACCAGGTTATCTGGCTGGAAGGTCTGCGCATCCATCCGGATTATCAGAAAAAGGGTTTGGGTAAAAAGCTTGCAGGACTTGTTCTGGACACAGCTTTACAGTTTGTCAGAAGTGGTGAAGCAACCCATATTGAATTCTCTACCTATTATCTCAATGAAGAAAGCATACATATATCCACACAAGCCGGATTTAAGCTGATAGATGAATATTATATTTTAACTCACAAATCGGTCAAACCAACTGCCACAAATCAGCATCATAGAATTCACGATGACGTAACGGATTATTTTCCCCAATCGATTCCATACGGCTGGAAGTTTTTACAACCGACCAAACAATCTCTCAACTGGCTCAATAAAAAGGTACAGCTTTTAAAGGCAGAAGGGGGTTATTTTTATGTTGGCGGAGAACAACCGGTAGTATGCATGCTTTCTCCTGCAGGTGAATGGATTGAAAAAGCTATGCCTGTTATGCAGTATTTTTTAGGCAAGAAACATCCCATAGAAGTTATTCTGCATTCATCCCGTAAATTTGAAATAGAAACCTTACAATCATATGATTTTCATTGGTGGGAAGAAGGCAAAGAAGATAAGATATTAGTATTCCGTTATATGCCCGAATAATCAGACTACTTTCAATTACTTAGCTAACGCGTTTTAATCGGGAGATGTAACTCTATATTTGTTCCGACATTAGGCGTACTTTGTATAACAATAATCCCATTCATCTGAGCCAGAAGATTGCGTGCAATACTCAGTCCCAGCCCGATACCTCCGAATCTGCGTGTATGTGTTTCATCAGCCTGAGAAAAGGGTTCCATAATGATCTGGAGTTTATCCTCCGGGATTCCAATACCTGTATCACTGATTTTAACTACAAGTTCATCCAAAGCATCCTTATTTCTGGCAACATCGACAGTTAACTCAATCTTGCCTTCTTCAGTAAATTTGACAGCATTATCCATCACAATCCGCAATATCTTTTGAAACCAATCTGCGTCCAGATAAACCAGTGCTGTGGGTTGGAATTCGTTGTATTCAAAAGCTATCTTTTTGCTGGCAATTTTAATTTGGAATTCTGTAATTACAGGTTCAATCAAACGTTTCAGGACATACCATTGTGATAATGACCCGATGCTGCCTTTAAGGATGTTCAGAAAGTCGTGAATTTGCTGCAGAATTTGTTTCAGGCGTAGCGCAGAAGTAGTGATTGTTTCAACGCATGAGGTTTGTAAATCATCAAGATTTTCGTTACTGATTTTACGGGATAAACCAATCAGAGCATTAAGAGGAGAATTAATTTCCACAGAAATACTGGTAAGAAAAATATCTTTTGTATTGATTGCAACCTGAGCAGCCTGATGTTGTTTTAAAAGCTCGTTTTCAACGCTTTTCTGTCCTGTAATGTCCAGAATGTATCCATAGAAGTGGTTGGTTTTGGATACTTCGTCCTGCAGTATTACAGTGTATTCAAAAATCCATTTTATTTGTACGGTGTTGATATCGGTGAGAAAATAATTTCTATCATGCCAGGCATTAACAATTTCTGTTTCAGGATTATCCTGTTCTGTTGATGGACAAATTATCCTGTATGTTTGTGAATAGCTGAATTCTTTTCTTTCCAGATGATGTTGGCGTTCCAGCAAAACTCTTTCCAAATCGTCCGGGTGGATAATGTTACGGTAGGGAATTCTTCCCTTTAGTAAATCCAGGGGATTGTATCCAAAGATAGAAAAGTTGGCAGAAATTGAATCAAACATCATTCTGCCCGTATCGCTCCATTTAAGAAAAACTATAGGTCCTGTAACAAAAAGCTGATGCCTGAGATTGAATTCTTTCTCATAATTATTTCGTTCTGCTACCTGCATTTTAAGGTACTTTCTCTGTTGTCTCATGCGCTGCCAGAAGCTATAAATCAGAAAAGCCATTAGAATCAAACCCAAAACTGAAATTGCCAAAACTATCTTATAATACCTTGAATGCTTTTCCAGGGTTGAGACATCACTGCTATAGATACCGAACCATTTGTTTTGGCTGTTTCTGATTCTGTAACTATTAGTTAACTTAACAAGGCTTTGATTTAATTCGTTTTGCACCTGTTCATAACCTAATGGCAAAGCAATGCAATATGGCATAGCTTCACCGAGTGTCTGGGATTCAACCACATTATACAGATGAAGTTCTGTAATAAAATAATGACCTTGTATCTTGGGCATGACCACAGCATCGCCTGTTCCATTAGACAGTCTTTCTAATGCTTCCTGAAAGCTGGAAGTGTATAGCAGTGTTACTTTAACGTCCTGGGACTGAATAATCTCCTCCACTACACTTCCTGATTCTATTAGTACTTGTTTTCCGTTCAAATCGTTCCAGTTGTAGAATGCTTCATCACTTTTTCTGATAAAGATTGAATAGTGGATATAAGTATGGGGAATGGTGAAAAGATATCTGTCTGCGCGTTCGGGAGTTTTTATCATGCCTGATAAAAGCAGAACTTCCTGTTTATCGAACTTATCCCGGATAATACTCCAATCATCACAGACAAATTTAAATTTATACCCTGTATCTTTTGCTAATGCTTTAAGAATATCAATATTAGAACCAACGATTTTGTCCTTACTATTAATGAATTCATACGGCGGGAATTGATTATTGACACCAACCGTATAAGTTTCTCTGCTTTTTGCTGACATAGCAGCAATGCAGCACAGCATGAACATCAGGGCAATAATACTAATACGAATAGACATCAGTCCTGAATTGGCTTTATTGCTTTGAGTATTTTATAAAGTTGGTCAATATCGATAGGTTTGGCTATATAATCATCCATCCCTGATTCAAGGAATCTTTCCCGGTCACCTGCCATAGCAGCAGCAGTAAACGCAATGATAGGAATGTGTTTACCTGTTTCTTTTTCTCTCTCACGGATAATATTTGTTGCAGTAACACCATCCATTTCAGGCATTTGCACATCCATCAGGATACAATCAAAGGATTTCTCAAAAAATATCTCAACAGCTTCTTTGCCAGTTGTAGCAAGGCTTACATCCAGGTTCCATTGCTCAAGTTGTTTCAAAGTAACACGTTGGTTGATCGGTTCATCCTCAACTAAAAGGACATTAAGCTTTGGTAAAGGTTCGTGTTTAATTTCAGGTTCTTCAAGTTGCAGTTCAAAGCGTGGACGGTCTGTAGCCCTGGTTTTGAAATTGAGGATAAAGAAAAAGTTACTACCTTTTTTAGATTCGCTTTCCACCCAGATAAATCCTCCCATCAAGGCAACGAGTTTTTTAACAATGGATAATCCCAAGCCGGTTCCGCCATATTTTCTTGTAAGAGTAGGATCTGCCTGCATAAAGTTTTCAAATATATCCCTTTGTTTCATGGGGTCGATACCAATGCCGGTATCTTTAACTGAGAAAAGCAGGCGCAAATCATCTTCGTATTGGTTATATACATCTGCTGTAACTTCAATATAACCTGATTCTGTAAACTTGAGCGCATTCTGCATCAGGTTTATAATGATTTGTCTCAGCCGCATCATATCGCCATAAATAACTGATGGCAAAGTATCGCTGAATCTGCCCCTGATGTCGATATTAGGTTTTGTAGAAGTAGCGGAAAATGTTTTTATCACGTCCTCAATCATAAAGCGTGGATTAAAATCTGTCATAATCAAATCAAGTTTTCCTGATTCCATTTTGGAAAAATCCAGGATATCATTTACAATTTTCATCAGGGTTTTACCTGATGAAGTTATTAGTTCCATATATTCTTTTTGTTCCGGAGTAAGGTTTGTATTCTGCAGAACCTGGATAAAGCCGATGATTCCATTTAAGGGTGTGCGGATTTCATGGCTTATATTTGAAAGGAAATGTCCTTTGGCGACATTAGCAGTTTCTGCTTTTTCCTTGGCTTCCAAAAGTTCTGCTTCCAGGTTTTTTTGGGCCGAGATATCAAGCATGTAACCATAATACCATGGTTTTTCACTCGTGTCACGCACAATCAAAGTGTAATCAAAAACCCAGCAGATTTGACCATTTGCCGTTAAAATCCTGTATTGTTTGGCACTGAATTCGTTTCCTTCCTCAAGGTCAATTACCAGATGCTGCAATACTCTTTCCCTGTCTTCAGAAAAGATTATATCTGTATAGGATTTCTTGCGCAGGACCAGTTCTTCGGGTTCGTATCCGAACTGCCGGATATTCTCTGATATATATGATACGACATTGGGATCACTCTCAAGTTTATATACTATTACAGGACCGTTCACAAACATTTTATATTCCCGGTTAAGTTCGCTTTCGTACTTGAGTCTGCCGTCCAGTTCATTTTGAAGGTCTTTTGACTTATTACTTATTTGTCTTCTTAGAAACCAGACCCAAACCAGTGCAACCAGCATCACACAAAACAAAGGTATGGCAACATATAAAACTTTTCTGATAAACATCCGCCTGGTGATGCTTTCCAGGTTATCTCCACTCAGCCATTTTTTCTGTATCTCAGCAAATTTCCCGTTTTCTTTAAGAATCGTTAGACCCGTATTAAAATCATTTAACAGCATTGTATTAGAGCGGTTTACTGCATAACAATAAAACCTGGGTGCAAAAGGTTCTTCCAGCGGTTTAATGTTTGTAAGTCTATGCGAACGCAAAGTATATAACCCATATCTGGAGGTCACTATTGCAGCTTCAAATTTACCTGTTGCAAGAAACTTGAGAGCATCTTCCTGAGAAGGGACAAAAAACTTTCGTCCCTTAAACCTGATAGAATTTAAATACTCTACGGCAACGTCACCTTCCTGCAGGACAATCTCTTTGTCCATCAGGTCTTTGATGGATTTATAACCTGAATCTTTACGGACAAACAGGCTGCGCCAGGTTTCTGAGTGCGGAAAGGAATATCTGAATTTGCTTGCTCTTTCAGGAGAATAAGACATTCCCTGAATTACATCAATCTCACCCTTTATCAGCAATTCCTGAACTTTTGCCATTTTGCCTAAATGAAACTCTGCTTCAAATCCCATTGCATCGGCAATTGCATTTGTGAGGTCAACATTGTATCCGCTGGGAATCTGATTTTCATCAAGAAACTCATAGGGGGGAAAGTTTAAATCTCCTCCCACTTTGATAATTCTCTTGGCCGAGGTATTTTCATTAGCAAAAGAAGGCAATATAACACCCAGTGTAAGAAAGCATAATACAATGAAATAGCGTAAGCGCATCAAATCCTCCAACATTTACAGTTGTTCGATTCTGTTTATGTAATTATTCATATCAAATTTACGTTTCAAGCCTTCAGCTTTCATAATTCTGACCTTTCCAAAGACTGGAAACACAGACCAGGCTCTGTCATGTTTACCGAAACACCATGCCACACCGGCAAAACCATTGGGGTCACGGCCGTCAAGTTCATACTTATTGTTAAGATACAAAGCGATTCTGAACGCATCTTCCGGGTCTTGACACCATTCGAGTATTTTTTTCCCCCAGTACATCCGCATATACCCATGCATTTTACCGGTTGTAACCATTTCTTTCTGAGCAGCATTCCAGTAAATGTCATGAGTCTCGGCTTGTTCCAAAGCATCCGGACCGTAAAGATAAGGTCTGATATCTGAACTATGCTCCCGCAGTGTTAATCTTGCCCAGTCAGGCAATGCATAATACTGGTCATAATCATCGTTAAAATGACAATAATTCATGCTCAGTTCACGCCTGACAACCGCTTCTTCAAAAAGAACCAATGCTCCATTAATGCGCTTATCTTTATGCAGACCCGGCCTAGTGGAAAGCACCAGTTCAAAAAACTCTTCAGGTTCAAGTTCCAGGGCAAGAATCACTTCATACAGAAATTCACGGATAGAGATTTGGCCAAAGTGCAGATACGAACTCAAATTACTCTGGCAATCTACCGCAGGATTATTTCTATTATCAAAATAACAATCCAGTATATTGTCAATGAAATATCTTAAATGTGTCTTGGCTTCCCGGTAGCCGCCACGGTAATATTTTGAGGGAGCGACAGTTGTATCTGTCTGTGTGAAAAGGTCAGGATTGTGATGTGATAGATTATTGATTTCTGCTAATGAAGTATTTCTGAGTTTATCCTGATGCAGTTTGGCTTTAATATTTACCCTAACCGGATACTCCGGAGTGATATTATAAAAAGGTAAAAATCTGTAAATCCGTGTACGGAAAGATTTGGCATTATAGGCTTCTTTTTGCATAACCATTTCCACTGGAAACATCACATCGCTTTCAATTTCCGTCATCCGGCATTTTACCTTTTGAGCAACCTCTGCTCTCCAGCTTCTCTGGATGCGCAGATAACCTTTGTCGGTTATCAGCAATGCAGCATCACGGGAAATATTAATGACTGATTCCACCATATTGCCTGCAATGATAACGAACTCAATATTCAGTTCTGCCAGGGTTGATGATGTTTCTGAGATGCCCTGCAGCATAAAAGTGTAGTGCCTGAGATTGGCATCAGGAAATTCACTGGTAATAACAAAAAGGGTAATCAGGGGAAGCTTAAGCTCATTTGCCTTGTTAATTGCGAAGTTGAGGGCAGGATTGTCATAAGCTCTTTGTGCTTGCTGCATCCAGTACAGGACATATTTTCCCCCGGCGATTGCAACAGAGTTAAGCTGTCTGATTTGTCCTTCAACCAATTGCTGCACCTTTCCTCAAATAAAATCTATCTGCGCTGAAAACAATATCTTACCATTAATTACTTTATATATTTTCAGGAACTATACAGTCAATATATTTTTTGTTGCATCAGTTATTCCTTAAATGAATTACGGTAGCATTACGGTAGCAATACGGTANNTACCGTATTGCTACCGTAATGCTACCGTAATGCTATTAAGTGTGAAAACAGAGATTGAACGCGATAATTAACTGTCTGTCTGTGAATTATGTGCCTGAGTGTAAATATAAAACCGCTGCTTATCTTACTTAGCTTGATTTTGCTGACCTAAATCAGTACGACAATATTATAAATCGCAAGAGTTATAACAAACTTAAGCCATTTGTGCTGTGAGAATCCATGCTGTTTTAAATATCGGGGAACATGTAAAGGTTTGAATTTTGTACTTATATTCACCAGGTCATGATTTAAGACTATAAGCCCGAAATAATAAATTATAACTAACAAAGCTATTCTCTGCCATCATATTGGAATAGATATTGCAATTTTGGGATTATTTGAGCAGTAAAATAATTCTTGCCAAGAAAACAGGAATATTTCAATGTTACAAAAAGTTGGAAAATCGTTTAAAATGGACACTAATACGAGGATTAGATGATTGTATTAATCTTGGCGACATTAGCCTTGATACTAAACTGGGCACAGGAATATTACCGGCATCAGAGGAATGTTAACGCCATTCCCATCAGGATACATGTCAACGGAACACGGGGAAAATCAAGTGTTACAAGGCTGATTGCTGCAGGCCTCAGAGCCGGAGGTAAGGTTACAGTTGCCAAGACAACGGGTACACTACCCAGATTCATCCTGCCAGATGGCAGGGAAGCTGCAATAATCCGCCTTATGGGTGCCAATATCATAGAGCAGAAATACATTTTCAGGCATGCAGTGAAGTTGAAACCTGATGCAATAGTAGTTGAATGTATGGCAGTAAATCCCATTTTCCAATGGATAACTGAAAGGCAATTTGTCCGCTCTACTATTGGTGTGATTACCAATTGCCGTCCCGACCACCTGGACCTGATGGGGGCGACAGTGCAAAGTGTAACGATGAGCCTTAGTAATACTCTTCCGCCCAAGGGAATTTGTTATACCTGCGAAAAGGATAACTATGGACTGCTTAAAAAAATGGCAGATAAATATCATACCAAATTGCTCCAAATCAAACCGACAGATGTTACAAAAGAAGAATTAAGCAAATTTCACTATATAGAACATGCAGAAAACCTGCAACTGGCTCTTGCTGTCTGTGCTGAAGTGGGAATTCCCAGGGACATTGCGCTCAAAGGAATGCAGAACAGCCATCCGGATTCAGGAGCTTTAAAAAAATATTCATTTACAGACCACGGTAAAACAGTTAATTTCTATAACGTGTTTGCAGCCAATGATCCCGAATCATCTGCCCAGATTATCCATATGGTTACAAGTCATCTGAAAGATGTGGAAAAAATCATTATGATTAACAGCCGTTCAGATAGGTATTACCGTTCTCAGCAGTTGGTTGACGCAGTTCTGCCCCTGGATTATTCCTACCTTTTCTTAACCGGTGATATTCCTGATAAGGTGGAACACTACGCACTTCATAAAGGGATTCCAAAAGAAAAAATCGTTGCTTTAGGAGACCCCTTGCCAGAGGTTATTTGTAAAAAAGTATTGGAATTAACTGATACTGAATCACACGTCATAGGTATCGGCAATATTGCCGGTTCAGTTTGGTACGGAGCGCAGATTGTAGCTCACTTCAAACATAAAATGCAACAGTCCAAGAAATTAAATAAAAAATCAGATAAAAAACAAGGAGCCTGATGTGATTGAAGCAGCAGTTGGCTTAGGTGTAATTATAAGTTTAATCTTTACTGAGTTACTCGGTGCATCAGCCGGTGGTATTGTTGTACCAGGTTATATTGCCCTCTATCTGGATAAACCCCTGCAAATCCTGGGAACCTTATTGGTCAGTTTACTAACCTGGTCAATAATAAGAGGAATCGGTATGTTTACACTTCTATTCGGAAAACGCAGAATGGTGTTGAGCATACTGATAGGTTTTATCCTTGGCTGGGCTTCCCGTAACCTGATTTTTCATAATGTTACGATTTATGACCTGCAAATGCAATCTATTGGATATATCGTTCCGGGACTTATTGCTAACTGGTTTGAGCGTCAGGGCTTTATGAAAACACTTTCAACCATGATAATTGCAGCTGTAGTGGTGAGACTTATTCTTATGGTTGTGTTTGTAGGGGAGGTTTAATCATGTTTAAACCATCATTGAAAACAAACCGCTCCTTAGTTTTGTTGCTTGTGTTGAGTATAGTTCTGTTTGCCATTGCACAAAACAGTTACAGGCATATAAAAGCAGATTTCTTTGATGAAAAAGTTCAGGCTGCAAAACTGATGAACAGTTATCTGGAAGCCATACATAATGACCAAAAGCTGGCAGGTGTAGAATTTGATCCGATAGATGATCCCTTTCAAACCGGATTGATAGGTTCCAAGCTTAGTGCTATCACTACTTCCAGAGGTGTTTTATCAGAGAAACAGACTGCATTGAACCCCAACCTTGCTGCTGCTTATATCCAAAAACTCAAGGATGCCAAAGTAAAGGCAGGAGATTATGTAGCTGTGGGTATCACAGGCTCCAATCCGGGAGCTAATCTTGCTCTGTATGCAGCTATGGCTGTTCTGGATGTTGAACCTGTAATCATTACTGCCGTCAGTTCTGCCATGTATGGAGCAAATAGTGATAATTTTACCTGGCTGGATGTGGAAACCATACTTAAAAGAGCAAACCTGCTAAAATTCAGCAGTTCATATGCTTCTTTTGGCGGCAGGGATGACCTTGGTATCGGTCTTTCTGACAGCGGTATTCTGTATATGCGCGATGCAATGAAAAGAAATAATGTACCCCTGCTATCAGGAAACAGTCTTGATGATAATATTGATTTGAGAATGAAAGCTTATCAGGAAATGCTTCCGGCAGGGAAAAGATACAAACTTTTTGTAAATATAGGTGGAGCTCTTGCCAATGTAGGAAGTAATGTTAATGCCAGACTAATTCCCGAAGGTATTAACCGCAAACTGGCAGAAAAAGCATTTGAGCAACAAGGTACAATGATGTTCTTTGCAAAGAAAAATGTACCTGTCCTGCACACTTTACGAATCCTGAGACTGGCTAAGGAATTTGACCTGCCTGTAGCTCCGGATAACATGCCTAAACCTGGTGAAGGTAAAATCTTCAGCAGCCGTATCCATAATGTTTTGGTTACATCTATCTGCTTGTTCTTACTTTTGGCGGCGATAATTGCTGTTATCATTTTCGACAGACACGATCGTCATTTTATGGCTAATCTGGTTGATCCGGAAGAAGAATTATAATTGTGGAGTTATGAATGTCCCAACGTAAATCTATACTAATACTAAGTCTTTTACTGATAATAGCGGCTGTTATAACAGGTGCTGCAGAACTAAAATGGAAACCTTTAACCTTTGATAATCCCGGTACTAAACGTCTTCTGAAATCAAATCATGGGAATTACTACTTTTACAGACCGCTTCCTGAAAAAAGCATGATAATCAATGTAAAAGACCTGACTGTTATCGAAATCAGGGCTATCAGTAAAGCTGCCGTATCAAAACCTAATTTTGTTCTGAAATACAACAACAAAAGCATAACCTATGATTTAAAGTTATTATCAGCATCGGCAGACTACCAGGTTTATGAACCGGTTAGAATCACTTTACCTCCGGCTGTCAGTAAACTGGAGCTGATAAGTTATAAAAACACCATATATTACAGGGCTTTTAAACCTCTGCCTGTGAAACAGCCAAAAACACCTGCCTTGCAGATTATCAGCAAAGCCGGGGATTACAAACTTACCAAAGAAAACAAACAAAGCGGTTATTATGCTTTCAACAGCTCAATTCCTCTTGTCTTTCAGGTAAACAAAGGCAAAACCTTATCTTTGTTTATCCGGGCACAATTAACAGAGAAAGTGATACCGGTGTTTGGTCTATACCAGGACGGTAAATTTATCAGAACCGTGGCTTTGTCACTCAAGAGGACAAACACATACAAGGCTGAAGGCATTACACATCTGACTATCGGGAAACGTATAGATTTTCCCATGCAGGACAAAATAGTAAGATATGAGTTACGTCCTGTAACTAATCACCTGTTTATTGCCAGACCGGTTATCACAATAACAAAATAGGTATAACAATGAGCATTTCAAAAACAGATTCACTTGAACAAATAGATGCAGAAGTTATCGATTTTGAGTTGGATTTACCCATGACTAAAGATATTGATAGTAGCGGAAGTGAAAAATCAGGTAGTAAAAAAAACCACAAAAGTAAAAAAGCTGCTTACCGCAAACTCAAATCTTTCAGACCTATAATTTTAATCATGTTGCTGGCATTAGTTGGTTTTTCCACTGAACTGTGTGCAGAATTTTATGGTTCAATCGATCTGGGTTTGACTTATACTGATAATGCATACCAGCTATCAGGATATGACCTGCAGAGATTTGAAGATGGAAATCCTGACCTGGAATTTGTTAATAACTCCGATGACGTAGTTATGAACACAATGTTTTACGGCGCATACCTTACCCAGTGGCATTGGTGGAGAATTCAACCTCTGCTTCAATGCAGCGTAAATCAGTATATCCTGAATCCCAATAAACAAAGAATGAGTTTCCTTACAGGCGTAAAAATATTCCGCAGGTTGGGAGAGATAGGTTTCTTTTATGGCTATATTCCTGATAATTATATCCGCAGTTATATTGACACAGACGGTACTGATGAGCTGGAAGACTTTACCTATGACAGAAACCTGTATCGGGTTGATTTAAAGCTTAAGCCGTTAAGTAAAAGCACGGTTGGACTTGATTACAGGCTGGAACAGTACTTTTATGACGAGCATTTTACTGAATTTGACGGTGATATCAATACATGGACATTAAGCTGGCAGCAATCACTCCCCACTTTCTATCTCGATGCCGCTTACGGATACAGGGTTTATGAAACAGATAATAAAGAAGCTATCAACAATCCCGAAGATGCATCATATGAAAGCAATGTGTATAGCTTTGGTCTTTTAATGAAGAAGATGTCTCTGGATGAAAGATATCCTTCAGTGCAATGGAGACCTGAAATTAATTTAAGGTTTGAAGAGCGTTATTATCAGGGCTCTGATTCATGGCATGCTGGCAGAACAGATAATATAAATACTACTACAGGTACCATCCATTTTTATTTTGGTCCAAGTTGGAATATAAATCTTGACTATTCTCATCTCTTTCGCAATGTTGATGCTGTATACTCAAGCGTCAGGAAATACAAAGAATACAGTGAAAACAGATTTGGCATAAACGCCAGGTATTCTTTCTGAAAATCCTGATTATTGAATCAGAAAAGGAGTAAGAAATGACTTTTCGTCAGGAGTCAGATCCTTTAAAGCTCAGAGAATTTCTTAATCTGGTTGAAAACACAAAAGTTGATATCAGACGTTACAAACATCCTGTATTGGTCTGGGCTGTCAAAGAAGGTACAGTTTATTATTCTTTTTGGGAACAGGACATTCTCGACCGTTTTGGACTTGCCAATGTTGACGGTTGGGATTATGAAGAAGACCTTTTATTCTGTCCGGATTGGGTAGGTGATCTCGAAGAAATGTGGGATGACCTTGATGAGGACGTTGATGACGACGATTTGGACGATATAGAAGACTTTATTAATAGTGACAGGGACTAAATTTGCCATTCTGGGTGGAGGTGCATGGGGTTTAGCGCTTGCCAAACTGCTCAGTGAAAACGGACACCATGCAGGTGTCTGGGAGTATAACCAGGAATTTGTCCAACTCCTGCAAGACACTCATTCCAATCCTTTCCTTTTAAAAGATATTATCTTACCAGATAACATTACCTTTTCCAACAACTTTGAAGATATCCTGCAGCCTGATACCGGGCACATTATTTTTGCCATTCCTTCTCAGTTCCTGCGCACTTCTGTAAAGAATGCTGCTCCTTTTATATGTGCACTTCATGAGTTAAAATCCATTATCAATGTTGCCAAAGGTGTGGAAGAGCATACACTTAAACGCATGTCTGAAGTGTTGGGCAGTGAACTTCCCGATACATTTAAAAGCAAAATTGTATGTTTATCCGGTCCATCCCATGCAGAAGAAGTAGCACGGCAGATTCCGACAGCGGTGGTTGTGGCGGGAAAGGATGATAAACTACTGATGACAATTCAGGAATTGTTAAGCAACCCATACTTCAGGGTATACCGTTCGGAAGACATTACAGGACTGGAAATAGGCGGAGCGGTAAAGAATATCATCGCTATTGCAGCAGGAATAGTTGATGGTCTTGGATATGGTGATAATACAAAAGGAGCGCTTCTAACCCGAGGACTTGTAGAGATACAAAGGCTTGGAGTCGCCCTTGGTGCTCAATCCGATACTTTCCTTGGTTTGTCGGGAGTAGGGGATTTGTTTACTACTGCAGCCAGCCAGCATAGCAGAAACAGGCATGTCGGTTATGAAATTGGTCTTGGCAAAACCCTGGTTGATATTCTTGGTTCTATGAAATCAGTGGCAGAAGGAGTGGCAACCACACGTTCGGTTAATGAACTCAGAAAGCAGGTTCAGGTTGAAATGCCAATTACTGAACAGGTTTATGAAGTTTTATTTAACTCCAAACCTCCCCGTCAGGCAATTACAGACCTGATGACACGCAGCCTTAAATCAGAATAAATCTTTAGCATAAAAAAAACGCCGGGCATTAAGTCCGGCGTTTATTTATTGCATTAAGTTTATTTCATCAGCATCATTTTCCGGGTTGAGGTAAATTCTCCTGACTTCATCCGATAAAAATATACTCCGCTGGAAACACTGATGTTATTATCATCAGTTCCGTTCCAGACGATACTATAATTACCAGCTGCCTTGTCTTCATTAACAAGAGTCTTCACTTTCTGTCCTTTCAGGTTGTAAATATCAATACTAACCGGAGAAGTATTCTTAACAGAATAGCTGATGGTAGTTTCAGGATTAAAGGGATTGGGGTAATTCCCTGCCAGGTCAGTAATGAGTTCCGGAGTAGTATTATCCTGAACGGGAGTAGCCTGGTAATTGTTGCCACTGCGGCTGTTGTTAAACATAAAGTTTGGCCATTGATAAGTTACAGCAGGACGCTTAACATCCAATACATAGAAACCGGCATCATTGGGGAAGCAAATATCCACGTCATTATCGTTATCAATATCGCCGAGAGCAGCAGATACTTTGATATTTCCGCTCAGTGTATAAGGGAAATTAGGTGATTCAGTGCCGTCGCTGCGGAATGAGTGTATCTTGCCATTGGCATCTCCAAATACGATTCCGCTCATAATATCACCATCAAACTTAGCGATTACTGGTGTGCTTTCTACGTTTTCACCAATATTTACGGGGAAGCCCGTAATATTTAAACCTGATTCATTAGTAATGTATAAATTACCGCCAAAGGCGACAAGCATTATTTCCTGTTCACCATCACCATTCACGTCAGCAACCACAGCCCCGGATTTGACCTGCTCACCAATGTTCTTTTGAAAATGGATGCTCCCGTCGTGATTAATTGCATAGAGCTGACTGTTTGAGTATGTGGGAATCAATATTTCAGGATTGGGATCTGCATCCAGATTGGCAACCGTGGGATGATTACGTGAAGCGCCTGCCAAAGTAACCGGAAAGCCCGGTATGTTTTGCCCTGTTGCAGAGTTAACAGCACGCAGTTTAGAGGTTAATGTGGCTACAATAATATCCAGTTGTC
Source organism: Cloacimonetes bacterium UBA6097 (assembly GCA_002435865.1). Classification (GTDB taxonomy): domain Bacteria; phylum Cloacimonadota; class Cloacimonadia; order Cloacimonadales; family Cloacimonadaceae; genus UBA5614. The sequence goes on along the minus strand of DIWV01000003.1, from coordinate 2,950 downwards.
CATCCAGATTTAAATCTGCAACAACACCCGGTGCCAGACTTGCTCCGTCTGCTGCTATGGGGAAATTGGGGTACGCAGCACCTGTTGAAGTAAGACCTACTATTGTTCCCGATTGGGTAAAAGCTACAATTTCAGGAGGACCGGACATGTTTAAATTGGCTATGATTGGATTACCTACCAAAGTTCCGCCGGACGGAGCAGTCCAGAGCAGTTGTCCTGTATGGCTGACGCAGATAATTGTGCTGTTATTGAGATTAGCAACAATTTCCTGAAGTCCGTCTCCATTGATATCTGCCATAGCTACTGAACCGATTATTGCTCCTGTTGCGATATACGGGAATCCTGTCAGTTCAGAACCATTGGATTTTACAGCATGGATTTTACCTGCCTGGTCACCAAAAACAAGCTCTTTGTCGGAGTTTGCATCAAGGTTAACTATACAGGCAGCAGATTGGGAAGCGCCGTTTAGATTTAAGGGCCAGCCGGGCTGGATAAGGGAAAGCCTTACATCAAAATATCTGGTTGCAACATAAGGAAACTGCGCAGTAGGATTGGCAGTAAGATAAAGTTTGAAAGGTATTGGCACAGAGGGTAATGTTGAAACAGTCTGGAAGGTAAAGGGATCATTCAGGTTCCAGTTGGAAGCGCCACTGCCCAGGGTACCGAAATTAGCTACGGAATCAACTACCACCACACCGGGCATATCGCAGCGCAGTTTGGCAACAACATTGTCTGCTGTAGTCCACATCAAGCCTGTATATGGGTCCATCAGGTTACTCAATTGAATATTAAGCCTGATGAGTTCTCCGGCGTTGGGAACTCCATCACCATCACCGTTTTCTTCAGCAATAGAATTATCGTCCACCTGGAGGTAAGGAATTTTATCATACATTGCAGCAGCAAAAGCATTTACTCTGCCGGTTCCAAGCATTGGAGGGTCCTGGAAAGTAGGATTCTGGATATATATATAATCAGCAGTGTCCATCAGTCTTTGTTTAAGTTCGTAAGCAGTAAGGGTGGGATTGACAGATTTAACCAATGCTGCCACACCAGCTGTCAGGGGTGAAGCCATGGAAGTACCGTCAGCGTTAGCATAACCGTTATTATCAATAATAGTGCTGAGGATAGATTGTCCGGGTGCACAGATATCTATAGGAGCGCCATAATCTGAGAAGTCGGTTTTAACATCATTCTGGTCTGTAGCTGCCACGCAAAGTGCATTCGGGCAGTCAGACGGTGCATCTATATAATTTGCTCCATGTTCTATATTATCATTGCCTGCTGCTGCTACAAATAAGCAGCCTATGGCTGTAATGTAATTTACCTGCTGATTGGCTGCGGTTAAACTGGAAACTTGTCCTCCCCAGGAGGCATTAACAACATCAGCTCCATTTTCTGCAGCATATTTTGCCTGGTCATAACCATAGGAGATACCAGAAGACGGACTTGTATTGGAAGCGCCTTTACAGCTTATAATCTGGATGTTGGGACAACTGCCTGAGCCACCTTCATTGTTGTTAAAAACTGCTCCGGCACAACCTGCCACATGGGTTCCATGGTAATTTTCCACAAAGTCCTGATAGGGATTATTATCGCCACCACCGAAAAAGTCCCAGCCGATAACGTCATCAATCTTGCCATTGCTGTCATCATCGATACCGTTTCCGCCGGAAACAGTTCCTGCTGCCCAGTTTATTGTCATTCCGGCTGCCAGTTCCACAGGATTAATCCAGATATTTTCCATCAGGTCTGGATGATTCCATTTAACACCTGAATCAGAAATCCCGATTTTAATATCTGCTCCGCCTGTAGTGTAATCCCAGGCATCGTAACAGCGCATCAGACCGAGTGCATATTGTTGGGTAATCAAAGGGTCGTTGGGAACCAATCTGCTGCGCATAATGCCTTCCAGTTCGGCATAAAGTGTATTGGGGTCCTTTTCCAGGGCAATTACCGCTTCGTCCATCCTTTTGTCATCTGCAAGTATCACCCTGTACATGCATTGCATATATTTGCCTTCTTCATTCCACTCTGGAAACTTCACATACTCATAGACCTGTCTCAAATCTACAATATTAAATTCCTCTGCCAGTTTATTTAAAGTCGGCATATTGGTGTGGACAACACCATTGTCTTTGGTAAATTCTATTTTGCCGTCAAAGCGTCCGATGGATTCCATCTTAAAACAGACCATGACAGTATTAGCATGAAATAAATCCGGATCATAGTTCAATGCTGTAATAAGTGAAACACCCAGCATCAGCAGAATCGTGAGAACAAAAGTCAGCCTTTTCATTGATTACCTCGATATTTTGTATTGTATTCCTTTAATAAATAAAAGACATATACAGTCAACAAGAAATTTCCGTTCCAATAACAAACCGGGTTCAAAACTCCCGGCAACAACATCACGATAAATCCTTCGCCGGGCATGGTTATCCACATGTGGTTATTGTTATAAATAAGATGATTTTATGCCACCCGTAAAGGGTTGAATTGTTGTTACCGCAATACTGGGGTTCACACCCCAGCCTATGATATTTCGTCATTACATGACTAATTTATCTGCTTATATGCAGTTTAACCCTTGAATTAGGTTTCTTAACACAGCCCAGAGGGTAAAAACCGTGTTAATTTACGTGAACTTTTAGCCTTGGAAAGGCGGTATAAAATAGCCCGGGGTGTCAACCCCGGGTAAATAGCACCGTCAGTTTTAACCCCTTGGGGGTGACATAAAATCAGATAACTTATCTAATTATCAAAGGATTAATACATAAGAAAAAGGGAATGTCACTTCACAAACATTAGTTTATTCTTAAATGCATTGCGCTATCATTACGCTATCATTGCGCTATCATTGCGCATTAATAGCGCAATGATAGCGTAATGATAGCGTAATGATAATAAGGAAGAAGAGAAGGCAAGTGAGTCGTCCTAAATAAGTTGACAC
>DIWV01000005.1 GCA_002435865.1 Cloacimonetes bacterium UBA6097 | reverse complement strand
GTGTCAACTTATTTAGGACGACTCAGTACCAGAATCATTTGTCTTAAGCATTACGCTATCATTACGCTATCATTACGCTATCATTGCGCAGTAATAGCGTAATGATAGCGTAATGATAGCGTAATGCTCTTAAGTAATAAAAGAAAATAATAAAATAAATTTGAAGCGGAAATTGAATAAAAATTTTGAATATAAAAAAACCGTCTCAAAGCAAAATCTGAGACGGCTAAGTTGTTAAAGAGGATAATTTAAATGAATGAGTCTATCTTCTCTTTTATCTTATCTTTGGTGGTTAAGCCAACTATCTGTGCAACTACTTTGCCTTTTACAAACAGAAGTAAAGAAGGAATTGACATAATGGAATACTGGCTGGCAACAACCGGAGCATCATCTACATTGAGTTTGGCAACGATTATTTTGCCTTCGTATTCTTCAGCTACTTTGTCCATAACAGGACCAAGAGCTTTACAGGGACCGCACCATGGTGCCCAGAAATCTACCAAAACGGGTAAATCTGATTTAAGAACCTGGGAATCAAAATTGTCCTGAGTTACTTCGAGATGTGACATAAGCTACTCGACTATGGCGAGAATATCGCTCTTGGCTAAGATCAAATACTTATCACCATCTAATTCAATTTCTGTGCCTGCATATTTACCAAATAGAACTTTATCACCGACTTTTACAATTTTTTTCAGGTCTTCGTCGGTGCCAACTGCAATAACTTTTGCCATTTGTGGTTTTTCTTTGGCAGTATCAGGAATGATAATCCCGCCGATTTTCTTCTCTTCGGCTTCGGATGATAGTTTGACGACCACATGGTCTTCAATGGGTTTGAGTTTCATAGTGAACCTCCCGTATTTCTTTTATTTTTGTAGTTTATAAGTTAAGCAGTGATAATTACTGCAATCATTGTTATTATTAGCAGACACTATTTTAGAGTGCTAATTATTGTCAAGCAAAATGTTTGTGCTGGGCATTGTCAATAACTCATTATCTGCTGCAGTTCGTTAGCGAACTGTAACAGATATTCATCTCTGCCCATTCCACCGATTATTTGCATCCCCAGTGGCATATCATGAGAAGATTTGCCGGCAGGGATAGAGACAGATGGCAGGCCTGTAAAAGTCCATGGCAGGCTCATTAATGGATTTCCGGTATATGATTGACCTTTGGGTGCGGAAGTGGTGCTGGAAGGACAAATCCAGATGTCCACGCCTTCCCGCTGCATAATATCATTAACGCTTTGTTTATATGTTTCTTGTAATGCTTTATTTGCTTCCAGAGCAGATTTGGTGATTTTGCTGCCTTGCTCATAAAGTTCAGCGGAGGGTTTGGAATATAATTCATTGTATTCGTTGTATAATTTCTTGTGATTTCTGGCAAATTCTGCTGCAATCAATTCCCTGTGTAACTTGTTGATAGTCTTTATTTCTTTGAAAAGAGGATAGTTAACAATTTCATAACCCCTGCTCACAAGCAGGTCGACCTTTTTATAAAAACGGTTGTACGAATCACATGCTGCCTGTACAAGAAAAGCATCTGAGGGCAGGAAAATTCTGGGTTTGGATTGGGGACGTACTGTTGCATCCCAGTCTTCTATTATAACGCTGGCAGCAATCCCTAGTCCTGGTAAATCCTGGGTAAAAAATCCGACATGGTCTGCTGATTGAGAAAAAGGAAAAATGCCATCAGTTGATATCCTGCCGAAACTTGGCTTGAAACCCATAATACCGCAATAAGCAGCAGGTCTGATGATTGAAGCTATGGTCTGGGTACCCAAAGCCAAAGGACAAAATCCAGCTGCAACAGCAGCTGCAGAACCGCTCGATGAACCTCCCGGTGAATAATCAGGATTATTAGGATTCCTGGTCGGACCCGGGTTAAAATAAGCAAATTCTGTGGTAACAGTTTTTCCCAGGATGAGAGCTCCAGCTTCTTTAAGCCTGGTAATGACAGATGCCTCTGTGCCGGTAAAAGCTTTTGGTGGTATCTTTGACCCGGCTTTGGTATCAAAACCATCCACCCTGTACAGATCCTTCACACCAATTAAAACACCGAATAATGGTGGACGCTTAGATGGACTTGGATATTTCTCCAACAGTGCCTGAGCTTCAGCTAATAGTCTCTTTGCCCTTCCCCTTTCCGGTAGAAGTGCATGTATCTTGCTGTCAACTTGCGTGATACGTTTGCATGTTTCGGTTATATATTGCTCCAAATCAAGAGTGTTATTTCGCAAAGAAATACTGATTTCAGTCAATAAAGCAGTCTTGAAATACATCTAGATTATCCCTTCAGCTTTTAACTCTTCCAGCTTATTGTTGTCAAATCCCAGGTATTTGCTGTATATTACAAAATTATGCTCACCAATTTCTGGGACTTTGTCTCTGTGAATATCTTCCTGTAAGGACGACATCTTGATAGGATTACCGGCTATTTTAACCTTCCCGGCAATGTGGTCTTCAACTTCAACTATCATATTGCGAGCCAAAACCTGCGGGTCAGACATTACTTTTTCCACGTTGTTAATCGAAGCACAGGGAATCTTAACCTGTTCAAAAAAATCCAGCCATTGTGCGGCTTTTTGGGTTATAAATATCTCTTCCAACATGGTGTTTAATGGATTGATGTTTTCTGTTCTTAACTTATTTGTGGTAAAGCGTTCATCCCTTAGTAAATCTTCTCGTTCCAAAGCTTTGCAGAAAGTCTGCCATAAGCTGTCATTGCCGATTGCTACAACAAAATAATCATCTGAGGCTTTGTATGCCTGGAATGGTGTAATAGTGGGATGCCTGTTTCCTAACGGTTCAGGGCTTTTACCTTCTGACTGATACCGTACCAAAGCATTTTCCAGGATTGCCACCTGGCTGTCCAGCATGGAAACATCTATCTTCTGTCCCAGTCCTGTCTTTTCCCTCTGAAACAGCGCTGCATTAATGCCGATTGCAGTAAATAGTGAAGCAGTTATATCTCCCAAAGACATTCCGACTCTGGTTGGAGCACTTCCCTGCCAGCCGGTAATACTCATGATTCCACCCATAGCCTGAGCAAGTATATCGTAAGCAGGCTTCTGAGAATAAGGTCCGCTATGTCCGAAACCGCTGGAAGCAGCATAGATAATCCTCGGATTTATATCTTTTAAGATTTCATATCCTAATCCCAGCTTTTCCATGGTACCGGGACGATAATTCTCTACAAGTATATCTGCATGTTTTACCAGGTCTTTGAGTATCTGCTTGCCTTTCCCGGATTTCAGGTTCAGGGATATGCTCTTCTTGCCTCGGTTAATGCTTAGAAAATAAAGACTTCTGCTTCCGATAAAAGGACCGAAAGCACGTGAATCATCACCTGTCCCGGGTATTTCTATCTTGATGATTTCTGCACCCAGGTCGCTGAGTACCATGGTACAAAATGGACCTGCCAATACTCTGGTCAAATCCAGGACTATTATGTTCTCCAATGGTTTAAGCATTGTTTTTCCTTTAGTTTCCAACTTTGATTTACTTTGGTTTCACGCAAATAAAGGGGGAGTATTGATGCTCACCTTCTTTATAGGATTCCTGTTGTATCACATATCCTGCATTCTTCAGCAAATCTATCCAGACTTGTAAAGAGAATAAACCAAACTCATGGACTTCTGTTTCTATTTTCAATTTTCCGTTAGTTCGAATCTGATAGATAAACGAGGTTTCATATTTCTCAGATTCTGCATTACTTGAGTAATCTGTAGTAATATACACAATTTCAGTTTGAGGGTATTTGTCAGATTTCAATGAGTGAAAAACCTGAGTATAATTTTGAATAAAACTCTCCAAAGTCACATCAGGAGTGACAACCATAATTCCACCGGGCTCAAGATGTGCAAACGCTCTCTTAAAAACCTGTTGAAGGTCTGCCCTTGTTGTCATGTACGTAATAGCATCGTCAATAAAAACCACGTCAAATTTACTGTTTAAATCAAATGTTCTCATATCTGCACAGACAAATTCACATTCAGGATTTAGTTCTGAAGCATGTTTGAGCATTTCAGGGCTTAAATCCAAGCCTACTGTGATGAAATAACGCTTCAAAGTATAGATATTTTTCCCCCCTCCGCAACCTATGTTAAGCAGGGTTTTCATTTCACGATTTGCAACACTTCTAATTTTGGATATGATAAAATTGCAGTATTCTGCATATTCCGTTTCCGGATCACCCCACATAGGCCAGATCCAGGCTAGTTCATAATACAATTTTAGTTTATTCGAAACCACTATTTCCCTTTCTTGTTTTTGAGATTCAGCATAGCCATTGCTACTTTTTCAGCTGTAAAGGGCATACTTTTAATCCTGATACCGATAGCATCTTCCACAGCATTGGCAATCATAGGCGCTGCCGGCAGCATTGTGTGTTCGCCAATACCTCTGGCACCGAAAGGACCATCTGGTTGGGGAACTTCAACAATAATAGGTACAATCTCATCAGGAACATCCATGGCAGTCGGTATCTTGTAATCAGTAAAGTTGGGATTGAGTAACTTTCCTTTTTCATCGTAACGCATATCTTCATAAAGAACAGTCGCCAAACCCTGTAAAAGCCCACCTGTAATCTGACCTTTAATCAGGTCTGGATTGATTGCCTGTCCTGCATCAATAGCTTCCACTGCTTTGATAACATGCATCTTGCCGGTATCCTTGTCTACTTCCAATATCAAAGCTCCTGCACCAACTGTATAATGTACATTGGGATGTCCGCCCTGTGAGGTTTCCGGGTCGCTGTTGGCAGAAGAAAACTCCGGAAGGAACATACCTCTGGCATTGATAGGACCGCCCTTAAAGGTTCCGTCTTCAGTCATAATACCATTCACGACAAAATCTCTTAAAGGCAGGTTAAAATTCTTTCTAGTTGTGCATTTTACTGCTTCATCCTCAAGATAAAGCTGGTCTTTGGGAATTACAAAAACTCTCTCCACCAGAGCCAGAATCTGCTCTTTGGCATCAATAGCTGCTTTCTTTACAGCATTACCGCTGCTCCAGGTTATATGTGAAGCCACAGTCTGCCATTCATAAGGATTCCTGTCTGTATCAGGTGTTTCCACCCTGATTTTGGAAGGAGGAACTGATAATACTTCTGCAGCAATCTGCGCCATAACAGTCTGATAGCCCTGTCCGATGTCCATACCTGAAATTATCAGGTTGATGCTGGCATCTTCATTAAACTTCAGGAAGGCAGAAGACGAAGCATTTGGCGGCATTGCAGGCGCTTTCCAAAATAGGGAAAAACCTTTTCCGATGGCTTTTTTCGGATCTTTTGATACAATCTTTTTGCCCCAGTCGATTTCTTTGGCTACTTTTTCAATACACTCCAACAGTCCATTGGGATTCATATCAGCACCGTAAGCTGTCTTATCCCCTTCTTTAATGGCATTCTTCAGACGAAATTTGACTTCATCCATCCCTAGTTTATGAGCTATCTGCGTCATATGCGATTCCAGTCCAAACAGCATTTCAGAGTAACCGAATCCACGGTATGCACCACCCGGAGGAAGATTGGTATATACGCATACAGAATCAATTGATACATTGGGAATCCGGTAAGGTCCGATAGCAGAAAGACCAACTGCATTAACAACATTCGCTCCGTATTCCACGTATGCTCCTGCATCCCAGTAAATCTTATGGTCGAGTGCTGTGATTGTTCCATCCTTCTTCACACCGACTTTCAGTTTAGCCACCACTCCCAGACGCTGATAGGTATTTACAAATTCCTGCTGGCGAGTCCAGCGCAGCTTAACTGCATAACCTTTGAGCTTGGTGGCAAGTGCTGCAGGTATAATTTCCATAGTTACACCTGCTTTGCCTCCAAAACCTCCACCTACATGCGGAGCAATAACCCTCACATCTTTATGGGTAAGCCCCATTGGAGCAAGTGCTTCTGCAAACAGGTGTCTCTGCGTATGAGGAGATTGTGAAGAACTCCATACGGTCAGTCTGCCCCCAAGGTCATATTTACCGATGGCTACATGCGTTTCAATGGCACAATGTGCATACCTGGGTACAAAGTATTCATCTTCAAATACAAGGTCTGCTTCTTTAAATCCTTTTTCCAAATCACCTTTACGTGTTTTACGCCAGTGAGCTACGTTAGTTTTTGGTTTAGGGAAAAACCACGGTACATGCGGATATTCTCCCAGGTCTGGATGCAGCAGGACACTATCCTTCTTTAATGCATCCATTTGATTTGTCACAACAGGAAGAGGTTTGTATTCAACTTTGACAAGTTGCGCACCTTTCTTTGCTGCCTGAGGGGTTCTGCCTATAACAGCAGCAACCTGTTCTCCCACAAAGCGTACTTTATCCTGAGCAAAGATATACCGGTCTTTCATATACAAACCAAACTTGTATGGAAAATCCTTGCCTGTAAATACTTTGAATACTCCCTCAACCTTTTCAGCTTCAGAAGTGTCAATTGACTTAATAATAGCATGAGCCTCTGTACTCTCCACAATTTCAGCGTATAACAGGTTAGGTCCAAAATCTATATCATCGCCATAAATGGCAGCTCCGGAAACCTTTTCCCTGCCATCTATGCGAACTATCGGTTTACCGACAAATTTATACTTATTCATTTCTTCCTCTTGCGGGATACATCCATAATAGCTTCAAAGATTGGTTGATAGCCTGTGCATCTGCATAAGTTACCTGACAGAGCTTCCTTGATTTCTTCCAAATCGGGATGAGGATTGTTATTCAGAAGTTCTGTAGCAGAAATGATAACACCGGGAGCACAGTATCCGCACTGAAAGGAATTAAACTGGATAAAAGCTTCCTGCAGTTTTGTCAGTTTTGGCTGTGAGATACCTTCCAGAGTCGTAACTTCCTGTCCGTTTACTTCAATAGCAAAGACCAGGCAGCTTCGTACGCTTTTACCATCTATCATAACAGCACAAGCTCCGCAATCTCCCCTGTCGCAACCGCATTTGGGGCTTTTTACTCCCATTTTGTCTCGTAAAACATCTAACAATGTTTCATTGGGCTCAACATCTACAGTTCTCATTTCATTATTTAAGATAAATTTAATCTTAGCCATTTCAACCTCCCAAAATCCGCAGCGTATCGATAATCTTGCCTTTCATTCTCTCAGTGCAGACCTCCAAACCTCTTTCCAGCATAATCTTACACATGTGAATACGGTATTCTTTACCTGAGCGGATATCTGCTATCGGAGCTATTTCTTCAGGCACCAGACTCATGGCTTTTGCAATTAAAACAGTAGATAAAGCTTTGCCTTTAAGTAATTTCTCTATTTTTGCTGCACGTTTTGGAACAGGACCAACAGCACAATATGCCAGCTTATATTCAAGTTTGTCATTAACAAATACTCCAAGTCCGGCTTGGGCAAGGTCTTCTCCGCCATAGCGTCCGAGCTTTAAATAGCAGCCTGCATTCTTAATTTTTGGTTTAGGAATGAATACACCGGTCACAATCTCATCTGGTTTCATTGCAGTTCTACGGGGAGCAAGGAACCATTCGGATATGGGAACTTCCCTTTCACCTTTTGTGCTTGCAAGGTGCACAACTGCATCGTAACAAAGTAAAGCGGGTCCACTGTCAAGTGAGGGAACTGCTGAGCAGATATTTCCGACCAGAGTTGCACGGTTGCGTATTCCAACTGAAGCAACACTGCGTGCTGATTCCCACAACAGCAGGTAATCCTTCTTTATATTAGCAGATTCTAATATATCACTGAAAGAAGCCTGTGCACCAACGAAAAGTCCATCTTTCTTCAGTTCCAGCTTCTGCAGTTCTTTTACATGTTTGATATCTATAACTGCTTCCGGAAAGAGCACGCCTTCCTTGATAAAGACTGCAAGGTCTGTCCCGCCTGCCAGAAGTTTGGCTTTATCGCCGTATTTTTTTAATAGCTTCAGTGTCTCAGCCAGCTTTAACGGCTTATAATATTCAAAGTTATGCACTACTGCCATAAAGGCTCCTCATCTGTTATGAATTAATGTGATTTCGATTACTCTATAAGTTAATGATTTAAGGTTCCAAGGCAACAATTCTGCACATGGAAGATTCCAATTCTATTCCTCTGAGCGGGAAAAGTCCTATCCAGGCACGTTTATTGCTGAGCTTATCTATTTCTCCGCCAAGGTTTTCGGCATGAACAAGTTTCTTGGGGAAAAGCTTAAGATGCATAACCTGGTAAAATTCCTCGGTCGGGAACATCTCATCCCATTCTTTACCGTAAGTGGCTTTGAGCTTTTTCTCTGCTTCAATAAAAGACTTGGGGTGCCAGTTGCGGATAATTGTATTCATCGGATGGTCAGCACTGCCGCAATCGACACCAATCCACTTTATCTGCATTTCCAGAGCCCATGTATGAAAAGATGGATCTGGACCGGGATGTTTAACAAAATAGCGCAGTTCGTCACTTTCAGGCTGGTCCCAGGCATATTTATGATAGCCTGTGTTGATAATTAAAATATCGCCTTTGCGGATGTCAGCTTTCTTCATCAGAAGTTCGGGGGTATAAAGGTCATAGTCACCCACTGAATCGGAGATATCGACTACGACACCTTGTCCCACCCATTCTTCAATCGGCACGTTGCCAATGGTTCTGCCGCTGGCGTGAAAGTGAATCTCGCCGTCGATATGCGTGCCGACATGGTTACTGGTAGTGATTATCTGACCGTTGGCACCTTGCCCCATGTGCGCTCCGGCGATTCTTTTGAAATATTGGATGCCCAAAGGCATATAACTGGGCCAGGGCGGCGTGTGTATGCTTAGCCTTTGTGTTAAGTCATACATCTTCACGTTGTCCATAAAAGTTAAGAATTCTTGTATATTCATGTGTTCCTCCACTATAATTTCTTTGATAATCCATCAAGTGCCTTGATAAACGGTTCCATGGGAGCAGAAACCACTCCTGCACCAACCTGTCCCACACCGGGATTCTTATGCGCAACTCCCGTATCAATAAAGGGAGTAAGGTTTTTTTCTATTACTTTGATAACATCGATTCCCAGAGGTGTACCCCTGAAATCAAGGGCAGGTATCTGGAAATTCTGGCTTTCGGAAGCGGTGATTTCATACATCCAGCGGGTGTATTTAATCGAATCTGCTGCATTGCCACCCACAAATTGTACAATTGCGGGTGCTGCTGCTATGGCAAAACCACCCAGACCAGCAGTTTCGGTAATAGCACTGTCGCCTATGTCTGGATTGGCATCTTCTTTGGTATAACCGGGGAAATAAAGAGCATCAGGCACCAGCGCAGGTCCAGTGAACCACTCATCCCCCGTTCCTGCTAACTGAACTCCAAAATCAGTTCCGTTGCGTGCCATGACAACTGCTATGCTGCTGTTAGGGATATTGCGCGCTGCATCCAGAACAGCCTTGGCAGCAGGCATGGATAAATTCAGGAAGAAGTGGTCGTTCCCGTTGATGAATTCCAGAACTTTGGCAGAGTTTTCCGCATTATCAGAAGTCCTCATTATGGCAGGAGCAAGCTGCCTGAACAGTAAAGAAGTGCCTGCACGGTTGCGGTTATGCACTTCATCACCCATATGCAAAGCCTGTGCTATCAAGCTCTTAAGGTCAATCTTACCCAGACTGCGGATGGCTTTATCCAAAACAGGATACATTATCTGCTCCATCCACTTCAGTCGTTCTATCACTTCATCTGAATAAGCACCGTAACGCAGAACCTTGCCAAGTCCTTCATTCTGGGTGCAATAGGCATAGTTGCCGAATTCCTCATTCTTTATGATAAAGACCGGCATCGAAGCAGACATGACGCCTGCCATCGGTCCCACTGCATTGTGTTCGTGGCAGGGAGCGTATTTAATCTTACCTGATTTAGCCAAAGCTTCCGCTTCTTTTTCTGTTTTTGCTTTACCTTCGTAGATAAGAGCACCCATGACAGCACCTTTCATTGGTCCGCACATCCTGTCCCAGGTAATGGGAGGTCCGGCATGCAGGATGAGATTGTCCTCCATTCCAGGCACAACATTTCGCGCAATATCCAGTCCAAGCAATACAGGACTGCCTTTCTGGATGATATCTATGACCTTTTGATTAGCTTGTTTAATTGCTTCTGAATGTTTATAAATGTTTTCCAAAACAGCAGAATCCACATTTGCAGGAGGTGCCCAATCCACCTGAACAACGGGAACACCTTGCTTCTGAAGGTCTTCCCTAAAGGAATTCAAACCCAGGTTTATCACTTTTAAGGGTTGTGTTTCTATATCTTTAAAAGCCATTATGAACTCCTGATGGATTGTAAAAGCCGTACTGCCAGCATACAAGCTTCGGCGTTTGTAGTAGTTACTATTGAGCCTGTATTGGATAAATAACGGATAACTTCCTGCCTGTTTTGCGGGTCTGCGTCTGTGCCAATGACAGCACAAATGACAATTATACAGGTATCTGCCTTCACTTTCTTTAAGATTGGTGCCAGTTCCAGATGCGGAGATAGGTGTGCTCCAAATCCAAGAACTACATCAAGCAGGATTATTGCGGTTTCATCGTCTTTGGATTCCTCTTCTATCTTCTTTAAGCGCAGGGAGTAATCTATCATGGGGTGAGGTCTGCCAACTGTAAACTCATCCGCTCCCATGTCTATAATCGTATCTTCTTTGCTTTTCCAGACATCTTCCAGTTTATATTCACTTTCCAGGGGAGCATTACTATAGGCAAAGTTTCCAAGTTTTTGGTGATAAAGGTTTTGCGCTTCATAGCACAAAGTCCCACCGCTGAAAAGACCTCTTACGTATTTTCTGCTTTCTTTTGTCGGCAATTCTACAAGCGTACGGTTTTGGAAGATAGAATCGCTTTCTCTTCTTTTCAGAGCTAAATTCTTGTCGTTTTTATCGGTTAAAATCCTGCAGGCAATCTGTGCAGTTTCGGCTAAAGTATTGCCACTATAAACATTACTAAGCTGTTGCAGTTCAAAAGGTCGGAGGAAATTTACCACTACCGGCTTTTCAGTCATTTTGATTAAAGCCCATATTTTTGCTATAACTTCCTCGTCCGGAACCTTGCTGATAAGCACAATGACTTCAGTGGAAAGATCGAACAAAAGGTATTCGAGACACTTTAGAAGCATCAAACCGCCGATTTCTTTCTTACCGTCCCTGCCACCTGTTCCAAAAGCCTGTGAAATCCCTTCGCCTAAATTGTTTATAACACAGCTCACTTCCTGCAAACCTGTGCCGGATGCGGAGACAATACCGATTTTACCTCTGCGCACAGCATTGGCAAAAGCAAGAGGAACTCCGTTGATAATGGCAGTTCCACAATCGGGACCCATCAACAGAAGGTCTTTGGAAATGGCGTATTCCTTAAGGTCTTTTTCTGTCTGTATGGACACATTATCGGAAAAGAGCATCACATTCAAACCCAAATCCAGAGCTTTTTTAGCTTCTGTTCCGGCATATTTTCCTGCCACAGATACCAGCGCAAGATTGGCATCCGGCATCAGCTTGACAGCACTATCCAGACTGCGCGGCATAAAATCTGCCTTATCCTGAGAGTCAGAACCGGGTAATCCTTTGTCTAACCAAACCTTAACCAAATCCATGACTTCGCTGCATGTGGCTTCAGTCTCTGCCTTAATCGCTATACAAATATCTGTATCCAAAGCCTTGGCAAACTCCGGCAGAAGCATATTAGTTGCTTTTAGAATATCCCTGTTTTCCGGGGTTGCCATGATTGCAACCGCATCAGTTACACCATCCTGCTGACGCATCTCTTTGGAAACAAGCATCAGTTTAACTGAGTCGAGATATTTACCGTGTACAAGTGTTCCGATTATCGGCATTATCTATCCTTTTTGTATTTTATTGTAACATAGCTTTTTAAGCTGTTGTTAAGTCAGGTTTGTAACCTGACTTGTTTGTAATTCCTGAGGTTGCAAACCCCAGGTTACAACAGGATGCAATCCTATGTTACATCCCAGGCTGTTAAAAATCCGGTCAAAGTATCTGTTCCGGAAGAATATCCCTGAGCTAAAATCCGTTGTGCAACTTCTTCTATACACAATGACTGCCCTGTCATGGCTAATAACAGCTGCTTCCAGTTTTGGTTGTACCAGCCATTGTAAGCCTGCAACAGGAAAGTATTGACCATCAGGTTCTTACCGAGTGAATTAGTATAAATGGAATCCCTTATTTTTGACAACTCTTTTTTTTCAATTTGCTGCCTGAAAGTCATTCCCAGTAAAAGTCCGGTATTAAAGTCATCTCCCGATGGTGTCTGCCCATACCCCCTGCCCTTAAATCCAATTACAGCTTCAACTATGTTGTTTTGCAAAAGTTTAGCATACGCCTGCCGCACCTGTTTGTAAAATTCCTGCTCAAATTTACCGATATTAACCAAACCGATTTCATCCCTGAGCAGAAACGTAAGTGATTCTTTACATTCGCTTGCAAGTAAATGTGATTGCAGCTTTTGCAGATTACCCCTAAGCAGGGAAAAATCAATATTGCGTGCTTCCCATAGTGATATATAGGTGTTGCATTCACTAAAGGGAAGTTCAGCCTGCTGGTTCAGGATTAAGTTTTGTGTAGTTACATTTATTTCCGTAACACATTGCAAATCAACATTATCCACAACAATCCTGAAAGGTCCGGCATCTATTTTGGGAGTGACCAGGGAAATAATCCGGTCATTATAGACAAAATTGATGGCATTTTCAAAGCTGGAGTGAATTTGTTTGAAGATACACCTGGGGATTCTATCCCCAACTGATAAGATGTTTCCTGCGATATTCCTGTATTCTTTTTCCATATTGCTATTATGCATGATAAGTGATATTTGCGTCAATGATATTTGTGTCAACCTATTTCAGGACATCTCATCTTTCTTAGATGCAATACGGTAGCAATACGGTAGCATTACGGTANNCTACCGTAATGCTACCGTATTGCTATTTAGGAAAAAGAGTTGATTATAGACCTGATTTTTAAAGAAAAATCCGCCCCTGATTATGTTTAAGTAAACTGATGCCTTGTTAGAAAAGTGTATCTATAAAGAATTGAACTTGCATGTTATCTTTAATATTATTACTGAACCTGATACCGGTATTCAGCCGCACATAATAGGCAAAACCCAGCTCTGCAATAATTTCCAAACCATAGGAAGTCTGCCGGATAGCTTCATCATTGGGATATGGCAGGGCTGCATCACAAAAGAGACCCAGGTTTACATCCTCAGCATAGATTTGTGGATTCCACAATCCTTCTTTGATTTTAAAGATGGGTTTATACCAGCTTGCCTGGATAACTGCTCCTTTATTGGTTTTGATTGCTTTTTTATATCCCCTGATTTTGCCAAATACTTCATCAATATCCGCATCTTCATCATCAGCAGTAAAAACAGATGCTTTCAGTTCTGAGGAAAAAGGCAGTTTCTGATGTAAGAAAAACAGGTTTTGCCAGCCAAGCCTGTCACGGTCAGAAGGCAGAAAAGTTTGTGTCTCATAAGGTATATATTGTCTTGTCATTATATTTGTGTTTGCCCACCCTAAATAGAAATCCATGAAGGGTGTCCAGATTTTACGGTCAAAATCATGCCTGGTCAGATAGCTGAAACCGGCAGTTACTAAGCGTAATCCATAGTTTTGCTTTCTATATAAAGTTAAATACTGCAAAGAACTTACAGAATGCTTATCCAAGTTGGAATAACTTAAAACATGTTTTACAGGCCGGAAAAACTCGTTTTCCAGGGTAAAGGAATATTTGAATTCATCGAATTCGAAGTCATAAATTAAATCAGCTGTCCAAAAGGGAAAATCACCCACAACATCATTTCCTGATAAAGAAATACCGACAGCCAGGCTGTCTCCGCTTTTCTCAATAATCGGACGGTGCATAAGCCGTGAAACTGCCATGTGCCCCAGATTGGCAAGATAAGTCCCTGTTTTTCCTGATTTGCGGAATTGTGCAGTAATATCTTCCGGCAAAGAAGACTTCTCGACAGGTTTATCAAAAGGTTTATCCTGGGGTATTATGTATTGGCTTAAGGGCAATACGTCTCTGTAAATATCGTATCCACCGGCATTTAAGCTGATAAACAGAGTTTCCCCACCGGGGAGAACAACCGGAGAACGCACATCATCAATATCTCCCATCCGGTAACAGACACCGCTGTTCATATTATAAACATAAGCATGCATCCTGTTCTCAAATACCGCATTGAAAACAAGTGAATCGCCATTTACGGAAACAGCATCTGCATAAAATGGCGTATGTATTAGCGGTACGATGCTGTTGTCAGTTGGATCAAAGCTGAATATACCGCAGTTTTGCCAGTGATTTTTCATGGTTAGATCAAACTTGTCACCATTTGATAAAATTGTGCTTATCAGGGCATTTGATTCCAATAAAACTGTCTTTGTTTTCAGCCTGGGATTGATAATGTAAAGATTTGAAGCAGTATGAGTTTGGTTATCTTCGGAGATAATCAGGCTGCCATCCTGCAAAGGCAGAAAAGAACGGATTTGACCATGATAGAGTTCTATCCGTTTATTATCCTGTAAATCCTGCTGCCAGATTTGAACGGTGGAACCGTATCCGTCAATTTCATTATTGGCAAAGCCATTATACCACTCTGCCCTGCTGTAATATAACTTGCCGTCAGCAAGATGATAACCCGCAGGAAAATCAGATGTCTGCTCCACCAAGATCGTAGGTTCGATTATTTTACCAATAAAAATGCCGGTTGAATCATGCTCCAGAGCTTTGAGCACTTCCGGATATGACTTTCTGTATAGCCTGTTAGTAAAGAATGAACTGCCGGGTCCTGTTTTAACTGCTTTTCCTGCAACATAATAAAGTGTATCATTATAAACTGTTAAATCCGATTTGAACCAACCGTCAGAGGTCAGGCTGCGCTTGGGCATTTCAAACTCTTGTCGCTTTTCATATGTAATCCAATCTTTCCATAACTCGCTGATGGGCTTTCCGTAAATTTTGTTAAATGCCTTATCCAGGTTAAAATACGGGAACAAAGGATTCAAAAAAGCGGTCATGGATGAGGAGGTTTTATCAAACAACCGGGCAAATTTATCTTCTCCGTACTGGTCTGAAAGATATTCGTAAAAAGCACCGCCAAAGACATAATACTGTGCCTGCGGAGTGTCAAAGCTATAGTATCCGGCTTTCGTAATGGAAGGTAGTTTGTCACTTTTAGCCAAAGCGGAAATAATTGAAGGATATGTTCCCCCGTTAAGTCTTCCCCCGTAGGGAGATAGATGCGATTCACCATAAACCGTTATGCCTTCTGTCATCCATTCCGGCTGCCACAAGGTAGGATAAAAATAATTACTGAATGCAATTCGCAGGATTTTGGGCATACCGCTCTCTTTGGTCATTTGCAACATATGAATATATTCGTGTGAACCAACCAAACGCCACCAATCTTCGCAGACAGCTAAGTCTCCGGTAGTAGGAGGACTGGCAAAGAGGGCAATCCTGGTTTTGAATGTATCTGTATATCCGTTGACAACGATCCCCAAGTCCTCAATAGTTATGGGGATTTTGTGCTTTTCGTTGCCGGTCAGTTCTTCCAGATAAGGACGGTAATACTCCATTGTTGTCAAGACCTTGGCAGCTTCTGCTTCCCAATTATCTTTGTAATAAATCCTGAAGTGTTTTGTGGAGATAGATTGCCAGTCTGCCCAACCGAATATCAACGATGGAAGGTAAAGAAGAAGTAACACCCAGATTTGTTTATGCATTCTATAACTCCTGATAACACCATGGATTACACTGATTTACACAGATAATAAAAATTATTAAGTCAGCAAAATTGTGCATAAGTTAAATTTGTGTAATTGACTTTACTACTAACAATGTTAGCCATTACTCACTTTTGGCTTATATACATATCCGTGTTAATCCGTGGTGTAGAAAACTACATAAAGATATTCACTATGCGTTCCGAAGTATGTCCATCCCAATACATAGGGATTTTACCTTGCTTCAGGTTTCCATTTAAGATTTCTTCTGCAGCATTAATGATGTAGAATTGCTCCAAAGCAACAAGCTGATTAGTTCCTTCTGTAATGGTAATCGGACGTTCTGTGTTTTCTCTCAGGGTCAGGCAGGGAATCTGAAGGAAGGTTGTTTCTTCCTGGATACCGCCGGAATCTGTTATTATCAAATCAGAATGCATTTCCAGTTTCAGGAAGTCAAGATAACCAAGGGGTTCTGTTACAGTCAGGTTAGGTATGGAATTGAGAAAAGAGCTGAGACCCAATTCCTTAATATTGTTGCGGGTTCTGGGGTGCATCGGGAAGATAATCCTGATCTTTTCGCCTATTTTCTTAAATGCATTCAGGATAGTCAGCAGACCTTGTTTGTCATCAACATTGGAAGGTCTGTGCAGAGTTACAAGACAGTATTTCTCTTTTTGTTGATTGCTTTGTAACTTCAATTCCTGCAATATATTGGATTTCTCAGCGGTTTCCCTGTGCCTTATGAGTGAATCTATCATGATGTTTCCCACAAGGAAGATCTTTTCTTTGGGAATTCCTTCATGTAATAGGTTTTCATCAGCATCAATGGATGGAGTCAGCAAATAATCTGATATCTGGTCTGTCAGCAGCCGATTGATTTCTTCCGGCATGCGTCTGTCAAAGCTTCTGAGTCCTGCTTCCACATGTGCAACCGGAATATTCATTTTTGCTGCGTCAATGGCACAGGCAGCAGTGGAATTTACATCTCCGGCGACAAAAACTATATCCGGTTTTTCTTCCAGCATGTATTTTTCATAGCGCTCCAGTACTTTAGCTGTCTGAGTTCCATGCGTGCCTGAACCAACTTCCAGGAAGACATCCGGTTTTGGCATTTTTAAATCCTCAAAGAAAAGCTTACTCATTCTATCGTCATAATGCTGACCTGTGTGAACGAATTTTACCTTAAACTTATCCGGATATTTTCTAAACTCTTCATAAAGCGGAGACATCTTCATATAGTTGGGTCGTGCACCGACGACTAAATGGATTTTAAGCATTCTTATTCCTTATTAAATAATCTGTTACGAGTTACGGGTTACGAGTTACGGGTGTGTTATAGATTTCATGAGATTTAATAACATCATTCTGATTGTAGTGAGTTCTTTGATCAGCAAGTTCTTTTCATTGCTGCCAATAAAATTAAGCATTAAAGAAATAGTAATTTGGGTTTCTAATTCAGCAACTGAGCCTAAAGAAATATTTATGAAATGGGAAAGTTCTTTGTTACTTCGCCTGCCTGAACCTTCTGATATATTGCTGGGAATTGAGATTGCTGCTCTTCTCATCTGACTTGAGAGACCCCACATTTCTTCTTTAGGGAATTTCTTTGTCAAATCATATACAGTTTTTACTAAAAGAAGGCTTTTCTTATAAACTTCAAGATCTGTATGAATCAATTTATCCCCTGTTTAACCCGTAACGCATAACTCGTAACCCGTAACCCACAACTAATAACCTATTTACTGCGTGCGTGTTTAAACATGATATTCCAGAAAGCTTTCCAGAAATATTTCCAGTCTGTGGCAAAAGGGTTTTCCTGCTTTTGCAGCAGGTAATTTCGTTCAGAAGCAAGGATTTCTTCAAAACTGGTGGGCATATCTGCATAAAAAGGTGGTACTAGTCCCGGTTTGAATTTACATCTCAGTTCCTGTAAATCAGGCGGATAAAGGTCAAAATAGTGCTCACTCAAAGCCCTTACTCCCACAAAATCCAGTTCTCCTTTGAGAAAATTGACTATTTGAGGAAGTTCATCAATCCACAGCGTGCGGAATACTTTTCCCCATGACGTAACCCTGAAGTCGTTGCTGAATTTACCGCCTTCCTGCAAGGCACTTGCTTTATAGACATAATCCTGCAGGTATTCTGAGTAAGGATGCATGGTACGCAGTTTATTAATATAGATTATTCTTCTGTCTTTGCCGATGCGTTTGAGTTTGATTATAGGACCATAAGATGGATTTGTATCATCACTAGGAGGATTAACTTTCTTAAGTATAAAGAACATAGCCCCATCAATTTCATCTTTGGAAATCAGGTCAAATCCGCAGAAATAAAACCTTCCTATCATTTCAGTTTCAGATATTGCTCTGTCTATACCTTTGGTCAGAGCAAAGTACCAACCCTGCACGATAGGTATTTTGGGCAGAACCCGTTTAAGGAAAAAATCTATTACATATGCAAAAAAGCCCAGGTATGGAGTAAGTGTCCTGTAAAATCTGTTTCTTCGCTCAGCTATCGATTCTCCGCAACAAATAAAAACTCCGCCTTGGGCCAGGTTTTCGTTCACCTTTATCAGGTATTTGTTGATGCGTCTGAAGTTGTTGAGGATATGCAGATTAATGAACATTTGCTGTGAGTTTGCTTCAATTGCTGCAATATTGTAGTATGTTGCTGAATTCAAGACCATGGTTTTTGATTTAGCAAAATCATCCAGATTCAGATTATTGTTCAGGAATTTGTAAAGCTTGTGTTTATCAGCAAGGTAACTTTCGCAAAGTGATATTTTGATTGAATCTGTCTCAGAAGTGCCAAATCCGGGATTATAAGGTCCTCTCTCGATTTTGGGAACTGCTTTGCTTGCATCCCTGATAAACCTGTCTGAAAAACCTTCTTCCAGTTGCTTTGACTTAGTAATAAATGTGGCAGAAGCAAAACTGGCGTTTTCACGATGAAATTGCAATGCATAATACAATCCTACAAAAAACAGGAATTCCAGTAATGCTGTCAAACCAATTGTACTAAAGACAAGATACCTTGAGTAGTGAAACTTCTGGAAAAATACTATTAATGCAAAGACAACTGCTATTGCTATTATATCTACTTTCAGCATATTCAGAGCAAAAGCTCTGCCGCTGTACTTTAGCTTAATATAAAACTTCTGACCCCAGATTCCCACACCCAGCCAGATTAATCCAAAAGCAACCAAAGTATAGGCATAATTAGCTACGATAATCTTGGTTCCGGCCCTGAACCATGCAACAAACAGAAAGGAAAACACTATTATGATTATATCAATGATGATAAATAAGATAGTAGCTATTCTTCTTTTCATATGCTTCCTGGTGTTAATCACCTAAAATATTACCTGAGCTAACAGGGATTAGACAATCTAAATCCCTATCAATCTGTGCGAATCATCAGTTATCAAAACATGTGTCAGTCTTATAATATAATGCTTTCAAACTGGTGACAACAAAAAATACATCTTCATCTTCTTGGCAAGTTATTTGTAAAAATTCCGGGTAAGTCTACATCCCTGACTTAAAAAAGAATGTGCTTAAAAAAAGTAATTGACAGCTTTTCAAGGTTTCTCTTGTTTACCTTTATAAATTATAAGGTGGTGGCATGAAATATTGCTTTTCCTTGAAAGAGGAATGTACTTTATTGATTTTAATAGCAGTTACAATTCTACAGAAGTATCATATATCTTTTACCTCACTTTTTTAGGTCTTTTCAAAAAAATGCAAGGGGCTTGTATGGAAAGAACAAAAGTAAAATCGTCAATCATCAAAACTCTCGGCTATGATAAGGAAGCATTGCTGTTGGAAGTGGAATTTCATAATTCTGAAGTCCACCGATTCATCAATATTCCTGTCAATATCTTCGAGAATATGATGAAGTCACCTTCCAAGGGAGCTTACTTTATCCAGAACATCAGTAATAACTACCCAAGAAGGTATATCAGGAAGAAAAAGTTTACGATTATCTGATTTAACGGATAATCCCAATCTCGGTTGAATTTTATCCCGGGTCGTAGGCTATATTAATTTTCATTCCAGTCACATCTAATAAAAAATGCTCTCATGCCCGAAGTCCATTTTGCCCTATAATTGAGTTATGTACTGATAGTTATCATTGGCAAAAAGGACTCCTGTGAACCTGACAGGACGGCACTGTTATCTCAATTACACAGAGCAATTCACCCATAACATCCCTTTATTCATCCCCTGGAGATTAAAGGGAGATGTAAGGGGTATCTAAGGGGTTAGCCCTTAGATACCCCTTAGAAACATGTTCAATACCTGTTGGATTTATTAAGAAAGAATAAATGTTTACCCTTGATATTGCCCGTATTCATAATCATTCTGTATGTAGAAAAACTTAGAATCCAGCAAATAGTTTTTCATATAAAAAAAGCAGATTAACTTAATTGTTAATCTGCTTTAAATATTTGAGTTACGTTTATTCTTATGCTGTAAAATGCTCCACAGTCTTGCGGATACCTTCTGCAAAATCAACTTTAACCCTGTATTTCAATAGTTCCTGTGCTCTGGAAATATCTGCCATTGAGTGCTTGACATCGCCTGAACGATCTTTATCAAAGACAGGTTTTATATCCTTACCCAATACTTTGTTGATTTCAGTTACCAGTTCTAACAGGGTGTATTTTACTCCGCAGGCAATATTAAAGACTTCTCCTGCAACTGCTTCTGCAGTACAGGCAAGCAGGTTTGCTTCAACGTTATTGGTTACAAAAGTAAAGTCTCGGGATTGGGTTCCGTCACCGTAAATAACGGGCTGTTTGTTATCGTTAATTGCTTTAATGAATTTTGGAATAACAGCACTGTATTGGGATGTGGGATCCTGATTGGGTCCAAAGACGTTGAAATAACGCAGGCAGACAGTCTCCAGACCATAAAGCTGGTAATATATCTGGCAATAGCGTTCTGCTGCATACTTGGATACAGCATAAGGTGAGAGTGGTGCAACAGCCATATCTTCCTGCTTGGGCAGGAATTCTGAATTGCCGTAAACAGATGATGATGAAGCAAAAACCACTCTTTTTACTTTAAATTCCTTGGCTGCTTCCAAAATATTCAAAGTGCCCAATATGTTTACATCATTCGATGTAATCGGGTCGTTAACAGACCTTGGTACAGATGGCAATGCACCCTGGTGAAGAACAAAATCAACACCCTTAACAGCATCACGCACTACGTGAAAACTGCGCAAATCACCTTCAATTATCTGCAGATTGGGATTGTCTTTGTAGCGAAGTATGTTTTCCCTCTTGCCTGTGGCAAAGTTGTCCAGAACGCGTACTTTTTCATTGCGGTCCAGAAGTTCCTTAACAATGTTTGAGCCGATAAATCCGGCACCGCCTGTAACTAAATATATCATATTAACCTCAAATTTCCTTAAATTGTCCCGGCATCAACATGGACGTTGGAACCGGTGACAGATAAGCTTTTATCCGATATCAGAAACTCAACCATATTGGCAACAGAAGTTAGCTCAGTAGGTTTTTTAAGGGATGTTCTTTTAAAGATGCGGTCTTTCTGGGTAGGAGTAAGAGTAGCACTCATGCCTGTTTCCATAAAACCTGCTACCAGACAATTGGAACGAATCCCACGCTCTCCCCATTCACGTGCCGTAGTCTTGGAAAAAGCCTCCAAAGCACCTTTAGTGGAAGCATACATGGCAAGACCTTTATAACCTGTATGTACACTGATGGATGAGATATGAACAATGGATCCCTGAACATTGTGCAGCAACATATTACGGATAACATGCTTAGTCAGCATAAAAGGTGAAAAGACATTAACCTGGTACATCTTTAAAAGCGGGTCATAATTCATGTTGCTGATAATATCATCATAAGCTATGGCTGCATTATTGACGAATCCATGCAGAGGGATTTCAAAACCAATTGTCTTGTTAAAAATCATCTCAATTGATTTATCAATATCAGCCAGGTCTGCAACTATAATAATAATCTTGTCCCCATATTGTTTCTTCAGCTCATCAAGCTCTTTATTCAGGGCAAGAGTAACACCATAAACTGTGTTCCCTTTTTCCAAAAGTGTTTTGGTAATCTGCAAGCCCAAACCCTGCAATATGCCGGTAACTAAAATGTTTTTCATAAAGTTTATTTCCTTTAGGTTCTTTTCAGTTTGCCTGTTCTGGTAAGTTCTATTGAGTCAACAAAGTTTATTATTCTCGGGATTTTAAAAGGCTGCAGCAAAGGTGCAAGGAATTCCCTGAGTTCTCTTTCGGATAAAACTTCCGTGACCACTATATCAGCCATTAGTATATTACCCAACACTGCATTGGACTTCCCATAGATATATGCCTGTTTAACAAGGGGATGCTTTTCCAAAGCTTGCTCAACTTCATAGGGATTTACTTTGTAACCGCCTACGTTTATCATCTCGTTCTTACGCTGCTGAAAACGGAAACTGGTCGGGTTAGTCTCGATAACATCAACCAAATCACCAGTAGCATACCATTCACCATCTTCCATTACAAGTGCTGTTCCTTCCCCCAAAAGAGATTTATGAATATAAAGCTCTCCATCTACTATCATGCATAAGGATTCATCTTTGATAGAGAACGTATCATCTTTTGCTTCCAGGATTGTCCCTGCTTCTGTGGATGCATACACATTCCTGAGCTTTGCATTGGGAAAAGCCGCTAAAAGGTTGTCGGAGAGATTGGAATCAAACTTTTCACCACCGGAGGTAAGCTTTTTGACTGATGGATATTCTTCCTGCAAAGGTAAAAGCAATCTGAAAAAAGTAGGAGTTGCAGAAATATTGGTTATATTAAAGTTCTTTATCAACTCCAGCACTTTAGTTCTTTCAGCTTCAAAGATATTTACTAATGTATTGGCATTTAGCAAAGCCTGGAAGAAAACCTGCAGGCCGGCGATATGGGTAGGATTATAGGCAAAACCCCAGATATCGTCGCTGTGCCTTTCAGATATCCTGACTGCACGGGTTAGAGATATAAGCTTGTGCACTACTTTCTTGGGAATACCTGTTGTGCCGGATGTAAACAAAGTAAGTTTCCAGTCTGGATTATTCTGCAGTTTACATATCAATTCATCTGTTGAATTAATGTTAAACTGCTGTACAGGAATGGATTGCATGATTACTGAGCTGTCAATACTCAGGTTTTGCAATTCCAGCTCAGAAAAATCTGAATCAAGCAAAACAAGATTAACATTATGTGCAACAGCAGTGATGATATTCAGGAATATCGTATACAAATCACGTGTGCAACAGTACTCATAGACTTCTGAAACACTGTTCAGGTCTGCAATTATCTGCCCGTAAGTATATGTTTTTGAAGTTGTATAATCGTGTAAAAAGAGTTTATCAGACATTATTTATTAAGTTTAGCCATAACCTCGGCAATGGTTAATACAAAGCTGTCGGCAAAGATATCTACACCGAATTCCTTTTCTATTCTCACGGTTAATTCTGCCAGATCAAGTGAATCAAATCCTAAATCAGTCCTTAAGTCGAATTCAGGTTTGATTTCAGCAACAGGCGGCAGGCTTTTGTTTTCTCTGACTGTATTGACAATGGTCAGTAGTTGTTCCAGCATATATTCCTCATTCTATTTGTTATATTCATTTTTATATTGTTTTAGTGTACAAAATGTGTAATCCTTGTTTTTAAAATACAGCAGATGTTCTTCATATAAATCTATCGCAGCCTTGCCAAGATTATTCAGCTTCATTCTTGTCCTGAGCTTTTCTGCAAGGAGATATTTTATAATATTGGCAGAACGTCTTGCTACAGTATCTTCGTCATCTTCAGTAATGCATTCATTGGGATGTATCAAGAAGTTAACCGGTTTCCCCGTAAAAGCAGATTCCTTGTCCAGTAAAATCATCAACTGCTTTGTTAAGGCAGGATTTATCCTCATAAATGTGCCGATATAGGGAAGGATAAAAGCAGAAATCGGTATCTCAAAAATTGAGCTATCCCCTTTAACAGCGAGATTATTTGCACTCGTATAATATGGTAGTCTGGGGGAGAAAAGACGGTTTAGTTTCTTTAAAGCTCCAAAGGATAAGAAGCTATCTGCCCTCTGCGGAGCAATGGAGCTGTCTATTTCAAAACCGGCAGCTTCCAAAGCTTTGGGAGTAAATTCGTTAACTCTCAGAGCAGGCGCTCTGAAAGATATTACTTTTGTCCCGGAGATATCTTCCAATATTGTTTTAGCCTGCCTTAAGTGAATTACCTGGTCATGATAACCCATTTTATCAAAGGCAAACTCATCCTCGTGACTGTAACCGTGACAGGCAACTTCATGCCCGCAGGGTAATATCATCCTGACAACCTCAGGGTACTTCTCAGCAATTTCACCTGTGAAGAAGAAAGTAGCTTTGATTTCTGATTTGTTGTATAAATCCAAAAGCAAGGGCGTACCTTCTTTCAGGACTTTTTCTGCTGTTATGTCTCTTTGTTTGTTGAACTTAATCGATGTACTTTCTACATCATTTGTAGCAAGAAAATATTTCTTCATTCGCCTTGAATTCTTTGGTTACTGTTGCAGGATTTCCACAAACGATAACATTGGGAGGGATTTTTCCGGAAGCAACAGAACCTGCGCTCACAATTGAACATTCACCCAGTTCGCATCCGGGTAATAGTGTGGCTGAAACACCCACCCAAGCGCCTTTTCTGATAATCACAGGAGCCAGATATGATATAAGTCTGCCTTTAAAATGCAGGTATGGATTAGAATGTGTTATGACATAATTATTGCCTGCCAAAGCAGTATAATCTTCCATGACTATATACTCCGGGTGTGCATTATCCAGTATGCAGTGCATCCCCAGCATTACTCCCTTACCGATTGTAACTCCTCGCCACCTGTGCAAAGTGACTCGAATAGAATTAATCGGACAATTATAAGCAAGCCCTTGCAAAATCCAGTTCTTTAGCTTTATCCAGATAAAATTCAAAGTGCTGATATTTCTCTTCTCACTGGCTTGTGACAGTTGTACTCTGACGTTTTTGGCAGGTACATAGTAAGGAATACTGGTAAATTTCTTTTCTTTCATTTCTTTCGCCATGCTTTTACCCACTTCTTTGTCTGATATTTTGGCAGGGTTAGTATGTAATAGCGTATAAACCATTTAAGCGGATTATCATTCCACCTGGCTGGGTGGATGTTGAGCATCATTTGTGCGGGAAGTAAATCCTGCTGTAAGTGATAAATCAAATCAAACGTTGTATGGATATTAAATTTTATGCTTGTTTTCACATTATCCCTGATACTGTATTTGTCTCCGTCCCAGCAGTTACCGGTATCAGTTAAATACAGCATTTTATTGAAGTCCAGTGATAGGTATGGCTCTCCAATAATATTAAATTCTTTGAAATCATGCTTCTTCCATAAATCAAGATTATCCCATTTTGATAAAGGTCTGCCATGCATTGCAATAGTTTTAACCGGATAATAAGAGCGGAATAACTTTAAATTCCTTACAAAGGATTGGATGGCTTTGGTTTGATTGCCATTACAGGAAGCCAAATCTTCATAATGATAGCCAATTTCGTGACTCATACCCACGATTTTTCTGATAATCAGACTATCATAACTAAGAGGAGAAGTCCGAAAATAATAAGTCGCTTTTACTCCTGCCTGCACTTCTATGGAAGCCATCTGCAAAGCATTTATCGGCCAGGAATCGACATCATGCCTCAGAATTACAACCTTTGGCAAAGGAGCAGTAAAATACTCTTCAACAGTCTGAAAAGCATATCCTGCTTCTTTCAGTGAAGTTAGCAGCATTTTATAAACTTCAAATGTAAAATCTTTCATATTAGTAAATTACACTTCTCCTGATTATTCTAATCCGTTAATCTGCCCTTTATCAATCCATGGGAGATATACGGGAGATGCTAGGGTGATGTAAGGGTGTGACCCTTAGATCACCCTAGCATCTCCCATGAATATCTGAAAGATAAACTAAGAAAGCAGTAATATAATAAATGACCGGATAACATTTATAGGAACAAATCACAACTGAATATTCATCTGAATCTGTCAAAACTAAACTCTGATTCACGCATCTCTTTTTCAGATGCAGGGTAATTCTCAACAAACCAGACTAAAAAGGCAGTAACATCAATCTTATCCTTGAGCATTATATCCTTTTTAATCTTGAACTGTTCTTTTATGTTATCTGATTCTGCTAATTCAATTGCTTTATCTATAGCTTTTAGCTGGTCTTCTGCTGATTCTGTGTAATTAAATACAAGACCGTATTGTTTTTCCTGGTTCTCAGTATATTTTCTGCCTGTATTATCCAGGAAAACAGCTGGTGTCCCCAGCATCGCACACTCTGATGACATAGTTGCGCTTTCTCCGATAAACAGATGTGCAAAATTCAAAGCATCGTGCATTTGTTCAGGCTTGATATTTATTCGATACTTTTTTAATTCTACGGGCAATTCTGCTTCAGAAGATATAAACACGGGAAAGTACTTTGCTAAAGATTCAACCAACTTGATTTTATTTTCAGGCGAGATACCGGCATGTCCGATATCATGTGATGCATTCCAGGCAACAAAACGTACAATAGCATATTTATCATTCTTGGTTAAACCCAAAGATTTGAATACGCCTTCATCCGGCTTATATACATTAGGATGTAAATACGCCAGTTCATGATAACCCGGATATTTCAGGTCTTTCACACCAAGGTCAGGATGGGGATAATCACCGGTCAGGATTACATCAGTAAACGGAAGATATAGTTTAACCTGTTCCATGTTAAAGGTATCTTCAAGTGATATATGGTGTCTGCCCAAAAGACGGGAAACAAATGCTGCACTGGGAGTTGCATTTATCAATACATCAGGTTTAAACTGTAAACATATAAGAAATAATCTTATAGTAGATTTCAACAAACCCGAAATCTTATCTATTAATTTGCTGTAACTTCTACCTATAACCTTGTATTCAATCTTGTAAAAATTCAAAAGCTCTAATGTAACTTCTTTATCGCGGGTGGTAAATAAGACAGAGTGTCCTTTGGGGGTTAATTCTGCAGTCATATTGCGATAATAATGCACATGGGCAGGATGTCCGATATCAACCAGGATTTTCATTTCTTCTTCCTGAATTGACGATACTTTGTAAAAATGAATTCAGCAATTTTATACAATAATTTATGTTGAAGATATATATACCTGCCAAAACTTACAAACTCACCACCAAACTGCTTTTTCCAATCTCTTACACCATAAGGAATATCAGGATTCCCCGCTCCCATCCAATCATAAGTTTTATAGCCCTGTCTTTTTGCCCATAAGATAACCTGCCAGAACAGATAATCGTTGGGACGTTTTTTAAAGTATTCTTCTTTGCATCCGCCATAGATGCTATACACAACATCTTTGTAACAGATCAGCAGAACTGCTCCGACAACTATGTTATCTATTAGAACTCCGCAAACATGGTAATATTCTTCGGGAAGTTTGTAGATTTGATTAATGTATTCAAAAGATACCAGGGGTAGTTTTGCACGTATGTATACATCTTTCATTATTGAGTATAACTCATTTTTTACAACAGCATTATCCAGATCAAATACAAAGCCTTCTTTTATAGCTTTATTAATCTCTCTACGTCTGCTTGGGGCCAGTTCCTTATATAAGACATCTTCAGATTTAGACAAGTCTACAAGTATATTAACATGTTTCTTATATTCAAAGCCACTTTGCTCAAAAACATAGTTGAACTCAGATAAGTCATAGTGGTTGCGGATTTCTATATATATGCATTTATTATACAAGTATTTTATAAGACTCTTAAGTATATACTCCATACCCTCTGAATTTTCAGCAATGGGAGCATTAAACAGGACCGCTCTTTTGGTAAATGCAGATAATAATCCGGAAGATATTATCTGAATATACCCAATCAATAAAGCCTGTATTTTATTTTCAGAATCAATGGCGAACAAGGCAAAAGGTTTATACTCAGGAGTGTTTTGATATATATCAAAGAAGGCTGAACTTAGAAAAATAGTCCCAAATTCGTGATGATTGACGTACTCATCCCATTGCTTCCGGTTTATTGTGCTATGATCTGATAAAGTTAAACTCATATTCGCAATTCTAAACAGATTTTGGCAGGTGTTTTTTATATATTGATATCAACTTTTGAGCAACAGAATTTGAATCAAGACCCAACTCAATTATTCTATCGCGACCTTTTGTAATTCCAAAGTCTGCTGCCTGTTTTACCTTTTCAGAGAATTCAAGTGGATTGGAAGCTGAAACATAATAGCCCTTAAAGTCACCAAATAACCATTTAACATCTCCAACATCTGTAGAGACAACTGGAATATTGCATGCCATGGCTTCTTTGACAATATTAGGCGAACCTTCCCATAATGAGGGCAGCACAAGAACATCTGCTGCATTTATATAGGCGTTTATATAATCATGAGATATATTATTAGCAATCTTCAGTTCATACTTATCAGAACCTAATAATTCTACAGCTCTTTGAGCCAATGCATAATTTTTCTCTTTGCGGTCTGGATCTCCAACAAAAAGAGCTATTTTACCATCATGATTCCAGCCCAATTCCACACGGCATTGTTCTCTTTTACCTGGTTGAAAAATTGATGTGTCAACACCGTTTGGTATTACCTGACAGTGTCTTATGCCAATCCTTGATTTCATATCTTCGGATTTTACTATTGTAGCTTTCCAAAATAGAATTGAAAAAAGCCTGATAATGAATCGGAAATATCCGGCAGTAATAATATCAGAACCCATTAATGAACATAATACAGGCTTCCTTGTTGATAAAGATGCTATAATTCCACAAAAGGAATAATGTGCATGAATTAAGTCTGGATTTATTTCAATAATATGTTTCCTTAGATTCCTGATAAATTTAACATATCCCCAAAATCCTTTGCCAATCAAGGGTACTATTTCAACATTAATATCCTTTTGTTGAAGCGAAACTGCCTGAGCCTGAATGATTGGAGATATCCCATTGTTGCCGCTGCAAAAAAATAAAATCTTCATATATTGCTGTTGAAGGTAACTTCTCCTGAAGCTTTACCCAATATATCCAGGAAATTCTCCACTCTTAACAGACAACTGCCGTAAAGATTAAAGTAACCTTCTTCAAATACATAATTTCCATCATTGTAAATGTAACGCCCGGGTTTTCCGTCTATATACATTTGTGAATTATTATAAGAACCAAACATGGATTGACATTCATTTACATAGTACTTATCATCGGTTGATTCAAAAATATCTACAGCCATACTGTTAAAATTTCCCTGTTTGCAAATGTCTCTTACCATATCCAATAATTCCACCGGTGGTGCTACCCATCCAACCTTATCAGAACCGCTTGCATATTGCCCTTTCAGCAGTTTCCGATGACCAAAGTACGAGTTTCCAATCTTGATAATTCTCCACTCCCATTTAATCGGAATAAACTCCTGAACAATCATATAATGCCTTAAACTGCTGCCAATCAGAGGTATCTTTATCGGGAATTTCTTATATTCTACCCATGATATATAACCAAGAGCCAGCAACCTGTGCAAGCCAAAAACCTTTGACACAAAACGCTTTGCTGCTCCTTTTGTTTTTACAATATGGACAGCGGAAGAACCAGCACCTATAGAAGCTTTTATAACTATTGGAAATTTTGTATTACTGATAAAAGCCTTTGCTTCAGCCTTATGACACAAAACTACAGTTTTGGGTATCGGAAAACCATGATACTCCAACCAGGCAGTACAATACCTTTTGTTTTCATACAATTTAAGCTCATTGTAGTTGGGATATATAGGAATATGGAGTTCTTTGTCTATAAAATAAAGTCTTTCCATGTATATGTCGTATTCTTCAATATTCATACAGGGAGGACCAACCAATAATCCTGAAATCACTCCAACCTTTGCTGTAATCCTGGTGAGCCAATCTCCCGAAATAATATCTATGACTGCATAATCTATTTGCAAATGTTTACATGCTTCTGCATATCTTTTCCAGGTTCCTTCAGGATCACCAAATCCTACAGCGATTCCCATTATCATGTTTATCTACCTTTTCTATATATAAATTAGCTTATACCTGTTATCTTGGATCTATTAATCTGAAGTATTCTATGAAGTCATGGGAATAGATATGTTTTGAAAATTGGCGGCTGATGATTTTACTGGCTGTTCGATAAAGAATCGAGGGAGAATTATTAACCTCATAAAATGCAATAGAGTTTTCCTCATATATTGGATCTCCAATATTAGTATAATGTGAGCCTTCAATGGCATTACCTGCATCAGCTGCAACATCTATAATCAAAGCCTTTTGTTTGACCTTTTTAAGATTCTCCCTGGTGATAATGTGTTTGCCGGGTTCATCAACCTCAATACCATTAATAATGATATCATATTCTCCAATACTTTCATAGAATTCATTCATCGTCTTACGATAAAAGAGTCTTATGAAACAATTGAATTTAGCCATCACCTGATATGCTCCCTGGCTTACATTACCGGGAGCAAGAATAGCAACCTTTGTGTGTGAATCAGGATACAAACCATAATTAAGCAGCGCATGCAAAGTTGATGCTGTGCCAGCCATCACACTATTTTCCCTGATGAAATCCCTGGGGATCCAGGGAATGGGGATTTTTCTATCCTGATAAAACAAAGTAGGATATATGTTGTCCAAATCTGCAATCAGTATATTGCGAGGTTGAGCAATATTTTTAAAGAAATCTGTTCCCGAACCTGTTGGGTGAGTCCAACCCACAATAAGTTGCTTTTCTCTTACCAATGGATAATCATCAGGTTGTAATAATTTGAGACAAAATATAGCATCACATGTTCTAAAAATCTTGTCTCTTGTTTCTATCGCACAATTTTTTGCCCTATATTCATCATCAGAAATTCCAAGATTAGAACCGAAATTCTCTTCTATCAATAATTCATTGGGAAAATCCATTATATTTTCAGGCAGAAGAGCAACTCTCTTTTCAAATGGAAAACTTGGTTTGATAAATCCGACTTTCATATTTCCTCCTTTAATTTACTGCTTCTCAAGCAATAAATTATACTCTAATTTGGATAAAGCAAGAAAAGAGTAGGTTCTGCTATATGCATCATGCATCATCAAATTCTTTATCCGCTCAATTAATGTTGGGTTAATCGTTTCAGTATTAATCAATGAATTTATATACTGATTTGCTCCACTTACACTGTTTAATTTGTCAAGACCATGGATATCTTTTTTCTTCTTTGCCTTGGAATAGTTTAGTAATATGTTTAACTTTCCTGTAGCTGAAATCAAATCTATAGGGGAATATCCTTTTGATATTGGTAATTTACCTAATTCTGGCCAGGTTTTATCTAAAACAACGGCATAAAATACTAAGTTTCTCATTCTTTTACTCAGTTTTGTCTCTGGAAATGGCTTGTAAAACTGTGATACTTCCGTAGTTGATATTGACTTAAAGAAATCGTAATCCAAGAAAGGTGCTCTGATTTTCGAATAGTGCATTCCGTTATATATCCATGGACCAAATGTGTTGCGGTATAGATTTTCATATGCATAAGAGATGAATTTTTGATTTAATGACAAATCCTGCGGCAAATCCATAAAATACTGTGATATATTATTTAATACATCCGTAATATCCTGGGTTGAAGTAATAAGTTCAAGTTCCTTAAAATGACCACATCTTGAATAAGCCCAATTATTTTGCGTGATACCATTAAGCAAAATATCAAATATCGCCGGAGAAATGATTTCACAATCAGGTTCCCTTGTAGAACGCAGCACCTCACTTCCCATATATCCGGTTACAATGTTATTCCAGAATCTCCCCAACTTTTTTACGTAGAAAATGCTTTGCGGATACAAAAATCCATTCAAACCACCGGTATTTAACAAATACTCCCGCAAACATTGGAGGTGCTGGTCATGAAGATACTCTCTGTTAAGCTCTATAAGGCTATAATTTAAACCAAGTTTTTGAGATAATGATATAGGCACATCCACGTCGGGAGAACCTATTTTCCCATATGAGAAATTAATGAAATCAGTCTTATGATAATGTGCACATCCAGTTATTGTGCGGCCATCAAATCCACCTGTCAAAGAAATTGCATTGGAGGATTCGAAGTAATCTCCTGATTTATCAACGAAACAATCTGTGACATCATGAATTGCTTTTTCAAATTTATGAGGAAATTCTGCAAGGTTGTCGTAAAATCTGTAATTCTGAACTGCATGGAGTTTTGCATTTGAAAGGATAATGCTTTTTCCGTATGTAAGCCTTTTAATTTCTTTGATGTATGTTGAGTCGCCTAAAGATGAGTATAGAACTGCAATTTCCGCATAGAAACTATCAGATTTACTGGTGGTTTTAAGCTCTTTTAAAATAGAATTGTAAGAGGAAGAGATAATAGCCAGATTGCCAAGTTCAGAATAATAAACGGGAAGCATGCAATGAAAATCAGGCATGATCTCTATGCTTTTTTTATTTTCGTCAATGATGAACCTATAAAAGAATCCCCGTTTGGTAGATGTCTGTGAATCTAAAAGCGGCTTACCTATAACATCACCGCATAATATTTCTCTTTTACCATTCAATTTAAAATCGTGATAGTCCAGGTGAGGTAGTTTATTAATATAGAGTGTGTTTGGTTCAAGTTTTTCAGCAAAATCATCTAAAGACAATTCCACATCAAGTTCCAGAACCTTTTCTAAGCTGTATTTGATAATAAAATCCATTCCTACCTCAATCAATTGCAGTAAAACTTGCTATAATAATCTTTATTACAATGCTGAATATTCACTAATTATTGTTTCCACAATTGCTTGCTTTGAAAGATGCTTTGCAGCATAATCACTTATTTCTGTGCGGTCTGCTTCTTTGTAAAACTTCTCTTCGGATACAGAAACAAATTCAGCTAAATTGTTAGAAGTTACAACTCCGAATTTATATTTGCTGACTAGCTCTGAATAGTCTCCAACCTCTCTGGATATGAGTACCGGCAGACCTGCCAACAGGTATTCAGCCAGTTTTGTCGGGGATGCAACTTTATTAGTTAAAATTTCATCTCTGAATAAGATACCGAAATCTGCTGCATTATATATTTCGTTTATTTCAGAAGGTGATTCACTGAACTTACATAATACTTTATTCTGGTCTATGTTGTTTATTTCCATCAATTCATTAGCTTTGCCAATATCTTTAGTCATACATATAAAAAACATGTCGGGATGCTTCTCTAAAAGAACGGAAGCATATTGAAAAATCAACTCACTTTTATGCCAGTAATGCGTTAATCTACCACAATAAACGAAAACCTGTTTGTCAGATAACCTGAGTTTCTGTCTAATTTTTGCACTTAATTGTGCATCATAGAAGAAAACGTTTTTGTCTGCACCACCAGGTATAACTGTGAGTTTATCAGCATTGATACTTTTGTTTTGATTCAGCACATATTGCTTTAAGTTATTTGAAACACAGAAAGTTCTGTCAGAGAAATCAATCATATCCCTTTCTGACTTAACTATGCTATTTAACTTCTTAATCTGATTCTCTTGTTCTAGATCACTCTCCGAGTTGATTCCAAATGAGTTTAGATATTCAGCTGAAGCAGAACCACGCATATCGTAAATAACTTTAATATTTGATAACCATCCTTTTACCAGCTTTAAGGCTGGAAAGTTAAAGAAAGACCTGGTCTGTATCACAACACTATCTGTACCCGGATTCTTGATTACTGAATACCAGTAAAGAAACAATCCCTTTATAAAAGTGGATATAAGATTATACTTTGTTTTTGACCTGAAGATTGGAACTATGTAGATATTGCCCTGCAAAACTTTGCTGTAAGAAATGAGTTCCCTGTGTTCGCTATTCCAGTTCATTATTAAATAATGCAGTGGGATGCAGCACATCAGGTCAAATACTATTCCTCTTTGCTGCAATACTTCCAGCCAGTTTAAAACCTGGCTTTTAATTACAGGATTATTCATTAATCCTGAGATGTAGATATAACGTCTATTTTGCATTCAATTCTCGCGGCTCTCCATTGATTCTGCTTTCCCTTCAAACAATTTGAACAGGACTGATCCGGATTGAATACTTAAACCCACCTTTTTGTTTAAAACTGCATTCAATCGTTGTTGATTCAGATTTTTCACCATAAGCTTTTGAGACTATCTGCTCTTTCTTTTCTACTGTAAATTCAAAAGGAATATCAAATTTTAAAATTATGCATATGCCTTCCTTACAGAGTTTTGCTTTTTCCTGGTCGATTACAACCTCAACTCCACTATCTAAATGGAGATATAATGTGTATTCATGTTCATCTGCGCAGGTAATAACATCTGTTATAGTTAAAGTTGATAAAGGTTTATGCAGTTCAAAACTTCTTGTGTGGGATACTGGATCAGGCAGAGTTAAGTAAGCATCGTGAGACCCTGTAAAAATATCAATCTCATCAGTTCCAGTAAATTTACTAATCAACGGTTTAGCTACACTGGTGCATCTGAATATGTCTCCGGGAGGATACTCCTGTTGGTTCCTGCCGTCTACTACCAGGGTGTTGTGCATTGCTGCACTACGAAGCAGATTTCTTAATTGTGGATTTCCGGAATAGGAATAAGTTCCTGGGTCCACTATGAAATCTATACTCTTATAATTAAGCTCAAATGACAATAAATCTGCATGAGAATGAGAACCCCATTGCTTTATCTGGTCCGGATAGGTGGCAGATCCGCTATTACTGATAAAGACGTAAATGTCACTACCTCTCATTATGCAGAATCCTGCATCTTCAAACAGACGGGATAATAACTGCTGCTTGTTTTGACTGATTTCCTGAGCAAGAATACTCGTCTTGCCTTTCAACAGAAAGAAAACTTCCGCTAATCCACCAAAGGAATGTTGTCTAAATCCGGGATCTTCAAATTCAGCTGATGCTATGGTTAATAAATACCTGTGGTCTAAATTGTGAGTGATGCTAAAAGGCAAGAACCTTCCATCATCCTGATCTCCAATAACTGGCACAAATCCATTGGGCTTAATATAATACATCATAAATTCAAACAAACTTCTGATTCTATGTCTGATATCCGGGGGTATATAAACGTTGTTCTGCTTCAAGAACAAATAAGTATAGAAAATCAATTCTGTGGTCAGTCGATGATAACTTATGCTCATTTCATATGTAACACCACTGGGTAAAACCTGATACCTTATTTCTGTAAAGTACTCGTTAATGGAGTAGACTTCCCATTTGGTTCCTTCTTTGGTCTCCCTGAATAGTAAGCTTAAGAATATCAGTCCGGCAAGATCGGACATATAGTGATTATTGCTGTTCTTAAAACTCTTTTCCAGGTTGTTGAAAATATAATATCCATGCTCAAAAAGACTGATAATTACTTTTTGGTAAATGCAGTCTGTCAGACTCTTTGATTCAATAATCATGGTAAGGGAATAGAGAAAATTGACAGATCTGATAGCTACATCCATAGCACAACCCCAATTTATGCTATACATAAGGGGATTTTCGTCAATCCAGTTATCTAATTGATTCACCACTTCGAGTGCATATTTCTCGTCCTTTGTTAGTAAATAAGCCTGGCCTAATATCAGTAAATGATGCGCTCTGCTTAGCTCCCGGGGAACTTTGACATCCGAATCATCAGATAAATCAACCTGAATATAATCTTTGTAAAACTTACCTTTACTCCAGATTTTCCCTGATTTAAAATCCACATGCCAGTTAATGGGACTGAGCTTTACAGGTCCTGAACCTAATATATTGTAAAATCCCTCCAAAAAAGAATCAGCAGCTTTTATTATTACAGTAGATTCACTTTGATTGAGATAAGCAGCATAATTTGAAAAATCTCCGACTATTTGCTTAATCTTATCTCTTGATAGTCTATCTTTAGACAATACAGTATTCACCTGGATGTGCAGTCTTCTTTTAATCCAAAATAAACCTACCCGGAATAACCTGATTTTTACAAGTACAAATATCCGGGATATTTTCCACCCAAGTAAAAAACCGCTGTGAGATAAATCAATCATTATGCATTTACCTAAATAATCCCAGAAATGTTATGATGGGTTCCTAATCTGCATTAGCAGCAAGAATGCTGATGCGCGTAGTATCAATCAAAGACCGGACAGAAATGGGAGTTCTTCCGGATTTTATAGCATCATATACAGCCAGCCATTCCTCATCATGACCTTTACCGGACGTTTTGCTGCGGATATCCTTAACCTTAATGCCATAACCTGATATATTCTTATAATCATCTACAACAATTGATTTACCGTCAAAATGAACTTCCAGGTTTTCCTTGGGAAGTTCTTTGTTACCTGTTGCGAAATAATCCAAAACTCCAACTGAACCATCCATATACTTCAGAACCACAGACCTGCTGTCGGAAGCCTCGTATCTGCCGGCAGAAGGAGATATAGCATTGACTGAGATTTCTTTAACCTCAGAATTAGTTAAGCAAGACATCAGATCTATAATATGACAGGCTTCGCCAACAATCCTTCCCCCGTCGCTATGTACCCAGGTATCATATGGAATGAAGCCGGCATTCATCCTATATCTAATATACAATGGCGATTGACGTTTTGTACAGTGCCTTAGAATTTCTTTAGTATATGCACTGTATCTTCTGTTGAATCCCACTAACAATTGAGTATGAATTGCTTTGGCTTCATATAAATTCTCTATTAATTTCAATTCCTCCTCAGTTGTAGCCAATGGTTTTTCGACATAGACATGTTTACCTTTTTTTAATGCTTCTAATACTAACGATGCATGGTTATTATGCCTTGTACAAATCATTACTAAATCTATATCGTTATCATTAAGTATGGTTTGGTAGTCGGATGTAGCCATTGGTGCATTAAACTGTGATGCTACCTTATGCGCTTTCTCTCCGTTTCTGTTGGCAATTGTTTTAATCATAAACTTATCTTTCATGGATGCAATAATCGGTAAAAGAACACCTGTGGCAAAACCTCCGGCACCAATCAAACCTATATTTATTAACTGTTTATTGTGTCGTTGCAATTCGGGGGTTAGTAATGTTGTTGTGTCCGGCTTTTGCCCCCCCGCCTTCTCAATGCTATCTAAAGCATGATAATCAAGTATCGAAATAAGCTGAGTAGCAGCTTTCTCCTCCAAGTCCGCATATGCCTGAGTCACATCATCAATTGGATAGATGACGGGGTCGAGAGGTTCTATCAGTACAGCCCCATCTCTTACAAGTCTCAGGAATTCATATATATTTCTGTTTTCTGTCCATCTTACATACGCATAGGGATAATCAATACCTTCAAGTTCGTATTTATCATCGTAACGTCCGGGCCCGTAAGATGTAGATATCAGCAAATCTATCTCATTCTTATACATATCGCTTCTGTCGATGTTTAAAGGTGCAACCCCAACAACTACTACCCTGCCTTTTCTGCGGCACATTTTAAAAGACTGCGAAATCAGTTTTGGATCAGAAGAAGCTGCGGTATATAGTACTGCATCTGCTCCATACCCATTAGTCCAGTTATTTACGGAAAGAACTGCATCCTCTTTGCTTGCATTAATCGTGATTTCTGCTCCCAACTGCATAGCTTTTGCAAGTCGTTCATTATTGATATCAATACAGGCTACTCTTACCCCGGAAGACCTGAGCATTTGAAGTGCTAATAATCCCAATAATCCTGTGCCGTATACAACGCAGAATTCACCCAGTTTTAAGTCTATTCTCCTCACACCATGTAAAGCAATTGAGCCGATTGTGCCAATTGAAACATATTCCGGTTTAATGCCTTCGGGTGCTTTTGTAACTAAGTTCTTGGGAATTACGACATATTCTGCATGCACAGCAAATCCCTGTCCACTGCCGGAAACGAGGTCTCCGGGCTGAAAACCTGTTACTCCGCTGCCAATTTCTGTGACAATACCTGATACTGAATATCCCTGGCTTTTCATTGAATCTTCTGAAGCTGCAATCTTATTGGCAGTCTTTTTTATACCTTTAGTAGCCAGCATATCCAATGCCATTTTAACTTTTTCGGGATTATCCAAAGCTTTTTTTAACAGGCTTCTTTTGGAATCTGTAACACCTTTGATTTCTGTGCCGGTAGAGACACAACTATATAAAACCCTGATTTTAAGGCAACCCGGTTTAACCGTGGGTTCAGGAACCTGGACCGGCAAGACAATCCCGTGTTTTACTAAAGCTTGCTTCATTTATGCTCCTTGATTTACTGTACTATTGCTTTTATGCAGATTGTGGAATTACAATTGATTGTGGTACTGATGAATTTCTTCTTTCTTTAAGCATTTTGTAATAGTGTCCGGAAATGCCACCGGCAAAGATTAAAACCAATGCCCTGTAAGTGATGTGTGTATGACCACCTCCAATGCCGCCCAATAAAAATATGATAACTATATTTTGAAAGACAAGCCAATATTGAAAGTTAATGCCTTTAATGATAGATAAAGTCCTCCTGAACTTACGGGTTATATGATACAATCTCAAATAGATAAGTAAATACAATACAAGCCCTGTAAAGCCAAATAACAACATATATACCCCATATTGATTATGGATGGTTCTATCAACCAGTGTATATTTCTCAGTTTCAATATCCATTTTGTCATCAATATCCCTACCCATCAGCATGCCTGTGATTCCACCTTCAATTGTATAATTAATGATATATAGAGGTTCATAGAATCTAAGGTCTTCCTGCATTGCTTCAATACTGATTTTTTTCTCTGCACCTCTGCTATAATAGGCAGATACAATCATACTGGTCAAATTGGTAAACAGGAATACCGGAATAATCAGTATTGCTACATTGGCTGCCAAACTTACCTTTCTCAAGATTTTTACTTTGGCGCTTATAATATAGTTTGCCATACCCAAAGTAAGCGCTATTAAGGAAAACCGTTTCATTGAAATCAGCATAATTACTCCGATAATTACACTACTGGTGATAAGAATAAGTTTCCTTTGTTTGCTGAAAGCAGGTAAAATGGCAGGTAGCAGTAACAAAGCTAATCCCATATACGATATTGCGCCGCGCCTGGACATATCACCAAAGTAAAATAACCCTAAACCAAATGATTCAGTTCCACCGTGTCTTGTTAAAGTGTCTATTCTCAGAAAAGAATATACCATAACAATAAATGTCCATAGAATGATAAAATAACCACCTACAACAAAAAGGTTTTTTATCTCTCCCCGGGTTGAATAATGATGAAAGGCAATCGGAAGCATTATCAGCGATGAATAGTTCAATGAAAAACTGCGGACTGTTTGATTTATATCAGCTCCCTTGATAATCGGATAAAATAAAATTACAAAAAGAAAACCCAACACGGGATACAAAACTTTTTTATCCCAAACAGACATTTTGCCCATCCTGCTTGAGAAATAGTATATTGAATATACCAGAGTTATCATAGGTTGAGCATACAGAAAGTTTACTCTTTGGGAACCGGCAAGCACAATTGCAGCATCAAAGTATAAACTGAAAATTAAATATACATCAATAAAGTGCAGCTTACCCCTTGATATTGAGGGCACCAGCAGAAACAGAAACAATCCGAGAAAAGGCAGCATTAACTAACTCCGGTTATTGGTTAAATCTAAACAGGTTTTTTAACTTTAGCTTAAAGTTGTGAATGATTTGTTTAGCTTTTTCAATCTCATCATCAGTGAAGTATTTCATTATGTATATTACATACACAAACAATAAGAGCAATACAAATTTAAGCACAACCCCATAAACCAGTTGCATATGGATAAATGATCCGGCATAATTTATGACAGTCATTAGCAGGAACATCTGTATGAACTTGAAGTAAGCAAATTTGGTGGGATAAACTTTGGATACTGCAATAAAATAAGAGAGGTTTATAAACAATACTGATAACATGGTGGCAACAGCTGCACCCATCCTGCCATACTTGGGTATCAGCAGAATATTCAACAGAACATTTACAACTGCTGATATTGGCCAGATTATTGTAACAATCCAGGTCTTGAGAGTCAGGTGGATTCCCACCACTATGATACCTGCCAATCCCAATAAAAGATATGAAGCCGAAAGGATAAAAACTACATTAAAGCTTCCGCTGTAGCTTTTGTCAGCAATTAAGATAACTATCTCTCTGGAAAAAAGGGATATAGACAGTGCAACAAACGCCAGTCCTGCAAAGAATAGCCTGGTAAAATCCGCC
Source organism: Cloacimonetes bacterium UBA6097 (assembly GCA_002435865.1). GTDB lineage: Bacteria > Cloacimonadota > Cloacimonadia > Cloacimonadales > Cloacimonadaceae > UBA5614. The sequence continues at coordinate 54,887 of DIWV01000005.1, read as the reverse complement.
AGCAGTTTTTTGCATTTCTCCGGTTCATCAATAAGTTCATAGAGGTGAGGTCCAAAAGCTTTTTTAACAGGTTCTGTAAAAAGGAATGGAATAACCCCGGAAAGCTTGGCTCCCAGTGAATACAATCCAACTTGCTGCAGGTTCTGGTACTCATTCAGAAAATAGCGGTTACTATAGTTTAGCACATATCCGGATAAATTGGAAGGTATCAGGAAGATGGAAAATCCCAGCATCATCCTGAGACTATCCAGAGAAAACTTAATGCCGTTTTCATCCCTTGTAAAATAATACAGTGCACTCAATTCTAATGTGCCTGATATTATCTGCGCATATAATACACCTCTTACACCAATTTGCATAATCACCAAAAAGAAAACAGTAAGGAGTATGTTTACAATCAGATAGCTCAGGTTAAGCATGACAAATAGCTTAGCTTTCTGCCGGTTCCGGATATTATTGTAAGGAATATGGGTAAGCACTTTTAACAGTGTAACTATTGTTATTAAGCGCAGAAATACAGCGCCATCGGGAAAATTAAAGATTGCAGTAGAAAGCGTTTCACTGTATACAAAGGATAAACTGCCAAAAACAAATGCACAGAAAAGATTAAATACCTGCCCGGAAAAAAATAACTCCTTTCTCCAATTTATATCTTTCTTTTGAAAATAAAGCCTGGAATATCCGTTTTCCACCATTAAGCCATAGACCAGCATAAGAATGGCTCCGACGGTATTGACCAACTCCAGTTTTCCGTAATCTGCCGGCTGCAGAACGCGGGTATATAAAGGCAGCAGCAGAAACATGACGCCTTTATTGAGAATATTTCCCAATGAATATATAGATATATTCCTTACTAATTTAGCCATTTGTCTGTCTTTTAATTTCCCAATCGATGTCTTTTTAGCTGATTTTCTTCACTTTGATTGCCCCAAACATCATCAACAATCATTTTCATTATCCGGTCTGAGAAATGATATGGATCTTTAAAATTAACGCTGTCTGCAGTAATGGAAGTTAGTTTATCATAGTCATATACAGTTGCTATAGAAGATATGAATTGTTTGTACTTCACATATTCATTTTCAAGATTGTGTTGTTTTACCTGATTTTGTAAATCTGCATGAGTAGGCGGTATAATAACTTTGAAATCCACATTGTTCTTTTTACACCATTGTGATAATGTAAACAACTTTGTCTCATAATCATGGGGATAACTGTAATTAGAATATGTTGCGTCAGATGCTTTCAATTGTCTTATCCAGAAATCCTTTTTAGAAATTTTGGGATTTTCTGATACCGGATTTTTACCTGTTAATATATACATGCAGCAATACAATGATGCTCTTGAAGTTTTATAGCTGAAAAAATAACTTGGGGGATTCTTGATTATCTTTATCGATTGTGTTACTGATTCCCTGCTGTTTGATGCATCAAACAAATTAAACGGTATCCCGATTACTATCTCCTTTAATTTACAAATCCCGGCAGCGTAATCGATAGTTATAAGTGCTTCCTCCAGAGTTCCCCCTCCATAGGCAAAGTTATAGAAATCCCTGCCCGACACTCTTTCAATTTCAACGGTACTTATAGCTGCCATACGGGAATCCCCAAGCAATATGCTGGGTAGAGGATGTTTTCTATACAAATTTAATCTGTAGAGACGATAATCAAGAGGTAAAGACACAGCTTTTTTATCAAAACCTAATCCGGGTCCATTTAGATACTCAAAAGGATCTATGACGATATTAATTACCAGAATCATGATAAAAGGTATCAGAAAGATTAGCAGCCGTAAAATAAACTTACGCATAATCAGAACTGGAAATATATAAAAGTCTGCTGGTAGTTAAAATAATAGAAAACAATGAATGCAATACCATAATAGACCGCCCATCTAATCCAAGTATATTTAATAAAACTAAGTTCCAGGGCATGTTCATTATGACGTTGAAGCCATTCAACAATTACAAAACCAATTATTATCAAATAAAAAGCCGAACCCATGTTAACCGGTTTAGATATAATGGACTTATTAAACAAATGTCGAAATATATCTAATGCTTGCCCAACATCTCTTGCCCTGAAGAAAATCCAGGCAATACAGGTAAGAGTAAACGTCAGCAAAATCTGAAAGGCTTCTTTCAAAGATGGGAGCAACCTGTTTTCTGCAGCTATATCAGTATTTTTCCTGTTTGTTCCGGTAAGCAGCAGGGGTAAGAAATATATCGCATTTAAAGCTCCCCAAATAATAAAAGTCCAGTTTGCTCCATGCCAGAAACCACTTACTACAAAAATTATGAGTGTATTTCTGATTTTTTTGTACAAATTGCCTTTGCTGCCCCCTAATGGGATATAAAGGTAATCACGGAACCAGGTGGAAAGTGAGATATGCCATCTGCGCCAGAATTCAGCAATATCTCTGGAGAAATATGGATAGGCAAAGTTGCGCATTAAGCTAAAGCCAAACAGCTTTGCAGTTCCAATTGCTATATCTGAATAGCCTGAAAAATCACCATATATCTGAAAAGCAAAAAATACTACACCCAGGATTATACTGCTTGCAGGTAAATCTGCATACTGACTGAACACAATATTGGCAAACCGTGCTGCTCCGTCTGCTATCACTACTTTTTTAAACAGACCCCACAAAATGTGTTTCAAGCCATCTTTTGCTTTTTCAAAGTCAAACACCCGGTTCTTCATAAACTGAGGGAGTAAATTAATTGCCCGTTCTATGGGACCTGCTACCAGTTGTGGAAAGAAACTGACATATGTGAAAAAAGCAATTACATTTTTAGTTGGTTTTAGCTTTCCATAATAAACATCCAAAGAATAGCTCATAGTCTGGAAAGTATAAAAGCTAATCCCTACCGGTAAAACTATGTTTAGCGTTCTGGCATCAAGGTTTAAACCAAAACCTGAGAAAGCATCAATAAACTGACTTACGAAAAAATTATAATATTTGAAAAACCCTAATAGCCCAAGGTTTACAAATATACTCAGGCACAGGAATAATACTTTTCCCGGTTTTGTTTTGGAGTTGTATATCTGCAAACCCGCTATATAATCGACAACAGAACTAAATGCTATTAAAGAAAGGAATCTCCAATCCCACCATCCATAAAACAAATAGCTTGCAACCAATAAAAACAAATTCTGTAAATTGCGGCTTTTTACAAATACAAACCAGTATAAAATGAAAACCGCAACCAGAAAGATTATGAATTCGTATGAATTAAACAGCATTAATTATCCACACTCTTGAGGAGCTTCCTTGTACTATTCTCTCTATTTTCAATTAACTATAATTCCTTATCTATATATAAATCTTAATATTAATAAAACAAAGATTTTCAATTTGTGGGAGAAAAAGGCGCTTTTTTTTCTGAAAGCAGTTTCCAAATATCGTCTGCTTTTACATATGTCATTGAATTAAGGCATACACTCAAATCTTCCACACATCTGTTATCACGCTTATAAGCAGGTTTCAGATTTGCCTGCAGCAGAGGGTTAATATTACTGTCCAAATCAAGGAATGAGGTTTGGCTATAATCCGTCTGTCCCCTGAACACCTTTTGCTTTGAAAGTTTCTGCTTCTGAGCTTTTATGTACCTTTTAAATCCCATAGGAAGGACTTTCCTTAGTATGCCCAGTTTTCTGATATCGTCAAGCTTGGTTATATCGAATGGGTACAGCGCCTGTTTCATGCTAAATCCTCTGTCCAACTGCGTTTTTAACAATTTTGGATACAGATTTTCCACCATTCTTGCCTGTGGTATAATATCCTTTACCTTACCCGGAAAGCCAACAGATAGGTCTAACTGAGAAAAGCCTGACATTAAAGTTGCGGTTTTCAGTCCAAAATTATTTGCAAATGTGGTCATCATCATATTACGTGAGAAAAAGGGTTCGTACAAGCTCAGTCCTGCATATATGGCTGAGTTAAACATACCGGTAAAAGCCCTGGTTGGAACGAACTGCAGCAGGAAGTTCCTGTGCATTTCATATCCGCCGGGGGTTTTAAAGTCCACTAAATAGCTGCTGTAATTATCCATAATATATTGGATAATTTTGGTCTTGTAATCGTCTGAGAAAAATGAAAATACTCTGTTCAGGTACTCACCCGGTTCATTATTTCTTGCTATAATGTCTCTGTATGCATCGGTATAGAACAGGTCAGTTATTTCTGCTTTCAGAAATTCACTGCCGCCATTTCCTTCAAACACAGCACTGCCGTGTGCCATTTTTGTATGCATAAAGAAATGGTGCGGTGAGCGTTGCAGAGATAAGCCATTACTGGTAAGCTGCGACAGGCTAAGATAATATTCCTCTGCCTCTTTAAAGCCTTCAAAGCTCATCAGCTTCCAGTTTATTCCCAGTTTTTCAGTCAGATGTTTAATCATCCTTGTCTCACGATAATAGTCCGCACCCCAGCTATAAGCAGTAAAATCCGTATTCATAGACATTACTCCTGCCAAAGCAGTCCTGGAATCTGAACCTGCCGAAAGAGATATTGCCAAGGGTAGGTTCTTTTTTGTTATTACCTGATGCGCTTTATGAAAGAAATCAATTGCTTCACCCACATAGTCCTTGTCCTGCCCTGAAAAAACATTTTCTTCCAGTCTTCCTTCGGATAGAGTTGTTATCCCTGCTGCCAGGTCAACAACAACTAATTCATTGGGCATAGTGCAGTATATATTGGAAAACCATGTGTTTTTATTAAATGGCTTTTTAAAAATTAATGAATCCCAGAGAGATTCTTCGCAGTAGCTGGTTTTGATAACATTGTTAATGAGAAAGATATTGCTGCTGATAATAGTGGATGCTTCAGTCTTGTGGTAATATAAAGGTAAAAGCCCCAGGTAGTCCGTCCTGAATTTTATATAATTATCATTTACGACCATTTTTGCTGCAATAGTATCATGGGTGTTAGCCAGGAAATTATCTTCACTGCCATAGTCAATGTCCCCAATATCATTTACAACGTTCACAACGTTAAGATGCTCAATTTTCGTATCGGAGTATATCAGCAGTTTAGCCTGGTTATACTCCCGCTCAATCCTGAACCCTGCATCTTTGCCATATAGTTTTTCTACATCCTGCAGAATGCTTTTTTCCGATGAATAAACAAGGATGAAGTTCATCTTATCTCCTAATCTCTACATAGCTGTATAATAAATCATTTTCTTAGTCTTTTTCATGCTTAATCTTTATTTTTCCTGTAACCAGTTTTATCAATTCTGTAAAAGAACCTTTCTTAGGATAAACTTTTGTACTTATGGGTCTGTACCCCAAATCCAGCGGAATCTTTGTCAAATGGGGTATGAAACACTTGATTACCATATAAACAAACTGTAGCCCTGTATTATCTTTAAGCCAGTTTAACATTGCAATATTCATTGCATGATGCAGACCTGAGTGCCTGTAATCCGGAGCAGTATAACTGTCCAGAGTTAATACTTCCTTGTCAGAGAATCTGAGGGTTTTCCTTAGTTCAGCACTAAAAAATTCCCTGTAACAAAGCCATCTTGTATAGGCTATCTGTCCGCTACGTGTTTCCTTATAAGCAAAACACCGGTAATCATTTGATTCCAGCCTTTTAATTATCCTGTCTATTTTCCCTGGAATTGCCTGATAGTGAAGTCTCAGCTGCTCAATATTACTTAAATCAGGGAACATAAACTCAAATCCTTCAGGAATTGCAGGTACATCCAGTTTTGCATATCCTGTCAGGTTAAGCCTGTATAATCTGGCGCATTCGAGCAATCTGCCAATAGTTTTATGATATAAGCCCGAGAGCATGAATTTATCAACCATTGATTATATTCCTGACCTGATTGCTTTTGCCAGTTTAGTTATTCTTTTACTTAGCTTCATTTTACTGCTCTGCTGATTGGTAGTGTTATAGCGATACATCAGATAAAACCTGGAGGTCCATTCAAATTTCCATTGATAACGTCCGCTGCCTGCATCCAGAATATTCCATTTCTGATTTATGAGGTTTTCCTTCAGAATTTCATAGTACATAACTTTTCCCACTGCATATTTGCCGTATTCAGGCTCAAAACCTGTGTTAACAGAATGGAAGATTCCGTTAAAGATAAATCCAAAGTTATAGATTATGGTTTTGGACTTAAGTTTATCAAACAAAATATAACTGTAAATCAGCCCCTGTTCAGCCAATGACCTGAAGAAGCTGTATCGCAGCTTGTCCTGAAACAGGGAATGCCTGTTCTGCTCACCTGCCTGGTTAAGATGATGCATCTCTGCCAGATGGATTACTGCAAATTCATCAATGCGGTTCTCAGTTGTAAGTATAAGTTCATAATCTGTTAGTTTTTTTAACCTGTTGGCATATTGTTTTGTTTTATCGGGTAATATATTGTCATTTATTTCACCGTTTACATAGCAGTCTTGCACGTCTATATAAGGATTTTCTATCAAATAAGTAAAGTTGCTGTTATACTTTGACTTCAGCAGATAATGCGCCAGTTCTGATTTGTGGCTGATATGGGTAAGGTTTATTTCATCCCAGACATCTTTGGTTTCATCGAGTCTGCTGAAAATCATTTTATACACAGTATCACCATTGGCATCAGAACTGCTGTCATAAATAATGTCGTTAGTGTCTGCCATGGAAAGAAACATCAGCTGTTTATAAGAAACAAGACGTTTAGTTACCTGTTTAAGCATAAAGGGTGCAATTCCGATAATTACACTATTATGAATCACACAGACAATCCATAAAGAGCAGACGCCTGAATCCTTAAACACAGACCACCAGGTATAGTTATATCTGTAAGTGGCACAAATAGTAAGATTGGGATAGTTCTTCTCTATCCTTTCCCAATCCTGTTTAATGCTTTCCAGACCTTCTGTAGTGGTAATTATTCTGATTTCCAAATTTATTTCCTTATGTAAGTTCCCGGTCTGATATTATTAAAAATCCAGTTTGAGTTTTTTCTGTTTCCCTTTATTATGGTTTGATTTTCTTTCCGGAGCAAATTCTCTGCATCTGTCCTGATAGTCAACCCCGGTATTGCAGATTCACCGGAGTAGGTCACAGAAAATTCCTCATCACTATTGGATTTAATCTCCGTATTAATATACGAATCATGATATCCGGCAATTTCAGTGCAGTTAGAATGCCAGATATCCAGGGAACTCAGCAGACCATAGATTTTATCCAGGGAAAGAATATCATCATAAAGATTCGGTTTCTGTCTCTTTGCAGAAGTGCCCTGGTTCTGATAATGCTCCTGGATAATAATGGGGTATCCGTTTTTGTACAAATAGAGCAAGTATTCCCCGGGCTTTTGATAGTATTTATTCCTGATTATTCTTTTTGCAAGCTTCCTGATGGCAGACTGCGAGGGATTATCCATAAAAATATCCCCGCTGACATTAGTGGGAATATACTTAATGCCTGATGTTGCATCTGCCAGGATGGAGTTTTTTGCACCCGGACAGTTTATCATATCCGCATCCAAAGCCCACCACTCAGCTTTTAAATCCATCAGTAAGTTCTGAGCAACCCGGTTATATCTGTATCCCGGAAACTTGCCCCCGTGAAAAGTTATGCCTGTCTTTTGCTCAAATTCTTTTACTTCTGTAATCGCAGCCGCAATATCTTCATTAGTGGGATCTGCAAATTCAAAAACAGTTGAACCGGTCTTATCGTCTTTCCAGGTATGCCTGATACCGTGAAAGGCAAATTCAAACCGGGAGCTGATTTTATTCAGGAACCTGATAAAGTCGTCATCAAAATCTGTTGCAAAAACCTGATAGTCTTTATTGCCTTTCATGTGTTTATGTACTGCCAGAGGTAAAAAGATTGTGCCTCTGATTTCAGGATATTTGCTAAATAGCTTCTCTTCCAAAAAATTAAACTGGGAGTCTTTGCTGTCTTTTAAATAACCCCAGTCATTTCCCGGTCCAATTTTACCGTCCTTGCTTACAGCCACAGGAACAAGGTCATCAATCATCAGGCAGCAGGCAGTTTGATGATCGTTGTAGTACTTACATTTTTCTATAGTCATTTGCTAAGAATCTCATTAAACTTCGCTGCAATAGCCGGAGCATTATTGGTTCTGGTAAAGCGTTTTTCCACTATACTTTTCCGCAAATCCATAAGTTCTGTCTGCAAGCTGCTTTTATTTACATTGTCGATCGTAAATTTCATTTCATTTACCAGAGCTTCAGTGGTTACAGGTATCAGGTTGAGCTGAGTGCCGCATTCTTCATTTAGAATCCTGTAAGCTTCAATATCAGACATGATTAACTGCTTTTTCAGATACATGGCTTCCAGAACCGAACTGGAAAGCTGGTCACGATTGACAAAATTGACCACAACATCAGCTGCATCAACAATATGCCTGATATCCGAAGTCGGTATAAACGGGTGTTTTACGCACCACAGGTGGTCTTTTAATCCGTGCTCATTTATGAAGTTCAGAATTTGGTTTAATAACACTTCTCTTACATTATTGCCATGCCAGAAAACATATAATACACGCTTAAAATACTCGGGATAGCTGTTTTTAAGGATTAACAGCGCATCCAGGATTTTCCCGATTTCGTTATAGAAATCTATAGACCTGATGTTTAAAAATACTACTCTTTCATCAGGTACAGACTTGATATAATCTTTGGTGAATTCGGAAACTACCGGTTTTTCTTCAGTAAAATCAGTGCTTAAACCCCATCCCTGGATATAGATTTTCGGCTCAAGTTCCGGAGCGTTTTTCAGCAGGATATTCCTTACTCCGTACCAGTTGCAGAAAATGGCATCTACAGATTTCAGTACAATCCGGTACAAAAAAGCATTTATGCCCTTTTCACCAATTTGACGGGGTATCGTTTCTCCCCAGGTATTAAAAGCTGTGCGCCTTCTTCTTATCAGCAGCAAAGCAGGGATAACTTCATAAAGGTTGCTTCCCCCCAGTATCATCAGGATATCATGCCTGGGAAGCTGAATCATTTTTACATATGACTTAAGCTTTTTAAGCAGACCGTTGGCATGCCCGTATTCCTCAACCTTAAGCAAAGGAAATTTTGCTCTGTCCACCCTGCATTCCAAAGCCAGTAATGTAACTTCAAAATCCTGCCGTAAAAAAAGCAAATCAAGGAATGCATCTATATTATTCCCATGCCCCGGACCCAGTAAAACTATCGATATTTTATTGCTTTTTTCAGGCATGGCTAAATATCTTTATCCAGTTTTTCAAAACCCGGCACAGTTTCCAGATATCCCGCCCTTACGGCATCTGCAACAGTCCTGCAGGGTAAAGATTGGTTAATAACATCCTGACGCGTAAGTGTCTTAAAATCAATCCCGGGATAATGCACCTTCAGCGATCTCATTATTTTCATGTAAACATTGGGCCAGGTGCTCATCGCCCTGCCCTGCTTACGGAATTTCTGGTTAAACAGGCGGATGTATTCCCGGCAGTCATCCAGAAAGTCTTCCGTTACTCCTATCCTGCGCCGGAATGCATGAATCTCAACTACAATAGTATTATCAGGAGTATGCCTGGGAATAACCTTTCTCCTAACGATGTAGCTATTAAGCTTAGCATTGTAGTAAATTACCACATCATCCATATTTCCGGTAAAACCCGGGAGCATAACTTTTAACTTGGCTTTAATAGTTTAGTCCCTCTTGTGTAATCCATTTTAACCTTAAAACTCCCTTAATAGTATATCCCTGCAATACGGTTGCGCCTCCCAGCGAATTGCTGGGAATCGCAACGACATCGCAAGGATAATGTACTAAGCAGGGTAAGGGAAATATCTGTGCGTTTATCAAGCTATATCCCTGTAGCACAATACTCTTTTATTATACTTTTCAAATAAATGAGGGTACTTTAGTTGCCATTGGCTTTTGACTGAGGTATATACTTCCTCATTATGGATACACTTGCCAATGTAAAATTTCGACTCTGTTTTAATACTGAATGCTTTTTTGTATTTGAATATTGAGTCGTTATTTACATTACCGCCACCCATCGAATAATGCTTAAACTTATTTTCGATGAGGAATTTCATCTCTTCACTTCTAAGGAATCGATTGGCTCTAAGATAGTTGTATTCTTCCAGAGAACCGGATAAAAAGCCGTAACTGTTAATGTTGTTATGCAAAAAAAGGTCAGCCGTTACCGGTGTGCCATCCAAAACAGCAAAGCTGACATAGATATTATTTTTAAGTTCTTTTATAAGTTTATTAAAAAAAACCGGGCTGAACAAATAGAAATTATCAGCACCTCTTCTTGCCATCGTAGATAAATACAGCTCTATGAATTTATCATATTTGTCTTTGCTAATCCCTGCACCGGTGTAAATTTCAAAGCTCAATCCGTACCCTATAGCTTTCCTGATATCAGTTCTAACTTTCCCGGAAAAAGATTTATCCCAAACCTCCTGAAAGGAAGTCAATGGAATCAGCACATTTTCCAGAGTATAAACAGGCGCAGCCCAGGGACACTTGTTATGGTTTTGCAGCACAGGGTTATAGCGGATAAACTCGGCAATTACATTATTATCTTTACACCAGGCAATCCAGTTATCAGTAAGTTTATCCAGAAAGCTCCTGTCATCTGTATTGGAGACTATCCCATTATAGCCATACGCACCCTGGATGTCATAGTAATCCTTATCAAGATTATAGCCAAGTTTGTTAACCTTATCAATATGAAACGGATATAGAGCTATGAAATCCCCATCTTTAAAAACCATGCATCTGGCAGCTCCTCCGCTCACTTCTGTAAAGAGTTCACAATACTCCGGAGTAAAATAAATATCCTGCTGCTCAGGTGGTAACTGGGATAGATACTGTGACCATTGGTCACGTTCAGCAAGGGTTAATACTTCAAAAACAGGCATAGAAACAGAGTTTACCGATATACTGAATCACAGGTTTAATCCTTATATTTACACACATGCAAGTTACAGTTCATAATCCTGCAGGACTTCATCAAATTCTTCCCTGAGGATGGATAGTACAGCAAAGTTTTTGAATTCACCATTCACGTAGGCAGCTTTGCGCAGAATACCTTCTTTCTTGTAGCCGCATTTCTCCAGCATACGCAGGGAACCGGCATTATCAAGGTCAACATGCGCCCAGATTCTTTCCAGTCCTTTGTCATAAAAGGCATGCTTAAGAATCAATATACGTGCATCAGTGGCATAACCTTTGCCCCAGTATTCTTTGGCTCCGATAAAAGTTGGACAGTGCCCGGAGCGGTTAAGCTGGTCAATACTGTTCAGGAAAACGCAGCCAATAAACTCATTGGTCTCTTTAAGACAGATGGCACAGCTTACATTGGTCTTATCAAAGATTTTATCTTCAATCCACTTTTTTTCGTTCAGAGTGGAAGTAAATATCCTTGTACCGCCAAAGGCATAGCCGATTTCCGGATCATTGCGCCATTTATGCAGTAAAGCAAAATCCTCAGGTTCCAAAGCCCTGAGATATACTCTGACCTTCTTTTTCATATTGTCCTCACACTACTTGGAATATTAACCAGCCTGTCTGCAATCTCTCTGGCAACCGGTATGTCTGCAGTAATTGCGTCTTTGAACATTTCCAGCTCGTTCATCAGCATCCAGGCAGGTCGGGTCATTACTTTGTTATCATTAGTTAATTTCAAGAAAGCTTCCTGCTCTGTTTTGTTCTTAAGCAGGATAACGTTTAACCAAAAGTTTGAAATACTGTTAATTGGCTCATTTACAAATTCTATATCAGGTATCTTTGCAAAAAAGTTATTGTACATAGCAGCAGTTTCCCGCTTACTCTTTAACATCGCAGGAATACTCTCCATCTGTGCACAACCCAAAGCTGCATTGATGTTGGGCAAACGGTAATTATAGCCGATATGGTCATGCTCAAAATTCCAGGGATGCGGTTTCTTTGCCTGAGTGGTGAGATGCTTGGCTTTTATCGCCAGTTCTTTGTCATTAGTCAGTATCATACCGCCGCCGCCGGTGGTTATTGTCTTATTGCCGTTAAAGCTCAGGATGCCCAGTAATCCGAATGTGCCTGTGTGCTTATTCCTGTAATAACTGCCTATTGATTCGGCGGAATCCTCTACAACAGGTATGTAATATTTAGCGCAAATCTCTACTATCCGGTCAATCTCACAGGGATGACCGAACGTATGCATGGGAACGCAAGCAGAAATCCGTTTCAGACCACTAATCTGCACAAATGAAAAGTCACAAATAGGCACAAATGAGGATTGAGAGAAAGGTTTTGGTTTAGATATGCTGTGTGTTGAGATTTCATCACCATTATTATTTGAGATTATTTGTGAACCTTTATTTGAGTCCATTTGTGGGTAATGAAAACAATGCATCACGCCATCTACTTCGGAAAGTATAGCATTCTTTGATAACCATTCTTCCAGAGCATCTGCTGAAAGCCCCAGGGTTTTTCTGTCTATATCAATAAAGACAGAATCTGCCCCGCAATATGAAATTGCATTACAGGTAGCAATAAAAGTAAGAGGCTGGGTGATGACTAAATCCCCTCGTTGAACTCCTGCCAGCAGCAGCGACATGTGCAAGGCAGCTGTTCCATTGACTGCAGCAATGGCATAGTTTGCCCCGGTAAAGTCACGAACCATCTCTTCAAAACGGTCTACATATTTACCTACAGATGAGACGAAAGTGCTGTCTATGCAATCCAGGACATACTTCTTCTCATTGCCTGCAAACACAGGTTCGTGCAGAGGAATAAAATCTCTGTTGGGATACACAGACCGGATAAAATCAATTATTTGCTGATAATCAATCATTTATGGCAATCCTTTTTACTACTATTAGTGAATCAGCAGTAGATTTATAACCCAGATATAGAGTAGTATCAATCTCAAGACGATATTTTTTGCCTTTTGTATCAATATCTTTAAATACATCCAATGAACTTCTCTTGCTGAAGTCCAGAGTGTATTTTGCTATTCCTTTGTCAAATATCTCTGTCAGTTTTGTTTTATATAGATCCCTGTTTCTCTGGTTCTGATACCAGGTAAACAAAGTATTGCCGCTGGTGTATAACCTGAAGCCATCAGACCAGCTACCTGCAACTACATCATCTTTGACAATGCTGTTCACGGTCATTAGTGCATTCCTGTAATGATAATCCGGCTTAATTGCACAGTTGATGAAACTCAAATAGAGATTGGGCAGCATACTTAACATCAGCAAGACTGCAATAACAACTTTTTTTGCTCCTGAGAAATGAACAATATCAAAAGATAAAACCACTACTAAACTAAACATTGTAATAACTGATAAATAGGCAAGTGGTCTGAGAGAAGAGCTTACACCAAATTTTAAAAGTAAAACAAAAACTGCAGTAATGAAAAGGAAATTAAGCACTAAAAAAAAGCGCAGAAATCGCTTTTTATTAGATAGGTATTCTTTGATTTCAGCGCTTTGAAAGACGTTTGAAATAGTTGATACAACAAAAACAATAATAACAGGAAATATCATTACAATCCATTTTGTGGAATTGGGATTATAAATAACCGCTTGTACAAGATATGCTATTATCATTGATAAGGTTATAAGCCGGACATTGCTCAGTTTTATTCTTTTTACAAATTGAATAAAAGCGATAAAGAATGATGTTATTAAGAGAAACAACAAAGTGTAGTTTAAGGTAAAAATATTTGAATGCACCATAAACAGAAGATTGGTTACAACTCGTTTAATTAATGATATAAATGCAACCTGCTGGGCTGTCGAAACCGGTGCTGCCAATCTGTTCCCATATACGTCAACGGTAGAAAATAATGAACTTAATACACCGCTGCCCTTAAAAATTATATAAATCTGATTGGAGATAAGGAAACCGATTATAAAACCGAAAATATAAAGTAGGATTAACTTAATGGCACTATTAAAATCTCGGTCATGTATACCCCTGAATGCAATAAACAATACAATACCCAAAGCGATAAATGTATTTGTTAAATATGAAAAAAAGATTAGCAGTGCAGAAAACAAACCGCATAATAAGTAATACCACTTTTGCTCTTTTTCCGACTTACCGGCAATAAAATTCATGAAGAGCATTATTAGCATCAGGTACATAGACCTGAAGATAACCGGTGATGCATTTCTGCCTGCTATCAAAAAACCAAAATCAAACAAAGCATATAAGCCAATGAACAAAAGCATATATCTCTGCAAATTATTGCTTCCGGAATTAAACATCAAGCCTGATAAGTATAACAGAATAAGCAAAATAACCAGTGATGCCAGGACTGCTCCTGCCCTTAAGCCGTAGTAATTATTACCAAATAATGTTAAAGTGAGATAGGTTACGGAATTATTAAGAATTGAGGTAATAGAGCCTTTGATGGTAAAGCCATCAGCTACTACCTTGTTCATAGCTCCGAAATGATACAAATTAAGCGCTGTGAAATTGTATGCCTGCTCGTCTTTGGAACCCAACTGGGTTAAATCATAGTTAGGTAAGTCTCTGTCCAGATTTAACACTCTTAAAAAGATAAAAACAAGAATCAATATCAGAATTGTTTTTTTCATACTATTATCTTTTAGCTTTGTCTATAATTTGGCATATAAATTCTTGTTCTTTGAGCGATAGCTCATAATAAAAAGGCAGCCTTATTAAGCAATCACTGTAATAATCAGATTGAGGACAATCAAAATTGTAATCAAATTGTTTAAAATATTCAGACTTATGTAAGCTCTGGTAATGAAATACTGCATGGATATCATTGCGTTTAAGTTCAGCTATTATTAAGTCCTTCTGTATATTGTTTTTAGCTATAATATAAAACATGTGAGCATTATTGCTTGCATATTCTGGTATAATGGGAAGCCTTATTCTGACATCAGTTTTTATCTTATCCAACAATTCATAGTAGTTGTTCCATATTTCTATGCGTTTGCTTTGAATATCGTTGATATGCTCCAGTTGTGCATAAAGAAAAGCTGCTATAATATCAGAAGGTAAAAAAGAGGAGCCGATATCAACCCAGCCGTATTTATCAATCTCTCCCCTAAAGAAAGCCTGGCGGTTGGTGCCTTTTTCCCAGATGATTTCAGAACGTTCAATAAAACGCTCGTCGTTTATAACAAGCATTCCACCTTCACCGGAAATAATATTTTTGGTCTCATGAAAAGAAAAGCATCCAAGATGTCCGATTCCACCCAGGGGACGACCTTTATAATAGCTGTCTATTGCCTGGGCAGCGTCCTCCACAACAAACAAATTATATTTATCGGCAAGAGCCATAATTTTGTCCATATCACAGGCAATACCTGCATAGTGGACAGGAACAATAGCTTTTGTCTTTGATGTGATCAGGGGCTCTATCTTATCTTCATCTATACCCGGATGGTCAGCTCTGCTATCACAAAAAACGATTTTTGCACCTCTCAGGACAAATGCATTGGCTGTTGATACAAAAGTATAAGATGGCATTATCACTTCATCACCGGGACTAATATCAATCAGGATAGCCGCCATCTCCAGGGCATCTGTGCCTGAAGTAGTTAGTAGGCACTTCTTAAAACCATATCTCTTTTCAAAAAAAGCCTGGCACTGTTTGGTATAATAGCCGTTACCGGATAAATGGCCTCTGCTAATGGCATCTTGAATATAAGTAAGCTCTTTTCCGGTGGAATAAGGTTTGTTAAATGGGATATTCATCTACACATTACCTTGTTGTTAAAATTAATGCATGAGGATTAAAATCCGGCTTATAGTCTGATTGATAAATATAGTAAGCAGCTCTTTGGGAGCTATCTTTAATATCTTCTACAATTTCACCAATATTAATAAGCACATCATACTCAACTATGTGCTCATCGTTATTAAATTCAACAGCATTCAAAACACCTGGTTTAGGAAAGATATAATAAATCCCGGAGTATTTATCATCAAGTAGCTTAGGCTCTTCAAATTTTCCCATAGAGACATTAATCACAGCTTTAAGATAATCATAACCGGTTGAAAGCGGTACTAACCGCGCTCCTATATGGTCACCTCCCATACGGGGACCTGTTTCAATAATGAAAACCTCATCATCAGGAGTTATCTTTAATTCTGTATGAGAAGCTCCATATTTAATTTTAAGAGTATCTAGACCGTGTTTTACGATTTGGTATATCTTGTTCTTAAGTTCAGGAGCTAACTTTGCAGGTTGATGTTGTGCCTTTTCTATGAAATGTGGTTTCCCGGTAGTTTCCTTATCAGTATATTGCAAAATATAATGGCACCCTTCCCATGATATTGTCTCTACGCTTATCTCGCGTCCATCAATAAATTCTTCAATTATAACCGTATTACTGAAAGACTCTTTTTCAGCTTCTTTAATTGCTGCATTTAAATGCAAAAATTCATTTACTAAAGTTACACCCCTGCTACCTGACCTATCAACAGGTTTCACAATTAAGGGATAATTTAGCTCTTGCATAAGCTTCGAATTGAATGGTTCTGTATATTTCATGAATCTGGGACAGGGAAGTCCGTTATTTAGAAACTCAGTCCGCATCAAGAACTTGTTTGTGGATAATCTTGTGCTCTCAAATGAATTTCCAATTAATCCAAACTTATCAGCTATATGATTAACTGTTACAGATGCAATATCTGACGCTATCGAAATCACTCCAATGGGTTTTATCTTCTTGCAAATATCAAGGATTGAGTTGATATCAGTTACTGAAATAGGATAAAAATAATCTGCTGCTTCTTTACATACTGCTCCCTGTTCCCAGGCAAAGACATGAGTTTCAAGACCCATTTCTTTGGCTTTTACAACAAGAGGAAGCTGTAAATAACTTGCACCAATTATGGCTATTCTGCTCATGAGTGTTCACAAATTAATTCACAAATCTTCAAAGCTTGAGTTTCTGTGAAATTAAAGTCATTAAATAAATTAAGAACAGTATTGGATAATTTATCTGCCACGGGATATGTACATTTATCGAATAAAGTATTCGCCGGTATATAATGAGAACTGGCGAACAATCCTGATTGAAAAATAATATGCATAAGACTATCTTTCTTGCTGGAAATTATGTTGTATCTCCAATTGTGAAATCCATCACCAAGTGATACAACTCCTCTCAAATTCTCTTGATATATTTCATTTAGTATATCTTTATGTGCCATTGTTGATTGTATAGAATTGTTGATGTCTACAAAGTATTTTTCTTTCGTAAATGTTGGAATCCTGGTGTCTAACCAATCATTTTTGTAATCATCTAGTGGAATACGTTCTTTCAAGCATTCTTTATATTTTCCCTCTAATAACTGATAAGACAATGGATTATATGGTTCGTTAACATAAGTTAACTCTATTTCACTATTTACTTTTGCAAATCCTCCATAACCAAGCGAAATCGTCTTTGCATCTCCTGTACTATACAACTCCATATCAACTGAGGAACCAATTGAATTAAAATCTGGTATACATAGGCATTTATCATCAATTATCTTTATTGTATTGTCAAGTGACTTGATTTGTCTGAAAAATAGAGATGTGTCGTAATGATACCCATAAGTTCTTACAAACACGATTCCGGAATAATCGCCCGGATTATCCTTTATCATCTCAATAATGGTGTTTTCAGACATACATAAAGTACTTTCATTAATATCAACAAATTTAAAACTAACATTTGCTTTTTCAAAAGTCAATGGCACTACCGGACATACATTTGCTGGTATTAAATAAGTGCCCTCTGGAAAAGTCCTTATGAACCTATAAAGTAATGTACTTGCTCTATTTGCAATAATCAAGTTTTCAATTCTCTGGCAGGAGATCCAACAACAGTCCTGAAAGATTCAATGTCATGCAACACAGCTGATGCCATACCAACAATGTTGAAATCGCCTATTTGAACTCTATCCCTGATAGTAGAATTCAAACCTATGAAGTTACCATCACCAATTGTTATTTCAGAACTTATTGTTGCACTTCCGGCTAGTATATTGTAATTTCCCAGAGTTGTATCATGCCCGAATAAAACATTCCCGTTAAGGGTATTAAAATTACCAATCCTCGCATTACAGTTAATCGTAACATTAGAGCAAACAACATTCCCGATACCGAGTTCTGCACTTGGTGCAATATACGATGAAGGGTGTATAAAATTGATAAATTTTTGAGGTGGTAAGTTTAGATTCTGAAACATTTTGACTCTTTCCTGCATGCAGGAGGGCTTATACAAAGCAAAGAAATACTTCACATCAGTTAAGTTGTTGTATTTGTCATTAAGTTCATTAATTTTGCACAGTATCGGTACTCCATTTATGTTATTTCCTAAATTCGGATCATCAATACAAAAACCAATAAATTCATAAGGTGCGTTATAAAATCTTGCAGCATGGAGAATTTGGTCAGCAAGTACAACCGCCGCACCCTTACCTCCAATGATTATAATCTTTTCATTCATTTTATTACCTTACTAATTATATATTTAGGTCTGTTTTTTGATTCCATAAAAACACGTCCTATGTATTCACCTACTATTCCAAGTATTATAAAGTTTATGCCAAACAAAAATAGAATCAAGACTATACTTGATGCCCATCCCGGAACGGATACAGACATGAATAGACGCTTATAGATTACAACGATACCCAATACAAAGCTTATTAAGGCAGTTATTGTACCACACATAATTGCTAACCGCAATGGCCACAATGAATATGAAAATATTCTGTCCATCGCTAAACTGAACATTTTCCTTAGTGTATAACCGCTATTACCCGCAAATCTGGCATCACGTTCTAAATCAACCGTGATATAATCAAAACCACTCCAATAAAGTAAGCTCAATGTCGTACCCGTAACCTCGGGTATAAGGCGAATTTTATCAAAAGAAGCCTTTCTGATAACTCTGAATACTCCAAGTCCGGGAGTAACATTTATAGTTGTTGCAAATTGGGTAATCTTGTTAAACAGAACCGAAACTCGGCGCTTAAACCAGGAATCTTTTCTCTGTATACGCTTAGCAATAGCCATGTCGCAATCGTTTGAAATACATGCTGAAAGCAACTTTTCAATAAATTCAGGAGGATCTTGAAGGTCAGAATCCATGATAGCGATATATTCATATTGAGCTATATCCAATCCGGCAGTAATTGCATTCGACTGTCCAAAATTCCTGGTCAGTTTTATCAACACTAACCTTGAGTCTCTGTTTTTAAATTCCTTCATGACAGTAAAGGAACTATCTGAACTACCATCATCAATAAGAATTACTTCAAATGTGTTTGTAATCTTCTCAAGTGATGGGATTAATCGCTTGATAAGCTCAGGTAGCACTTTCTCATCATTGAATACAGGGATAACAACTGAAAGCCTTAAATTCTTTGTGTTAGAATTTTTATCCATTTCGTTCCCCTTCATTTACAAATTATCTTTTGTAGGTTTAGAAAGAGCTTGAATTATGTATGTAATAATCTTAATCCCCACTGACAAGCAAGGAAAACAAAACAACTAACAAAACGTCTGCATTGGTACACTTCTTTCTTGCCCGTAAGTTAAGGTATCATTTCAAGATACTCTATAAAAGACTTTTTTATATTCTGAATCAACTTAATAGCTTTGCGGTTTGTTAGTGCTTAGTTTTGGCTGTGAATCAGATGACAAAAGCACAAAAATAAAACCGATTATGGCAGGCAAAAGCGATAGCAACACATAATTAATCAAGGAGGCCATAACTGCTACTGCGCTGTCCACTCCAACGCTATTGTAAAAATAAGCAAACAGACCTTCTCTGACACCAAATCCACTCATTGTGATTGGTACTATAGACAGAATATAGATTATTGGCATTATCATCATGTGCACGGTTAAGGATAAATGGACTCCCAATGCCTTATAAACGAAGGCTACATTTAAGATTGTTGTTAATTGGAAAAGTAAAATCAACAAAAAAGACTTGATTAACATAGATGGTCCTACCACCCTATACAGAGCGTTATGAGCTTTTTCTACATAATCAATTAATTTTTGAAAGAAATTCTTGCGACCTGACAACCTACTGTACAATAGCTTATTCATGATTTTGTAAAAAGTGGGAGTAAGAAATGAAGCAATGCATAAAAAAATGATAAATGAAACAATCAGAATAGTCTTCCTTATGTTTGCACCAGCCATATGTTCTGGCAATAATAAAGCTGCGACTATTCCTATTAAACTCAAACTAAGTAATCCCATCAACCGTTCAAGTATAACCGTGCTTCCTGCTTGACCGCGTTTCTCAGGATGTTTGTTCTCTATCATGAGAATGCGAATTGCGTCGAAACCAGACGAGGAGGGCAATATCAAACCGTAGAATATTGATATGAAATTTATCTTAGCCAAATGAAATATACTCTCTTTTATGCCATTTAAAGCTAAAAAAAACCTCCACCTGTTTGTACCTATCAAAGGTATTACAAGCATTGGTATTGCCAAACAAAACACTAACCACTTTGGATCATTTATCTGAATGACATGAAAATTCTTCCAAACATAATAGGTAATAAATCCTATAGATAATATTGTCAGTATTATTCTTAACACTTTAAACCAGTGCTGCCTTAAATGCAATATCATCTCTTTTTTTTTAATGTAACCAGGAATCTGTTGAAAGCATCTTGCCAATTTAAGTTCTTGTAGGTTCTAAACTTGTCTATCGGATCCATATTATTGTAGCCTAAGTAATCTTGTTTAATTTTAACATTTTGATTTCTTATCACATCTAATTGAGAGACATATTTTTTTATGTAATCTCTGTAATCGGATGAAAACAATCCTCCTTGTTTAACCTCACTCAATAACTCACTGCTGTCAATACTAGTGTCTATCTCTACTTCATTATTGGATAAAACACATCGAGAATATTTAAGCGATGTTAGTTTGTTTTTTTGTATTTCCAAACTTACTAACAATGAGATTCTTGTTCTGATATCTTCATTTAGATAAGAAACTTCTTTTGAAAAGTCATTTGAAAAGATAAAATTGCCCAAACTGTAGATTATTGGCCTTTGTTTATAGTACTCGATAGCCTGTATTACATGAGGATGAGTACCAATTACCATGTCTGCTCCTTTATTTATACAATGATGAGCAATGATTCTATCCCTGGGGGCAGGAAAATCAATATACTCATAACCCCAATGATAGAAAATAATTACATAGTGACCTTCTAACTTCAGTTTGGAGATTGTCTTATAAAGAATAGAAGAACTATCTCCAGCAGTACCTTCGCAAAATTTTGAAAATGTGCAAAATTTAGAGGTTCCAATTACAGCTACTTTCTGACCATCATTTGAATATATCAATGGATTAAGTGCTGAAGTCTGGTCTGATCCTATACCAAAAAAACTCATTCCTTTGGTCATAAGGGCTTTTTTGGTATCTTCGATACCTTCTGGACCAAAATCCTGAATGTGGTTGTTTGCCAAAGAGACCGCATGGAATGGTCCAATTATATCTAAACTTTTAGTACCTGCTTTTAAATGGACAGGATGGAAAGGACGTCTATTTTCAGAGGTAGTTATTGCACTTTCCAAATTTGCAATATTTAAGTCAGATTTACTTAAAATATTATGAAGATTATCACCTATCTTAAAACAGGAATGATTAATGCGGTCAAGTGATATGTCGCCGGCAAAATTGATTCTCACTGCCTTATAATCTCCAGATTCTTTACTTTTCCTGTCAAAGCATCGGGTAAAATTGTTTCAACTACTTTTATATCTAAGTTAACATTAGGATAGCGATGCTTCCAGATGTCTCCTGCTTTAGTTATTACGAACCGTTTGTCAGTATTGGGTTGCAGAACTAACAGCAGACTAATATCTCTGCCTTTTTGGATGAATTTAAACTGCTGACACTCTTTAAAGTCCATAAACATCTCGTGAGCATGGTGATGTGCAAGGATACTCCCATCATGAAAAGTAACAACATCATCAAGCCTACCCAAAATCTTCCCGATACGCTTGTTGGGATACTTTTCTTGAGCAGGCATTTGAACTAGATCATTAAGAGAATATCTGATTACCGGTTGCGTAAAATTGAGCAGATTTGTCAGTACTGCTTTTCCGGTGAAATCTCTAACGCATTCATCTTGTACCACTTCAAAGTAACAGGTATTTGTAAAGATCTCACGTATGCCGCAATTATTAATCTCGAAACCGATGGAAGGGCACTCCATACAGCCGTACATATCTATTAACGTATCCCCGATATATTCCTTAACATCAGCATATAGTGATGAGGTCACGGTTTCAGAAGTTAAAAAGACAATGGGAATTCTCAATTTAATGTTCTGCTTTTTCAGATATTGAATGATAACAGATAAAACTCCTGGAGTACTCACTAAAACATAAGGTTTATTTTCTCTGATTTTTCTGATAATTTCAGCCGGCAAATCATAGATCGAGATTATACATCGCTTGAAAAGAGGTAAGTATTTATTCAGAGCGGAATACAGCCTGATGTCTTTCTCGACCTGAAAAACGGTGCCGGATTCATATCTGGAAACAATTGTCATCTGATGGTAGGGTTTATAGCCATACTTAATCAGGGTCAGGAATATTCTGATGTGGGCAGTATATTCGGCTTGTTTAGAGGTTTTAACTAAAAATGGTTCTCCTGTAGAGCCGCTAGTATAGTGATTGTTATAACCGCCTTCAGGAGTTTTGCTTAACAGATCATCATGTGAAACTGCACGGAAGTCTTTTTTTGATACAATCGGAATCTTTGCTACATCATCCTGATATTTCACCTGCAGCCCAATTAAGCCATGTTTAGCATACAGATTCTTATAGAATTTGGTATATCGG
This sequence comes from Cloacimonetes bacterium UBA6097, assembly GCA_002435865.1. Classification (GTDB taxonomy): domain Bacteria; phylum Cloacimonadota; class Cloacimonadia; order Cloacimonadales; family Cloacimonadaceae; genus UBA5614. The sequence continues at coordinate 32,068 of DIWV01000005.1, read as the reverse complement.
GAGGCATGTTGCAATATTTTATTAAACTTTTTTAGCTGATTGTAAATAAGTTCGTCCCCTGACATACGTTGGAATTTATAATGTTCAGCTATGTAGTAGGCTAAGTATTTGTACATCGTCAACTAATACTCTTCACAAGTTCGTATTTTTGTATAACTTTCTTGGCAGCAATAACCATAGGTGGTCCTATGAATTTTCCGTCTTTTACTGCCACTCCTTTATTCTCATTACGTGATTCTTCATATAGTTTCAGCATTTCCATGGCATCCTGATATTCTGCTTCACTGGGAGAAAAATACTTATGCGCCAGTTCAATTTCTTTGGGATGTAATATCAGCATACCCTCAAAACCAAGATGTTTAGCCAAAATTAAATTCTTTTCCAAATCTTCAAGGTCATGTACATTGATATGGACTGTATCGATGGGTATTACGTTGTTCGCCCTGGCAGCCAAAGCAATTAAAGCACGGGGAACATAGATGCTTTGCCCCTCATGGTCATGAACTCCTTCCAAATCGCTTACGAAATCCTCGCATCCAAAGGCAATAGCCACAACTCTTTTTGAAGCCTGGCATATATCCTGCGCGTTCAATACTGCTGCAGACATCTCAATCAAAGGAATTATTTTAAAAGTACCAACAGGGATTTTCTTTTCATATTCAATTGTTTCCAACAGTTTGTCAAAAAAGTAGATATCCTCACCCTTTTTTGCTTTTGGATACATAAATCCGTCAACACCTTTAATAGTCAAAGCATGGACATCTTTGAGCAAATGCCCGCTTTCACGGTCGTTAACCCTGGGAAATATATAGAAATTGTCTAACTTACCTGATTCTACCCATTCAGCAATCTTTTCCCTGGCTACAGCTTTATTGCTCTCAGGTTGGACAGAATCCTCCAAATCAAGTAACAGCACGTCAGCATTTGAATGTGATGCACTGCTCAGGAGCTTTTCATTGTGCCCCGGGACAAACATCAAACTCCGCATAATCATATCACTCATTACTGTCTCCTCTCTTCTGAATCAGGACATGCCTTCTAAATCTCAAAACCGGTAGTTGGTTTTGATTAAACGCTGTTGTTTCTACGTATACAATGCCCCTGTCCGGCTTTGAAGAAGAAGGTTTTACCTCCAAAACCTTGGTTGATGCGTAAAGCGTATCATTGATAAATACGGGTGCTAAGTGCTCAACTTTTTCATACTCCAGATTAGCAATGGCTTTACCGCTGATATCCGGTACTGTCATACCAACTACAATACTGAATACAAGCGTTCCCACTACCAATATCTGTCCGTGCTGGCTGTTTTCTGCAAATTGTTTATTTGTGTGCAAAGGATGATGGTTCATCGTAAGGAGACTGAATAGGTTGTTATCACTTTCAAATATTGTTTTAGAGAGATTGTGCTTAATTGTCTCACCTTCGGTAAAATCTTCAAAGTAACGCCCCAATAAGCTTGCTTCCATTTATCCTTCCTGTTTGATTATTTTCAACAGATACTCACCATAACCGCTTTTACGGATTGGCTCTGCGACTTTTCGTAATTGTTCTTTGGTAATAAATCCCTTACGGTAGGCTATTTCTTCAATACAACTGATTTTGAAACCCTGTCTTTGCTCTATAATTGAAACGAATTGCGATGCCTGCATTAATGATTCAAAGGTTCCTGTATCCAGCCAGGCAGTACCGCGACCAAAAACCATAACCTTGAGTTTGTTGTTTTCCAGATAGACTTTGTTTACATCAGTTATTTCATATTCACCCCTGGCGGAAGGCTTAATATCTTTGGCTATCTGAATTACTGAATTATCATAAAAATACAGACCCGGTACAGCATAATTTGATTTGGGCTTTTGGGGTTTTTCTTCTATTGAGATTACACGATTATCGGAATCAAACTCCACTACTCCATATCGTTCAGGATCATTAACCGGATAAGCAGCTATAATTGCACCATCAGGTTCTTTACATTTGCTTAGTCTGCCCGGTAAATCAGCTCCGTAAAAGATGTTGTCTCCCAGAATTAAACAGACAGAGTCTGTCCCAATAAATTCTTCTCCAATAACAAATGCCTGAGCCAGTCCATTTGGTATTTCCTGAATGGCATATTGTATATCCAAACCAATGTGAACTCCATCATTTAAGAGATTTTTAAAACCTGCCTGGTCTTCAGGTGTGGTAATTATCAGTATTTCCCTTATTCCTGCCAGCATAAGTATAGAAAGGGGATAATATATCATAGGTTTGTCAAAAACCGGCATTAGCTGCTTACTTACGGAAATTGTTAATGGGTGAAGCCTTGTCCCTGCTCCACCTGCTAAAATTATGCCTTTCAATTAACCTCCTTGTTTTTTACCACAAATGGACACAAATATAAGCACAAAAATATGCACAAATTGATTCATAAAATTACTCTTTTCCATTGCAGACGTGGTGAACCAAAGTTTACAAGCAGTGCCATTCTTAGCTTAAGGGCTGAGAGATAATTTAACGCCTGGGCTATATGCTCATCCGCTAATGAACTGGTTGCTTTCAGCTCTACAACTATCTGATCATAACAAAGAAAATCAGCATAATACTTCTTTTCAAGTAAAGTCTCTTTGTAGAATATCTCAAGCCGTTTTTCCCTGGTATATGGAATGTTTTGTTTCTGAAGTTCCAGTGCTAAAGCTTCCTGATAAACAGGTTCAAGAAAAGCGTTACCAAGTTCATTGTGGACAGCCATACAAGCTCCCACTATTTTGAAGCACTCATCTTTGAACAAGTATTGATCAATGTCCTTATTCGTGTCCATTTGTGGACTTTTCATTTGTGACCATTTGTGGGAATCATTTGTGGTTATCAGGTATTTTTATACTTCTGGTTATCAGGATCGGATATAATCCCGTCTTTAAGAATCCTGATTATCTCTTTCATACCATCCGGGACAGTTTTAGTAATGGCAAAACCAAGCTCACGTTGAATCTTTTCAAATGCAACCCGGTAATCCCTGGGATCTTCATTCTTCTGTACATATTTAACTTTCATTTCAGGAATCAGCTTTTGCAGTTCTTCCGCCAGCATCTTCTTTTGGTAGTTCTCTCTTGTATCACCTACGTTAAATACATTCCTGCAAACCTTATCAGCATCTGCTTCAAGTACCCTTACACAGGCACCTGCCAAATCTTCAACATGGCAATACGGACGCCAGAATTGTTCTCCAAATATCAGCAATTCACGTCCCAACGCAACATCACGTGTAAATTCATTAACCGTTAAATCAAAACGAATCCTGGGAGAAACTCCATATACTGTGGCAAACCGCAAGGCGGTAGGACAGAAATCATCTCTGAAAGCAGTATTGAGTAAATACTGCTCAAACTTAACTTTGAGCTCTGCGTACAGAGATATCGGATTCAATGGTGATTCTTCTGTAATATACGAATCCCCTTCCATTTTTCCATAGTTGCTGCAAGTAGAAGCGAAGATAAAACGCTTAACAGATTTTGTCTTTTCGGCAGCTTCTACCAGTTTTTTTGAACCTTCCCAATTAATCGATTTTGCCAGTTCCGGGTCTTTAGCGCAGGCAGGATCGCCTACTATGGCTGCAAAATGCACAACAGCATCTACTTCTTGGAGTATTGGATACATTTTGTCAGTATCCCTGATATCTGCTTTAATAAATTTGAAATTGGGTTCGTTATATATTCCCAATAGAGATTCCCCGCCAAACATAAGGCAGTCCACTCCAACAACCTGATATCCTTTTGACAATAATTGCCGGACTAATACTGAACCAATATATCCTGCTGCACCTGTTACCGCTATCTTCATATATTTATCTCCATCTATATCATTATACTTTTTACATATTTAGCAATTGCCAAACTGGCAGTCAATCCAGGAGATTCTATACCAATCAGGTTTATCATGTTAGGTAATCCCCTATCGCTTTCTTCTTTGATATAAAAATCTTTAATACAATCTTCTGGTCCCTGCAGCTTGGGTCTTAAACCAGTATCATCAGGGACAAGATCGTCTCTGTCAATATCCAGATAACGATTAACTGATTTGTAGAATTCCTCAAAATACTCTTCATCAAACTTATAATCTATTCTATCCGTATAATATGCATTAGGACCGAAGCGGACTTCACCATTTAGATTAATCGTCAGGTGTATACCCAGGAAGGCTCCATTAGGGTCAGCAACAGGATATATCAAATGCTTTATATTTTTCAGCTTAGTGGTTTTATAATACTCTCCCTTGCATAAGAAGAGTTTTAATTTATTTGTTACAGTATCAATTCCCACCATCTCTGCTATGGCATCTGACCATAGACCTGCACTATTTATTAGATAATTAGTTTCAAAGATTTCACCATTTGAAAAAGAAACCCGGTATTTGTCATTTGCTTTTTTAATTCCGGTTACTTCCATGCCATAGACCAGAAAACCATCCTGAGCTTCAATCAAACTGCACAGCTTTTGCATATACATATGGGTATTAAAAATACCTGATGTGGGGACATATAAACCGGCTACACATTTGACAATCGGCTCCATTGCATATACTTCCTCAGCCGTTAAAAGCTTTAGCCCCTTACAACCGTTTGCATTCCCCTGTTGAAAGTACTTCTCAATAACCTTAATTTCGTCTGAATTTGTAGCAACAATTACTTTACCAGTATTGGAAAAAGGAACCTCGTGCGCTTGCAAAAACGTATATAGTAATGGATTACCCTGTACGCATAAACCGGCTTTTAAAGTATTTGAAGGATAATATAAGCCGCCATGAATAACTTCACTATTCCGACTGCTTGTATGTTTGCCAAAACTATTCTCTTTATCAACAACTACAACTTCAGAATATTCTTTAGAAAGTTCATTTCCAATCGCCAGTCCAACGGCTCCGGCACCTATAATTAAGACATTTACACTTTCCATATTTATTCAAAGCGCTCTTTGTAAATCTCCTGAGCTTTTTCATAATCATCTATTTTACCAATATCCAGCCAGTATTCTTTAATGGGGTAATGAGTTATAGGTAGTTTCTGTTCTATCATGGTTTTGATTAATGTATCCATGCCATAATAAGTACTATCAGGTATTAAATCCAGAATTTCAGGTTTGAAGATGTAAATTCCTGCAAGTATAGTGGTTCTGAAATCAGGTTTTTCTTCAATACCTGAGACGTAATCACCCTCTATGAATATATTCCCGAATTGGAAGGGGGTTATAATTTCTTTTGTTCCGATTGTCAGCAGGGATTCTTTGGAACAGGCAAATTTATATAAATCACTGTAATCCAGAAGTGTGAGTATATCACCATTCATTACAAGGAAAGGTTCTGCCAGTTGTTCTTTCAGCAACTTTACGGGACCGGCTGTACCAAGCGGTTTCTCCTCTTTACTAATATAAAGCTTAACTCCATATTTACTGCCATCGCCAAAGAAATTTTCTATGTATTGGGATTTATAATTGGTAGCAAGAAAGATTTCAAGAAAACCGTGCTTTTTTAAATGCTCAATCTGAATCTCAAGAACTGCTTTTTCGCCAATTGGAAGTAAAGGTTTGGGAATGACTTCGGTAAAAGGTTTTAACCTGGTGCCAAGTCCTCCTGATAAAATGATTGCTTTCATATTTTCATTTCCTGGTAATTATTAGATGTATAGTTTTTGAGCTTTCTGATGTTCACTATGAAGTTACTCCGGCATCGATAACTTTAGTAAATTTTACTGGCAGATAGTCTACTATCCCATAAATATGATATTCGGGATCATTAGGATTTTCATCGGATTGGTCCCAAATTAAATCGTTATAAATCACTGAAGTATTGTTAGTGCCCCAATAATTGTTTGTTGCATTTAAATGATAATCAACACCAAATTTAGCTATAGTTTTTATTCCATAAACTGTGCAGTAGAAATTATTCAGAGATGCAGTGAAATATGCTGCAGCGATCGCATTCCCCTGATTATTGTAAATTCCTATTTGACTGCTGATATTACAATTCTGAACATTTGTGTTGCTTCTGCCTGCATTGTAGATTGCATTTATAGAATTATCTATCGTGCAATGAGTAACGTTACTAGTTGTATAATAAGTATTATAGACACCTCTTATAGAAATTGCACTAATATAGCTTTGGCTGATGTTTGCATTTTGGCAGTTATCCTGGCTGATTCCAACAGAGCAATTTGTAATAATGAGCTGCTGCATTTCTGTGTTAGCGCAGCTTGTTAGAGCAATCCCTCCATATAAATCATTACTGGAAAATGATGCGTTGCAGTTGGTAATTGTTACTTCCTCAACAAAATAGCAGTATAGGCCAATTTTGTTGTTTTTAAACACCATATTGCTGATATCAATTCCAGAAGTTTTAATCTCCCATCCTGATTGGGAATTAGTTGTAATTATAGAATTCAGCTGATTTTGAGCAAACGTAACTATGGCTGAGCAATTGATGCTATAAAAGTATTGATTATCAGGATCGATGGTTGAAGCAGATGTTCCATACATATTATGTGTTGTAGAGATCCTGGCATAATCAGAACCAGGAGCCGGAGTAGAAACACTGCCATCATCTATGTTTATGCTTTTAGCCGGACTCACCCAGATATACGATGATGATTCAAATATGACGTTACCCTGCAATGAAACGTTTTCATTAACAACGTAACTGTGATTTGTTTCAAAAGCATATGGAGTATAAATATAACCGCTCAAACTTCGCACAGGATACAATTCCACAGCATTACGAACATCCTCTGATTTGCCTGATAATGATATTAAAGCAGATAATAGTGAATTCTGACCTTCTGTTATATTTATATCAAAGAAATATCTTACTCCCCAATTTTCTTTCATAACAACAAGATTATATTTACCCAAACTTATCTTGCTTAAGTTAAACGAACCATTGGCAGATGTTGTTATAATTTTTACGGGATTTTGTAATCTATGGTCAAATTCTGTCTGCTGATTAATCTGTATACCTATATTGGGAAATTGACCGTTTATTCTGCTGATTGTTGTATCAAGAACTGCCGGACGATAAAGAGCTACGGTAACTCCTGAGAAATCAACAGGTTCATTCGCAGGATTATCAGTATCATTCACCAGAATAACGCTTCCGCTAAGTGAACCGGTCTTTGTCTGTGTCGTTGGGCTGCAGCTTATGAAAAACAAGAACGATAAACAAAGTAAAATTAAAGTCAACGGGCATTTTGTTACAATCATATCAGTATCCTTATAATTTATACTGTTAACAGGTTCAAAAAACTAAACTTCTGCCTTTGAAATAGTATTTTCAATGGTGTTTTTTGAGTTTAACCTATTGCTAATAAAATCATTAATTGCCCAAATAGCTATTAATACGATTAAAAAGCTCATCGGCAAACGATAACGTTCCAATGGCCATAACATCAATGTATGAAGGAGAGAGTGAAATACAGGAATTGAGCCTAAATACACTATCAGCCACTTCTTCCTGAAAATCGAAAGAAATAATCCAAATAAATAAAATGGCAGGAAAATTCCATAGAAAATTAAACTGGAAATGTTATGAGAAAGTGACCATTTTACAGGACGGTTGCCATACATGATATAAGTAAGTTTAAAATAAGTAGGTTTCCAATAATGTATAAAAGCTTTATAATACTTTTCGTATTTTCCGTAAATACGTGGTTGTACACCATATTTGTTTTTTGCCTGAATTGCATCATCTTGATTAGAGATTATTTTTCTTTGCATGCTGTCTTCAGACGAAAAATGCATTTTTGCAAAGTCTGTGCCCCACAACTTTGATGTAAACGAAGTCGTACGGGGGCTGAGAATTACAATCTCCCCAAATTGTTTGTAATTTCTTACAGTCCATGGAATCATAGTAATTAAAAGAATCACGATCCATATTCCTGCTAATTTATATTTAATTCTATGCAGTGAAGTAAAAAAGATGAAAAGCAGAAATATTGGACAATAAACAATATACCTCTCATCGGCATGAATTAGAACAGAGAATATAAGGGAAGATAATATAGTGTTAAATAACGTCTTTTTATTATTGTAAATGTTCACCAGACTCAAAACAATTAAAGGTAATAATAAAATAACTAACGGTTCTTTGAGTATCTGATAGTTTTGTCTTATAAAACTGATATTAAACACACTCCATATTGATAGAAAATAACCTGCTGTCAAACCAATGACTTTTGAACCTATTTCAAAAAGTACATAGACAAGCAAAGCGCTTAACAAGCAATTAAGAAATAATGCAAACCATATGGGATTGCCTGTTAACCACTTTGAAGCTGCCACAAAAAATGGAATCACAGGTCCAACTATCATATATTCGGAATTGCCAACTTTAGGATAAAAATCTCCCTGGGCAAAGCTTTCTCCATAACTTAAGTATAATAAAGCATCACTCCATCCTTTTTCATGATTTCTGCTATAATCTCTGTAAGTTACAAAAAGCCTTAGAGTTAATGATATCAAGAACAAGCAAAGTAAAATTAGGGCGCGTCTTTTATTTAGAAATTGAAGTAAACTCACCATATACTTATGTGTAGATATTGCTAAAATCAAATTTTACTCAATGCCAGTTTTTTATCATAGTAATATTTGGCAAGCAAGCCCAAAGCAAAGAAAATTGCTGCAGAAGCCAAATTTATTATATGCATGATAATCCCACTTTCCAAAGCAATCTTCTTATCAATCCCAAGTGACATTAATCCTATCATCCACGCCCCTTCTGTTGTGCCAAATCCACCAAAGCTTTTGATAGGTAATACTAAAATTGCAAGTTGTAAGGACATTATGTAATACAATTCAATAAAGCTAACAGATATATTGAGCTTGACTAACAGAACTTTGAAAAACAGGGCAAGAAATGTGATATAAGCTAATGTTAATAAAGACAAACTTAGAATTCTTGAAAATACTAATTCTTTTTTTATTGAGAATACAAAACTCATTTTAAGTTTTAGCAGTTTTTCTTTTATCTTAACAATGAATACTTTGTTTACTATGTTGGTTTTCCTGAGTAAAAGATATAAGATATAAATTACCAGAAGCGCTGCTAAACTAAGAGACAAGTGCTTATAATTTATGTTTATAAGCGTATATTTCCCAAAGATGATAAATACAGATATCAGAAACAATAAGCAAAACATTGCAAAACTGAAGCCCCTGGTTATTAAAAGAACCGTAAACGTCCTTGTTTTTGAAACAAACTTGTTCAATAACAATGGAAGTGATAATTCACCCATGCTTGCAGGAACAATGTTCAAATAAAAATTATGTATTAAATGAGATATCAGTAAGTAGAAAAATGGAACTTCTTTTTTTAAGAAAACACTCATCGTAATGCTTCTGATGAGATAAACAAAAAAATGAATAAGCAAACACAACAAAAAAGTACCTATACCAATTGAAAACAATCCATTTATAACATCTTTCATTGATACATTAGCAATAATCAGTATCATAAATACTATTGTAATTAGAATGATTAATGGCTTTTGATATTTTTTCATTTTTTCTTGTTATAATCCATGTCCATCCAGATTGCAAAGAGGATAGACTGCATTGTGATTAAAAAAGTAAACAGTAAAATTGTCATTGTTGTTTTGGGTACTTCCCCGTATCGGTAATACATTACAAAGAACCTGATTGTAAATGGAATTAATATTATCAAAGTATTGAAAAATGCGAATAAGTAAAACAAAACCAAAGGGTGAAAATCAAGAATAATGTATCTCTGCCACAATCTTCGGAAGAAAAGCCTGAACAGTAAACTTCCGGTTTTACGAATATATTTCAGGATTTTTATTTTACTCTTTTCTTTACCGTAAACCGGGCGTACTTCACAATCAGTTACTTTAAATCCTCTTATATTAAGCATACAAAGGATATCTGCATTATATCCGTATCCTTTTACCATTTTATGAATTGGTATCTGTCTTAGGACATTGTTTTTTATTGCAGTATATCCGCATTGAGGATCCATCATAAAGAAATAACCGGTTGCAAATTTGGTCATGAAAGTAAGAATGGTGTTTCCTATCAAACGGTATTTAGGCATGCTCTCATATACTTCATGGTGAAGTAACCTGTTGCCTTTTACATAGTCAAAGCCATCTTCAATCAGTTTATCAAGCAGCCTTGGTAAATCTGCCGGATCCATCTGATTATCGCCTGCCATAATTGCAGTAATGTCATTGTCCGAACCAGCGCTTGCCAGGTATCCGTCTATCAGGGATTGCCCCAAACCTTTATTAACCTTATGATTTATCAATACAACCCTGGAATCTTTGCTTTGAAAATCCTGTATTCGGGATAAGGTGTCATCCTTGCCGCCATCGTGAATCACAAACATAGTATCTACATACTCAGGAATTCCTGCCAGCGTTTCTGTGATCAGGTCACCTTCATTATATGCAGGGATTACGATGGCTATTCTATGCTGCTTGTACACTAGAAACTACCTTTTGATTCGTAAAAATCTTTTGTCCAGTTCACAGTTTGTTTCAATCCTGAAACAAAATCAGTTACAAAATCGATGCCTAATTCTTTGCGAATCTTGCTATTATCTATATCAAATACCTTTATATCCCCGGGCATCCAGTCTTTGTATTCAACAGGATGATTTGGTTTGCCCAGAATATCACACACGTAGTTGTACAGCTCTCCGATTGTTACCTTTATTCCTGAAGCGCAATTGTATACATTCCCATTAGTATGTTCGCTTATAGCAGCCAGCAGGTTTGCTTTAACCACATCCTTTACAAATGTAAAAGAGCGTTGTTGAGTACCGTCACCATAAATATATATCGGTTTCCCTTCTAAAATATGTCTGGCAAAAATGGATACCACACCACCGACATCACTTGATTCCTGGCGTGGACCATATACATGAAAATACCTCAGCATTGCTACATTGAGTCCATACAAATGATGGAAAGCCCTGACATATTTTTCTCCTGCCAGTTTGCTGACTCCATAATATGATGTGGGATTAAGCGGGTGGCTTTCACTTTGTGGCATAAACTCTGCTTCCCCATAAACAGATCCTGTAGATGCATGAACAAACTTTTTAACTTTATGCTTAACTGCCAATTCCAAAAGATTGAAAGTTCCCTTCGCATTGATTTCAAGGTCCAGCCTGGGATTGTTGATACAAATTGTCTTTTTTGATGCTGCCTCGTGAAAAACTATGTCGACACCCTGAAACTGCTTCTCAAGACCTTCAAAATCAAGCACATCGCATTCTACTTCATGAAAGTGAGGGTACTTCTTTAAAAACTCCAGGTTCTCATGTTTCCCTGCAAAATAGTTGTCAATACTGATAGTTTCAACGCCATTAGTAACAAGCTCTTCTACAATGTGACTTCCAATGAATCCTGCACCACCTGTAACAATAGCTTTTTTAAAAGGAAAATTGTTAAAGTCTATCATTTTTTCTCCTATCAAAGATACAGCTTCGCTGCATAACTTACAGTTGATTATACTGCAAGCTCTTAAATACTATACCTTTAAGTATTATTTATATCTTTTGAATAATCACTTTTGTGAATTATCTATCGCCGGGCACTATCCCTGAAATCACAGATGGAATATAAAAAATGTACAATTGAGTTGTTCCTATAACCATAATAACGCTATATGTTATAATGCTTATATTCATATTGTCAAAAACCATATCTTTTTATTCCTCTTGAAACGGGTTTAATCACTGTATTCCATTGACACAATTTTTTTTCCTTATGTGTGAATAATGCATATATGTCAATGCTTTTTTCATAAGCACTCATAGCACTTTTGTTGTTTTGCAGCAAAAATCTTATCTTAGCAGTTCTTTGGTCATTCGAAAGTGGATTGATCTACATCGAAATTGAGCTTAGCAAAAATGACATTCGCGTTAACTAGCGCAGCTTTTTACCCTGTAGCATAGGATAGCATCCTGTTGTATGTGGTGAATTGCATTCTCCACACCTTTTCTTCTATCACAAAGACACAGAGAAGTATTGCCATTTTAAAAAGGCGTTGCCACTGAGAAGTAGCGCCTTTTTGTAAAAGGAATTACCAACCCAGAAAAAGTAGCGCCTTTTTGCAAAAGGCTGTGAGTCAATTATAATAATGGTTTTTAGCCCTGTAGCATAGGATAGCATCCTGTTGTATGCAGGTATTAGCAATGCCAGCTTACTAATCAATCCGGCAATACTATAACCGGAACCCAACAGATTGATAATCTATGTTACATCGGGCGGGCACAAGACCCGACCCTACAATTAATTCATAATTCTTAATTCATCTTTCATAATTTGGTTGCTCGCAACCTATATGATCTTACAGACATTGTACAGACATCTAAGGGTGATCTAAGGGTCGCACCCTTAGATCACCCTAGCATCTCCCTTTAATCTCCCATGGATTGATTAAGGAATAAGCAGGAAATAATATGGCAATAATCTCAAGTTATTGAACCTTGGCAGCATAAGAATGGCATCTTTTAAAAAATGGGGTATCCTTGTTATTTAATCTTTCCCTTGACAGAGACACCTTTTATTGTTATAAAGGCTTTTTATGAACAATATTGAGGATTTGCGGTGTCATGATTTCGGTTTTGGTAGATTATAAGTTAGACAAGTACAATCGGGAAATAAAGTACACTTTTGACTTTATCTTTGAAACACTTGGACTTAGTCACAGATTTATCTCCAATCCTTCACTTCTCAGGGAACGCGATATTCTGCTTCTGTATGGCTTGATCGAACCTACAATTGATGAACTAAAAACTCTTACTGAACAATACATTACTATCTTTATCCAATCCGACCCCAGGCTTTATGAAATAAATGGGTATACTCCTGACCAACTCAGAAGAGCCCTGAGGAATGTGAAGTTGTTTACTCAGACTCCTGTTATTTCTGAGCGTAAGTTTGAGTACCCGGCAGAGAACTATACGGAGCTGGACATTCACGGCTGTAAGATAAATTTTGATTTACCCGGAAACATATTTTACCAATTAGCAAATATGGAAGAGCAATGCGATAACGCACGTGACCATCAAAACTGCCTGCCGGAAACTGCAAGTGCATTTTATCAATATAAAGATGTTCCATTTGTGGATAATTATTTATGGCTGCTGGATAACCTGATCAAAGAGCAGGCAAAAGCAAAGAACCAGTACATTGTCCAAAAGCACTATTGGCCCCGCGCAGAAGATATGGCTGTTGCTCTGTCCCATAGCGTTGATGACCTGCAGAAGTGGGATATGAACAGTATAATCTTTTCTGTCCTGGACGATATTGCACTGTTTGTTACTCTACGGTGGCAGCGTCTGTTCCGTAATTTCTGGAGTAAACTAAAGTATATCTTTACCAATTATGAAATGTACTGGAACTTCCAGGAGTTTAATTTTTTAGAAAAAGAGCATAATCTGCATTCCACCTGGTTTGTTGCCACCGACCGCACACCCGATATTGATTACTCACTTGATGATGCTGATTTACAGGATGAGATTCGTTTCATTCTTAAGCAGGGCAATGAAATTGGACTGATGAATACTGATGACAAGGAGAACCGCGAAGACCATATCATCCGAAAACAGATAATGCTGCGCCAAATACATAAAGAACAGCTCGGTATCAGACAGCATGAATTTGTACTCAGCGAAAAGGTCAGGGATATCCATGAAAGGCTTTTCCCACAGTACGATTCAAGTCTGTCATTTAAAGAATCATCAGGTTTTAAGCAAGGAATGACCTTTCCTTTCACACCATGGATTTCATCCCTAAAAAGCAATCATATAGAAATTCCTGTCTGTTTCAAAGATCAGGTATTAAAACTTAACCGGTATAGTTTTATTGGATTTGATGATGCCAAACAGATGCTTAAAAAGATTTTTCAGGCTGTAGGACGCAGAAAGGGACTTTTCAGCATCGATTTCACTGTGGCAAATTATACTGATATTCCCTATTGCAATAAGCTATATTCTTACATCCTGGACCTGGTAGAAGCTGAAAAAGCCTGGAATGCAACAATGAGCGATATTGCTGACTGGTGGGAAAAAAGGAATAAAGTAACAGTAGATGAAAGCGAGTTTGATTTTAGTATTAAGTTTCCTTTTGAAATGGAGAATATCGCTTTCCAGTATTTTGGACAGCTTGAAATTATTCAGATAGAAGGTATGGACGCACGAATTGAAGGAAAGACAATCTATTTCTCTAATATCGAAGCCAATAGTGCAGCCAGCGTCAGGCTTGGTGAAGCGGTCCAAAAATCACAGTGAGGAATTATGCCTGCTAAAAAGATAATCTGTATTATTTCCAATAGCCACAGCACCAATGATGTGAGATTATATCATAAATTAGGCAAGAGTCTGTGTAAGATTGCCAGTGTTTATGTCCTGGGAGCACGCGGCATTGGACAAATGATGGAACATTACCGGGACGAGCCATCAACATCTGGACCTGATAAAGCCGAAGTCAAGCCTACCAGGATTATAGTTTCTGGATTAACACCGGTACTAAAACTCTGGGGTTTGTATCGTCAGGCTTTGAAGTTGAAACCGGATTTAGTAATATGTGTAGAACCCTTAACCATGATAGTAGGATTTAAACTTAAGAAAAATACCGGCTGTAAATTGTTTTATGATGCTCACGAATATTACACTTCCGCTCATAGCGAAAGGTATCCTTTTCCTTTTAACCATATTATCGGAGGACTTTATTACCTCTTTGAACATTATATGCAGGAAAAGATGGACCTGACCATTGCGGTGAATTCTGATATCTTTAGCTTGTTTAATCTTCAAACTCCCGAAACTGCCGAAAAGCACAAAAACGATGCCAAATCAACTATGGATAAATATTGGACATCTCCCTTACATCTTGGAGTTGTTTGTGCAAATTATCCAACTGATGCAATTTTTAAAGATGATTTAGCTGATTGCGGCATAAGCAATCTGCTGCCAAACATCATATTTGATACTATTTACCTGGGTGGCTTATCAGAAGAACGAGGTATCCTTAAACTTTTGCAGGTAATTAATATTTTACGGCAAAAACGTCCTCTTTTTAAAGCTCTGTTTGTAGGTCCATTTCATTCGGAAGCTTTCAAACAAAAATTCTTCGCTTATCTTATGGACAACAACTTAAACTCTTTTGTGTATTGGCGTGATGCTATTCCGCATGATAAAGTTTGCGCTGTTTTAAAACAGGTTAAGGTAGGACTTTGTGTTCTGCATCCCGGTCACAAAAGGTATAAAAAAGGTGTCTCTCTCAAAGTTCTGGAATATCTTTCAGTAGGCATTCCGGTTGTTGCCAATAACTTTCCCCAGATAAAAGATATCATTGAAAAGCACAACCTGGGGTATTGTGTACCTTTTCACAGACAGGATATTGTCAATGCTGTAGAAAAGCTGCTCGACTTAAGCGTAAAAGACAGGGATGTTATGGCAGAGAAGTGCCGTGAAGTTGTGAAACAACATTATATGTGGACGCAGGTTGAACCCGTTCTTCTTGATGCTGTAAATTATATTCTTAAACAACCTTAGATAAAACTGATGCCGACAGAAAAACCTTCCAGACTGCTCCTGTTTGCTTATTTCTATCCACCCTTAGGGGGACCTGCCGTGCAGAGACCCTGTAAGATGGTCAAATACCTTTCTCAATTGGGTTGGCAGGTTGACGTAATTACAGCAAAAGAAATTGTATATCATTCCAAAGATGAAACACTGCTATCAGAATGCAGAGCGCATAAAATCACCCGAACTGCTTCCCTTGATCCAATGTATCTTATGAATAAATTAAAGAATTTTTTGGGGATAGACACTCAAAAGCTATACTTCAACACCAGGTCAGACCATAAGAGAAAGATCAAGCAGCTCTTTCCTGTTGATGATAAAATAGGCTGGGTGCCGTTTGCTATCAGAGCCGGTAAGCAAGCCTTACTAACAAACCGTTATAACGCTGTTATGGTAACCTGCGGTCCTTTTTCTTCTGCTTTGGCTGCTCGTTATATAGCCCGAAAAGGTAAAATCCCCTTTATCCTGGATTATCGTGACCACTGGACTCTAAGCAATATCGCTGTACAACCCAAAGGTATCTTCTTTAGGCTTCTACAGTTTATAGAGAAGAAATGCCTTGATTCTGCAGACTTGGTTCTTACAGCTACTGAGTGCATGAAACAGGATTTAGCAAATCATTTTGGCAGTAATATAATCAGCAAAACAATGCCTTTCTTTAATGGCTGGGATGAGGCAGATTTTGTAAATATGTCTCGGCAGAGAAAAGAGGATGGCAAGATCAGAATTTCCTATATTGGAGCTTTTTACGGTCAAAGAAGCCTTACACCTTTATTCAATGCGCTGGTTCAGTTTAGAGAAAAATATCCTGAACGGGATTTTGAATTCCTGTTTGTCGGTAATTTTTACCCGGAAACTCATCTGGAAGCTGAACAGAGCAGTATCAGGAATAAAATCACCTTTATTCCTCAACAACCTCATGCACAAGCTATTCAGATAATGCTTGATTCCGATATTCTGATTCTTGTGATTGGCGGAGAAGAATACAAATGGGTACTATCCGGAAAGCTCTTTGAATACCTGCGAAGCCAGAGGCATATCCTGGCAATGGTACATCCTGATAGCGAAGCTGCTAAGATTCTTAATGACTGCGGGCATAGCGCTATCTGTCCCATTGATGATACTGAAGCAATCAGGCGTTGCTTTGAACAACTGTTTAGTAATGATAATTATAATCAGTATAAGATTCCTGGGCAATTTGAACGCAGTACACAGGTAAAGAATCTGCATGACAAGTTAAATTCCTTGTGTAACATATGAAAAAGAAGATATTGCACATTCAGCTTCTGCCTTTACTTTCGGGAGTCCAGAATGTAATGTTACATATTCTGCAGGCTCTTCCTGAAGAAGAATTTGAAATATATATTGCCTGTAAACCAGGTGGACCATTAGAGCAGGAGATTAAGCGAAGAGGATATCATTTTATAGCGCTCCCTATGTTCATTCAGAAGCTATCACCTTTAGATTTATTAGTCTTTATAAAACTATATATTCTTTGCCGAAAATACCGATTTAATATTGTCCACACTCATTCTTCCAAGCCTGGATTTCTGGGTAGAATAGCTGCCAGACTGGCAGGCGTGCCCTTAATAATCCACACGGGACACGGAGCTCCTTTCTATGAAACTCAGCCTCCTGTCCTGCAAAGATTTTATATGGAACTGGAAAGACTGGCAGCTGTGTTTTGCGATAAAATGGTGTTTGTAAACTATTACCACAGGGATTTTTACATTGCACATAAATTAATCAGGGCTGACAAAGCTATAACTATTTATAATGCTCTTAATCCCGAAATGCTCAGACAGATTGATGCAGCTGCAGAGAAAAAAAACCATAGGAATAATATCACTACAATCGGTTCAGTTTTACGTTTTTCCATGCAAAAGAACATTGTAATGACCATCAGTACTGTGATTAAAATATGCAGGCAACGCGATGATGTCAGATTCATCTTTGTGGGAGACGGAGAACTTTATAATCTTTGTAAAATGATGGTAGAGATAAACAACCTGCAGGACAGGATTATTCTTCCCGGATGGCAAAGTGATACTGCAATCTGGCTTTCCGGGTTTGATGTATTCATGCTGTATTCTGCTTACGAAGGTCTGCCCATGAGCATTATAGAAGCTATGTATGCAGGTTTGCCGATTATTGGTGCAGATATACCAACTATTGCAGAGTTGGTTGATTCAGACAATGGCTGGCTGATTCCATCCAGACGTGCAGATATACTTGAGACTAAATTACACAGTATTATTGACGACAAAAATTCTTATGGACAAAAAGGACAAGTGAGCAGAACTAAAATTCAGGAGCTTTGTTCTTATGAAAAATTCACCACAGCGTATTTGTCATTGTACCGGTATAATGAATGATGATTAATCTACCGGTTTGGCGATTCATCGGCATTTTTGCTGCTGCCTACGTGGGAACAAGGTTGCTGGTTCCGCTGAATATCAGATTTTCCCAAACAAAAGGAATAATGGCAATGCCCAATGATCGCAGCATCCATTCTGTTCCTGTCCCTACAGCCGGAGGATTAAGCTTTGGCTTGGTTATTATATTGCTGCAAGTGATTTGGGGATTGATTAATCTTGAAAATGAATATGGTGCAAGCCTGATAAAGCTTGCTTTAATCAGTTTATTAGTCATTGCTTTGGGTCTGTTTGATGATAAATACAAGAGCAGGGTAAGATACAAGTTATTGGGTCAGGTTATGATAACCCTGCTGATGTTTCATGCCGGTTATAAAGTTACTTATCTGACTAATCCCCTGGGGGAAAATTTCTTTTTGGGAAGCTTATCCCTGCCTGTTACAATCATCTGGTTTCTGCTGACTATGAATGCCATTAACCTGATTGATGGTCTTGATGGCCTGGCATCAGGTATTACCTGTATAGTAAGTGTTGTACTGGCTGTGACAGGTATGCTGAGTAAAAATCCTTTGGTTTTGATTTTAGCAGCTATCTTGTTAGGCACGAACCTCGCCTTCCTGAAGTATAATTTTTTTCCTGCCAGGATTTTTATGGGAGATACCGGCAGTTTATTGATAGGATTGAATATTGCAGCGATTTCCTCTGCAGGAAATACCACTTTCAAAGGTATTACGACTATGACATTAATGGTGCCCATAATCGCCATGGCTATACCCATTATTGATACCAGCTTAGCAGTGTTCAGGAGGATTGGAAAAGGAAGCATTTTCAGGGCTGACAAAGCTCATCTGCATCATTATCTTTTGAAATTAGGTTTATCCCAACCCACAATTGCTTTGATAACTTATTTTATAACCTGCCTGTTCGGACTTGCTGCAATCGGTTTTTCTTTCAGTTCCAAAAAGATACTGTTTTCACTGGTTGTGCTGTTGATGGCAATATTGATTGTATTAGCATATTACCTTATTCACAAAGGACAAAAAGAATGATTTTCAATGAAAAAATCAGCCACCTCCCGGGTTTGAAAAATTATCGGTCGTTAACAATTGTTTTATCATTGTTATGCCTTTCGGGCTTTTTATTCACTAATTTACATGCAGAAAGATGGGCAGCTTATACCAATACTAATAATGTTACAGATATAGCTGTTACTCCGGATAAAGTATACACCGGCACATGGGGTGGAGTAGCAGAATATAGCATATCAGGAGGTATAAACTCCTTACCGGAATATAGTAAAACCATTACCAGTGTAGACGGACTTGTCTCCAATGATATCAGAACGCTGGCTTATGAAGCAGGAAGCGGAGATTTGTGGATAGGAACAGCTAATGACGGTATTACAATTATTAAAACCAATGGTATGCAAACCCTGGACACAGATTCGGGATTACCCTCAGATAAAGTGCGCAGGATTGTTGTATACCAAAGCTATATTTTTGTTGCAACTGATATTGGCATCAGCCAGTTTTACTATTTGCCTGGAGTATTTTTCCCGCTGCTTTTGCATCAATACACTTCATACTCTACCCAAGGCGGCCTTGTTAGTGATGACGTTAATGATATAGCGGTTTCCCCATCCGGATATTTGTTTTGTACTACTGCTTTAGGAATTAGCTATGCCCATACTGATTCTCTGGATATTGATACTGCCTGGCATACCTGGAATATAGAAAACAGTCCGCTTGTTACAGCAAATGTGCTTTCAATCAGTGTAAATCAGAATTTTATTGCAATGAATACAATGACGTCGGTTCACAGGCATAATGCAGATCCTTTTGTTTCTGATTGGTTAACCTGGACACGTAATTCGGGTGGTCTGCAGGATAGCGTTTTTACGGTAGGACTAACTGAAGAAGATGAGATAATGGTTGCATACGGTGTCTGGAATGAAGATTATATGACTCTTACTCATAAATCAGCTAATAGTTTTGGTATTATTAACTCATCCGGAACTCTGATTAATGAGCTAATCCCTCCGGTTCCTTCATCCGGTTGGAATATTCCCACAGAATCTATCTACCGCTTTGTAATTAATGCTTCGGGTGTTTGCATGGCAACCTGGGGACAGGGCTACTACAAATCCGGTTTTCACATTGAGAATAACTGCATAGGATTCCAGACTATCAGTGAGATAGCAACAGATGCTGATAATAATATCTGGTTTGGCAGTGGCTGGCTGGGCGCCAGCATGACCAGAAAAGGTACACGTGGTATCAGCAAATGGTCTGGTGGCATCTGGCAGAACTTTAATCATACAAACAGCCCTCTCACCAGTAGTAATATGATGAATGTTGCTGTAGATACGAATGACAAAAAATGGTTTGGAAGCTGGTATTCCAATCCGGTCGATTTTGGCTGGAGTCCGGGTGTTAATGTATATGATGATAATGATGACTGGCAATGGTATACAAGCAGCGGTGTCAGAAACTGGCAGGAAGGTACAAACAGCTGGTCTGAATATGTAACCGGCTCTCCCCATTTACTAAACAATACTATAGCCGATATTTATGTCGATAAAACCGGCAATATCATGATTTCCAGTTCAGGTCAAGGTATTCTGGTTCTGGACAAAGACTATAATCTTTTGGGTAATTTCTCTATGCCGGGTTCCATCAGCAGCATTAACTCCATATCTTTTATGTATAATAGCGGCACTCGTTATTTCTTCGGATTAAGAGTTGACAACAAGTTAGCTATCTGGGATGATAGTTCTTTGCCAATAGGCAGTGCTAATCATTGGTTGTCACCGGAGCCCTCCAAGCTCTCAGAGAGTTTTATTTATGGAGTTGTCACTATCACTAATATCTTTGGTGAAGAGGAAAATTGGATTGCCAGCAGTCAGGGTTTATACATGTGGAATGGTACTGACTGGTTCAGATATGACACAGATATCAAGAGACGCAAGCTCATAAGTGATGATAACTGGACTAATGAAACGCTATATTATGTGGATGAAGAGCGTTTGTTTGGAAGTGTCCGTGAAGCAAGACCCTCATCAATATTCTTAGATCCCTTCGGGCGCATCTGGATAGGTTCGCTGGAAAATGGCATTACTATGTATGACCCTGAAACAGAGAGATTTACAAATTATTACCAGGGAAAGTCTCCCCTGCTTTCCAATTATATCACCTGCTTTGGATATGACCCCATTGCCGGAAATCTGCTCATCGGTACTCCTGACGGTTTGAATACCCTGGAAACCGGTGTAGTGATAAAAACAGAAAGACATCTCAAAACAGTTAAAGCCTATCCCAATCCCTTTATTCCCGACAAGGATGGATTTGTAAGGATTGTTAATATGCCTTCGCGTTCCATGCCAAAAGGTACTAATGTCTGCAAGATTTACGATGCTTCGGGTGTCTTGGTGATTGAACTTTACGAAAATCTGTTTGCACGTTTTGACTGGAACGGCTTGAACAGTAAGAGCAAGAAATGTAGTTCCGGCATTTACTATTTTGTTGTTACTGATACCAATGGCTTAACCAAACGTGGCAAGATTGCGCTTATCAGGAGGCAATAATACCAAAGGTTGAGCATTACGATTTTGGTGTCTCCTTTAAGACAGATATTTATCTGCAAACGGGGATAGATTTAAGCACACAGATTTCAGAGTATAACTGCCCTGTTATTATTGACAGACATGTATTTAAGTTATACAAAGACCTCTTAAATCTGCCCACTGATTCACTTATCCTGCAGCTGCCTGCCGGTGAAGAGACCAAATCCCACGAAACTGTAAAGCTCATCTATAACTTTCTGGAAAATTGTAATGCACATAGAAACACAGTAATTTTTGTAATGGGCGGCGGTACTGTAACAGATGCTGCCGCCTATTCCGTTTCCACTTTTAAACGGGGATGCAGGTTAATTCTTATTCCTACAACCCTTCTGGGTATGATAGATGCTGCTTTAGGCGGTAAAACTGCTCTCAATTACAAATCTGTAAAAAACCTTATCGGCACTTTTTATCCTGCTGAGCAAGTCATTCTTGTACCTGAATTTCTGCAGACATTACCGGAAGATGAGGTGAAAAACGGACTGGCAGAGATGCTGAAGCTCAATTTCATCATGCCGGATTTGCCGGTCCCATTAATCCTTGGAAACATAATTCCAGCCCCGGAAATAATTATGGATTATGCACAGGCAAAACTGAGCATTTGTTCCAATGACCTTACTGACAAAGGTAACCGACGGCTGCTTAATCTTGGGCATTCCTTTGGTCATACCCTGGAAAGCTATACAAACTTCAGGATTTCGCATGGAGATGCAATTGCCTGGGGTATTGCCACTGCTGCCAGAGTCAGTGAAAAGCTGGGATACATTAACAAAGATACCGCTAATAAAATTGTTAATACCCTGGAAACATATAAATTTAATACTTATCTCGAAGCAGGAATAAAATCTGACTTTCTGGCATCCATTCCGGAATTGATATTGCAGGATAAGAAAACTGATAACGATTTGCTAACCCTGGTTCTCTTTAAAGAAACAGGAACTGTCACTCTCTGCAAAGGATTAACCCCGGAAACCATTACAGACATTTTGCCTGATTGCGTGTAAACTTACCAATCCAATTTTAAACTCTTTTCAAACTTAAAATCTTAATCATGCTTAAATTTTCCATAGGAGTTGCAGTATATCTGCAGTATAGTTTCTGTATACTTGCAGTATAGTTTCTGTATACCAGGATACAGAAACCATACTTTAAATATGCTGTAAATATACAGATAAAACACATATGATGATAAGATGTGTCTGAAGGCGTAAAAGGATATTAAGGTGGATTCATGGTGTTTTAAGACTCAGATATGCATTTTGGCAGAGTGTGGAGACTAATTATCTAATGTAAAATGATACAGGACCTCAATGCCTGTCGGGATGCAATTTTCATCGGGCATAAAACGGTTGGAATGCAAATCCTGAGCGTCTTCCCCGGCACCCAGCCAGAAGAGTAATCCCGGATAAAGACTGGTAAAAAAGCCAAAATCTTCACCCGTCATAGATGTAATAGAATCCCTGAAATCAATGGAGAGTTCACTGCATATCTTTTTCAACTGCTCATACAGATCTGCATCATTTATAACAGGGTCATAAGTGCACAGCAAGGTCAGTTTAAAATCAAGATTAAACTTTTGGGCTACTGCTTCGCCGATGCTTTTGATTTCTGTATTAATCAGGTCCCGGGTATTTTTATCCAGAGTCCGGTGCGTACCTTTTAAAACACATTTATCGGGGATTACGTTGCGGATATTGCCGGATTTCATTTCTCCAATATTAAAAATAATGGATTCAATTCCAAAAACCTGTTTAATAACACTATGTATCTTTTCATAAAAATATACACCAGCTTCCAGGGCATCTTTACCGTTTTGAGGAAATGCTGCATGGGCTGAGACACCTGTAAATTCGACATCAAACTCCTGCGGAATGGCAAAAAAGATGCCGGGTTTAGTAGATATTGTACCCACAGGAAGATTGCCGTTTACATGCAAGGCAAAGACTTGCTTAATGTTATACGATTGAATCAAACCTTCCGCTAAAACAGATTCTGCCCCACCTTCTCCCTCTTCTGCAGGCTGAAACAGGAAAAGCAGATTATTCTTAGGCTTAATTTCTGCGATTTTATAAATCAATCCCAGGAGAGTTGTCATATGGATGTCATGTCCGCAAGCATGCATAATACCCTTGTGCTGAGAGATAAAACTGCTTTCTGTAGCCTCTGTTATCGGAAGAGCATCCATATCTGCACGAAACAACTGATATGCACCTTCCCCATGTGAATACTCAACCAGAATACCATTGCTTTGCTTGAACTGGTGCACTGTAAAGTCATCTAAATCTTCCAGATAACTCAGCAATAATTCTTTAGTTTTAAATTCCTGGAAGGCAAGCTCCGGAATTTTATGCAGTTCTTGTCTTACTTTTGAGAAGTTCATCATTTTCATAAAACCTGCTTATGCTTTTTGTAAATGAATTCAGCTTTGATTCAGTTCCCGGTGTTTGATAAGGATACGCACTGCATTAGTGGCAGCACCAAGCCGAACATTATTGGCAACATTCCAGAAAGTGAGAGATTTGTTGTCTGTTCCGAACCGCAGCCTGCTTACATGGCTGTCGTTGGATTTACCCAGATTATGGGGCGTTACATAGGTGTTGTCATGATATTTGACTGATGGCGCCGAGGACAATATATTTCCTGCTTCTGCCAAATCTATTGTTCTTTCAAATTCAGCATATACTGCTTCTGAATGTCCGTATAAAACCGGTACCCTGACTGTAGTTGCTACCATTGCTAAATCCGGTAAACTTAATATCCGCGCAGTTTCATAGTGCATTTTATCTTCTTCCTGGCAATAACCGTCATCCTGAAAAGAACCGATTTGAGGAATAACATTCAGCTCGATTCTTTCGGAATAGATACCATTGTCATCAGAACCCTGTTTCTGCTTTTCAAGTGTCTGCACGCCTTTGTGCCCGCTGCCTGAAACAGACTGATAAGTAGAAACAATAACTTTTTTGAGTCCATATTTCAGGTGCAGTGGATTAAGTGCTAAAACCAACTGGATTGTTGAGCAGTTCGGATTGGCAATAATTCCCTCATAACCCTTGAGCATATCTCCGTTGATTTCAGGAACAACCAGTGGTATGTGCACAGTCCTTCTCCAGGCTGAAGTGTTGTCAATTACAGTGTTTCCTGCTTCTGCTGCGAGGGGTGCATAGTTCTTTGAAATTGCTCCGCCTGCAGAAAAAAGGATGTAATCATACTTGTTTTGCAGTGAATTCTCTTCCAGCTTCTTAACTGTGATGGTATCATCATTGAAATACAGGATTGTTCCTTCTGAACGTTCCGAAGCATATAAATCCAGTTCTGCATCTATCTGAAATTCCTCCAGACAGGTAATCATCATACGTCCAACTTCACCGGTAGCTCCGACGATAGCTATTTTCATAACTGTTTCCTTTATCTTACATTCCTAATTAGCTTTAGCATATACAAAACTATGTATCTGGCAATATCAAAGATACTAAGCTGTCTTTTATCTTGCTTTTGTCAATGCAAAACTTGACAGGAATAGCATAAATCAGTTTTTAACCTTTATCAGGTAGCCCCTGTAGCTCAGAGGATAGAGCGCCGGTTTCCTAAACCGTGGGTCGGAAGTTCGAGTCTCCCCAGGGGCGCCATTGCTTTTTAAGGAAAATATGAGAGAACAATCCGTTACCAATCCGGTGTGTATACCTGGTCAAATCTGCGGCTGCTTTGATAAAGAGCAGTTTCATATCGGAATTATTGTTTCTCTTTCCGAAAAAGGCTGCCTCGTCAATCTTGATGATTCTGAAAGCATCATGCTTAATCCCTTTCGGATAATACTTGCAACTGAGGGAATATATGATTTAGACAATCAGGAAACAGCGCTTTCTGACTTTGCTGCAAACATGGCAAGCTGCAAAGATAAGCTGTCTGTTTCAGATATCTGGCAACAAATGAAGCATTCAGCCCAATCTTATACATTACCTGAAATCATTAAAATAAACAACCTGCCGGAAACAGATGCATGCCTTTTTGCACTCTATCTGTCACTCAGGGAAGAAGCAGTTTATTTTCGTCAAAAAAAGGGAATCTACTATCCCCGCAATGAGAAGGAATATAATGAATTTTTGTTAGAAGTGCAACAGAATGAGCTCGACGATGCCTTCTATTATGAAATCAGTGAATGGCTGCAAAAGGTAGTCCTCACAGAAAAAACTTCGGATAAAAGCGTTTCTGCTTCAGCTTTAAAAGCTGATTCATTGGCAAGATTGGAAGAGGAAATTGCCCATTTTCACCATGGCAAGTTACCATCCCGACTGAACCATATTATTCATAATCTGTGCCCTGATACAAACTCACGTGATTGCATACTGCTTATCCGTAAAGTACTGGGACAGATTGATAACAATACCAATCCCATGCTTGCTGTAAGCGGTTTACCCTGCCTGTTCACTCCTGCTGTGAAGAAAGCTGCTGCTCAGATAAATGATTATCTCCCTGATAATGAACGCAGGGATTTGCGCTATTTGCATTGCTGGACAATTGACGCTGCCGAAACACAGGATATTGATGATGCCATTTCACTGCAGCAAACAGAAGATGGCTGGGAACTGGGAATCCACATCTCTGATGTTTCCTGCTTTATAGAAAGGAATTCGATTTTGGATAAAGAAGCATATAAACGCTCTTCATCCATCTACCTGCCTGAAAATGATATTCATATGCTGCCTGAAGATATATCGTGCAGTAAAGCAAGCCTGAGACGTGATAAAGACCGTCCGGCGCTGTCTCTGCTTTGCACAATAAACCGGAAGCATGAAATAGTCTCGTCAGAACTTTTTCTTTCCATTATCAGGGTTACAAAACGTTTTACCTATGATGAACTGGAACATTATCTGAATATGATATCTTTGCCGCCGGATGCAAATAATTCAGATACTGGAAACAGCGAAAATGAAGTACTGCACAACTTACTGGTTCTACAGTCAATAGAGCGTAAATTTCTGCAAAAGAGAATACATAACGGAGCTCTCATATTCCCCGGTAATGGGCAATCTCCTGCACGTAGTACAGTGGCAGAATGCATGGTTATATACAACAGCATTCTGGCAGAATATACCAAACAACATAATCTTCCTGTTTTTTTTCGGTATTTGGAAGAACTGATTCCCGACAGAGATGACTCTGATACAGAAGAAAACTTTTTAACACCGCCTTCCGTACTGGGGATTGCACCTCTGGCTCACAAAGCTATGGGACTAACTGTTTATGCGCAATTCACTTCACCGCTCAGGCGTTACTCCGATTTAATCAATCAACGCCAGGTAGTCTCATATTTAACTGATAAGACTTTTCCCCATGATAAAACTGAACTCAGAGAAATGATACCGCACCTGATGCAAACACGTCAGGCAATCCGCAGAGTAACCTACCAGGCAGACCAGTTCACACGTTTAACAAATTTCGCTCTGGAAAGCATGGATAAAGAGATTGAAGCTATAGTGGTAAAACACAGAAATAAGGGTCTGTCACTGCAGATACCTGCTTACAACTGCAGGATACAAACCGAATGGAAAGGATTTTATGTAACCGGTACAATTCTCAGAATCATCGTGAGTGACGTCAATCCTGAAACCGGTAAAGCTGTAGTTAGATTAGTCTGAACTAAACTAATTCCGATACTTCATCGGCATCTATTTCTTGTTGTTCTCCTGTTTGCAAGTTCTTAACCGTTACTATTCCCCTAGCTATTTCATCTTCTCCGATAATCAAAGCATATCGTGCTGACTGATTATCAGCAGCCTTTAACTGTGCTTTAAAAGATTCCTTTTCGGGGTCATAGATTACAGAAAAACCTGATTGGCGCATATCAGCTAATAGTTTGGTACCTTTTTTCCGTGCTTCTTCTCCAACCAGAACAAGATAGGCATCCGGTTTTGCTTTTCCGCCCAGGTCAATCATCTCAGTCTCGAGAGATAATAATAACCTTTCAAAACCTCCTGCAATACCTACGGCAGGAATGTCTTTGCCACCTATCTGGTTAAATAAGCCATCATATCTGCCCCCACCGCTGATAGCGTTTTGTGCTCCCAGGGCAGGATTGAGAAATTCAAAAGCTGTATGGGTATAATAATCAAGTCCGCGTACAATGCGCGGATTAATGTCATAAGGAATGTTCATCAGCTTCAGGTAATCCTGTACCTGCTCAAAGTGCTTCCTGCATTCTGCATCCAGGTAATCAAGCATAGATGGTGCTTTGCCGGCAATACTTTTGCAATGAGGTACTTTACAATCAAGCAAACGCCTGGGTTTAGTCTTCAGCCTGTTTTGGCAATCTGGACAAAGTTCTTCTATATGAGGACTAAAATAGTCAATCAGGGCTTTATCATAATCTTTGCTGCAATTGGGACAACCAACACTGTTAATTTCTAACTTAATGTCTTTAAGACCCAGCCTGTTGAGAAAAGTAGTCTGCAGGGATATAATTTCTGCATCATAAAAGGGATGGTGACTACCGATGCATTCTGCACCATATTGATAAAACTGACGGTATCTTCCTGCCTGAGGACGGTCGTAACGGAACATGGGACCTATATAATAGAGCTTATTGATGCGTGCCCCGGCTTCCATATGATTCTCCAGGTAACTGCGCACTACGGGAGCTGTGCCTTCCGGACGCAGAGCAAGCCAACGCTCTTTCTTGTCCTGAAAACGGTACATTTCTTTTTGAATAATGTCTGAGCTTTCACCGGAACTGCGTTCAAACAATTCCACCTGTTCAAATATAGGTGTAACAATTTCTTCATATCCAAAAGACAAAGCTGTTTCCCTGAATGTACTTATCACTTTCTGCCAGCGGTGGCTTTCAGACGGCAGGATGTCAAAGGTGCCGCGCGGAATTTTATACTGCATATCAATACCTCAGTTTCAATAAGCTATGCCCATCATTTTTAGTCAAGATGGAAATAA
Organism: Cloacimonetes bacterium UBA6097; assembly: GCA_002435865.1. Classification (GTDB taxonomy): domain Bacteria; phylum Cloacimonadota; class Cloacimonadia; order Cloacimonadales; family Cloacimonadaceae; genus UBA5614. The sequence continues at coordinate 3,562 of DIWV01000005.1, read as the reverse complement.
AAAAAGCCCCGTCACATGGACAGGGCTTTTGTATTATGTGAGACCCGATACTTAGTTAACGATAACCAGTTTCTTGGTTACGTTAGTAGAAGGAGTGCTCAGTTTGTAGAAATAAATACCGCTTGCACGGCCCTTGGCGTTCCAAGACAGATAGTGTGTGCCTTGTGGAACTTTGAATGTTTTCACAACCTGACCAAGCAGGTTATAAATAGTTACAGTTCCTGTTTCGCCTGTTTTAATATCGACTCTGATATTTGTTGTTTGTCCTACATGGAAAGGATTGGGGTATGCATTGTTAAGCACTGAAATCTCTGTAACAGGAGTTGTGCCCGGATCAGTAATTGTTACCCACTGTGGTCCGTACAATGTGCTCATACCATTCATATCAATGTTTTCTAACCAGTAGTAATACCTGTTATTAACCTGCAGATTCTCTTCATCAACAAAGTTATAAGTATGTTGAGATGAAGTGTTGGTTGCAGGAATAATCATCTGATTTACACGATATGCATCTGCATAGTTATTTGTGTTGGCACGGTGTATGTTAAAGCCCAGAACCTGAGTTTCTGTTTGGGTTACCCAAGTCAGGTTTACAAACAACTGAGAAGTTAATATCGCTGTAAAGGAAGACAGCTCTATCGGCAGAGCCTGGTCGTCTGTTGTGAACTCGAATATTGGTGAATCCACATAATCACGAACAACATTATAATTCAATCTTACAAACCAATTGTAAGTAGTATTGGGCAGTAAAGTACCCGGATTAAAACTCATGTTAGTACCGTGGTATACAAGAGTTGTAGGCGGTGTTACAGGGAGTGGATCCAGGAAAACATCAAAGAAGCTGTCCGGAGGCATTTCATCCATATACCATGACAGAATAACTTGTCCAAAATGTAATCCGAATTCTTCATCTTCGGGCCAGGTAATTACTGGTGGATCCGGAATGACAGGAATAAGTGTTCCGACAAATTCTACAGCATCATCAGCCATTATATTGGTTACCTGATAGTCTTCAGGTACCCAGGTATAGAGCGGATTAACAACTGAGTAAAGTGCACTGGTGCCTTCAAGCATTGAGAATGTATGCGGTGTTACAAAACGTGAGCTGAGAACACCATCAACATAAATGGGCTGTCCTGTCGGGACTGATGTTACTACTACATCCCAATATACTGGGACAAGTGTGCCGACAAAGTGCTGGCTGGTATTTGCCATAATATTGGTTACTACGAATTCAGTCGGTGCAAAGGTATAACCGGCTAATTCAACTGTATAGGTTGCGCTTGTGCCATAATCCATAACAAACTGGTGAGGAGTTTCAAAACGGGCTTTTGCGCCATCAACCAGAATTGATGCACCTGAAGGAGTTGATGTAATATCAACTGTATAGGTAAGCAAGGTGCCAACGAAGTTCTGGCTGGTATTTGCTGTAATATTGGTTACTACAAATTCAGTCGGTGCCCAGGTGTAACCTGCCATCTCAACTGAATAAGTTGCACTTGTGCCATAATCCATTGTAAAGGTGTGCGGTGTTACAAAACGTCCGTTTCTGGCACCATCAACCAAGATTGTTGCACCAGCAGGAGTTGATGTTATCTCAACATCGTATGTAAGCAAAGTGCCAACAAAATTCTGGCTGGTATTTGCCATGATATTGGTAACTACAAATTCAGTCGGTGCCCAGGTGTAACCTGCCATCTCAACTGAATAAGTTGCACTTGTGCCATAATCCATTGTAAAGGTATGCGGTGTTACAAAACGTCCGCCTCTGGCACCGTTTACCAGGATTGTTGCACCAGCAGGAGTTGATGTAATTTCCACATCATATGTAAGCAATGTGCCAACAAATTCAACAGCATCATTAGCCATGATATTGGATACTACATATTCAGTAGGTGCCCAGGTGTAACCTGCCATCTCAACTGAATAGGTTGCGCTTGTGCCTTCTTCCATTACAAATTGGTGCGGAGTTACAAAACGTCCGCCTCTGGCACCGTTTACCAGGATTGTTGCACCGGTAGGTACGGATGTTATATCAACTGTATATGTATTAGGTGGTAATAGTGTACCTACAAAGTGCTGGCTGGTATTTGCCATGATATTGGTAACTACAAATTCAGTTGGTGCCCAGGTGTAACCTGCCATTTCAACTGAATAAGTAGCACTTGTGCCATAATCCATTGTAAAGGTATGCGGTGTTACAAAACGTCCGTTTCTGGCTCCGTCAACAAGGATTGTTGCACCGGCAGGAGTTGATGTAATTTCCACATCGTATGTAAGCAATGTGCCAACAAATTCAACAGCATCATTAGCCATGATATTGGATACTACATATTCAGTCGGTGCCCAGGTGTAACCTGCCATTTCAACTGAATAAGTTGCACTTGTGCCATAATCCATTGTAAAGGTATGCGGTGTTACAAAACGTCCGTTTCTGGCACCGTTTACCAGGATTGTTGCGCCGGTTGGTACTGAAGTAACCTCTACATCATAAGTAAGCAGTGTGCCGGTAAATGCCTGGCTTGTATTGGCTGCGATATCAGTTACTACAAATTCAGTTGGTGACCAGGAATATCCTGCCATCTGAACTGTATAGGTAGCGTCGTCGCCTGCATTAAGTTCAAACTGATGTGGTGTGTTAAAACCAGAATCTGTTGGACCTACATAGATGTCTGCGCCGGCAGGCACTGATGTGATATCTACTGTGTAAGTAGAAGGTCCGGTAACATGAGCTACCCAGGGACCCCAGGCATAAGCAGGGATGTAGGGTGATATGGTTTGAGTTGTTCCTGTGGTTAAAGTATATAAAGAAGTGAACACCATAGATTTGGTTGCTGCCGCAATGGTATTGGCATTAAATATTCTCAAAAATACTTTATCACCGGCATAACCTCCGTCAGTAGGAATATATGTGTTTCCTGTACCGGGAGATTCAGCAAATATAGCTGCTGTCGGCGCCCAGAGGTTGGCAGGAGTTAATGATACTGTACCGGTTGTGTATGCATTAGTTGCAAGCGATATAAAATCATCTCCTGTGGGGGCACCATTGCCATCCAGAGGAGAAATAATCCCGTCGCCGCCATCTGTGTAATACTGATATCTCCATCTGTTGGCTGAAGTCGGGAAAGTAACTGTATAGGCTGCACCAAGCAATGGTATGGCTTCAATATCAAGCGCAGCTTTCGTCAGCGGAGAGCCAGTGGCATCTGTAAACCTGACTGCACCTGTTAGCGCAAAAGCGCTTCCTGCAACAGCCAGTATTACGAAAATAAGTAGAAATTTCACCTTGTTCATTCTTAACCTCACATTTATTTCTTAGTTCTGATAACAGGTGTGTTTGGGATGCTGCTCCTTGTGGGCAGCATTGTGCCTGTGCCACTGCCATTGCGGGCAGTTGGAGGCGTATAAGTCCAGGAATAACCTGTGACTGACGTTGTGTAATACCAATAAGCATGAGTTGGAGCTGTTGTTGTAACTTCCTCATTACTCGGCCACCAGCCAAACTCAGTACCATAATATGTCCAAACGTCACCCGTCGATATATCCTGAATCACATCGTATA
>DIWV01000013.1 GCA_002435865.1 Cloacimonetes bacterium UBA6097 | reverse complement strand
CAACTATATTAGGACTAGACAAGAAGAAACATTTAAAATGAGTCCGGAACATCTCTACCTGCTGAGTTAGAACATTCATTAGCAATGCAGAGACTATTTCACCACATAAGTCACAGAAAAATCAATATGTAAAGAATTGTCATTCCTACGATTCAAGGTTCTCTCTCATTAAAGGACGGGACAGGAATCTTTCTAACAAATTTCCTTATTCTTCACTGTTAATTATTCATTGCGCGTTTCTTTCCCGCTCCATGAGTGGGGTAACCGTGGGCTTTCACCACTATAAAACCCACGATAACCCCTCCCGTCAAGCAGGGAAGAACTAATAAACAAGCATAGGACGCAAATGCATCAAGTTCTTCTTTGTTTTCCTGCTTTTTCGTGTATTCCGTGTTCCTAAACATTCTAAATAATCTATTGACCAAAAGCCTATCTGTAAGAATATAGTATTTCATACGTTAATGATTACTCAGTTTACAGATAGGAAGTCTGAATGTTAAAAGCCAAGATTCATGTTTTTCTCAAACCCAGTGTATTGGATCCACAGGGACAGGCAGTTACAAATTCCCTGCATTCTTTGGGATATGACGCTATCAAAGAGACGCGGATCAGCAAGTATATTGAAATCACCTTTGACGATGATGATGCAGACAAAGTAAGTGAACAGGTGCATACCATCTGCAACAAGCTTCTTGCCAATGTCAATACAGAGAAATATTCGTTTGAACTGGAGCTGATGGACAGCTGATGAAAGTAAGCGTCATAACCTTTCCCGGTTCGAATTGTGACCATGATGCCATGGAAGCCTTTGCCTTAAGAGGGCATGAAGTAAAGAATATCTGGCACAAAGACCATGACCTGCAGAGTCCTGACCTTGTTATCTTACCAGGTGGTTTTTCCTATGGAGACTACCTGAGATGCGGTTCCATTGCCAAGTTCTCTCCCATAATGAAAGAAGTCATCAGCTATGCCCAAAAGGGTGGAATGTTGTTTGGCATCTGCAACGGATTCCAGATTCTTACTGAATGCGGACTTCTGCCCGGCACGCTGATGATGAACAAGTCTTTACAGTTTATATGCCAGCATCAGTATATCAGAGTTGAGAGCAACGATACTCCCTATACTTATGGACTGGACAAAGGCAAGGCTTTGGATATTCCGATTGCTCACAAAGAAGGCAATTTCTTTATCGACGAAGCAGGTTTAAAATCTCTGCAGGACAATAACAGGATTGTCTTCCGCTATTGTGACAAAGATGGTAATGCAACTCCTGAAGCAAATCCCAACGGTGCTTTGGATAATATAGCCGGGATTTGCAACAAGGAACGGAATGTGATGGGAATGATGCCTCATCCTGAAAGAGCAGCATCAGAGCATGTTGTCTCACAGGACGGACTTTTCATAATCAAGGCTATCGAAAATTACTTTAACCATAGATAAATAGAGTGTTTATATAAGTGTTCAGCCTGAAGAAGACAGCAAAAGGCGTTGCAGATGCTATGTATCCGCCTGTTTGCGTGCATTGTCACACAAGGATTCCGCTGCAGGAAGTGTGGCTGTGCGGCGATTGCTATGAAAAGCTGAATTATATTCCCGAACAGCGTTGCCCCAAATGCGGGTATCCGACAGAGGAAGCTGAGTGCAGTAACTGCTGGGAAAACCACTATGTTTTTACTCAGGCGCAATCTGTGTTTCTATACGAAGGCTCAGCCAGGAGCATGGTGCAGGAGCTTAAATACAATGGTTTTACGCATATTGCAGATTGGTTTGCGAACCAGATGTATAAGCTTATTTTTGAAGATAAGACTATGGAAAACATAGACTTTGTAACAGCAGTTCCCCTGCACAGGGTACGCAGGCGGGAGAGAGGTTTTAACCAGTCGGATTTAATTGCTTTGTCCCTGGCGGATAAGTTGAATAAGCCTTTTACGGACAAAGCTTTAATCAGGAAGGAATATACCGTTTCTCAGACTATACTGGACGGAAAGTCACGCAGAAAAAACCTGAGGGATGCTTTTAAAGTTGGCAGAACAGACCTTAAAGATAAGAGTATTTTACTCATAGATGATGTCTTTACGACCGGTACAACGGTTAACGAAGCAGCCAGAACATTAAAACAGGCAGGCGTAAAAGATGTTTATGTGATTACAGCCTGCCATGGATTATAGGATGAATGATTTACAGGTAACGATAACAGAGCAGGAAGCGCGCATTATGATTGACAAAGTGGCGCGTTATGTGGCAGAAAGAGGTATGGCTTCTGCGGGAATTCTGGTAGCAGAATCACTGCGTCCGTTGCACGGAATCGGCAGTCAGTTCATGTTTTTTATCCTGCCTTTTGCGGAAGTAATCTTTGACTCCAAAAAGTACCAGCAGTTTGCCTTGCTTCTGGAAAAAGAAGAATACGTACGCGACCTTGTAAACAGAATGGACGAACTGGACGAGGAACTCAACAGGGACAGACGCCAAAAAGCAAAACTGCTCAGACAAAGAAGAAAGAACAAACTAAAAGCGTTCTTCCAGAAGGTGTTTAAGACAAAGAAACAGGACAATGACAAGAAAGATAATTGACGTAAATCATGCTTTCATAGTTTTGTGTCAAACAGAACTCCTTTGGAATAGCGGAGGAATATATGCAATATGATGAAAAACGCCTGACGCGTATTGTGGCAACCGATTGCGGCAGTACGACAACCAAGGCAATTTTAATTGAGTGGATTGATGGTGAATACCGTCAAACCGTTCGCGGTGAAGCGCCAACAACGGTGGAAGCACCGCTCAATGATGTGACAAAAGGTGTGATTAATTCTGTCCAGGAATTGGAAGAACTGGTTCGCCTGAAGTACAACGATCCCAATATCAAATTCATGGAGAACGGTGAATTTGTGATTCCGCGTAAAGGTGATGTTGGTGTTGATGCTTATGTGAGCACATCTTCTGCCGGCGGTGGTTTGCAGATGATGGTTACAGGAGTTGTTGCCACCATGACAGGTGAAAGTGCGGAACGTGCTGCCCTGGGTGCCGGTGCTATTGTGATGGATTTGATTGCCAGTAATGACAAACGTATGAACCATGAGAAGATTGAACGCATCCGCCAACTGAGACCTGACATGATTCTAATGGCAGGCGGAGAAGACGGCGGCACTATCAAGCATGTGGTGGAAATGGCAGAACTTGTCTCTGCAGCAGATCCCAAACCTCGTCTTGGCTCAGGTTACAAGCTTCCCATTATCTTTGCAGGCAACACAGAGGCTGTTTCTGAAATTAAGGAAACCCTGGCTGAGAAAGTCAACCTTATCATTACAGAAAACATCCGTCCCAAGCTGGAAACAGAAAACCTCGGACCTGCTCGTGATAAAATCCATGACATCTTTATGGAACACGTTATGCAGCAAGCTCCGGGTTATAATAAACTGATGACCTGGACAATGGGTCCTGACCACGAAAGCGTGCCTATTATGCCTACTCCTGCTGCGGTTGGGAACATCATGCAAGCTGTGGCAAGAGCAGAAAACATAGAAGTTGTAGGTGTCGATATCGGTGGAGCAACCACGGATATATTCTCTGTTTTTACAGAGGAATTTATCTTTAACAGAACAGTTAGCGCCAATCTTGGTATGAGCTACAGTATTTCCAATGTCCTAGCTTCCTCGGGACTTCCAAACATCATGCGCTGGGTACCTTTCCATATTGATGAAAGTGAACTCCGTAACATGATTAAGAATAAAATGATACGTCCCACAACAATTCCCAGCCTTCTGGAAGAACTTGTTCTGGAACAAGCCATTGCCAAAGAAGCTTTGCGCCTTGCCTTTGAACAGCATAAGGAATTTGCCGTTACACTGAAAGGTATGCAGAGGCAGAGAGATATTTCCGAAGCTTTCAGCCAGACAACTTCAGGCGCTACCATCGTTAACATGATGACTCTGGGTCTTTTGGTCGGAAGCGGTGGAGTGCTTTCTCATGCTCCACGCAGAAACCAGTCAGTTATGATGATGATAGATTCATTCCTGCCGGAAGGAATAACCCGCCTGGCAGTGGACAGTATCTTTATGATGCCGCATCTGGGTGTGTTATCCGAAATTTGTGAAAAAGCAGCTACAGAAGTATTTAACAAAGACTGTCTGATATATCTTGGAACCTGCGTTGCTCCTGTCGGCAAAAACAAGCTTGGTAAACCTTCATTGTCAGCAAAAATTACCCTGCCGGATGGCACAGTGTTTGAAGAAGATATACCCCATGGAGAGCTAAGGTTGATTCCATTGGGTGTTGGTGAGGTAGCCAAAGCGCATCTTAAGTCGCATAGCGGAACGATTCTGGACAAAGACAAGAACAAAGAACTCGAGATAGATTTACATGGTGGCGTGGTCGGCATAGTGCTGGATACACGTGGTCGTCAACCTTTTGAACTTCCCGCAGATGCCAATGAACGCGTTCCTTTGCTCAAAAAGTGGATGCAGGAACTCAAGGCATATCCGGAAGAGATTCTGAAGTAGGAGGTAAGAAATGGGACAAGCATATTCTGCAGGACTAACAGTTACCGATAGCATCGTATTACGCAAGGACCGTCTGCTTCCCCTCAAAGGTGATGTTCTCGTCAAGAAAGGCGCAAAAGTAAAAGCAGAAGACGTGGTAGCAGAGACCTTGCTGCCGGGTAAGGTAATACCTTTGAATCTTGCCAATAAACTTGGCGTAACCCCTTCCCAGCTTTTAGCTTATGTTAAAGTTAAAGCCGGTGACAAGATATCCAAAGGCACAATCCTGGCTGAAAACAAAGGCTTGTTTGGCATGGGCTTTATGAAAAACTCTGTTGCTTCCCCAACCGATGGCGAAGTGGAATCCGTGTCCTCACATACCGGACAGATACTTTTGCGTGAACCCCGCATACCTGTTCAGGTTAAAGCCTTTTTGGACGGAGTAGTCTCGGAAGTGATTCCCAATGAAGGGGTTATCATAGAAAATAAATCTGCCTATATCCAGGGCATCTTTGGTATCGGCGGCGAAACAATAGGCAAAATCAAGGTTTTAGCAGCAAGTGCTGATGAAGAACTAAAAGCTGACAAAATAGATGATTCCTGCAAAGACATGATTATCGTAGCAGGTGCATTTATCCGTCTGGAAGCCATAGACAAGGCCCGTAAGGTTGGCGTCAAGGCTATCATCACCGGTGGTGTTGATGACCAGGATATCAAGAAAATCCTCGGTTATGACCTCGGTGTTGCTATCACAGGACACGAAAATGTGGGTATAACAATTGTCTGTACCGAAGGTTTTGGCAAAATCAGCATGGCAGATAAGACCTTTGAATTACTCAAACAATTCGAAGGTTTCAAGACCAGTATCCACGGCAGAACTCAAATCCGCGCCGGTGTTATCCGTCCTGAAATCATCATTCCCCTGGAATTCCAGGAAGATGAACTGATTGTACAGGAGACCAAACTGCCGGTTCTGGAACCGGGAACACTCATTCGTGTGATCCGCCAGCCCAATTTTGGTAAGATTGCCAAGGTTGTAGGCATGCCGGAGGAGTTGACCAAAGTGGAATCAGAAACCATGGTTCGCGTTCTGGAAGCCCAGTTTGAAGACGGCAAGATAATGCGTTTACCGCGTGCCAATGTGGAAGTAATAGAATCTTAATCATTTATGTAAATTAAAATAAGAATGCCGGTTAGCGCTAACCGGCATTTTTTATTGGTATTACAACTGCTTCCGGGAGTCCTTTTTGCCGACGCAGACTTGGAATAAGCTGTTGACTTCAGGGCAAAATGGACTTCGGGAAACATAGCGTCATCTGGAAAATAAAGGGGTGGCAAGCTCCTGCTTGCCACTTGTCAAGCGGGAGCTTGACAACCCAAAAAGCTTGAATGAAATCTAAATGTGCTAAGTCCATAAATTCCCTTGAGAAGCGCTTCAATCATTAGCTGGAGTCGGAATTTAGAACTCCTGCAGGCTTGATTGTATAATAATTTAAACAAAAATCACAACTAATGCCTTTTTGCTTGACATAAATGTATTATTAATTTTAAAACAAATATTGAAGCTGGAGGCAAATATGAAAGCAATAATAAGCAGGCTTGTTTTTGTCCTTTTTCTATGTGTTATCCTATTCAGTTGTGCCACAAAAGACATCAGCAAACCGATTGTCAACACCTCCTATTTATCCATTTCAGGAGAAAAACTCCCCGCAAATTCTGCATCAGAATACATCTTTCGGCAGACTGCCGTGCTAAATCTGGAATTAAACGAAGAAAGCTTACTCGCCTGGAAGATTACCACCACAGACAGTTTACTGCCGGAAGGCATTGTTATAGATAATGAAGGCTGGATTTATCATTATGCAGCTGGTGCCGATACTTCCGTGCCTTTATCCAGTGTTGAATGCCAAAGAACTATCTGGATAAGCGGCAACAGGCAGATGTGGGATTTTGCTTCAGTAAACGGCAGATTGGCTCATATTATCAGCAGGGTTGAGGTAAAGGTCAAACAACCGGGACAGTCAACCCGCATTTATACAGAGACTTTCCGCACAAACAGGATTATCAGTTCACTCATTATTGCACCTTTTGAATACGGTGCAACAGTAGGAACGGGAATTCATGTTTCCCTGCGTGAGCAAAACGCTGACATCTATGTGGAGGGTATGTATGCACATCATTTTATGTACAGAATAAATACTGTGGATTTGGATTTAACTGTGACTCAGCCAGGTACCTGGTTTTCTTCCATTGATTGCGAAAATATCCGTGAATTATACATAACGGGTCTGGCACCCAATGATTCCACAACCTTCTCACAATTGGAAGTATATGTCGTTACACGGCAGGGAGTGGAAGAAACCACTCACAAGACAATTTTCTTCAGGGTTCATGCAGGTTATCACCCCAAGGCGTTGATTCAACACAAAATGGTCACAGCTTTGGGGCAATATCATTATTCAACGGGTAATCCTGATTATTATCCTTCTTCGTACTATTTCACCAATGACAATATTCACTGGAATACGCCTTTATTCAGGGAAGAATACAATTACTGTGCAGTAAATTCACCTGATTTGACAATCAGATTAAGTTTCAGCTGGCATGGACAATATGGAGTACCATTGTCGACTGGAAGTTTTACTGTAACCGACGACCCGTTTGATAAAGTGATAAACTTATGCCTGGATGAAGACACCAACCAGAGTTACTATTCCTTTATTACCCATTATGATTTGCAGATGGATAATGCTCCTTTTCCCTATCAATCCCAGTTTGGCAACAGCACAATCGTAACTCATGCAGACAATACACAATGGCGCAGAGTGGCTTACAACGGACAAGGTGCGCTGAATGTAATGTTCACCGGATTGTCGCATGGAACTTATACGGTTATGTGTTCAGTTGTTGATGGACAGGGAGTTTATGATCCAACTCCTGATAAAATAACATTTGAGTTGGAACCTTATATCGGCGCTGCTGACCGCAGCGGCATCCTGATAGTAGATGATGATTTGCACAATACTAACTTCTGTCCTGATGCTGCCGTTGATGCCATCTACCAGGATATGGTGCCAACGACTTATGGTCCGGTTGTAGAATGGAACAGGGAGACAATAACCTACGAAGATATTGAAAACCGTAAGCTTTCTTTCAATATGCTGCAGCATTATAAGCTGGTTATTTATCATAGCGACTATGTAACGAGTACAAGTAGTTTTCCACTTGAAATTGACCCTATAGCTTTGTACTTAAGTAATGGCGGCAAGGTAATCTTAAGCGGAGGTGGTAATCTCAAACAGGCTTTGGAAAACACCGGCATATACAATCCTTATTTTGTAAATAATTATCTCAGTAATACTCTTGTAAGCAATGCTTATAGTCTAACCAATAGTATTGCTTCCAACCCTTTCTTTGTTACAGCCCTTAATGAAAACACATTTTTAAATGATATACCCCTTAATATAACTACATCCATCGTTGCTTTGATAAATAACAGGCAGGGATTGGGACCAGTTACCTATTTCACAGAAGGAACAGGGCTGACACACTTGTACAGGTTTGGCTGTAAACTGCCTGGAACGGATGCTTATTCACCGACTCAGGATGTTTATGACAACCTGAGTACAAAGCACGTTGCTTTAAGAAAAAACCTCTCTACCGGGGGGAGATTCCTGATTTTCGGTTTTCCCTTATCACTCATGGAGCAAACACCCATGCAGCAGGATTTATCAACCATTATCAGTGATATCCTGACCGGTGCTGCCAACTAAAGGAGGAAGAGATATGAAAAGGATTTGTTTAACACTGGTTATACTGTCTTTTAGCTGTTTAGCATTGTTTGGTGAGGCTTGGGAAAAACCTGAGAACAACAGGACTTTTGATAACAGCACAATTCAAAATTCCTGTTCCATGGAGTTGGCTTTGTCCAATTTTGGTATGTTCGGACAGGGACACAACACCGGTTTGATTTATCCCACATACAGCGGCATTAATTATCTCTACGTCGGATCGCTCTGGATTGGCGGTAAGAAATACAGGCGTAATTCATCCGGAGAGCTGCTATATTGGGTAGCTCAGGTTCCAACTGCAGACAGCAGTGCAGTTATAGTAGAAGGTGAACCGGGCTGGAGCAGTTCTATGCATCCTGTGGTTGATACCTTAACCTGCCAGGGTTTTGACGGCGACAGGGACCTGTATGAAATGCTGCCTGCCTATAATCCATTGCTGTCAGGAAATACCAGTGTTGTTGATTTGTATGACCAATATAACATACAGGACAAGGTAATGAAAAGTCTGTTGTCTTATCCATCGCCACTTCCATTCAGTTATCCTGACCCGTTGGGAATTTATTGCTTTACAATCCCGCAGGATGTGACAGGTAATGAGCCGGCTTTTGAAACCTGCTCAACTTATTATTACGATTTTTGTCCTTTTGGAACGATAGGAGAAAGAGACTGGGGCTCAAGCAGAAGCAGTAATAACCATGTACCTTTGGGTCTGGCGATTGAACAAAAAAGCTATGCATGGCCACTGCAAAACCACGACAAAATGGTTATCTTTAAGTGTACACTGCATAATTCAAGCGTGATAGATACTCTATTTGATATATGTATTGGTTCTTATGTTGATAGCGACATCGGACCATCAACTTATGGTGCATCCGTAGGCTGGGACGACAAAAGCGGGTATGTAATGGGCACCGGTTATGAATTTGCCTATAGCAGAGACGATGATTTTGATAATGGTGCTTCACCCGGCTTTATGGGATGCAAATTGTATTTACCCAATAGTAATCTTAACAACGCCTGTTATAACTGGAGTGTGGGAAATGGTCCTGATGATTTTCATCCTCAATCCTTAAGTCTTGGTGCAAATGCAACAGCCAATGAAAAGTACTGGTTAATGACAGGCAGGAATCCTGTCCCGGGTTCAGCAACTAGATACCAAAAACTAAGAGGTGGTCCCAATGGCGACCAGGCTGAATATATTCAATCCAGTCCCGGCGACACAAGATTTCTGGTCTCACAATACGGTGACCTGCCTACTGCATCAAATCCCAATCCTGCCAATAGGTTAAACATTGCACCGGGGGAAGCTTTGACCTTGTACATGGTTATTTTTATGGATAATTCCCTGGAAGGGCTCAAAACTCAATCCCAGATGATAGAAAACTTTATCGATAGTAATTTCACCATAAGCAGTACAACAGGGCTTGCTTCCATACCATACATGACTTCCTTGCAGCAGGTGACGGGCAGCACAGTGCAGCTTAACTGGTTCAGTTATACCAATCCCGACCACTTTGAAATGATGTATAAGCCTGTTGATGCTCCGGCTTCACAATGGCAGTCAATAGTGGTTGCAGGAAACCTGAGAACAGGGCAGATTGAAGGACTTACAGACTTGCAGAGATACAAGTTTAAGGTAGCATCTATCTTTAATCCCGGTCCCAATGAAGTTTACCTGGAATCCCAGACACTGGAAATGACAATTGATAATCACCACGCAAATGATGATGATTATATTACTCCTGTTTCTGTAATGAATTACCCTAATCCCTTTAATGCACAAACAGGAACAACATTCCGGTTTAATGCTCCAAAGAATGAGAATTTCCAACTCATTATCTACAATACCAAAGGCCAGAGAATCAGGACTTTCACACAGCCATATATCCAGGATGCTATTGGTTATCTGTCATGGTATGGTCAGGATGATAATGATAAATCCGTATCCAGTGGCGTGTATTATTATGTGCTAAAGACAGCAGAAGCAACAACTACAGGTAAGGTTTTATTTATTAAATAGACGTGTAATAGCTATTTCAATATCAGCAGTTTCTTTGTTTCAGTGTGTTTATTAGTGGAAAAGCGATAGAAATAAACACCTGAAGCACAGGCGTTGTTATCCTTATCCCTGCAGTTCCAGATTGCTTTGGTCTGCCTGGAATTAACCTGATATTCTTTAACCTTCTGACCCTTAAGATTATAGATAGAGATTCTGCCTGCTTCCCCCGCTTTCAAATCTGCTTCAAAGGTTACTTTTCCTGAAGATGATACTGGATTTGGATATACCTTAACATAAGACGGGGCGGAATTAGTTTGGTTATCATCTTCATTAGGGACAGGTTCATTTCTGATAATCGCGAGTGAAACATCGTTACCAGCAGCTACTGCTATATAGTTGTAACCAGGCGGAACATCACATTGTCCATATGAATTATTACCCCATGCTTCCACGCTTTCGTCGGACTGCAAGGCAAGGTTATGATAATGTCCGGCAGAAATCTGTGTGAAGTCATTTCCGACTGGGATGTTGCATTGTTCCTCATAATTGTTACCCCAAGCTGCTAGAGAGCCGTCAGTTTTAAGAGCTATAGCATGTAAATATCCGGCTTCAATAGCAACAAAATCATTTCCCTGAGGTGGATTGCACTGTCCATAGTAATTATCGCCCCAGCCGATAAGAGAGCCATCTGTGATTATGGCGTTGCTATGGTTCCCACCTGCTGAATATGATGCAAAATCAAATCCTGCAGGGATATTCAATTGTCCGTGCGTATTGCTGCCCCATGCCACCAAAGTCCCATCGGAATGCATAGCCAGGCAATGGTATGCTCCTGCAGACATAGTAACAAAGTCATTTCCAGGTGGCACATCACACTGTCCATGTACATTCAAACCCCAGCCGTATAATGAACTGTCCGCTTTCAGAGCCAGGCAGCATAATCCCATTGAGCTGATTTCTGTGAAACCGTAGTTATTTGGTATTGTGTAAAAGGGATTGCCATAAACGCCCCAATGATTGATGGAACCTCTATTCGCCAATGCTATTGAATAGATTCCTGTGTCTATCTTGGTGAATATATTTCCCTGGGGAAGGTTACATTGCCCGAAATTGTTACTTCCCCAGCAGATGATTTCATTTGCTGAACTAAGTGCTACATTGTGATGTATCCCGGCTTTGATATCAACAGCTATTAATCTGGCTGGCACATTGCATTGTCCGTAAGAATTACCGCCCCAGGCTACGACAGTTCCATTTTCTCTCAGAGCCATACAATGATAATAACCCGCTGAAATTGCTACAAAATCGTTTCCTTCAGGCACGCTGCAAATGCCGTTATTGTTCAGACCCCAGGCAACAAGACTGCCGTCTGCCTTAAGAGCAAGGCTGAAATCATTTCCGCTGGCAATTTTTACATAGCTTACGCTGTCAGGCACGTTGCATTGTCCAAAAGTATTATCACCCCAAGCCACAACTGAGCCGTTGTTTTTCAGGGCTAGGCAATGGTGCCAACCAGTTGCTACCTGGACATAATCATTGCCGATAGGAACCACATTCAGTCCGTAATTATTATAACCCCAGACAACCAGAGAACTATCTGTTTTTATTCCTCCCGTGACGGTATTTTTGGCAGAAGCACTGTGCAGTAGAATGTTGGGTGGGACGTTGCATTGTAAGCCCGAGTTGCTTCCCCAGGCATAAACAGAGCCGTCATTTTTGATGGCAACGCTGTGTGAAGTTCCGCAAGTGATATCAGAAATGTTTTCGATTGGCGGAATCAGAGCCTGACCGGACTGATTGCTCCCCCAGGAATAAAGTTCTCCGTTCGCCAGAAGGGCAAAATTAAAGTTGCCGCCAGCTTCAATTTTAAGGATATTGTCAGGCCAGGGTCCGCCTTTCACTCCGCCCCAAGATATCAGAGAACCGCTATTTGTTAGGGCAGAAGCTTCTATTATCATTGCTAGCAAAATGATGTACAATAGTACCTTTTTCATATTTTAATGCCTCCTCTTGTCTTAGCCTACTTGATAATTACGAATTTACCTGTTTGATAAACTAATCCTTCCTTCAACTTGTAGAAGTATATTCCAGGGCTGCAAAGTCTGTTATGTCTGTCGCTTCCGTCCCAGACTGCTTTGGATTGATGGGCAGGTAGGCTTAATTCACGAATTCTCTGCCCTTTTATATTGTATATGCTTATGGTGCATGGTGTTTTGCTGTTGACTGACATTTCGAAAGTAATCTGGTTATTGACATAAGAAGGATTGGGATATGCTTTGATAGTGGACTTTTCAGGGGTATATTGGTGTGAATCGTCATTATGTACCGGCTCATTGGTAAAGATTGCCAGAGAGATGTTATTTCCTGCTGCAACAGCGATGTAATCATTACGGGGAGGAACATTGCACTGTCCTTCATCGTTTCTGCCCCAGGCTGCAACAGTTCCGTCATTCCTTAAAGCCAGACTGTGATACCACCCGGCAGAAATGGCAACGAAATCAAACCCTGCAGGAATGTTGCATTGTCCGCTGTTATTATCACCCCAGGCGACAAGAGAACCGTCAGCTTTCAAAGCTACAGAATGGTAACCCCCCGCAGATACTTTTACAAAATCGATTCCGGGAGGGACAAAGTGCTGACCATAGGTATTGTCACCCCAGGTAATCAATGAACCGTCAGACTTTATTGCAGAACTGTGATTGCCACCTGCAGAAAATGAACTGAAGTTAGTCCCAACAGGCACATTACATTGTCCGGAGGCATTAAGTCCCCAACCCTGCAGGACACCGCTTGGCTTTTTTCCAAGATTGTGATATCCTCCCGCAGAAACAGCCACATATATGCTATCGTAAGGGAAATCACACTGTCCATATTGATTGTCGCCCCAGCTTTCAGTTATGTAAATATCCCGAAGTGCTAAACAGTGATTTCCCAGGCAACTGATATACGTAAAATCTCCATAGCTCGGAGCAACCTCATAATACGGGGTTCCGCTTCCCCATTGAGTTAATCTTCCATAGAAATTTAATGCAATACATAGATTTCCCGCAGCTACTTGTTTGTAATTATTTCCTGCCGGGACATTACACTGTCCGTAAGCATTTGAACCCCAGCAGACGATTTCTCCATACTGGTCTACAGCGACATTGTGGTTATAGCCCGCAGCAATCGTACTCGCCATAAGACTGTTTGGTACGCTGCAAACATTAGATTGATTATCTCCCCATGCTTCAACTGTGCCGTTAGCCCTGAGTGCAAGATTGTAATTGGTTCCACAGGCAATATCAACAAAGTCATTGCCTGTGGGAAGCGGATCATTCATATTAGGATTATATCCCCAGGCAACTATTGTGCTGTCTGCCATTAGAGCCAGGCAATGATATCCGCCTGCAGCTATTTTGATGAAGTTATTGCCTGCCGGTACGTTGCACTGTTCCCAGGAATTATCTCCCCAGGCAACCAGAGAGCTGTCAGATTTTAATGCAAGGCAATGAAAGCTTCCCGATGCAACAGAAACATAATCATTTCCTGCCGGCACATCACACTGTCCGAAACCATTACTGCCCCAGGCAGTTAAAGAGCCGTCAGTTTTAATACCTGCGCTGGAATAGTATCCTGCTGAAATTGCAGTAAACAAAGCTCCGAAGGTAGGATTGCACTGTCCGAAATTATTCAATCCCCAGGCTTCTACAGTTCCATCCAATCTTAGTGCAAGGTAGTGATTATAACCGGCGGCGATAGTATCAAAGTTATTTCCGGTAGGTACATTGCACTGTCCAATGAGATTGTTTCCCCAGGCTATAAGAGACCGGTCTGCCCGTATACCAAGACTGGTGGTTCCACCTCCGGCTATTTTGACAATATCGTTGGGAAGAGGTCCGCCTACCATTTTACCCCATGTCTTCAGATAGCCCCACTGTGTCTGGGCAAATAATCCAAACACCAATATAGGCAAAACCAAGATGAAGAATGCCTTTTTCATAAATATCCCTTAATGTTTAATGTGCTGAATAAATACAAGCTGTCAAGATATATTTCATCAAAACATCGTCCTTATTGTCTATTATATTAACCGGATAGCAGTAAAATTCTTAAAAAATATACTTGACATTAGAAGCACAATTCTCATACAAAGAATTATTCAATCCAGCGCAATAAACAAACAAATTTATTAATGTGTGAGTCAATTAGAAGAATAGAGTGTTTTTCCCTGTATACGAATTAAGTTCGATTATGCTTTAATAGCATTAATCAACCATATACTTACAAGATAATACTTTAAAAAGGGAGAGTGACATGAAACGACTTATCTTTTTTTGCCTTGCATGTATGCTGATTTTATGCGCCTGTGAAAATACATTGGAATATAAGATGCCTGTATTAGACGCAATTAGCAGCAATGTGATGTTTAACAGCAGCGTCCTGATGGAAGGTGACAGCTATGCTATCGGCTATGCAAACGGAAATATCCGTTCTAATCAGATTAAACTATCATGGCTGAAATGTACCGACAAGAACTTTTTGTCGTACAAAATATTCAAAAACGATTTTCTGGTAAAAACAATCATTGATGCAAATTTGAATGAATTCATTGATTCAATAGATGTCAGCCAGAACGAATACTACGATTATCGGTTAGTTTGTGCTGCCCGAAATGGAATGGCTATTGATGATTCAATCACAATAAAAACACCCTTTTTTCATCCGCCTACTCAGTTTACATACGAATTTTTAACACCAACATCAATTCAGATAAGCTGGGAGAACAATGCTGAAAGTGCGACCGGGTGTTTAATTGAAAGGTTCACTCCAGGCAGCGACACTTTATCCTTTGAGTCAAACATATCATCATTCACTGATAATAACATAATTGAAGGGACATCATATTTCTATAGAGTTAAAGCCTTTAATAATTATGAAAGTACAGATTTTTCTCCCTGGATTTATGTATCTGAAACTCCCGTTTTTGACTTTGAAAACAACGATGGTGAATTTAACAGTAATAATCCTGATGGCTGGCAATGGGGACATTCAACAACAATTGTAGCTCATTCCGGAACTAATATTTGGGGTGCTCCCCTAAATACAGGATATCCCAATAACGTAAATTACCAGCTTATTTCACCGCTTTTCTCAATCGGAGAAGATGCTTATCTTAGCTTTTTTCATGCATATTCAATGGAATCAGGTTGGGACGGGGGTAATGTTAAAATATCCTTTAACAATGGAGCAACATGGGAAATTATATATCCTGATGGAGGGTATCCTGATAACAATGTAAACTCATCAGGAGAACCGGGATATACAAACATTATAACTACAATGCCTATATGGCAAATTGCTCAGTTTAACTTAAGTGATTTTGAAGGTTTATCGGTTATGTTCAAATGGACAATGACAACAGATGGTTCTGTTACAGGAATTGGCTGGTTTATTGATGATGTTATGATTACTAATTCCAGAAAAATTGTAGTGAAGAAGTAGGGGGAAAGATGCGTAAATTAACATTAACCTTTGGACTGTTACTGTTCGTGGTTGTTGTATGGGCACAAGTCCCTGTTTCGATGAGATATTATGCCCTGGGTACGGCTTTGGATGGAGATTGGGAACAAATCTATGATCCAATAGACCTGAATTTCTATCTGCAGAAATACTATTTTACCAATCTTTCTGATTATGTTCAGCAGATGAGTTATTATGATGGTGAAATCCAACTTGTGGATAATAGTAAGTTTCTGTCAGAATATCCTTTTGGCTTTACTTTCAAAAATCCATGGAAGAAAGACCTGAAGCATGCCTTTCTGATACGCTTCAGGGATGATAAAGTTCCCTACAATTATAACGGTTACGGAGAACAGGAAATGAAAGCCATTGCCTACTCGGATAATGACATGGACCTGATATATGATACCAAGATTGTCGGAATATCACGCACAAAGAATTATGATAATATGCATTCCAGACTTCTGCTCCTGCTTAACAGTTCACTTCCAGTCGGTGATAATATATTCGGAGTCCGCCTGCTGCTGGACACAGGAGAAAGCGAATGGGATGATGCATCAAATGACTATAATGCTCCATTCTTAAATGCATATATCCAGGGCTTTAGCATGGGTGATGGCAGCTCATACCTCAGCTATACGATATATGACATTATTGAAGATATAATGACCGATCAATATATTGAGGAAGGGAACTTTGAATCTTGCAGAAGCAACAATAAAATCCAGGGTCTCTTTTCCTGGATGAAGCCCAGCAATTGGTTTGGTGCTGACGGAGAAATCAGGTATGACCTTAACCTGACCTTTGATGATGAAAATTCGTACAAAGCAGATGATAAATATTCTGCTGAATATTACAATTATCTGAGTGAAACTTCACATGAAGAAGGCCAGTACAAGATAGATTATGACAGAACCTCCAAACTGCCGCGTAATGAAGCTTTCCTTAATGCTAAATACAGAAAAAACCTTGATAACGTTACACCACGCTATAAACAGAGCTTTTGGGAAATAGGTCTTGGTATAGGCGGATTCGGTGGGGATTACAAAGATGATCTAAGGTATAGTACAACATCAAACCAACTTTTAACCAATACTGAAACTCCAGATTTGCAGGAACTTGATACCTTAACTGAGATTACAAATCAAGACATCTCCGGTTCTTATTTGGGTTGGCATACCAAACTGATAGGACGCTCAGCAGTAAATTTCTCCGAGAATGTATCATTTGGCTATGGATTGACATTTGATCTGCAGACTTTTAATCGTAAAGCTGATATGAATTCATATTTAAACAGGGTTACCTATCATCAGGAAGGATTGGATTTTGATGATATTAATGACATCAGAACCACAGAAAGAACGGCATACAAATCGAAAAACGAACTTGCTCAAACCAATCTGCAGACGATTTTACCCATAGGTTTGGAATTCAGTATGCCTAAAACAAGTTTAACAGACCACGATGATTTTGGCTTGCGGAATTTCACATTCAGGCTGGGAACAACTTTCATCCATAATTACAAGTTCAGGGATTACCGGACGAAAATTGATGAAATGGAATATTCTACCATAATAACAGAGGATGGCAGTGGAAATGTTTCAGAAAGCCATTCAGACGACAATATGCTATACGCATTCAAAAACAAATCAAGTGATTCAATGGCGGATAAGAGATATTCTGCTGGAATCGGTTATAATCATTCGGAATTTCTAAATATTGACATCGGTGGTTATATCAATGGAAACGGAGATGAGTTCTTTATCGGCGCTATGTTTACCGTAAAGAAATAAGATTACTTAACTACACGGAAAGACCCTTTATCAAAAAGGGTCTTTCTGTTGTTGCAAAAGTTAAATTCACTTAGGGGCGAGAATGAGATTAAGGTATGTATTAGCTTTATTGCTGATTTGTTTAAGCACTTTACTTTATTGCGATGACAACTGGGAATGGACAAAGAGTTTTAAATTCGATTACCATACCGATATCCATGACATCAAAGTAGATAATAAGGGAAACTCTGTAGTCATAGGTTCTTTTAATGGGCAAAAGCTAAAAATAGATAACGTTGAAATAGAAAACAAGCTATACAAAGAGCAAAAACATGACCTATATTATTGGGGACCACAGAAATATCCGAATTATATATTCATCATCAAGCTTGATAAGAAGGGAAAAATCTTGTGGGCAAAGTCACCTTCAGATATAAGTATAATAAATCCGCCTAAATTAGCCCTGGATAATAAAGGAAACATATATTATTCAGGTTCTTACATACCATCAGAAAGTGATTCTCCTTACTATAGCAATAAAACAAAGCAGACAGATTTCTTTGTTGAAAAGCTGAATTCCAAAGGCAAGAGTAAAGGAATTGTCTATTCTTATGGCAATGGGAAATACACACTGGATGAATTGAAAACCGACATGAAAAACAACGTATATTTTACAGGCAGTTTCCAGAATTCTTCTTTGGAATTGGGTGATAAAACACTGGAAAATAAATACAATGCCAATGGTTTTGTGGTAAAAACCAATCCTAAGGGTCAGATAATCTGGACGAAAGTATTTGGTGGAGAGATCACTGTCAGTGCAGTTAATCTATCTGTTACTTCAAACTCAGATTGCTTCTTAACTTCATTTTATGATAGCAAGTGGGTGGGGATAGACAGTACACTAATACCCAATCCCAAAGATTATACAGAAATGGTAATGAAGCTTGATTCCAAAGGTGAAACAATCTGGCTAAAACAATTTGGCTATGTTAATAAGCTAACAAAAGGTTACACAAACTCACAAAATCACATAGTTTCTCAAAATATAAACTGCCAGCTTGTTACGGATAGAAATGGAGATTGCTATATACAGGGCAATTTCAAGCTAAATACATCAGATGAGTATTATCTCTTTGATTCAAATTTTGGATATGGCAAAAGAATCGACAGGACCATAAAAGTAAATGACATTGGTATAAACGAGTTATCCTTACGAACCGATATCAAGGATTTTGAATGTGAAGAACTGTTAAAGGATTATAATGGTGAACTATTTATCAAAGGTAAAATAAAGACTTATGTAACAGAACCTGATTTCCCTGAAGTTCATGTTGTACAAAAGGAAGTTGATGGAGTGATGGGGTATCATTATGAATTCAGGCCACCATCCCAATCTGAACAGATAGGGAAGATGAAAAAGAAGAACACTTTATATCTGGTGCCCATTGACAGTACAAAGCAGTATATTGCACTTGAATACCCTGATGAAGTTCAAAGCCAGACTCTTGCTCAATACATCAAGCTTGATACAGACCGGGATAATAAATTATATATGATGGGCAGGTTTTATCTGCCTGAAAAAAACGAGGAAGGATATAATTCTCAGGTCAAGCCTTACAATGCTCTTTTTATAACTAAAAGTAAAACTAAACTGAGTTTTTAATTGAGATTAATTCTGCCAGGATGCTGACAGCTATTTCGTAAGGCGTGTGGCTGTGTATGGGAAGTCCGATGGGAGCATTGATTTTCTGAATATCCTTGTCGGTAAAGCCGTTGTTTTTAACTTTTTCTAATGTTTCCGCCACTTTCTTTTTGCTGCCAATCATACCCAGATAACGGAAAGGTTTTCCCAAACAATATTCCAGAACCTGTCTGTCATGCACATGCCCATAGGTCATGATTACGATAAAAGCATTATCGTTAAAAGGGATAGCAGTATCAATGCTGGTATAATCATTATAGATTAAACGGCATTCGGAAGGAAAAGCGTCCGCCTGCAGTAAATCCTGCCTGTTATCAATGACGGTAACCTGAAAATCAGCTTTTACTGCGAAATCCGCCAAAGCCCTGCCGCAATGTCCTGCACCGATAATATACAAAGGATGCGGAGAAAATAAAGGCTCTATCAGGACTTCCACATTGCCGCCGCAAATCATTTTAGTCTGGATATCATCAGCAGAAATAGTCTTGCCCTGTTCATCAAGATTATAACTCCATTTCACAACTGACTTGGGCTGTTCTTTGAGAATGGTATTGATAACCAGGTATTCCATTTCACCGCCGCCCAGATTACCAAAGCTTTCACCCGACAAGGGAACTGCCAGCTTCATACCAACCCGTGCAGGTGTGGAACCGTCAGTTTCAACTACGCTTGCCTGCCAGATGGGATTACCCGCTTCAATTGCATTGTAAAGTCTTTTGTAATATTGGCTTAGTTCAGACATAGTGCACATCCTCAGGAGTGTTGATATTCTTCAAAATACCGTCATCATCCACTTCAATATGTTCAATGGGGTTATGGGATTTCAGGATTATTCCTTTGAGTCCGGCAGGTTCAGGTTTATCAGGTATAGTCATAAAACCGGGAATAATGATGGGATGACCGTTTCTATTATTATAGCTTGGTACAATTATGCTATTGGTTTTTGCGGAGAATTCTTTGATAAGGATGGATATTGTTTCCGGCTTTACCATTGGATGGTCGACAGGCCAAATAAGCCAGCCATCGGGATGGACGTTTTGTGAATGGAATGAATCCATCCCGACTTTCAGGCTGGCCAACATATCAGGTGTATCCACATCGCGGATTACCACATATTGTGTAATGCCTGCTTCCTGCAAAGCAGCAATGATTTTCTCAGAAAAGGAGATACCATTAAACATGGCATCAACCTTTGGCATGCCAAAGCGTTCGCCTTTTCCTGCTGCAGGAATCAGGGCTATTATCTGCATGTTTAAGATTTCAATATCAGGTCGTTAAACTCTTCTATCAGAATATCCAGAGGTTCCACATTGTTTTCGAATATTTCTGTCCAGTATTCCGGATGCCACTGTTCAAGGATTTCTTCATAGGTCTTGCCCTGCTGCTCAACCCAGGTGTAGTATTTGAGGTTATGGATGCGTTTTTTGTCTTGATAGCTGAGTTCAAGGAAGTTGTCATAGCTTTGTGCCAATAGGCATGTGTTAAAGTCAATGGCAGCCGAAATAGATGAATATGTTCCTCTGTCTTCAGTTAGTTCTGTCAAACGGGAAGCGTACATATCAGCGGCATCTGTAAAAACAGTGAAAACTATGTCGTTCTCGTCCATTTCAAAATACTTCGCTGTTTTGATAGAAGCCAGCAGATTTGCTATGGAAGAAATTCCCAATAAGGAAAGGTCTTTTATCAGTTCGGGTTTTAAGCCTAAACTCTGTAAGAAAGCTGTTCCTGCCGGTTCATTGAACAATCTGAACAAACGCATACAGTCTTCATCTCTGATAGCTGCAACAGCATCAGTATTTCGCACGTTGTGCACCCAGGGAACATGCTTATCACCGATACCTTCAATGCGGTGTCCGCCAAAGCCATTATTGAGCAGGGTCGGACATTCTGCAGCCTCAGAAGCCACCACTTTCATATGGGGATATAGCTTCCTGAGATAGTCTCCGGCTGCAATAGTTCCGGCAGAACCGGTTGCAGAAACATAGGCAGCAAACTTTTTCTTGGGATTGGATTGTGCAACGTGCACTTCTTCCAGAGCAGGACCGGTAATTTCATAATGATAAAGCGGATTGCCAAATTCGTCAAACTGATTAAGTATCAGGTTGCGGGGATCTAATCTAAGCTCATCACACTTGTCATAAATTTCTTTAACGTTGGATTCGCATCCGGGTGTAGCAATAACTTCAGAACCGATGCTTTTAAGCCAGCTAAAGCGTTCCTGGCTCATTTCTTCCGGTAATATAGCAACTGCTGCCACATCCAGTAAAGCACAGTCAAAAGCACCGCCACGGCAGTAGTTACCTGTGCTGGGCCAGACTGCTTTATGGTAAGTGGGGTCAAATTCACCTGTTACCATTCTGGGTGCCAGGCATCCGTAGGCAGCACCCACTTTATGTGCTCCCGTAGGAAAGTATTTACCGACCAAACCTATTACCCGGGCTTTTATTCCGGTCAGCTCGCGGGGTATTTCAAGATAGTTAACATCACCAAATAAACCGGTATTTATATCGTTTTTCCAGGTAATGCGAAACAGGTTCAAAGGATTGATATCCCATAGTCCGATTGGTTTAAGTTTATCTTTGATTTCCTGTGGAATCAGTTCAGGATTCCTTAATTGTTTAAAAGTAGGCAGGATGATATTACGTTCTTTACAGCGCTTAGCTGTTTTAGCTCTTATTTCTTTATTGATGGTTCCAATAATTTTGGACATAATTTCTCCTATTATTTTGCTATATAGAGACACAGAGACACAGAGTCACAGAGATTTGAATTTACTTCCATTCTGTGTTTTCTGTGCATTCTGTGGTTAAAGATTAAACTTCGTCAGCTTCTCTGCAGGATTAGCTACCTTGGACATAAATATCATTGCAGCAATTACAAAGGGCTTGAAGCCCGCTTCCTGATAAGTATCGTAACGGTATTTTTCAAATACGCTTTTGGAAACTTCTCCCTGTTTACAGCTTACATCTGTAATATCGGCAGGCAGGCAGTGCTCATAGAGGGCATTTCCGTTCCTGGTAAGCTTCATCATGTCTTCCGTGCATTCCCAGTCTGTATGTTTGGCGTTTTCTGCCAGGCAGTGTTTTTCTAAATCTATTAATCCCTGCTTGTCTCCGCCTTTGAGCAGTTCTGTGCGTTTCTGCATAACAGCCATCGGAGCCCAGCTTTTGGGATAAACAACGTCAGCATCTTTAAAAGCATCTTTCATATCATTGGTCAGGCGGAAGCTTCCACCACTCTTGCTGGCAAAGCTTTTGGCTGTAGTAAGCGTATCAGGTAATAAATCATATCCTTCCGGATGAGCCAATACTACTTCCATACCGAAGCGTGTCATCAGGTTGATTACACCCTGCGGAACTGATAAAGGTTTGCCGTAACTGGGAGAATATGCCCAACTCATGGCAATCTTCTTGCCTTTGAGGTTATCAAGACCGCCGAAATAGTCCTTGAGTTTGAGTAAATCAGCCAGACTCTGGGTCGGGTGGTCTAGGTCGCACTGCAGATTAACCAGAGCAGGTCTGGAAGGCAGAAGTCCTTCTTCAAAACCCTGCTGGACCGCCTGTGCAACTTCCAGCATGTAGGTATGCCCTTCACCGGGATACATATCGTCACGTATGCCGATTACTTCGGTTAAAAAAGAAATCATATTGGCAGTTTCACGTACAGTCTCGCCATGTGCAATCTGGCTCTTAACTTCATCTAAATCAGACAAAGTAAGTCCCAAAGCGCTGGCGGCAGATGCAAAACTGAATCTTGTACGGGTGGAATTATCCCTGAATATGGATATTGCCAGTCCGTGATTAAAAGTGCGCATAGACTTGCCCTGCCAATGCAAAGCCTGCAATATTTCTGCAGCAAGCATCACAGCTTTCAGCTCAGCTTCACTTTTATCCCAGGTCAGCAGAAAGTCCTTTCCATAAAGGCTTGTCTGCAAGGTCCGGAGTTCTTGTATCAAAGAATTGATATCTTTATTACGGGGTGTATTCATCTATTTACCTCACAACTAATAATCAAATAAGAGGTTACCAAGTTAAACAAACAAGTGATTTGTCAAGGTTTACGTGATATGTCTTTTATGTCATTGAGTAATTAACCATTAATCTTACTTACTCAATCCATGGGAGATGCATGGGAGATGCTAGGGTGATCTAAGGGTCGCACCCTTAGATCACCCTAGCATCTCCCATATATAACTAATAGACAAAAAGGGAGTGGTTTTAGACCAGGCTAAGCATTCCAAAGAAGTGGCTGATGCTGCCGCCCAGGACAAACAGATGCCAGATAGGATGATGGTAAGGCAGTTTTTTCCATTGATAAAAGATTATTCCCAGCAGATATGAAGCTCCACCTATCATCATCCAGGTCAGAAAACCAGCCGGTGCTTTGCTCATCAGAGGTTTAATAGCAATGATTATCAGGCTGCCCATTAGCACATACATTACTGTCGACATCCATTTAAGTTTATGCATGGCAAAGACTTGCAGGTTGATAACAACCAGAGTGAGTCCCCAGATTAAACCAAATAAAGTCCAGCCCCAGCCGCTACGCATAACACCAATAGTGACAGGTGTATAAGTTCCGGCAATTAAGAGACATATGGATGAATGGTCCAAGATGCGGAAGAAGCGCTTCACAATGGGTTTGTGAAAAGCATGATAAAGAGTGGAAGAAAGGTACATCGTAATCAGCATTGCTCCATAGATGCTAAAGCCGACAACCTTCCATGTATCTCCCAATTTGGCAGCAAAGACCACCAGAATCACCAACGCTGCGATGCTTAAACCCACTCCGGTTCCATGTGTAATGCTGTTGGCAATTTCCTCTCCCAGGCTTTGTTTAGCGCTGAGAGGTACTTTTTCTAACAATGAGGGCTTCTTATCTAACTTAGTCATAAGCACACTTTAAACATATGCAGTGTTTAGTCAATCTCAATCCTGCTTGACAATAAACGGCTTTTAATGGGAACTGTGCCAAGAGATTAGCTATGAATGTTTTTAAGAGATTATTGATTCCTGTTCTGCGCCGAACCGCACAGGGGCATTTGCTTTATGGCAGAAGGCACCGTGCTCTTGCTATATTTGAAAAGCTTAACAAATGGTCGCCCACTCCTGATAATCAATTCAGCCTTGCGTTGTGCCATATGAATCTGTGTGAATACGAGCAGGCGATAGAACTGCTGGAACCCATTCATAAGATGATTCCAGACCAGCTTTTTGCAGGCATAACCTATGCCCAAAGCCTGGTGCTGGCAAAACGCTTTGAGGATGCCAAGGAAGTTTATTACAATCTCTTGCAGTCCAATCCCGATAATAACCTGCTGAAAAAGCTATATGACCTGGCACAGGACCCTATAGGCAGGGATAAATTTGCTATTTCTCTGGATTTGCAGTTTCAGGCATCTCTGTTGGAAGAGGAAAACTCTCCAACGGAAGCACTGGATTTACTCAATACTGCTGTAGGACTCACACCTGACGATGCTGCCTTGCACAATAACATTGGTGCCTTAAAACTGAAGATGAAGTTTCCTGCTACGGAAGTAATGCGAGATTTTGCCAGGGCTATGCAGATAAATCCTGATAACGACCGCTATAAACGCAACTACCGTAAAGTATGGCAAAAAATCAAAAAAAAATAAAAAAGCTAATTCTTAAGCTTATCCTGCTGGTATTAATTATCATTGTACTGTTTTACAATCCTGTCTCGCTGCGTCTGATGACATTAGGAATTGCAATTTACTATAGTCTTGATCCCGTTAAGTTTTACAGGTTGGTAGGTACGGAAAGCTCCTTTCGCAGTTTTGCAGTTTCATCCAAGCAGGCGATAGGACTGGGACAGGTTAAAGAAGAGACAGCCGGATATATCAATACTTCCCACAAAAAGGGACTATTGTTTTTGCCTTTTTATAATCTTAAGATATCAGCTCTTTACCTGAAATACCTACTCGGCAGATACCATGACAACTGGAGCCTTGCCCTTGCTGCCTACAACTGGGGTGAAACCAAGGTGGATAAGAGAATCAAGGGCAAGAGGATTCTTCCGGGTGAGAACTATGTTACCCTCTTCGATGATATTCCCGAAACCCGTAAGTTTATCAGCAAGATATTAAAATAACTATTCAGTCTTATCCAATACAGGGTTGTCCCTCAGGAATTTTCTTAAAAGTGCCAGCCTATAGCTTAAAACAATAATCCCAAACAGCATGAACACGCCTATAAAATAAGGACGCGGCAAAACATGGAATTTCCAGACAATTGATAAGACAGCCAATACTGCAGAGTATAAATAGAAGCTCTTTAGTCGGTAGGCAAATCCGATTAGAAAAACTACTATTGTCGTGGCAATACCCAGATAGAAATACTTATAAACAGTCATTTGGGCAATGATAGATGCTGTTTGTTCGGGATTAAAATGCCTTAATACCAGGTAACCTGCCAAACCCATAGCAGCAACCCCCACAAATAAATGCGCTGTAATACCTGCCCTCGTTTTAGCCGGTTCCAGCACTATCCGGTCATAAACAAAAACCCTTAGCAAGATATAGGTTAAAACTACTGCTGCGACAGTAATCACTAAAAGGACAATGGAATTTGTAATAAAAAACGTCATAAATAGAGTTACAAATACAGCGCATCCATAAATATAAAATATTGTCCTGCGTAAGAATCCACCAAAGATAATAAACAATACCCACAAAATACTCAGGTAAAATTTCATTGTACTGTTCCAGTAATCCATTAGGCCTACTACACAAAGTAACACCATCGTATATAAAATAATCCAGGAAAGCTGACCCTGTTTCTTGCCTTTTTCGTTAAACTCCACTCTGCCCAGTCTTGGATAGATAACCCTTTTCTGAAATTCCCTGATGCCAAACCCTACCGAAATTCCGAATATTACGAATCCATATGAGAATTTCATTCCCATCTGGGCTCCAAACAAGACAATAGCCAGTCCCAAAACCAAATCCCACATTCCCACAGCTCTGTGGTAATCGATTTGCGCCTTTTCTTTCAATTGTTCAACTGCGTCTTTTTCAATCATGCTAACCTCTTTGGTTATTGGACTTCAATAAAGTCAAGATAGTTTCCTTGTAGTCTGTAAAGGCAGTGCGTCCCTTTTCTGTAAGGGATAAAAAGGTGTGAGGAATTTTCTCTATAAATTCTTTCTTTACTTCAATATATCCGGCTTCTTCCAGTTTGCTCAGGTGCGAGGATAGATTGCCTTTGGAAAGCCCGGTCTGCTTCATCAGGTAGATAAAATCCGCCTTTTCCACAATGAACAGATGCAATAGTATCATCAGCCGCCCGGGTT
This sequence comes from Cloacimonetes bacterium UBA6097, assembly GCA_002435865.1. Lineage (GTDB taxonomy): Bacteria > Cloacimonadota > Cloacimonadia > Cloacimonadales > Cloacimonadaceae > UBA5614. Next base: position 112,170 of record DIWV01000013.1, on the reverse strand, counting down.
CGTGGGCGATTTTATCTATATCGTCAAACTGGATTGTGTTATCAGTTTTCTCCCGATTCATCTTCTTTTTCCCCTAAAACAGGATACTTTTTCAGGAAACGGAAAAACATTGCAGTACCTATGACCAATAACAGTAAACCAACACTTGTAAAAATAGTCCGGGTATGAATCACTGAAACCTGGGCATTCCGTGATATTAGAACAGATGCACTCAGTAAAGCAGCATACAGGTAGAACCTTGGTGCTTTATAGGCAAGACCGATGCCGAGAATTACCAATGCCACCATGTTACTGAAAATCAAAACATGATTTATTATACCCCAATGTCTGATATTGGCAGCATAGACAGGCTGCAGGCAAGCCAATAAAAAATACAAAAAACCCAGCAACCCAGCTACCATCAGATAACTGTGGATTACTACAGTGGGACGGCTTATTGTATTATCAGCTTTGCTTTTTTTAGACATCCACATCAGGAGAATTAAAAGCATGATTGAAACAGCAATTGCCATACTGACAGCAATCCAATAATCTTTGCTGAACTGAACTATAATAAGTGGAATCATCAGTGCCAGCCCTGCCAGATAAAATAATTGTTTCCTGAAGATACCACCAAGCATCACCACTCCTGCTATTAAAATGCCAGATGTATTAAAGATAGGGTGCAAAATATCAAGATCAGACCTACCCCTGCTAAAAAATGCATACCCAACTAGTAAAAGACCCAGCACTCCTGCTATTAATAATATGCGGTAAGGCCTTGCTTGTTTTTGTTTTTCTACAAAAACTGCAATTCCTACTCTCGGATAAACATATCTTCTCTTCATTTTCCGTGAGAGCAATACAAATGAGTATACTAACAACCATAAAACAGCAGTGTTATTGGAAAGAAAACCCAGACCAAATATTGTCAGGATAAAACCTAATGTCATATCCAGGATACCGTCTTCCAGCTTATGCATCTGCAAGGTACTCTCCTGAAGCTTTTGAATCTCATCTTTGTTATTCATAACAGACTCCTTATATTTATAAAGACTGGTTGGCAACACAAACCCATATTTATCGCCAACCGCTTGTCTGTCAAGAAGTTTTTGCAGTTTGTTACCACATGAGTTGAATATAACGGAAAAAAAGCACTTGACGGACTTACGGTGTAAGGTTGCCGTGTCCAAAAACAGGAGGAGAACATGAAAAAGTTACTGTTGATAATGGTTCTTGGTATTATATTGGGTGCAAATGCATTCAGTCAGGTTCAAAATAAGACAAATGTGAGTTTTGCGGATGATTCTGTGCAGAAGCACAAATTTTCAGTCAGCACTACATATTATTCGCTCCTCAATTATGAAGAGGAAAAAACAAATACGCACCATTACGAGTTGCACATTGAATACAGGCTCACCCCCAGGGATAAAATCGGCATCAAAGCTGCAACCTGGAAATTGTTTGCCCCGATGGGCATGCCAATGCAGGAGCAGCTGAAATTCGTTGAAACCAATTTCTATCCCGGAAGGCTAAGGGAAAGCGGCATTGGTGTTACGTATCAGCGAACGATATGGCGGGGATTGTTTGCAGCAGCAGAAATACTGCTGCAGTTAAAGACGTATCTGGATGAAAACAACTCCAAAATCAGCAATGGTTTTAAGCTCTATACTTCGTACCATCTTGGATATCACATACCACTTTTCAAAAACAAGATTTATCTTGAACCTCAAATTCATTGCCAATATTGGCCTGTTGACACAAATGTACCACAAGCCTTCAGGCAGGAAGACGACAAATGGAATAACTACTTCCTCTTTGAACCTGATATGTATATTGGGGTAAATTTTGAGTATTGATTTTTTACACGATTACCGGCGCTATTGTCAATATTGTTAATAATGAGGTACAGAGCTGATACCCTGAGAAAAGGAGGTTTTTGATATGGAAAAACGACCGGCACTCTCAAAAGAGCAAATCATTTCCAAAGCAATAGCCATTGCTGACAAAGGCGGGATTAATGCCTTGTCAATGAGGAAATTGGCTGCCGAACTGAATATTCAGGCGATGTCTCTGTATCATTATTTTAAGACAAAAGATGAGCTTGTTTCCCATATGGCAGACAAATTGGTTACCAATATTGACTTTGGAGAACATGATGATAATACCGTCTGTAATTGGCGTAAGATTATGGAAACCAGGGCAAGGTCAGCAATGGCTTTGTTCCTCGAACATCCATGGCTGCCTTTTGTTTTGGATTCACAGATTCAAAGCGGCATTAACCGATTGGAGTACTTAAACAATTACATCGGAACTCTTCGTAAAGCGGGATTTCCTATCGAGCTGTCTCTACGAGTAACCTCGCTTATTGACAGTTATATTTACGGGTATTGCAGGCAATTAACTCATGTCTCTGACAGTGAAAAATCCCTTGAAGAACTGGCTGAGGTTTTTTCTAAAAGCTTTGATTCTTCCCAGTTTCCCTTTTTAAATGAAGCCACAGCATTAGTAATGGAAAATGGATACGATAATGATGCTGATTTTCTATTCGGTTTAAATGTAATTTTAAACGGTATAAGTATGGAGTTAGGTACACTGGTTTAATTAACTGATTGATGTCTTGTTATGCTTTTCTATTGACTTAATCTATTCACTGTTATAAACAGTTTTCTTTTGAAATTACAGTTTAGGAGAGAATAATAATGAGCAGATATTGGATGTTAATGATACTGTTGCTTGGTTTTTTTATGCTGTTTACGGTATCCTGCGGACCCACCGATTCCTCAGATGATGAAATAGATACTCCCACCAGTATTTACGATATATCCCCGACTGTTGCCGAATGGGTGATTGGTTTCAATACACTTGGAGGAAAATCTCCATATTTTATAACTGCTTTCTGGATTGGTGGTCTCAATCCTCCTGACTTCAACGATACAGCTGAACTGATTATCAACGGCGAAGTGGTAGATATAATCAGCCTGATACCGGGCGTCTGGATTGGCGAATGCAATGTCACTCCCGGGTCAATCTGTACAGTTAAATATGTCTATGAGGGCGTTACAAAAACAGAAACCACGCTGAAGATGGTAAATCTGATAACGGATTCTGACTTCCCTGAGCCATATAATCCTGCTCAGTCAGCTACATTTACCTGGTCACTGCCGGTTAATAATGACCACCAGATTGCCGGTGTTACTGCCTATACAGAAGTAGAAGGCGGTGAAGACTATGAAGATGATTATACAAAGGAAATACCTGTTACAGCCCGGACTTTTACCGTTCCTGCCAACCCAATAGCCAACGTTCCCGCAGGTGCAGAATACTCATTGGGCATCTCTGAAGTGAACTTTAAAGTTAACAACAGAACTGCTTTGATGTCAATCTGTACATCGCAGTCAGGAAGTATGAAGAAATATGTAACACCATTGGATATGAAAGACTTCGCCCTTAAAATATACAGGACTTTGTCAAGGTAAAGAAAAGAAGTTAGAACACGGAATACACGAAAAAGACGAAACACACGAAAAGATTTTAACCACAGAATACACAGGAAGTCATCCTGAGCTTGTCGAAGGATAAACATGGTTCGACGGGCTCACCATGACCACTTATATTAACCACAGAATACAAAGAAACGACAAAAAAGAATACAAAACACAATTCCTGGTTAGTCCGGTCCAGACAGGAATCCGGAAATTGTTCTATGCTAAAAAAATCTTTAACCTCAACTCTAACAAATGTCGATTTTCTCTCGATATCCGCTCGATAACCGGTCGATGTTTCATCGACTGGACATCGACTGGTTATCGACTGGATATCGACCTGGCTTAAAGAAGTCTGAAGAAACAGTTTATGTCTGATATAAATGAAGATAAATGGTTCGGCATGAAATATTTTTATCCACAAAACACAGAAAATCTAGAATGTGTCGTTCCTGCGCAGGCAGGAATGACGCAAATTCAGTGCCTTCTGTTTTTTCTGTGTATTCTGTGGTTAAAAAACACCCTAAGTGCAAGTAATCACGTTATTTTATTGACAAAAGCCTTTCCACAGATAATCTGGCAATAAGAAAAACTGTGGATTGGCGGTATATAAACAAGTTATGAAAATCTTTCACTGCGAAGTAAAACGAAACAAAGTCATCACACCCCAATTATGTGCAATATGCCCGCGCATAGAGAGGTGCAGGTCTTTTCGTTTCTACTATCGCCAGCACGCCGCAGAATACATCGATTTCGTTACCAAGATATGCGAAAAATTTCCTGAGAAATATATAATGGAGGTTCTCTTCATGGCTGAGAAACAGACATTTGTTCAAATCGTAGACCAGGCAACCGGTAAAGTTGAACGCGTTACCGACCTGAAAGAACTTGAAGCCCTGTCCATTGAGGACAAGCTGGCTTTGGCACGCAACAAGACCTTATACGTGGTTTCCCATAAACTGGAACCCGTCATCAAAGTCGAAATGCGTAAAGTAATGCTGTCGGCACCCGTTGCACCAAAGGTACAACCTGTAGTAGAACAACCGGTAGAAAAAAATGTAGAAAAACCGGTTGTAAAAACTAAAACCCCAAAGGCGGAAAAACCCGAGAAACAGGCAGAAATCCAGATTAAGCCAACAGGCAAAGGCAGACCTAAGAAATAAGCGTAACTCATAGTCACAATAACAGTTAATACTGAAAAAGGAAAAAATTCCTTTTCAGAAATTGCAGGTTTGAATTAATGGCAAATCTGGATAACTATATCATTAGTTAATCTTCATTACTGCAAGTAGTTGAAAAAGGAGAAGATGCTATGTTTACATTAGATGAAAAACATCTGGATGAAGCTAAAAAAATGGCTCTCAAACACCGCAAAAAGAAGAGCTGCAGCCTTTGCTATGACCGCGGCTGGATTGGCGTTAATGACCAGAATCTGCTTATTACCTGCACCAAGTGTGTGGATATTGAAGCAGTCATGGAAGATTGGAAAGCCTACGTCAGCGGACATGCAGACCTCAAAGAACACTTCAGCGAGTTGTTTGAAGAAGCTCCTGCTGAGGAAGAAGAAAAAGAAATCAGCAAAGAAATTGCACACGAACACAAAAGAATGGCTCCTCCGCCGGTTAAAAAGCCTTTTGTTCCCGGACAGAAACGTACCGGACTTAAAAAAGTATAAAAACAGTTACGGGTAATGAGTTACGGGTTACGGGTGATGAGTTATTTGTGAATTGTCATTCCCGCGAAGGCGTGAATCTTAACAGGTAACAAGAACTCTATGACTCAGTGTCTCTAAATAGCATAAATTACAGGAAAAAGCAATGTACAAACCTTTAGACCTCAAAGAAAGCCCGAAACATCTGGAAGACAGGGTAAGGGAATACTGGAAAAAACACGATATTATCAGGAAAAGTGAAGACTTCCGCGAAGGCAAGCCTAAATATGTCTTTTATGAAGGACCTCCTACTGCTAACGGCATGCCCGGAACCCATCATATGATAGCCCGTCTGCTCAAGGATGCCCAATGCCGGCTCAAGACCATGCAGGGCTTTCAGGTAAAGCGTAAAGCCGGTTGGGACACACACGGTCTGCCGGTGGAGATTGAAGTAGAAAAACAGTTGGGACTGGAAGACAAGAAAGGCATCGAAGAATACGGTGTGGAAGCTTTTAACAAAAAATGCAAAGAATCCGTCTTTACCTATGAAAAACAGTGGCGTGAAATGACGGAAACGATGGGTTACTGGATTGACCTTGACCACCCCTATATTACTCTCAGCAATGATTATATAGAATCTGTCTGGTGGATTCTGAAGAACTTTCACGATCGCGGTCTGATTTATCAGGGTTACAAGATTGTACCCTATTGTCCCAGCTGCGGAACACCATTGTCTTCACATGAAGTAGCACAAGGTTACAGAGATGTAGAAGATCCGTCCGTGTTTGTAAGGTTTAAGGCAACAGACGAAGAAAACCTATATTACCTGGTTTGGACCACAACTCCCTGGACACTGATTTCTAATGTAGCATTGGCAGTTAATCCCAAAGAAGATTATGTAAAAGTTAAACATAAAGATTACAACCTCATCATGGCAAAAGCAAGGCTTAATGTGCTGGATGGGGAATATGAAATTATAGATGAATTTAAGGGCAAGACTCTGGAACACAGGCAATATGAACCGTTATTCCGCTTTGTTGAGCCTGAACAGAAAGCCTGGTATGTAGGGCTGGCTGATTATGTTACCATGGAAGACGGAACCGGTATCGTGCATACTGCACCGGCATTCGGGCAGGATGACTTTACCCTGGCTCAGAAGTATAACCTTCCTTTTGTTCAGCCTGTTAATGTTGAAGGCAAGTTTTCAGAAGTGGTTACTCCCTGGGCAGGACAATTTGTTAAAACTGCCGATAAAGACATAATCAGGGACTTGAAAGAACGGGAAATCCTTTACCGCAGAGAGCAGGTTAAGCACAGCTATCCGCACTGCTGGAGATGTGACAGTCCTCTGATTTATTATGCCCGTGAAAGCTGGTATATCAGGACAACCCAGTTTAAACAACAGCTGATTGAGCAAAACAAACAGATTGACTGGTATCCTTCTTTTGTGGGTGAGAAACGTTTCGGCGAATGGCTGGAAAACAATGTCGACTGGGCGCTATCCAGAGACAGATTCTGGGGCACACCTCTTAATATCTGGGTTTGCGACCATTGTGAACACCAAACCTCTATTGGCTCCATTACAGAATTAAAAGCCCAGGGCAGGCTGGAAAACGGTAATCCCGTTCCTGCTGATATAGAATTACACAAACCTTATGTTGACGATGTGGTTTTGACCTGTGAGAAATGCCAGGGTATGATGCATCGTACAAGTGAAGTTATTGACTGCTGGTTTGATAGTGGTTCCATGCCGTTTGCCCAATGGCACTATCCGTTTGAAAATGCAGATTTACTGGAGAACGGTCTGTTCCCTGCTGATTTTATAGCTGAAGGTCTTGACCAGACCCGAGGTTGGTTTTATTCCATGCTGACTATCTCAACTTTGCTGACAGGCAAAACAAGCTATAAGAAATGTCTGGTTAATGATATGATTCTGGATAAAAACGGTCAGAAGATGAGCAAAAGCAAGGGTAATGCCGTAGAACCGATGGAACTGATGGCTACCTATGGAGCAGATGCCATCCGCTGGTATTTACTGGAAGCAAGTCCACCCTGGCTGCCAACACGGTTTAATATTGAAGAAGTCAAAGAAGTAGTTAATAAGTACATCGGCACACTCAGGAATGTATATTCTTTCTTCAGTACTTATGCCAATATTGATAGCTTTGATGTGTCAAAATATCCACCTTCCTGGGAAAAAACCGCAGAAATTGATAAATGGATTGTTTCCAGGCTGCAGTCTCTGATTAAGAAAGTAACCGATTGGAACGAGCAGTTTGATTTCACCAAAAGCGTGCGTGCTATCCAGGACTTCGTTATTGATGAAGTTTCCAACTGGTATGTACGCCGCAGCAGACGCCGGTTCTGGTCTATAAAACTTACCAAGGACAAGATAGATGCTTATATAACCTTGTATCAGGTAATGGTGGAAGTCAGTAAGCTGATGGCACCTTTTGCTCCATATTTATCTGACGAAATCTATCGGAACCTTACAGGAAAAGATAGTGTACATCTGGCAGATTTTCCCAAGCCGGAGGAAAAGTATATTTATTCCGAACTGGAAGAAGAAATGCAGACAGTTATTGACATTGTGTCTCTGGGCAGAGCTGCCCGAAATGACTGTCAGATAAAAGTGCGTCAGCCTTTGTCTGCACTTTATGTCCCTGAAGATGTAAGGTATGTAACTAATCGTATGTTTGGACTTATCCAGGAAGAGATTAATATTCATGAGATAAAGTATGTTGCAGAGAATGACGGTTTTGTGCAGTATGAACTGAAGCCGGATTTCAAGGTAATGGGACCCAAATACGGTAAGTATGTCAAAGCTTTGAGTACATTGCTGCCACAGGTAAATGGAACAGAAGCAATGCATTCATTCAAAACAAGGGGTTATTTTGAAGTAACAGTCGAAGGTGAAAAACTGAAGCTGACCTCGGAAGACATGCAGGTTTCAATCAAGCCCAAAGAAGGATTTGTCTTCCAGGCTAACCGTAAACTGTTTGTTGCAATGGATACAACCCTTACGCCCGAACTCATTACTGAAGGCTATGCGCGTGAGCTGATAAATAAAATCCAGTATACACGCAAAGAATCCGGTTTTGAGATAATGGACAGAATCTCTGTTCAGTGGACCGGAGATGATGATATTGCCCTTGCAATGCAAACCCATGCCGATTATATTAAAAGTGAGACACTTACAGATGAACTGAAGCGACTCACAGAAAAAATACCTGCTATGAAACAGTATGACATTAACGGCAAAGACGTCTGGTTTGTTATTAACAGATAATAACCTTCAAGCAGAGAGCATAAAACTCTCTGCTTGTTGTATTTAGATAAAAGGATAATTGTACGGAGTTTCAGGGAGACAACATGCATTATTGCAGCAATTGCGGCTTCAAGTTAAGTGAAAGCGCTAATTTCTGCCCACAATGCGGACAAAAGCTTATTCATGAAGTTAAACCTGAAATCCAGGCTCTCCCTGAAGAAACAATACCCATATCTGCAGAGAAAACACATTCATACAAAGCAGACCTTACTTTTACATTACTCGATCCCGGGGATGTTTTCCAGGAAAGGTATAAAATTGAGAAAGTCCTCGGCAGAAATAATGATGGCATAGTCTATCTTGTTAATGATGAATATGATTGCCTTCAACGTTCTTTAAAACTCTTTTACCAGTCCTATTTTGATAACCTGGATAAAATGCTGGGTGCAATTGTTCGAATGTCAAAAATTAAAACACTATCTCATCCCAACATTGCCAAAGTCTATGAAGTAAACCAAACATCAAAACCGACTTATATCGTTTCTGAATACATTAAGGGTTCCAATCTGTCAATCATCAAAGAACGTAATCCGGGATTACTAACAGAGGAGAAAGTAAGGGAGATAGCAAGGCAGATAGTTAACGCAGCGATTGCCATACGTAAGGCTGGATTGGCAATCCGCAAGCTGGATTTATATGACATAGTCGTCTCTGAGCAAGGTAACGCTATAATCCTTCCCTCCGGAATCAATTATGATGTTACAGATGAAAGAGAAGATATCTTTAACATGGGTTTGGTGCTGGCAAAACTCTTTTCCACTTCTGCTTTTTATGAAACCCTGTATACACCACTCAAGCTTATTGAAAAGAAATTTGATTACATTTCCGGAATTACCATCGGAATAAATGAAATCATCGGTGAATGTCTGCACAGAAATATCAATCAGAGATATGAAGGATTTATTAAGCTTGAGAAAGCCCTGAAAGACTTAAAACCAATCAGGCAGGATGATGTTTATACTCTTGATGAGAGTGATTTCAAGGTTCATAAAAATGGCGGAGACTTAACACTTCCGGAACGCAGGCTTGATATTTATTTCTGGATTGTGATTATATTTATCGTTGTTTTTATTGGCATATTAATGAGTACCAATCTTTTAGATACTGTATTCAGTCATAAAAAGACTACTTTCAAGTTCACTGGTTTTGTCACAGACGTTAAGGACACTACAGAAGTTTATTCTCCCATAGCTGATGACAGTTACCGCAGAATCAAATCTAATCCACAGAGAATAGAGCTGAAAAAGGATGATTCCGGTCAGCATCCAAAGGAAATAAACATTAATCCTAATGTATACATTCCTCCTCCGCAGCCTATTTTTAACAGAGAAGAGGATAAACAGGATTTCAGTGTTACCAGCAATCAAACATCAGAGCAAAAACAACAGACTATTCCAGAAGGTTTGGTTTATATCTATGGGGGTACATATTCCTATGGAACGCTTAAAAAAGATGCTCTGGATAATGTTTCCCTGAATGGCTTTTACATTTCAAAGGCAGAAATCACCCAGGCAGAATGGAATGTGTATATGAGACCAATAAGGTGTAGTTCTGTTGGCAATAACCTGCCGGTTGATAACGTCTCCTGGTTTGACGTTATCATTTATTGCAATAACAGAAGCGATGTTGAAGGATTAACTCAATGCTATAAGATTATTGGTACAGGTGCTTCCAGAAGCATTACCTGTAATTTCAAGGCAAATGGATATCGTCTACCGACTGAAGCAGAGTGGGAATATGCCGCCAGAGCAAATAAATTCACCATGTACAGTGGGGCAGATTCACCGGTTCAGTATGCATGGTATAAATCAAACTCAGACAATCATATTCATCCTGTAAAAACCAAAAGACCAAACGCTTTCGGCATTTATGATATGACCGGCAATGTAAGCGAATGGTGCTGGGACTGGTATGATTCCGGCTATCCCAAAACAATGCCCTTTATAAATCCCACCGGTCCTGTTACAGGTGAATACAAATCAATCAGGGGCGGAAACATCAAGAACGGACAGGACAATAGTCTTGGTGTTTTATTCAGATACAGGGGAAAACCTACCCAAGCCTATCCTTATGTAGGTTTCAGGGTCGTAAGAGCAAAATAGTCAATTTACTTTCTCAATAAACAGATTTTCCTTTACCAAAATAAAGAGTCCTTCATCTTAGCTACATGAAAACAGTAATCTTAAAATCAGGACGCAGCACTCCTTTTGTCAACAGACATCCCTGGTTATTTTCAGGTGCAATCAATAAAGTTACAGGTAATCCTGAGGCTGGTGACTGGGTAAAAGTTACCGATGATAAAAGCAGCTTTATTGCTTATGGTTTGTACAATCCACACAGTCAAATAAGGATTAGGCTTTATATATTTGAAGAACAAGCTCCGCCTGATGACACTTTCTGGCATAATGCGATACAAAAAGCGGTTGATTTAAGAGAAAAAACTTTAGGGTACAAACCCCAAAAAGACAATGCCTGCCGTTTGGTTAACAGTGAGGGAGACGGTCTATCCGGTCTGACTGTTGACCGCTATGGTGATTACCTGAGTCTGCAGTTTACTTCTCTGGCACTTTATACCTACAAAGACGCAATCCTGCAAGCATTGATAGAATTGGTCAAGCCAGAGGGAATTATACTTCGTACTGAGCAGAAGATACTGGCTGAAGAAGGTCTGGAACTGCAGGATGGGCTTGTCTGGGGTAAGCTGCCGGAAGAATCCATTATTATAAAAGAAAACGGCGTGAGCTTTGAAATCAACCTGGCAACAGGGCAAAAGACAGGCTTCTACCTCGACCAAAAGGCAAATAGAACTGCTGTGGGATGCTATTCCAAAAACAGGGAAGTTTTGGATTTATGTTCATACACGGGCGGCTTTGCCCTGCATGCAGCTAAAGCAGGAGCAACACAAGTAACAGCTGTTGATGTTTCGGCAAATGCATTAGAACTTGCAGAACGTAATGCACAGTTAAACAAGCTAACGAATATTGAGTTTATCAAGTCGGATATGTTCAAATATCTGGATAAATGTGTTGCAGAGGATAAAAACTATGACCTGATAATCCTTGATCCTCCTAAGATGACCCACTCCAAAGGTTCTGTCAGCAGTGCACTTAGCGGTTACATGCAGCTAAATGCTTCTGCCATGAAATGCCTTAAACCAAACGGAGTGCTCTTCACCTGTTCCTGCTCAGGCAGAGTCAGCAAAGACGACTTTCTGTTTATGCTGCAAAAGGCTTTTCTAATTGCTAATAAACAGTTAAGGATACTTGAAATCAGAGGGGCCGATACAGATCATCCGATATCACCTGCCTGTCCTGAAAGTGAATACCTGAAATGCTTTATTTGTTCTGTTGAGTGATGAGTAGCTGATGCTGAGTAGCGCCTTTTTCTAAAAGGCAGATAGGGATAAATGGCATCCCGTAGGGGAATCGAACCCCTGTTGCCTGACTGAGAATCAGGAGTCCTGGGCCACTAGACGAACGGGACACTTTATCCTGGTTAGGAAATGTAGCCATATAAAAAAATGGCGACCCCTAGGGGAGTCGAACCCCTCTTGCAAGAATGAAAATCTTGAGTCCTAACCGATAGACGAAGGGGTCGCAAAACTGGTGATCCAGGATGGACTCGAACCATCGACTCTCTACTTAAAAGGCAGATACTCTACCACTGAGTTACTGGACCATCATTTTACAACAGTTTAATCAAACAATTTTGGGCAAGCTTTAATGTCAAGTGAAAACTAATGTTAGATATGCAGACTAATTGTTAGAACTAGCGTTATTTAATCGCCTTGGCAACTGTCCAATAGGATTTATTATCTCCAAATTTAGTGACCCGGATTTCCGTCTGGTTTTTGGCTGTTTCTTCCAAAGTAACCTGTTCTCCGGGCTCAAAGTAGATGCAGTCTCCGGATTTAACTCCATCGCTTAAGAGTTTGACAAAGGTCTTTTTATCACCGGATGCTGTTAGTTTAACCAGGTTCAGGAAAGTTTCTTTATCCAGACAGCCAAAGAAAGTTCCGGCATTTATCGCATAGTTGCCTGTTACGAATAATAGAGTTGCCTGTGTATCCTCAGAACCATCTTGTGCCGGATCGACCAGGTTTTGAGCTCCAATAGACGCCATTCGGGCAGAAGCTGCGAGATTCTTATTGGTTTTAGCTGTTTCCTGTTCCAGCCAGTTAGCTTCCCTGTTCGCAGTTCCCGAAAAAGCCAACGCTGCTCTGCGTTCTTTGGTTTTCCAGTTAAGCGAGAAATAAAGAAAAGCTATTATTACTAATCCCAGGATAATTTTTAAAACAGTTTTCATCTCATCTTCCTTCTTTGTGCGCATAACGAACACAATATCTATAGATTAACTCTCAATAGTTATTGTCAATTGTTTTTTTAACTATTGTTTTGATGATATCATTGAAAGGATGTTTAAGTCCAATAGTTTTCACATTTCTTGCTTTATTAATCCATTGGATATTAAAGGGAGATGCTAGGGTGATCTAAGGGTCGCACCCTTAGATCACCCTAGCATCTCCTTTGCATATCCCGAAGACTGAGTAAGAGATATATCAGCCGGTAGAGAGTGTGCTTTTATTTGTGATATTTACGGATGAATTCCTCAACTTCGGGGATTCCGCCCTGGAAGATGAGATAGCCGTTATAAGGTTCACCGTCTGTGATATCGCCTGCTACGGGAGTAAGCATAAGCCTTTTAACTTCCTCCGGGTCAGTGGTTTGACCAAGCACCCAGCCGAGTTTGATATAAGCGACTTCAGGTAAAAGATTCTCTCCCGGAACGATGCCCATACTCATCAGGTCACGTCCTGTGTCGTAGACAAACATATGCACAAAACCCCATAAGGTCTGCACTGTCATGTAGATGTGGACACCTTTTTCAACAGCTCTGCGGATAGCGGGATAGAGCGGTTTATTGATATGTCCCAGCCCTGTACCGGCAATCACAATACCTTTGTAGCCATTATCAGTAAGCGCATCAATGATATCGGGATGCATATTGGGATAATAATAAGCAATGGCAACCCGTTCTTCAAAATAAGGATAAACGTCTACCTTGCAATCTGTTCTGCGTTTATTATAATCAGTCTTAATGGGAATGATTTCGTCGCGTGTGACCATGGCAATCGGAGTATCACCGATAGTCCTGAAAGTACTGCGATAGGATGAATGCATCTTGCGGACTCGTGTCCCCTGGTGCAGAAGCGCATATTCATCACTGGTGGGACCAAACATATTGACCATAACTTCCGCTATGTCACTATGTCCGGCAGCCTTGGCAGCATGCATCAGGTTTAAGGCAGCATCACTACTGGGCCTGTCACTGCTTCTCTGCGAGCCGACCATGATAACGGGTACAGGCAGGTTCTGCAGCATATAAGACATTGCCGCAGCAGTATGATGCATAGTATCGGTACCGTGCCCGATAATGATACCGTCGATGCCTTTCTTAATTTCTTCACCAATGGAAATTGCTAGCTTCTTATACTGCTCAGGTCCCATGTTTTCAGAGAACACTGCAAATAGTTTCTCAGTATCAAGATTGCAGATATCTGCCAGTTCAGGAACTGCTCCATACAATTCACCCGGAGAAAAAGCAGGAATCACAGCACCGGTCCTGTAATCCAACCGTGAGGCGATGGTTCCGCCAGTTCCGAATAACTTAACCTTGGGCAAGCCCTCTGTAAAGGGAAACTCACGCTCAGGTATTTTGTAATGTGCTTCCTTGTAACCGGTTTCCTTCATCTCAAGGATAGTATCCACATCGATACCGACATTGTAACCTGTAATAAGTTTTATAACTATATGTTTGTCGTCGTCATTTTCACTTCTGGGTAAAATAATTCCCTGGAACTTTCCGCGGGTGGTTTCTACGGTAGTGTCACCCCAAACCCTTGCCTGAAAGGACTTGAGAACTTCCAATGCCCTGCCTTTGTAACCTTTGAAGATATCAAGCATGCTTCACCTCTGCAGCAATAGCTGCTTCCACTTTGGTGCGCACTTCCTTCAAGGGTACATTACCCAATGCCAGCTTATGCAGCCTGCCCATAATCCAGTCTGCCTCAGCACCGGGTCTGGCAACTTTTTTAAGCTTGAATTTGCTGAACATCATTATCAGAGTAGAAACATTATCATAAATCTCAATTACTTCAGCTTGCTTATATCCAATAACATCCAATATTGAGGAAAAAGTCATGTTTGGATTACGGAAAAGGATTTTCAGCATTTCAGGCAAGATATCGATAGCAAGGCTGCGTTTTTTGATAAACTTCAGTAAATCAACAATCCTGTCGTTGCCAAAAGGCAGAGGTCCACTACCCTGCATGCTTTTTAAGGTATGTGCATAAAGCAAAGCAAGGAATTTGGGTGATAGGTCAAACCCGGCAGACATTTGCTCTATCACCGGCATCAGGTTATTTCTCAGGATATATGTATAGGCATCCTGAGGAACATTCCATTTCTTTAATTGCTTCAACCTGTCCTGCAAATCCACCGGCAGGAGTTTGCGTGCAGATTCAATAACTTCATCTGTAATAGGGATAGGCGCAGAATCTGTATCGGGATACATTCTGTCGGGACCGGGTAATACACGCTCAAAGACAGTAGTTCCATTGGATAAGGATTTGCGTGTTTCATTGGGCACGCCTTCCCAAGCCAATTGACAACGTTCTGAAATAGTCTCCACTGCTGTCTTTAAGTCTTCAACAGGTGTCCAGAGCAGGATTTGTGCATCCTTAGCTTTGGATTTGAGCAAGTCGTTTATTTTTTGCCAGTCTTCTTCATTAATAGCTGGATTAAGCTCTTCAGAATGGAACATATTAGGCTTTTCCAGGCAGGCAATCACTTTCAGACGGTCAGACAGTTCATCAGCAAAGCATTTACCCGGTTGAGTAAAGAATGAGAGGATATTTTTAAAAGCAGGTAAGTTAATTGCTACAAGCTTCCAGCCTTCCTTAGCTACTCTTTTGAGAATAGGTATGTGTTTCCATTTATCGGCGTGAAGTTCAATCCAGCTTGTGTTCCATTTTGCCGGCTCAGGGATCAGCTTATTGAGTTTTTGTTTAATATCCAGCAGGGCTTTTTGGCGGAAAGCTTCATTGTGTGTGAGCTTGGGAATCCACTTTATATGTGCTACTCCCTTGATTTCAACGCGTGTTCCACCCGTTACACTAACGTTTACATCCTGCCTGGCTGCGCCGATACCTGTTCTTGCTTTCCCGGAACTGCGTGCCAGAAATCGTATGTATTGTCCGGCTTCTGCTGCTTCCAGCGGAGTAAGCATATCGGGATAGGTTACAGTTTCACACAAAGGCATGCCAAGCCTGTCTGTATAATAGATGCGGGTATGGCGGATGTCGGAAACTTCCCTGCAGCTGTCTTCTTCTATGCTGAATTGGATGATACGGATTTTCTTATTAGATATAGGAATTTCACCTTCAATACCGAGGATGGTTGTACGCTGGAAACCTGTGGGGATACTGCCATCAAGATATTGCTTACGGGTGATATGCAGTTCACCTACGATATTCATCTTGAGCAGCAGGGCAATCTGCATAGCATGGGAAAGTGCTTCTTCATTAAACAGGAAGGGAGGTGTATCGTCCACTTCATAAGTGCAGGCAGAGTCATTCTTGATACGGTAGATAATCTGCTTTTTGGTCTTGAATTCCATCAATGCTGTGCCGTCATATTCACCCAGTTCAGATAAGGTGGGACGCATATGACGAACAATTTCCGCATCATAATTGTCAAAATCGTGGTAAATCCCGGTAGCACATCTGCAGAACAGCTTCTTCTTAGTATCAAGCTGCTGATGTACTTCCAGTCCGCATTTGAATCCTAGTTTCTGATAAGTTTCCGGGGTGGCGTCTTTTAAGGCAACCCAGCCTACTTGTTTACGTGTTTTTTGCCAGTTCTCTTCCCATTTATTCATGGACAAAACCTCTTTTTTAAGTGGAATTCAGCACTTATGTTTTGTTAACATTTTTCAAGCAGGGAAGAAAGTCAACCACAACTTGTTTGGATGAGGATACAGCTACTTTCTGAGTTCCTCCAGATTGGCTTTGGCGGAAGGTACATAACCATGAAAAGTGCTTAACATCTCGCAGGAATAATCACTGCATTCAGAACAATTCCTCAGACCCTTGCTGCGCACACAATGACGGTAATCACACTCATTGCAGTGCCCGAAATGCACTCCCGGTTCCATGCATCCGTTGCAATTGATATGTTCTGCTGTGAGATTGGCATCATACTGTTGAGACCATTTCTCTGCAACAGCAGCTCTTTGTTCGTTATCGTTCTCCATGGTTGCTTTTCTGGCTTCACATTCACTGCAGTCGATACCGCAGGCTGCAATCAGTTTTTCCATAATACTCCCCTTATTTTTTCCAGTTGTGTAAGTCTTCTAATGCCCTGTTTGCATATTCTGTTTTCTTTTTATTTTTGTCAATCCCAATCAGTTCAGGCATTAGTCCGAAGTTGGCATTGACCGGCTGAAAGCGCTGTTCGGAAGGTGTGATAAGCCTGCGCCAGAATTGCCCTAAAATGGTGGTTTCGGGTAAAAGGGAAACACTGCTGTCTATAATCATTGCGACCAAGAGTCCCATGGCGATGGACTCAGTATAGCCCTCCACACCGCTGAACTGTCCTGCCAGCCAGACATTTGGCATAGCTTTAAGGGAGAGATTTTCGTTTAACACATAAGGTGAATTAAGATAAGAATTGCGGTGTATAGAGCCATATCGCAGAAACTCGGCATTCTGCATGCCCGGTATCTTACGGAAGATTTCCTTTTGCACGCCATATTTCAGCATGGTCTGGCAGCCAACCAGGTTAAAAGCAGTCCTGTCCACGTTTTCTGCCCTTAGCTGCATCACTGCAAAAGCACGTCTGTCTGTCCTGGGATCTTCCAATCCAACCGGGCGAAGTACTCCAAAACGCAGGGTATCAACTCCTCTTCTTGCCAGTTCTTCAATGGGCATGCAATTTTCATAAAAGCGAAAGGAAAGATCGTGGAAGAACTCGTTCTCAAACTCATGCGCTGTATGTTTTTCACCCTGCTGAAGAGCTTCCACAAACTCGTAGTATTCTTCTTTATTAAAAGGGCAGTTCAAATAGTCAGCATCGCCTTTATCATACCGGCTTTTATCAAAGATAACGCTTCTGTCTAAGGAATCAGCACTGACAATTGGCGCTATTGCATCAAAGAAGTATAGGTGCTGTTCACCCAGTTTATTAATCAAATCCTGCATCAGTGCATCTGAAGTAAGAGGTCCGCCTGCCAGGATGACAATCCCTTCAGGAATGGCAGTTACTTCTTTCCTGATAAGCTCAATACCGGGATTATTTTCAATTATGGAAGTCACTTTCTCAGCAAAAGCTTCTCTATCCACAGCCAGGGCATGTCCTGCCGGAACAGCATATTCCATAGCAATGTCCAGAAGCTTGCAGCCCAAAAGCTTCAGTTCTTCTTTCAATAGTCCTGCTGCAGTATCTGTTCTTAGTGATTTTAAGGAATTACTGCAGACCAGTTCTGCGCATTTATCGGTCTGATGTGCAGGTGTCATTTTTCCCGGACGCATCTCATAAAGCTTAACTTTCCAGCCTTTTTCAGCAAGTTGCAAAGCTGCTTCACTGCCGGAAAGACCTGCTCCGATAATAGAAATCTCTTTTATCATATTACCTTTATCACTTCGTAATTTATTTGTAAGGAGTTGAATCAGATTGTACAATCCTGTCAAGGAGCAATAAAAAAGTAGTAAACAGATACAATTCTAAAGGTAATTAACTCTGGAGATTGAACATACTTGCATGCCAATGCTATCTCAATATCCTGTGGATATCCTGTCGATGTTTGTTCGACTGGACATCGACTGGTTATCGACTGGTTATCGACTAAGCACAAAGAGAAGCGATAAGTCCTTGTGTAGTGACATGCGTCCCCGCTTGTCCAAATTCATTTACTTGCTAGGGGTATTGTTCCAATGGGAAAAGGGCAGTTTTAACAAATTGATTGACAGGATTAGCAGATAAAGGCGAAAATGAACTTAAAATACATAAGGGGGAGAAGATTATGAAAAAAGTGCTTTATGTGTTTGCCATCTGTCTTTTATTGATTAGCTGCGACGACAAACCTACCCAGGTAAAGGTCAGTGATGCCAATCAGGATGCTGTTGCGCATCTGGTTCCCAATCCCGATATCATGGGCAATACAGAGATTTTCTTTATTCCTGAAACAATTCAGGGTTCTGCCATCTGGGTGATAAACGGTCCCGGAGCAAACATCGGCATGGACATCAGGGACAGGGATAACAGTGCTTTTATCTATTATGCGGACAGCTACATCAGTGCAGGTGACAATACTGCCCAGACCGGAACCCAGATACCCTGGAACCGCTGGCTGAAAGTAAGGCTTGTACTCTATAAATCAGGACTTTCAGGCTGGATTGTCAGCTCTCTGGAGTTTCTGGGACTGGATTTCTTTGATTCCCTGGAAGACTATATGATAGAGAAAATTTACGAAAATGACGTATACCTGAGTTCCACGGGAAAGCAATTTAAAACTGAAGTAAAAGACGTAACATCCCAATACAAAGCTGTTGAAACCATAGTATCAGGTAAATAACAGTATAAATATATAGCAACAAGTTCACTAAACCTATGTTTCGATGGACTGCGTCTTAATTCTCCATCATTCCCGGTTAACACAATCAGGTTAATAACTGCTCTCAGTGTCAGGCATGAACATATTGGCAGCAAAATTGCTTCTTTACAATATCCCCTTATTTTATTTAAGGGAATTTCCAAGATTTTCAGTAAGTTAAGGATGTTTATGAAGTATAGATTTTTGCTGCTGTTGGTTATTTGTTTATTACTAAGCACACTAAGCGCAGTCACGATTTACGATATACAGTACACTACAAATGCAGGTGGCGGAACTTATCCATCACTGTATGCAGGACAATATGTAACCACACAGGGCATAGTAACTTCCACAGGCTACAGCAGCAACAGGGGTTTTCATATCTCAATGCCGGAAGGTGGAGCCTGGAAGGGACTGCTGATTTATACCAATACAACGGATTTTCATCCTGATATCGGCTCATTAGTAGAAGTAACCGGACAGGTTTATGAGTACAATGGTCTCACAGAAATACAGTATATCTCGGATTACAACATAATAAGTACCGGGAATCCGGTTCCAGCTCCCACTATTGTAACTACTGCTCAATTCAATAATGAAGCCTATGAAGGTGTACTGGTACAGGTGCAGAATGCACAGGTAACGCAGGCAGTGGATGGCAATGGTGAATGGGATGTTACAGACGGCAGCGGAGAATGCATTATAAAGAGCTATTTCTTCAGTCAATCCAATCTCGGTTCCCAGGTTACGATAGGTAATATATTTACAGGCATTACAGGTATAGGACATTATTCCTACGGTTATTACAGCTTAAATCCCCGGACGACGGATGATGTTGTGCCTGGTTCTCAGGCTGTAGCTATTACTTTACCTAACCTTCAGGCTAATGTCAGTGATCAGTTTATAGTTCCTGTGGTTGTATCCGAATTAACGGCAGCACAGGATTATCAAACTTACCAGTTTCAGCTTGGTTTCAATCCAGCAGTATTGAGTTACGTAAATTATAATAAAACAGGAACTCTATCATCAGCAGGAACAGTAAACGTAACTCCTACTTCAGGAAACCTGAGTGTTACCTTTTCTACAACAGGGACTATACTTGGGCAGGGAACTTTGTTAAATCTTACTTTTAGTGCTACTGCAGCAGGTTCATCCACGTTAACAGCAAGTAATTTCAGTTTTGACAGTGTTCCTGTTACCCTGGTAACGCAGGGCTCTGTTGATGTTTATGGCACTAGCACAGAGGTATTGGATACCTTAACAGTTATCCAGAGACCACTAATCAATATACCGGCAATAGTGCTGCCGGGAGAGACTTTTAAAATTGAATGTGTTGCCCCGCAGACTACAACAGACTGGACTGCACAGCTTTACAAGGGTAATCTGTCTGCCGATGTGCCTATTACCAATGCGCAATATGAAACTACTCCACCCCGTTGGATACTGACGGCAACTGTTCCTGATGTGAATGTATTTGAACTATATGACCTCAGGGTAACAGCCTCGTGTGGAATTAATGACAGGACACGGCACTCAGTACAGGTTTTACCAACCAGAAAGACGAATTACTACTTTGCCCAGGTTACCGATGTGCACATGCCGACACATATTTTTTCACCCAATACAGGCTACGATACCGATTCAACAGAAACGGTAGATTTCAGGGAAGTTATTAAGGATATCAACGTTATCAGGCCGGAATTTGTGCTTATAACAGGTGATTTAGTCAATGAAGGAGAACTGGAAGACTACCAGAATCTACGGGTTTATACCAAGGCAAAAAGAGTTCTGGGCGAGTTTGAAGTACCGGTATTCCTGATTGCAGGCAATCATGATATCAGCGGATGGCAGCCCACACCACCTCCTGCCGGAAGTTCACGCAAGTTCTGGTGGAAAAACTTTGGCTGGAGTTGGCTGGATAATCTTTCAGCATCGTGGACTTATCATACCCAGGATTTCAGTTTTGACTATGGTTCTGTTCACTATATAGGCATGGAAGGTTATAACAATACCGGCAGTTATGACAATTATTTACCGGAAGTGTACGGTTCCGATAGTTATACAGCAGGACAAATGCAATGGCTGCAGGCAGATTTGGCAGCATCAGATGCACCTGTTAATGTATTGTTCCAGCATTATGATTTTAGCGACCAGATAAATCTGAATACACTTGGTTTAAATATGTCGCTGGGTGGTCATACTCATACAAACAGCGGTTCAATCACTTCCCAGCCTTACGAATTATTGACTGACAATGTCTGTGACGGAGCCAGGGCTTACCGCATAGTGAAAGTCAACGGTACTACCTTGCAGCCCCTTAGTACAATAAATGCAGGCAGCGCCGGCAATCAAATCACACTTACCTTTACTCCCAATAATTACGTTACCGTAGACAGCGTAAGCGCTTATCTGGTAAATAATCAGCCAATCAGTTTTGAGAACGCTGTGGTAAAATTCAATATGCCTTCCGGGAATGCAGGTTATACTGTCACGGGCGGTGTGCTGGAACAGGTAGATATAAGCGGCGACCACAATGTATGTTACGTAAAAGTCAACCTGGGTGCTTCTTCAACTGCAACTGTTACTATCAAAGCAAATAACAATATTATCCCCTTATCACCTGCTCAATGCTCTGTTACAAGTGCAGGAGCAACCAGAATACTGAATTGGAATGCAGTTACGCATGACATCAATGGCTTCCCCATAACAGTATCATCCTATATTATAGAAGCCAGTACGGAACCTTTTTCAGGTTTTGTAAGTATTGGTTCTACTGCCAACACACAGTATATTGATACCGAAAGCGGTTATAATAAAAGGTTTTACCGCATTATTGCTGAAATAGAAACACCATGATAAGTAAAAAAATAGTCTGAACAATGAGGTTCGTATGAAAAAGATAAAGATGTTACTAATGCTGACCTGCCTGCTATTAAGTGCACTACAGGCAGTCACAATTTATGAGATCCAATATGCTACAGAATCCGGCAATGGGACATATCCCTCTCCTTATGCAGGGCAAACTGTTACTACAACAGGAATTGTTACAGCTACAGGATATTCTGGACATTACGGATTCTATATTTCCATGCCGGAAGGCGGAGCCTGGAAAGGGATTTTGATATATACAAGTTCATATTCTCCCAGTGTGGGTTCATTGGTGGAAGTAACCGGACAGGCATGGGAATATTACGGGCTTACTGAAATCAGAAATGTAAGTGCTGTAAATGTTATCAGTGGCGGCAATCCGGTTCCTCCTGCAGTAGCTGTAACGACAGCCCAGGCAACCGGGGAAGAATATGAAGGAGTGCTGGTACAGTTGCAAAATGCTATGGTGACGCAGGAAATCAATCAGTATAGTGAATGGGAAGTATCTGACGGCAGTGGTAACTGTAGAATTGCTGATACCTTTTTCGACCAGGCAACCTTAGGCGCGCTGATATCAATGGGTGTTGTTTTTGAAAGCATCAAGGGTATTGGTAATTATTCTTATGGAATTCATAGTATTAATCCACGCTCACAGGCAGATGTAATTGTAAATTCGCAGGGAGTGGTTATTACTATGCCGATTATGCAGGTTCCTGTAAATGAAAACGTTACTCTGCCGATAAATGTATCGAACCTGACCATGACACAGGGATTTCAGTCATACCAATGCCAGGTGAGTTATAATCCAACTATTTTAGAATACGTCAGCTATAGCACTGCAGGTACAGTGTCTTCCAATGGAACTGTTATGGTAACCCCCAATGCCGGAAACCTGGATATAAACTTTGTTACAAATGGCTTTCTATTGGGTCAGGGAGCTCTGTTAAACCTGAATTTTAACACTCTGCTCGATGGTGTAACTTCTTTTACTGCGAGTAATTTTACCTTTAACGATACCCCTGTAATGATTATTAACCAGGGCTTGATAACTGTTGGAGTGTCAGGCGGAGAGGTAATTGACACACTTTCTGTTATACAGAGGCCTTTGATAAATATACCTGCAATTGTAATTCCGGGTGAAAACCTGAATATCGAGTGTCTTGCTCCACAGACCACTACCGGTTGGGCAGCTCAGCTTTCCAAAGGCAACCTGACTGCAAATTTATCTATATCCAATGCTGAGTATGTCAATACCCCACCTCGCTGGATATTGACTGCAACAGTCCCTAATGTTAACGTATTTGAGCTCTATGACCTTAAAGTAACAGCATCGGGAGGGATAAGCGACCGAACCCGTCAATCTGTTCAGGTATTACCAACCAGAAAGACAAATTATTATTTTGCCCATATTACAGATATACATATGCCAAGTCATATCTTTTATCCCGATATCGGTTGGGATACTGATTCAACTGAAACAGTTGATTTCAGGGAAGTAATTAGTGACATGAATATTATCAGACCTGAATTCGTATTACTAACCGGAGATTTGGTTAACCAGGGACCTCTGGAAGAGTTCCAGAACCAGAGAGAATACTCCAAAAGCAAAAGACTGCTGGGTGAATTGGAAGTGCCTTGTTATCTGGTGGCAGGCAATCATGATATTGGGGGTTGGTCAACTCCGCCTTTACCGGTTGGTACAGCCCGTAAAAATTGGTGGAAGAATTATGGCTGGAGCTGGCTGGATAACACATCCACAAGCTGGCAGTATCATACACAGGATTACAGTTTTGATTATGGTCCTGTTCATTTTGTCGGTCTGGAAGCTTATGACAATTATGATAATTATTTATACAGCATTTATGGTCCCAACAGCTTTACAAATGCACAGATGCAATGGCTGCAGGCAGATTTATCTGCTTCGACAGCAGCAACCAAGGTTTTGTTCCACCACTATGACTTTGATGATGAACTAAATTTATCATCATTAGGCATCAATATGGCTCTTTGGGGCCATATACACCGTGATAGCGGTTCTTTATCCTCGACTCCATATAATCTTTCAACCCGCAGCACATGTGATGGAAACCGTTCTTACAGGATAATTAGGGTCAATAACACAACCCTGCAGCCTTATGCCACTATCAACGCAGGCAGTACAGGAAATCAGATCAGGATTAGTTTCACTCCCAATAATTATGGTATTGCAGACAGTGTACACGCTGTTGTGGTTAATGTTCAACCTATCAGCTTTGAGAACTCTGTTGTTAAGTTTAACATGCCTTCCGGGAATTCTGAATATACAGTAACAGGCGGAGTTTTGGAACAGGTAGATAGAAGCGGTGATTATAACATTTGCTATGTAAAGGTAAATCTTACTTCTAATTCAACTGTAACTGTTACAATAAAGGCTAACACAACTGCAATTTCCGATGACAGTGATACACCAACACTACTCAGATTTAATACAATCTATCCCAATCCCTTCAAAGAAAACGTAAATATCAGTATCAACAAAAACAAAGCGGGAAGCATAAATCTGAAGATTTATAACCTTAAAGGTCAATTGATTAAAACCATTTACCAGGGTAGGACAACTGGTGGAAACCAAAATTATCAATGGGACGGCAAGGACAATAATGGCAGAATAAGTCCGTCAGGTATATATTTAGTAAAATTATCTGATAACAATAACTCAATATCCCATAAACTAATTCTGATAAAATAGAGAGGTATAGGATGAATCTGTATATCGAACTGGTAAAAGCACATCCAATTTTAATGGCGGTAATACAATTTGCCATATTGGGTACTTTGGGAGAAATCATCTCAAAGCTGATAGTTCAAAAAAGCTTTAAATATCCCTTCAGTTTTGTGATGACACTCTGGAAAATGGTAGTCTGGAGTATTCTGGCAATATGTATAAAATATGCATTTGTCGGCATTAATGGATTTGTAATTGCCATTATGGAACACGGCATGCTGCCACAAATGGAAGTTGGAAGCATAGGTTTTGCCTTTACCAAGTCTGTAATGATAAACCTGCAGTTCGGATTATTGCTTGTTATCTTTCACAGGATACTGGATAACCTCGTTCTCAAAATCAAGAACTGGAATAACCTGGATAAAGGTATGCTGTCATTAATATGGTTCTGGATTCCTGCACATACCGTTACATTCAGCTTACCTGTAGATTATCAGATAGGACTGGCTGCCTTGTGGTCAGTTGTTCTGGGATTCATTCTTGGCATGTTTAATCGGAAATAATTAGATAAAATTAGAATGGCAGAGCAGGTAAAACACTCTTTGCCAAGTCCTTTGCTGGTTCCCACCCTGTTTTGGTGTGTGGGAATCGGCATCACAGCAGCTTTCAATCCTGCTCCAATCTGGCTGATACTCAGTGGATTGGTCAGCATTTTATTCGGGATAATATTCCGTTTTAAACTTCCTTTCCTTATGTTGCTTATAATCATTGCAGGTGCTTTGAGGCTAAGTATATCAATCAATAAACCTGCTTCACAACTGGAACAAATCCTTGCTCAGAAAGAAAGTATGACACAACCATGCTCAGGAGAAATACTCAAAGTCCTTGATGCAGATAAAGACATGTATCTGGTTAAACTCATTTCAGTTAATAAAGTAAAAGTAAATGACAAAGCTTTAATGTATTATGCTCATAAGTTTTTACCCGGGGACAGATTCAAAGCTATATCTTTAATAACAACCCGAAAGCCTGATCCTGTTCTGGATAAAACCTCATATTATTTTGCCCATAGAAACAAAAGAACACCTATAATGCTGAAAACCATCTATAATCTGGAACTTGAACAAAGTGCAAAGAAACCGAATATAGAACGTTTGCGGTATCATCTTCTTCAAAAGCTGGATGACAAACTCGGATATGCAGCACCATTTGGAAAGGCATTACTTCTTAATGACAGAACAGAGGACAAGGATTGGATTCAACAGTTAATACAAGGGGGACTCCTCCACCTGATTGCAATTAGCGGTTTACATGTTTTGTTCTTCTATTTTATATTCGTTACTCTGTTAAATCTATTCCTGTCCAGAAGACTATCGGAAATCATCTTTGTAATACTGATGCTGTTTTATGCTGGTTTATGTCAATGGTCTGCACCCGTAATGCGTGCTATTGTGATGATAGTCTTGTATATAATGGCAAAACAGTTGCAGAGACCTGTTTCTCCGATGCAGATTATCTGCTTGAGTTTATTGATAATAACACTGTTTGATCCCTTGCAGCTTTTCTCAATTGGGTTGCAATTATCTTATCTGTGTGTAATTACACTTCTGTATTTAGTTCCGAAACGATTAACTTTACGGGCAGGACTCTCTTACTGGATGAGGAAACTGTACCGGGTGAGGAATACTCTCATTGATACATTACTTATATCTACCATTGTCTCTATCGTTATGCTCCCCTTAACGTTGTTTTACTTCTCCAGAGGCAGCCTTAACGGAATAATAGGCAATTTACTTGGTATTCCTTTGGTTGGTATAATGCTTCCAATGACATTTGTATTAATGGTTATACCTTCTAACTGGATTTTTTTTAACTGGTTAATGGCAAGTTTCAATCTATTACATTTCATCTTCCAGAAATGGGTAATCTGGACAGCTAATCTGCCTTTTTATGTTGATACAGTTATTCTGCCATTCGCTTTACTGATAGTGCTTTATCTTATCTTCACAGCATTAACTATCAGAATAAAAAGAGGTATTAAATATAGGAAACTATCATATGTATTGCTGATTATAGCAGTTCCATTTTTGGTCTATAGCCAGATACCACGCACAAAACCATTTACCCTGACAGTTTTTAATGTTGGATTGGGAGATTGTACTTTGGTGGAATATCCAAGAGGACAAATCCTTATGGTAGATACAGGTCCAAAGTATTTCAACAGTAAAACCAATACATCAAAAAGTTGGTTTGGACAAAGGACAAATGTTTGGCAAAAGCATAATAAAATAAATAAGATTGACCTGTTGGTATTAACTCATCTTGATATAGACCATAGTGGCGGACTGGTTGATGTTTTTAAGAATATGCAGGTCAGGAATCTGCTAATCAGCAATCACACATCTCAATCAAAGGAATGGAAACAACTTATGCAGTCCGGTATTTTAAAAGAAGCCAGGATAACGATCCTGACTGATACTTTATCCTTTGATTTTGCAGGTTCCAGGATTTCTATTCTGCATCCTGATAAAGATTATAATAATAGCGACGACAATGATAACTCCATAGTACTGCGGCTTGATTATAAAGACTTTTCTGCCTTACTGACAGGTGATATAACTTCTGAAGTTGAGTTAAGGCTGACTGAGGATATTCCTCAAAAGCTTGATACAGATTTTCTCAAAGTACCTCATCATGGGAGTAAGTATTCAAGCAGTATACCTTTTATCAGGGCAGTTTCACCTAACCAGGCTTGTATTTCAACCAGTCTGCATAACAGGTTTCATTTTCCACACCAAGAGACTATGAAGCGGTACATAAGTTATGGAGTTGAACCTCAGATTACAGGTAACGGTTCTGTTGTAGTAACTATCAGATAATTATCTCAATTGACAGTAAATATAACATGTTTTAGCTTGTACTCAGACATCTGATAGGGAGTCCGTTATGGATAAAGCTATTCTCAATGCTCTTCAAGTTAATACGGTCTTTGACCTGATTAAACCGGTAGGAGAAGCAGGAAAGCAGTACAAACATCATCCTGCAAAGTGGAAACCGGGCCGGGAAGTTGACTTACGTAAAGAATACAAACGTCTGGAAGCTCTTATCATTATCCTGAAAGAGAATAAAAAATTAACCGATCAATTGAGCAGTGCATTATCCGAACTACCCTATTTGCCCAATACCCTCAAAGCTTTACAGGAGCGACCTCTGTTTCTGCATGAATGTTTTGAAATCAAGAAGCTGGTACACTATGCTTTGCAATTAAAGCAACTTACCGTAAAGCATGGATTGCAAAAATCCTATCCTCTTCCTGAACTTAACAAAGTATATAACATGCTTGATCCCGAGCATACCATAAGCCCTACTTTTAATTTGAGCCCTGCTTTCGATACTAAACTGGCAAAGCTCATTGGCGAGATAAGCAACCTGCAATCGGCACAACGTAAAGAAGAACATAAATTACTGCAATCAGCTCAAAAAGCGTTGAGTCTAAACAATCCGACAATTGAGCTAGTAATCTCGCGCTTAGAGAAAGAAAAGGTAAAAAAACTTGCTAAATCAGAATACTATCTGCTTGCTGATGAGAACTTTGCCAATCTTACTTACAGGTTGAAAGACAATAAACAGCTTGCAGAAACCAGAAAGCAGATTTCAGCTTTGTCAGCCCAAATAACCAAAACAGAGGAAGCTGTACTCAAGAGTTTAAGCAAAAAGCTGAATGCATATCATCCAGCTTTAATCCAAACTGCTGAACTGGTGCAAAAGCTGGACTGGGATTATGCCAAAGCTGTTTTTGCTGTAAGGTATAATTGCTGTATACCTAAGATCACAAATAAACTGCAGGTTTATGCAAAACAGGCAGCGAATCTTCCCGTTAAATTTAGCCAAGCTGAGAAGAACAGACGTTATCAGCCAGTTGATTTGGAATTCAATAACACATTAAACATTATTACCGGTCCCAATATGGGTGGTAAAACCACAGCTCTTAAAACTATCGGCCAGCTCTGCTTACTGGCTCAATATGCTGTACCACTTCCTGCTAAAGAAGCGGAAATATGCCTGTTCGACAACGTTTGGTATAATCAGGAACTGGAAGGTGGTGAAAACCTGAGCAGTTTTGGTAAAGAGATTGTTTCCCTGTCAGCAATTTTGAGAAAAAAGGGTAAAACCCTGTTTCTGTTTGATGAATTGGCAAAGGGCACTAATCCTGTGGAAGGGGAAGCTATCCTGACAGCAGTACTGGATTATGTAAAAAGCCTGTCCTGCCTGTGTCTGGCAGCAACTCATTATGACATTGCCAAAAATGTAAAAACGGCGGTTCAGTATGCAATTAAAGGTATAGATATAAAGGCACTGAAGAAACTTTCAAACATAGATAAACAATCACTTGAGAAGCAACTTGATCTTATAAACCAACTGATGGACTATAGCTTGATTAAGCTAACAGGAAAAGCAGCACCACCGCAAAATGCCATCCCCATAGCTGAAATACTTGGGTTGCCAGAAGATATTATTACAAAAGCAGAAGTTTTATCAAATAAAAAAGGGTAAGCACAAGGCCTACCCTCTCAATAATTTAATTTTTTTTTTTGGAATCATCCAATCCATTGTATATGATTTTCAATCCTGAATCATAATCTGCCACATAAGCAATATTACCGCTTACGGCAACATCGTTGGTAGAGGTTGCAGTACTGCAGTATCCGGCTGTAACAGGCATGGCAGGATTAGTAACGTCAATAATCCTTAATCCATCTGAAGCGCTTGTTAAATATACATAATTACCATTTACCTGAACTCCGGATCCAGTGCCAAAAGTGTTTAATGAGGCAATCTGATAAGGTGTAGCCAGATTGGAGGTGTTTAATACTCTCAGTCCTGATACTCCATCTGCGATATAGCAATAGTTACCGCCAAAGGCAATACCCCAGGCTGGAATAGTGGTAAGAAAAGGAACTACAACCGGAGCAAGTGGATTGCTGATGTTTATTATCCTTATTCCATTAGTGCCACAGGCAAGATAGGCATATATACCATTTATAGCTACACTCAAAACAGTTCCGGAAGTGGTTAAGTATCCCACTGAAACCGGATTGTAGGGATTGCTTATATCAACTATCCTCAATCCTGCCGCACTGCTGGCTACATAAGCATAATTGCCGCTTATATCCACATCGCGTGAAATATTGGGTAAATCAATATGCCCTAAATTATTAGGTATAGCAGGATTGCTTATGTCAACTATCCACAATCCCGGGTCGCCCACTAAATAAGCATAATCACCATTGAGTTTTATGCCATAAAGGTCACCTATAGGATTAAAAACAGAGGTAAGGACTGGTTCAGCAGGATTGCTTATGTTTATGATATATAATCCGCCATCCCTGACTACATATGCATAGTCACCCCAGGTTTCTACTTTATAGGCTGTTACAAGGTCATACGTGCCTAACTCCCTGACGTTTAATTGTAAATCGTTACTTGTAACAACACTGGAATTGTAACCAGCCATAAAAGCTTTGGCTTTGACGATAGTATTTGTTTTCACTGCAAATGACCCTGTATACAGGGTTGAAGTATAATCCGGTTCATCACCGTTAGTGGTATACCTGATGTCTGCACCGGGTTTGCTGTTGTTTATACTCACATAAACAGGACAATAGTCTAATGGTCCGTCGTCAGGACTTATAACTGGAGCAGCAACTGTATTTTCATAGTTAATAATGTAGTTGGCAGTTGCAGTTGCACTTGGTAATAAGTCCGACCTGAATGCCTTGGCTTTTATCCTGCAGGTATTGGAGTTATTGATAAAGAAATCCGGCATCAGAAGCGACTGCGTATAAATCGGAGAAGACAAATTCGGTTCAGTCATATCAACAGTATAACGGATTTCAGCATCTTCAGTAGCGCATTGGATAGACATATATTGACCAACCTCATAAGTTCCGGAAGAGGGTAGAAACTTGGGAGTTCTGACCGTTGTATTATCAGATTCCGTGGTTTTCTTGCTGCAGCTTAACAAGACAATCATAGTGACGAAAATAAATATAATTAGCTTATAAGTTTTCATCCTTTACCTCGATTGTTTCCTCTTTAACTGGTTGATAGGTAACAGTCTCTTCCCGGTGTCCTTTAACTTTATGGTAGAAAATAGTCATGGAAGCCAAAATATAGCTTTCCAACCAAAGCCAGCCAATCCCGAACGGTATGGTTGCCAGGATTGCCCAGCCTATGAAAGATAAAAGCAGCCAAAACAGCTCTGATTTATGACCCATCATCATATCTTTACTATTGCGCAGGGCTTCGGAAGCAGGCATTTCTGGATGGTCAGCCATGATAAAGAAGGTCATGGAATAACCCAGGGCGGCGATAATGCCCGGCACTATCAGTAATAAAGCCCAGAGTAAGATATAAAGGCACATTAGTAAATAGGCTGTAAAGACTCTGCTGAATTCCTTAAATCCATCAAAAAGCTGCCCCAGTTCAAATGGTTCCTTGTTGTAGATTTTTAAAAATATCCTGGTAATACCCATCAGCATAGGACCGCCTATGACCAATGAAATCAATGTTCCGAAAAAAGACTCCTTCAAACCGAAGATGCTATGAGCACCCATCATAATGAGAAGATAGATAAACCAAATTGGTACCAGGGTTGCCCATAATCCCTGCAGGCGTGTTCTGGCGTCAAAGCGAATTTCACTTGCTGTCATTGTTTCCTCCTATTATGGATGTATTCTGTTAAAATGTTTTATATAAACTCATATTGAATATCAAACTGGTATTATTAGCAGTAAACATTATAGAAATAGATATTTTAATTATAATTTGTTGTCAACATCTTTATGCTTTATGATGCATCCACATTTGCTGTTCGCCTGTTAAACTCATCTTCAATCACTGTTTTGTCTTACTCAATGCGTTGGAGATGCATGGGAGATGCTAGGGTGATCTAAGGGTCGCACCCTTAGATCACCCTAGCATCTCTGCCTAATCACCAGTGGAATAATAAAGAAAGTTGAAAGAATGGTAAAATTATATGCAGGGAATTGATTGTCTTGACGTATAAGTAAATGAAACATAATTTTGATTCATGAGGTTGAAGTACGTCCGGAATTGAAGCTGAGTACTTTAGAATTGGGAGAAATGATGAAGAAGACATTTGTTATACTTTTATTTATACTGGGAATATCAATAGGTCTCTTGGCGCAGGATTTTTATGATATTAATACTGTTAATGAAATCAGGCTTGTTTTTTCACAAACAAACTGGGACCAGCTTTTGGATAACCTTGTAGCAGCAGGACAGGAAGATCGTCTGATTGGAACTGCCATTATCAATGGAGTTACTTATGACAGTGTAGGTGTACGCTACAAAGGCAATAGCTCCTATAGTCCAAACCGCTTAAAAAATCCACTTAACATCAAACTCGACTATGTAATAAATAATCAGGCAGTTGGACCCTATGCTTCCGTGAAACTTGCCAACGGATTTATGGACCCAACTCTGGTTCGTGAAACCCTTGGATACGAAATCGCACGTAAGTATATGCCTGCTCCCAAATCAAATTATGCTAATGTTTATATTAATAATATCCTGCAGGGTGTGTATACCAGCGACCAGGATTTAGATGATTATTTCGGAGATACTCATTTTCAGGCAGGGGATAATACACGAATAAAGGGAGAGATATCAGCAATGACACCCTGGCAGATTTGGGGTTATGTAGATAACGTCGAGTCTTCTTACACATCCCACTATGAGCTGGATTCCGGAGCAAGCATGGCTCCCTTTATCAACTTTTTGAATATCTACAATAATAACACTCCTCAGGCAGAAACAGTACTCAATATGGACAGGCATCTCTGGTTCCTGGCTTTTGAGAATCTTTTTGTTAATCTGGATTCACCTATCAATAACGGTCAGAATTATTACATTTTTGAAGATAACAACAACAGGTTTAATCCTGTGCTCTGGGACATTAATGAGTGCTTTGGCGGTTTTACCAATATGCAGACCATCGGAAATCTTACATTTACCCAGATGCAAAACCTGGATCCTTTGGTAAACAGCACTCATCCCAATTACCCGATTCTTAATAAAATAATTAACGTCCCAATGTTCAAAAGAATGTATATAGCACATATGCGGACTATGATTGCAGAAAATATCACCAATAACTGGTATTATAACCGTGCTTTGGAACTTCAGGCTATCTGCGGACCCTCTGTACAGGCAGATCCCAATCCGTTCTTTTCCTACAGCAACTTTCTTACCAATGTAACCGGTGCAATTACAGGAACAGGTCCCAATCCCAGACCTGTTATAGGAATAACACAACTGATGAATGTAAGAGCAACAAATCTGCTCAATCATAGCTCTTTCCAGGGAATTGTACCAACTATATCTGCAGCATATTATTCCCCTTCAGTTGCCATGTCCTATTCAGATTTGTCAATAACAACGACTGCTACAGATGCAATTTCAGCTTATCTGGGCTGGCGTCAGAACCACACCGGTCCTTTCCATAGGGTGCAGATGTTTGATGATGGTGCTCACAATGACGGTGCAGCAGCAGATGGAGTGTTTGGAGTTACAATTGCTATCGGCAGTGGCGATATTGAGTATTATATCTATGCTGAAAATAGTGTACAGGGTAAGTTTTATCCCGAACGTGCTGAGTATGAGTTTATGACGATTCCTGTGCTGACTAATCCGGGCGAACTTCTCATCAATGAAATCCAGGCAAAGAACGCTTCATACGCAGATCCCAATGGTGAATTTGACGACTGGGTGGAAATCTATAATCCCAATAATTATGCTATAGATACCGGCGGAATGTATATGACAGACAGCCACTACAGTGGTGGAATCAACCTGTGGACTCAGATTCCGGCAAATGTTCCGGCAATAACAACAATTCCTGCTCATGGTTATCTGGTTGTCTGGTTTGATGAAAACCCGGACCAGGGACCTTTGCATATAAATGATAAGCTGAGTGGAACTGCTGATGCGGTCTATCTGATAGATACAGACGGGACAACGATTATAGATAGTTACGGCTGGGTAGATGCAGCCGGATTAAATGTAGATGATGTATCCATAGGCAGAATGCCTGATGGAGGAGCAATCTGGCAGCTTTTCGGAGCAGGGTATACAAGTCCCTGCACACCCGGAACTTCAAATAACGGAGTTGTAAATACAGCACCTGTGATTAGTAATGTAGCGTATAATCCTAATCCTGCACAACCTAATACAGCTTTGACTATCTCGGCACAAGTTACGGATGCAGAGAACAATTTATCTTCAGTGCAATTGCTTTGGGGAATTGATAATTACACTTTAAACACTGTAAATATGACTCCTGCCGGCAGCACTTATTCCTCGTCTGTCGGAATGTTTGAACCGGGATCAGTTATCCAGTTCAGGATCAGGGCAACCGATAACCTTAATATAGAAACCTTGTCTCCCGTCTATAACATAACCATCGGATACCAGGCTCCAATTCTGTTTATTAACGAAATTATGTCGTCCAATGTCAGCACCATTACAGATAATTACGGACAATTTGAAGACTGGGTGGAAATCTATAATCCCAATGCTTTTGCAGTCAATCTTGCCGGTTTTTACCTGACTGATAATCACTATGGAGACGGTGTTACAGAGTTTACTCAAATAAGTTCTGCACAACCGGACAGCACAACCATACCTGCAGGCGGATTCAAAGTTATCTGGTTTGATGAAGATATCAATCAGGGAGTCCTGCATATTAATACAAAGCTTGGTGCTTCCGGCGATGCAGTTTATCTGATAGCTCCGGATATGATTACCATCGTGGATGATGTTGAGTGGACTGCTGCAACAGGTATGGGAGCAGATTTGTCATGGGGAAGATATGCAGACGGAACAGAAAACTGGATGCTGTTTGGCAGCGGTTATATCCATCCTGCTTCCCCGGGAACCCATAACGCACCGGTCAGCAACAATGATGAATATATTCTTTCAATAGTACCAAGTGTCTCAGTATATCCCAATCCGATGAACAGGATTTTGAACATAGAAATTAAAAATTCTGATGTTCCTTCCAAAGTAAATATTTATAACCTGAAAGGACAACTGGTAAGGGAAATAATAGTCTATCCCGGTGCAAAATATGTTTGGGATGCTAAAGACAAATCAGGATTAACCATCGCCAGTGGATTGTATTTTATGAAAACCAAAGTAAGTGGAAAAGTTATCACACAGAAATTCATTAAGCTAGATTAGCCTATAGTAAATATCTTTTGAGCCGGTCAACATGACCGGCTTTTTTTATACATGCTAAACCTGAGAAAGATGTTGACATGATGCATATGTTAAATGTATACGCATGCTTAAGTCTAATCAATATAAGGGGTGTTGGTTATGAAAAGAATACTTCTTTTTGCTTTTTTACTGGCTTTTGCTACAATAGTTAATGCTTTGTATCCAGACCAGGAAGAGTTAAAAGCAGAAAGCAATGTACTCAAATCTGCTAGAATAACCCGTGATTGGGAATTAATGGATTATAATTCTAACCGTGTAGACTTTGGTGACATGTTAAATCAGGTAAATGCAGATAGTATCATCTGGTTTATGCAGCAATTACAGGATTTTACTACAAGATTTTCAGGAGCTCCCAACCGTTTTGCTGTGGCAGATTGGATAAAGAACCAGTTCCTACGTTTTGGGATTTCAAATGCACACACTGAGCTCTTTTATGCGGAAAACCTCGACCAGTACAATGCTGTTGCCACAATACCCGGAAGCATTGATGAAGATAAGTATATTATCATTGGCGGACATCACGATTCAATAACTTTCGGGAGCGACCCCATGATTTCTGCTCCCGGTGCTGATGATAATGCCAGCGGAGCAGCTGCTGTACTGGAAATTGCCAGAGTTATGAAAGCTAATAATTATCAGCCTGAATGCACCATTAAGTTTATTACCTTTGCGTTTGAAGAAATGGGTGGGTACGGCAGCCAGTTTGATGTTCAGAACACCTTGCAGGCAGGAGATGATATAAAGCTCGTGATAATATATGATATGATAGCAAATTGCACAGCTGCTCCCGGTAGTTGGATACTTCATTTAAATCCTTATGACGGAAGTGAGGGCTATGCTGATTTGGCATATAATCTTATTGATACGCAAACATCTCTGATTCCTTTCATAGAATACGCTGAATCCAATAGCCACGCTAGCGACAGTTATTTTTACTGGCAAGCCGGATTTCCGATTATATTCTATCATGAAGCTCAGTTCAGCCCATTCTATCACTCAATTAACGACGTTGTTGCGAATTGTAATCCTCAGTATGTAAGAGAAGCTGTAAAAGCTTCAGCAGCAGCTGCTATAACAGTTGACCAGATACCATCACCTGTCGATTCTGTTCAGGTTGCAGATACAGGAACCGGAAATACACTCCTGGTTAACTGGAGTGATACTGGCATGGAACCTGATGTAGTATCATATAAAGTCTATGCAAAACTTGCTTCCCAACTGAATCCTATCCAATACACTACAACTGCAACCACTTTTACCATTCCAAATCTTGTATCAGATTCTTTGTATTATATTGGTGTTGCCGCAGTAGACAGCGACGGAAATGAAGGACTGACTAATAATGTTAGCTTCACTCCGTATCTTGTTCCCCAAACCCCAACAGGACTGGCAGAATCACCTCAAATGAATGCAGTTATATTAACCTGGCTTCCCAATTCTGAACTTGATATTGCAGGCTACAGATTATACCGTTCAACTTCTCCGGATGCTCCATTTAACCTCATCAATGCAAACCTGCTTACAACAACTTCCTATACTGATAATAATGTTCAGGATGCTGTTTATTATTATTACAAACTCACGGCAGTTGATACAGAAAACCATGAAAGCTTGCCGTCAGAAATTATCAGAAGCAGGGCTGTAACCTTAAATCAGGGTATTCTGGTGATCGATGAAACGCGCAATAACACAGCAAATACAGTGTTTGCTCCAAATGATGCAGTCAGTGACCAGTTCTTTGATAATGTCTTGCACGATTTTACAAGAACCCAGTTTGATACAGAAACAGACGGCATCCTCAAACTTGCTGATATCGGTGTTTATTCTTCCATCCTCTGGCATGGCAACGAATTTGGTAATATGGCTTATCCATATTTAGTCAGGGATGAAATTGCAAAGTATATCCAGTTTGGCGGTAATATCCTGATTACATCATATCAGCCAACCCTGGCATTTGGTAATAATGATGCCTACCCCAATACATTTGAAACAGGTGATTTTATCTTTGATAATTTTGGCATACAAAATACAGCTTACAGCAACCAGGCACGCTTTAAATATGCGTCCCCGCAAAATTCAGGCTTTCCCGCTTTAACGGTCGATTCTTTGAAAACGCTTGCACCATTGAATGGACACATCTATATGATTGAGTCAATCGGAGCTGGTAATGGCGCTCAGAACATCTATTTTTATGGCTCGGATTATTTGGAAACTACTAATCAGGGCAGCCTTAACTGTATGCCTGTAGGAGTTTACTACCAACCCGGTTTAGGTAAGACAATAGTGCTCAGTTTCCCGCTGTTTAATATGTATGAGGCTGACGTGGAAAACCTGATGAGCTATATCTTCCATGATATGTTCGGCGAGCAGGTCAGTATTGAGGATAATTCCATAACACCTGTTACAGACATCGTAATGCTAAATGCCTACCCAAATCCTTTTAGTACTTCAGTCAATCTGGAAATCAGGCAGGCAAGGGATAATCTGCCCCTTGAAGTTTCCATCTTCAACATCAGGGGACAGAAGGTAAAAACCATCTTCTCAGGTATTTCGAAGAATGCACAGAATAATTTTACCTGGGACGGTAAAGATAATAATGGTTTATCCGTTGCCAGCGGATTATATATCATTACAGCCAGCTCAGGAACGCATCATTTCAGCAGGAAGGTTTGTTTCCTTAAATAGCATTTATTTCAATCAATTAGCAGTTTATACAGACTATTAAATCCATATGCAGGGTAAACTTAATCTCATTTGTTCCATTAAGGCATTACGGTAGCAATACCGTATTGCTACCGTATTGCTACCGTAATGCAACTAAGGGAGGTAAGGCGTAAATATATGATTTGAAGAAGGAACTTGACAGAAATGAGATAGTTAAGTAATTGGTTAAATACTTAAGGGGTGAATATGGTTCAAGATGATTTATTCAAAGCGCTGGCGGATGCTAACCGCAGGAAAATACTCCGGCTTCTGAGTAAAAAAGACTCGATGTCTGCAGGTGATATTGCTGATCAGTTTACCATATCCAAACCTGCCATCAGCGACCATCTGAAAATCCTGCGCAATGCAGGACTTATATATGCTGAAAAACAGGGACAGTATATCTATTATCAGCTCAATGCCACTGTGATGCAGGAAATAGCTGCACTAATGTTTGATTTGCTTAAAATAAATAAAGAGGGGACTCAACAATGAAGATGCACATTTATTTCAAGGCTGCAATCGCTATTCTGATACTGCAGCTTGTTGTCGTTATGGTTCTGGGATATTCCATTCCCAAAGATGCCAAAATACCGGTGCACTGGAACATCAGGAATGAAATTGACGGTTACGCAACCAGGGATACTGCCATTATTCCGTTTTGGTTATTTAACCTTGGGTTGTTGCTGCTGATGATGTTTTCCGGTAAACTATCACCTGTTTACAGGCAAAACAGGGAACGTTATGATGCAGTGATGCCGATTATGACTTTGGGATTGGTTTTTTTCTTTGCCTTGTTTCACGTTTATATTCTGCTTCTGGGCAAATATCCTGAGTGTGCGGGAAAAGTGCAGATTATCTTTGTCCTGATAGGAGCGCTGTTTGTATTCCTCGGTAATATTTTACCCAAAATACCACGCAACTATATAGCCGGGATAAAAACCCCCTGGACGTTTTACTCCGACGAAATCTGGCGCAGGACTTCCAGAATGGGTGGTTACTGCTTTGTACTATTAGGGATTGTAATGTTTATCAGGGGAATATTCAACATAAGTGCAGGCTGGATAAACATCCTGTTGCTTGTTTTACTGGTAATCCTGATTTTCTTTCCGGTTTTATATTCTTTTGTGCTATTCAAAAAAGGAGTAGGCAAAGACGAGTAGTAATCCCAAACCTTTAATCTGTTACTAATTTTTCTGCTTGACAGTAAAGGCTTGACGGGAGTAGATGATAATCTGTATAAATAGTTGAATTGTGTGCAGTTATGAAGGAGCAGAAGCATGATTACCATAGATTGGAAAGAACGGCTTACCCAGGATACGATGTATTATTTGGAAAATAAGCTACCCAAAAAGGACTACGACTTTGAAATAATTTTTAACTGGTATCCTGAAAGGGTTAATGGCCGGGTCCCCAATGAAGTAATCCAACTCGTTGTTAAGGTAATGGCTCACAAAATCAATAAGCAACATGAGCAATATATTCCCTTTTACCAGTATCTATGGGATAAAAAGGGTGATACCGGTAAAATGGCATTCATAGTTTTTATGTCCCGTTTTTATACCAAGAAACCTGCAGTTTATCTTCCAATTTTGGAAAAGATCATGCTCAAAGCAAGTGTTCACGATATCGGCGCAATCTTTGAGAAAGTGTTCTTTCCCCTCTTTAAAAAACATACTGAACCATATTTATCTCAGGTTTATCCCTGGCTGGAAAGCAGTTATGAACCCTTACGCAAACAGGCAACCCTGTTTTTAATAAAGATGATTAAGCAAAAGCCGGAAGTGATTCCTGTAGTTATAAAGCATCTGCAGAATAAATGGGTATACCCATTGCATGACATTGTTCAGACTAATGTTGCCATTCTCAAAGCAGTAAAAAAAATTGATTCCAAAACATATATGAATTTGTTCCGTGAATATCATTCTACCAGAGATCCGCAGACAGTTGAAATCCTCTGTGGTTCTATCGCTGATTATAATCCTGAACTGGTTCCGATTGTGGAAAACTGGACACATAGCGGTAATGCCAGGCTCAAAAAAGCTGCCACTTCCGCTTTTAAAGTATTGCAAAAGAAGAAAGCCTAAGGTTGTGAATGGACAATAGCCTATACATTACCAAACGCGGGATGGATAACATACAGAAACGCATAAGCCATCTGATGAATAATGAGCGCCCGGATGTTATCAAAGCAGTTACAATTGCACGTGAATTCGGTGATTTAAGTGAAAATGCCGAGTACAAATCAGCAAAGGAAAGACAAAGGGCAATTGACCATGAAATTGACCATCTCAGGCGCAGGTCTGCCCATCTCAAAGTAATAGATTCCGGTGCTTTTCCCAGGGATATTGTCCGGTTTGGCTTTTACTGCCACACCAGGGATGTGAAAACCGGTGAAGAGCAATGGTTCCATGTAGTTGGAGTCGATGAAATTAACTTTCCTGAAGATGAAGATATCATGGCAGTTTCAATTGCATCTCCAATCGGAAAGGGTTTACTTGGAAAGAAGCTGAGAGAAGTTGCTATAATTCATGCACCTATGGGTGAACGCCAGCTTGAAATCCTGGAAATTAAATAAGTTAATTCTTAGCAGATAAATTCTAAAATAAATAAATGCTGGCAAGCCGGCAGGCTTGCCATAGCAAAGAAGGAGTTTGCATGCCCTCAAAAACAAAAGGTACAGCAAAAAGCCCCTTGCTGTATGAACGTAAGAATTTCTGGAAGGATGCAGACAAAAACCTGCAGAAAGCTGCCTATTCCTTTGCAGAAAACTACAAAGATTTCCTGAACAAATCAAAAACAGAACGCGAAACAATTGCATATACCCTTGATGTCCTCAAAAAGAACCAATTTAAGCAAATGGATGGTAAAAAGGGACAGAAGAAAGTATACCAGGTGTTCCGC
Source organism: Cloacimonetes bacterium UBA6097 (assembly GCA_002435865.1). Classification (GTDB taxonomy): domain Bacteria; phylum Cloacimonadota; class Cloacimonadia; order Cloacimonadales; family Cloacimonadaceae; genus UBA5614. The sequence continues at coordinate 71,593 of DIWV01000013.1, read as the reverse complement.
AATAAAACCATAGCGTTTGCCATCATCGGTAAAGAACCTGTCAGCAGCGGCGTGAAAATGGTTGCAGCACATATTGATGCACCCCGGGTAGATTTGAAACAAAATCCGCTGTATGAAGACAGCAATACTTCTTTGGCAGTGATGCGGACTCATTACTATGGCGGTATAAAAAAATACCAGTGGGTTTCCACACCACTTGCTCTGCACGGTTTTGTTGTAAAAGCTGATGGTAAAACAGTAGATATATCGATTGGTGAAGACCTGAAAGACCCTGTTTTTATTATTCCTGATTTGCTGCCTCATCTGGCTCGCAAGGAACAATATACCAAGACATTGGCAGAAGCGATTGATGCCAGCAAAATGAATCTTGTCTTTTCCGGCAGAATGGATATCGGCACAGAAGAAAAAGAAGCTGCCAAGCTTTATGCTTTAAAGTTCTTAAATGATAAGTACGGCATCACTGAGCATGATTTTATCTCAGCTGAACTGCAGCTTGTCCCTGCTGCTTTTGCCCGTGACGGTGGTCTGGACGCAAGTATGGTGGTTGGTTACGGTCAGGACGACAGGATTTGTGCCTACAGCGGTTTGCAGGCTCTGCTTGATGCTATACATGAAAAACCTGCCAGGACAATGGTGGTCTACTTTTCTGATAAAGAAGAAACAGGCAGCAATGGAAATACAGGTGCTCATTCCGTATTTATCCAGGACTTTATGTCTAATCTGCTTAAGGCAAACGGTGAAGATGGTAGCAGCGATAATCTGAGAAAGACCTTTATGAACAGCCAAATTCTATCCGGAGACGTTACAGCTGCCATAGATCCCAATTATCCCGGAGTTCACGAAAAACAGAATGCTGTGTTGTTTAATTACGGAGTCGGTATCTCCAAGTTTACAGGTTCCGGTGGAAAATCCGGCTGCAATGATGCGAATGCTGAATTTGCTGCCAAAGTAATCCGTACTTTTAATAAAGCAGGTGTTTTCTGGCAGATGGGTGAGCTTGGTAAAGTAGATGAAGGCGGCGGCGGTACAATTGCAGGTATTCTGGCACAGCTTGGTGCGGAAGTTATTGATTGCGGTACCGGTCTGATGGGGATGCATTCACTATATGAATTATGCAGTAAGGCAGATTTGTATGAAACTTACCGTGCCTACAAGGCATTTTTAATAAATGATTAGCATTTATCCCAAAAATAAGGGGGTTATCATGATAAGATTATTTTCTATGTTGTTCATCCTGCTGGCTCTTGTAGCCTGCAGCACCAACAAAACAGCATTAAACAATGACTGCCAGTGTATTGACGAAAATAAAATTATTCTAGAATCAAGGCAGATGAATGAGTTGGAAATGAAACAATTCAATCAAAATTATCCTATGTACAAAGAGTCTGTTAATCAGGCTATAAAAGACATTAATGCCATCAGGGATAAGCTTGATCTGATGTTGAAAGAAGTTGATGTCAGTAAATCTGACCTTGAGGAACTCAAAAATGCTGTCTCTGACACTCACTACAATGATTCAAAGACAATGACTACTATTGATTACAAGAATAGAATCAACGAGATAAAGGATAAAATTACTGAAATTGAACAATATCTGCAAAAGGCATGCTGTCCTTAACTGGTTAATGCTCAGATTATTAATGTTTAATTTATGAATGATTTGAATAAACTCCCAGGAATTAGAGTCACCTGTTTAATACTGATTATTATTCTGGCAGGGTCTGCTCTGATTGCAGAAATAGCTGATATTGAGCAGATGACTCCTGCTATTTTAACTGTTTTATGTGATTCTCTGGAGTTTACCAATCCTGTTTTCCTTGATATCAGATGCGGTGAATGGACACCTGTTTTAGAAAGAGAAATCAGGAAAAAGCTGCTATCTCACCAGGTAGATTTGCGTGAAACCAACATTGGGGTAGGAGTATTAAATAATGATAATCTTCCTCTTGCCATGGAATCTGATTGGGGCGTTAATGGTGAAATGCTGCTGCAGATGCTAAAACTTAATAAGGCAGACTTATTGGAACTCAGCATGGAACAGTCTGTAGAAAAAGGTGAAAAGCGTAAATTGTTTTCCTATGCAAGATATCAAACTCCTGTTTATCGGTTTGTCTTAAAGCAGATCACTTTACCGGAGCAGAAGCTGGTTGCCATAAAAGAATATAAGCTTGATGGCAAACCTGAAATAGAAAATCCCGGCAGCTTGCTTGCCATGAAATGGTACGAACCTATTCTTGCCAGCGCTATACTTGGTTCGCTGGTTTATATGTTGTGGACATTAAAGTAACACATTGAGGATTTATATGTTAAAGAAAATTGCCTGGCTGCTGCTGATAGTTGTATTGGCAGGCTGTGCCCGTAATAAGGTTGAACTCAGCTCAGAAAATAAGATGGCAAAAGCCAATGAACTTTTTGCCAAAAAGAAATATGCACGTGCAGCAGAACTGTATGATGAAATCTCTTTTGAGAAAAAGAGCTCAGGCAGTGCAATCGCTTTAATGCGTGTAGCAGAATGCTACTTTAAAATAAACAAATTCACAGATGCCCGGCTCAAGTATACCCAGATGACTACCAGCTATCCTGATTATCCTGAGATCGAACTGGCTTTTTTCCGCATTGGCGTATGTTATTATGAAGAATCATTACCTGCTCAGTATGACCAGACAGAAACTGCTCAATGCATAGAAGCGTTCCGCACTTTTGCCGACAAATTCCCCAACAGCCAGTATTATCTGGAAGCTGTGGAATATATCCGCAAAGCCCAGCACAAGCTGATTGAGAAGAAGTATTACAATGGTTATATCTACTACAAAATGAAGGACTACAGTTCTGCCCTGATGTATTTTGATGAGATTATAGCGCTTGGCAATCAGGATAATATTGACCGCAAAGCGCTGTATTATGCAGTGAAAATAAGTATCTACCACAAAAAGATGTTAGAAGCAAACGCATATTGGGAAAAGCTGAGAGTTAAGTATCCCAATAGTAAGGAAATTCAGAAACTAAACCGTTATTTCTAATTTAATCTTACGGAGAAAAGCATTGTACAACACAACCGGTCAACCTTTAAAAGTAGCTGTCTTAGGCGGCAGCTTTGACCCTATACACCTGGGGCATCTGCATCTTGCCAGCCAGGTTCTGGAGCTTGGTTCAGCCCAGGAAGTATGGTTTATTCCTGCCGGTATGCACCGCTACAAACAAAATACCATCCTGCTTGATTTTGACACCCGTAAAAGCCTGCTGGAAAGAGCAATTGCCACTGAACCGCGGTTCAAATGCCTGGATATAGACAAAGCCGGTTCAGGCGACGGTTCTACATATGAGATTATGCAAAAGCTAAAGAGCCTGTATCCCCAGAATTACTTTGCTTTCCTGATTGGAATGGATAATCTGGCTCAGTTGCCTAATTGGCAAAACTTTAACTGGCTGAAGGACAATGTGCGCTTCCTGATTGCTGCCCGTCCGGGATATAGTGCTGACAGTTCTGTCACCTCACAGCTCAATGATTTCGCTTTCGTGAACTGTAAACCCAATCCTGTTTCATCCACAGGAATCAGGCAAAGGTTAATCAATGGTCTTTCTATCCAGGGGATGGTGCCTCATCAGTTACTGATAGAAATCACACGTCTTTACAAGGCTATACTAAAGTAGTTTTCACCTTTTACAAAAAGGTGCTACCAGCATATTTTTATTCATACATCGGCTTGGGGAAGGGTTTTTCTCCCACTGATAGCTGTTGCTTGTTTATCAATTTGTTAATGGCATTATGAGATAAAGTAAGCAGTTTATTCAGTTGCTGTCTGCTGAATGTACCCTGTTCTCCGGTGCCCTGAACTTCCACGAATTCACCGCTTTCCGTCATTACCACATTCATATCCACTTCTGCCCGGCTGTCATTGGCATAATCCAAATCAACTATCGGCTTGCCATCAACTATTCCTGCACTGATGGCAGCAATCCATTGTTTAAAAGGATTTTCCGTAATCATTTTCTGCTTCAGCATAGTTTGAATTGCATCATAGACAGCAATGCAGCCTCCGGTTATGGAAGCAGTCCGCGTTCCGCCATCCGCCTGCAGGACATCACAATCCACAGTAATCGTATAACCCGGCATCCTGGTTAAATCAACTGCTTGCCTGAGACTGCGTCCAATCAAGCGCTGGATTTCTATCCCGCGGCTGTTGACTCTGCCAATCCCGTCCCGTCTGTTCCTGGTATTGGTACTTCGCGGCAGCATCGCATATTCAGCTGTCAGCCAGCCTGATTTGGTTTCATCCACATGGGGCGGAACTTTCTTTTCCACAGATGCAGTACAGATTACTTTCGTATTGCCAAAAGCAATCAGGCAGCTGCCTTCCGCATTGGGCATATAGTTGCGTGTGATTGTTACTTTTCTCATCTATACCTCTAATCCAAGTCTTTTAATGCGGGTACTCATATAGCCTGTTGATTTTTTTGTTGTAAGCATCAACCGTATATTCATCATCATAATTAATGTCGATCCCTCTTATTGTACTATTCTCATACAAAGCACCCGGGAAATTTATGTGCCAGACGGATTGAACGTAAAAGTAGTAGGGGCTTTTAGTCTCGGGGTAGCTGATGATATATTCTTTCCAAATCTTTGCCTTATATTTATCAAGAGTAGAAACAGGAAATTTGTTGTGCCTTAGCATGGTTTTTTCAGCCAAATGCAGTGCAGCTTCTCTTCCGATTTTGTCTTGCGGTATCAACTCAGGCATTTCAAACAATGAGTTTATTATTTGATATTTCTTTGTGACTTTAATGAAACTGATATCCAATCTGTAATCAGTGTAAAAGCCTATTTCAGAACAATACTTTCGTCCCAGCAGCTGTTCATAAGAGGTTTTATAGGTAGGCACTTCTTTATTATTACTTAAATGGTTGGGGGGAAAAAAAAGGTAGGGGGAAAAATAGATTCGTTGTTTATTCAGTTTAATTCCTGATTTATCTCCTCCGTACATTGCCAGGATGTTTTTCAACAGAAAGTCGGCATTGCTCCTGAAGCTAACGGTATCTGTGGGTTCGGCAAGGTTAAAGGTACCCTCCATTGTGTAAAAAGTATGCTTCTGCGTGTGTTGATAGCCTTTAACTCCCTTTCTGTCTGTGTCTCCTTTAAATCCAGTAGTTTGGCAGAACTTCGTCAGTTTTTTATCCCAATTCACAATAAATGGACTATAAAAGACAATTTTTTCGGTAAACTCCGCCTTGTGATAGCCTCTTGGGTGAATAATTTGAACTGGGGTTGCGGTATTGCCATACCTAAGAATCATGTACATATCTTTGATTGACTCCAGTAAAGTTGGTTTTTTCACAACAGAGTGATTTGAGTTGCCATGACCATGCATAAGGTCGGGATTAAATGTAAGGATTGTATTATTCTTATCACGAGGGAAATCTCCAATGATAACGCTGTAAATCATGACAAGGATAAACAGACTGCCTACAGTGATAAGTAGCAGCAACCCTATTCTCACTAAACTGCCGACCAGGCTTTTCTCAGATAAAATCTTTTTATCCATCCAATACCTTTCCTTGCTTATTTACCTTCCGTGTTTTTCGTCTTTTTCGTGTGTTTCGTGTTCTACTCTTTTACGGGTTTATCCATCTTGTTTTTCAGCCTTGCGATGCGTTTTTCCAAATCAGTAAGTTTTTTGGCATTGCCATAGGGATCTGCCAATAGATTGAATGAAAGAGCTTCTGCAACTAATAATGCCTGTTCGAAGTCTTTGTTGCGTTGTTCAAGGATAATGCTCAATTCCAGCATACTGGGATTGTGCAAGAGGTCTGTACCCTGCCGGAAAAAGCTTTCCGCTTCGGGGAAGCGCTTATCTTTCTTGTGCATTATACCCAGGTCATAGACCAATTCAGGAGTAATATAATTCTCATCTACCAGGGCAGTCAGGATGTTCATAGCCTCGTCTTTCCTGCCCTGCGACTGGTAAAGCTTGCCGACTGCATGATAGTCGATGCGTATGTCTCTGTCTGCAGGTAGTGGATAATCTATCTGTTCGCAAATCATGGCAAACAGCGCAGCAGTGTGCAAAACATCGGTCTGGTTATGGATAAAAATCCTTTGTAATAGTTCCGGGTCGCCGGTTATCAGGAACTGGAAATAAGTCTGTGGAATAATACTGCCCTCAATATCCAGCTCTTTGTCCCTGATATGCCCCAAAATGTAGTACTCCAGCGTTTCCAAAGCACAGGACGGCACTTTCTTCTTCCATAGACGTCTGGCGAGGTGCAGCAGGTCTATATGCGACTTACTGCGCAAATCTATCCACAACTGGTTATGCAGGAAGCGGCTTTCCAAAACAGGCAGGTCAAAGGTCTTGCCGTTAAAGGTGACAAGCACGGCTTTCTTATCCAGATGAGGCAGGATAAGGTCAAAAGCGTTAATTTCGGCATCGGGCTCAGGCAGGAAATACTGCTCCACGACATAGTTATCATTTTCATAATAGCCCAGACCTATCATAAAGGCTATCATGCCACCGCCACGGCGCAGTCCGGTTGTTTCCAAATCCAGGATGAGAAGGTCATCGTGAGTAATGGATTTATCTTCAATCCCAGCCCAGTCCAGAATCACATCCGGGATGGAAGGGATTAAAATCGGCAGCCCTTCTGTCATGGTGGATTGCCTGTATTTTTTCTTCGTACAATAGACCGGATAATCCTTATGAGCAGAGTATTCACCCTTGACCGCAGTCTGCAGAGCTTTGTATATATGCTTCTTTATCTCAGCGCTGAATCCTTCCGGGTCGGAGATAAACTTCTCAAAATCCATAAGTTCATAACATGTATATAAACTATTTTGCGTCAAGGAATTTGACACGTATTGTTTTAATGGTCATTTTCTACTATAAGCAAGTCCGTAGGACGAAACTGTGTAATCCTTATGGACTTCAGGAAATAACAATTCCAGCTTGCAGGAGTACATAATTCCAATGAAAGTTCAATTGGACTCCTTTCTCAAGGGAATTATGGACTTCGCCAATATACACGCTAATATAGATTAAGATTCTGAGTTATGCCCGAAGTCCATTTTGCCCTGAGGTAAAATTAAACATTATAGTTTTCGTTGGCAAAAAGGACTCCCGGAAGCTTTGTGTACTAAACTGTCATTATAATCTTGTGTGAAGTCCGGTATGACGGCACTATCCTTATTATACCATAGAGTAATTTCCCCTTCTTCTACCTTATTCAATCCTTGGGAGATGTAAGGGGTTTCTAAGGGGTATCTAAGGGGTTTCCCCTTAGATACCCCTAGCATCTCCTTTCCTAAACCGATGAATCATCTAAGTCATGTATGGGAATAATAGTAGACGCAAGGATACTGAAACAGACTTTTATTGACATCTTTGCAACAGTCTGTATATATTGAATCAGACATTATAATATCATTGACCAAGAGTTGCTACTGAAAAGATTAAGGTTGTAAAATATCAATAAACAACATATACTATAATCTTATAGCTGAAGGAGATAGGATGAAAACAAAGACAAATTTATTATCTCTGGTATTGTTTTTATTATTCAACAATCTGCTTCCTGCCATGGATATTCCAAATACACAAACAACTTATGAATCCAACCGAATTGTTATAAAATTTAAGCAGGAATATAAATCCCTCCTACATAATAAATTTATATCAGGTTTTAGAATTCCTGATTTAGACAGAGTTATAGCCCAATTAAAAGTTTTGGATATTGATTTACGTTTTCAGTTTAATCCCAAGAAGTACAAACCGGGTCTGCCTGACCTTTCTCTTATCTATCAGATTGACTATCAGAAGGATATAAGTCCATATACAGCAGCAGAAATACTAATGAAAATAGGATATTTTGACTACGCGGAACCAAGTTTCATAGATGAAATAATGGCTGTTCCGGATGACCCGTTATATGCTTCCAGCAGTTATCTTACTGCTCTTAATGCTTCCACAGCCTGGGATATTCAAAAGGGCGAAGACGACTCAGTGGGAGTCATTCTTGCCATAGTGGATACAGGTGTGAATTGGAAACATGCAGACTTAACCGGCAATATCTGGAATAACCTGGGTGAAGATGCTGATAATGACAGTGTTACAATATATTACACAGGCACACAATGGGCTTTTGACCCGGGTGACATCAATGGGATTGATGATGATAATAATGGCAAGGTTGATGATTTAATCGGCTGGGATTTTATGCTGAACAGCAGTGGTGACGAAGGCAAGGACCCGATTGATGCATATGGACACGGAACTACAGTAGCAGGATTAGCGGGAGCCGTAACCAATAACACAAGAGGGATTTCGGCAATTCCATGGAACATAACTCTGATGCCAATATCCTGTTCTTATCCCGGTTCATCAGCACTCTACAGAGGTTACGATGCAATCATCTATGCAGCAGAAAACGGAGCTGATGCTATTAATTACTCAGCAGGCAGTTCATCATTTTCTCAGGCAAATGAAGATGCTATCATTTATGCATCCGGCTTGGGGAGTATAATCGTCGCTGCTGCCGGAAATACTGAGACCACAACAATTCTTTATCCTTCCGGTTATCCGGGTGTTATAGCTGTAACTTCTGTGTTAAATTCAGGTGTAAAAGCACCCAACAGGACTTATGGACGCCAAATAGATGTGTGCGTTCCCACAGAAGGAATGTATTCTACTTCCCTTAGCGGTGGTTACAGCTCAGTACAACTGGCAAGCTACACTTCCTATGCTTCCCCGATTGCTGCCGGGCTGACAGCTTTAATCCGCTCTGCCCATCATGATTGGACGAGTGAGCAAGTGGTAAATCAGCTAATTGCAACCTGCATTGATGTTGACGCTGTCAACCCAGGCTATGCCAATCTTCTGGGCGATGGAATGCTTAATGCCTACGCAGCTCTTACGGAAGCAAGTCCAATCGTTGACCAGGAGCTAAGGCTTGGCTTAGCTGAAGTTTATGCACCGTCGGACTTCAACGGCAATCTGGCACTGGAACCGGATGAGATCTTTTCCCTAAACTTTAAAATACGCAATTACACACATGGAGTAAGCGCTGATACCGTAGCATATATTCTTTCTACAAGCGACTCCGATATCATAATTACTAGCGATACATATTACGGAGCTTTACCTGCAGACGGGTATGATATCCTCAGTGATGCATTTGCCTGCCGGGTTTCAGCCACTGCAACTACAAAAGCAGTAGTCTGCACTCTGACCGTGGTAACGGATTTACCTGTAACTTCAGGAGAAACGATGACATTCAGCCTGATGATAAATGCCGGCGGGGTATTTGTCTGGGAAGGAAAAGCACAAGCGGGATACAGTGGCAGGAGAATCAGGGATACATTGATAAACCAGGGTCATTCTGTTTATTACAGCACAACGTTCCCATATTCTTTTGCAACTTTTTCAGCGGTTTTCTTATCCTATGGAATGGTAACAACATCGGGTAATAATGTGACAAGGTTTGACCGCATGCAGATGTATGATGCAGTAAGGAACTATCTTATGGAAGGCGGTAGACTGTATATTGAAGGCAATGATGCTATAGGTTTTGATATTGGTAATTATCTTGCCGACGTGGGTGGAGGACAGTCAGGAGCAGATGTGCTTTGGCCCCTGCTGGGTATTGAAGATGCAGAGGATGGCTCTAATAACGGAATAAACAGCCTGCAAGGTCAGGATATTGCCTGTACAAATGATATTGTATTCACCTCTACAACGCAGACTAAGCTGGAATCTATGGATAAATACACTCCCGGTTTATCTGCTGTAACTGCTTTTATAGAATCCGATTACGGCAATGTGGCAGTCCAGAATTACGATACTTTCGGGCAAAAATCTTTCGTCTTTTCCTATTGCCTGGCTGAGCTTGTGGACGGAAGCGGAGCAAGTAAGCGAGATAGTTTACTGTACAGAATTATGCAGGACTTTACTACATCGGGAGCTACATATATAGGGGTTCCGGAAGTAATTGTATCGTATGTGGATAGTGTGACCGTAAAGTTATTCTGGAGTGCAGTTTATGGTGCTGATTATTATTCAGTTTATGCTTCCGAAGATCCCTATGGCATATTTCCTGATGACTGGACATTAATTATCACTATGACTCCGGATAATGAAGTATACAGGAACGTACCTCCCGTAAGTCCTTATTCAAAGTTCTACAGGGTCACGGCTCACAGGTAGGTTAAATCAGCAGATTGTTATTTATTTCGTGCTTTTTAAGAGGGTAAACTGAAGTTTCAATGTTCTGTTCTTTTAGCATGATGTTAAGCTTATTCAGGATAGGATATTCGGTGTAGAAATGTCCTGCATTGATGAGAGGGATTTTACTTTCCAGCATGGCATGATAATTGATGTCGCCTGTCACAAATACATCTGCTTTACCGGTTGCTTTGTGTATTAAACTTCCGCCTGCACCACCGCAGATTGCAATTGTTTTAACTTCAGATGTTTTACCTTTGTCTGCAGTCCAGAGCTGGACATAAGGAGCTTTCAATTTATATTTTACATACTCAGCAAAAGCGGTAAGCTTCATTCCTATATCCAATTCACCAATCAAACCAAGACCATAAGCGGGATTAGTATTTTCAACTACGGTAAAATAAACAGCCGGTGTTTCATAGGGATGGTTGTCTGCAATGGCTTTCTTAACAGCAGTCAGGTTAAAGCTATCAACCATAAACTCGAGTTCTATCTCATCTACTTTCTCAAATTTACCTTGTTTACCTATGAAGGGACTGCTGCCTTCCAGAGCCCTGAAGGTTCCGGTAATATCGTGCCTTGTGCTGCATCTGTCATATAAACCAATTCTGCCTGCTCCGGCAATGTGGATAGCTTCTGCCAGTTTATCAATGTATAGAGGTGGTACCATAACAGAACCATGATACCAGGTGCTGCCTGTCTCATCACTAAGTCTGCCGGTTATCTTTAATCCAAGGACTTCAGCCAGGGCATAATTCACTCCCTCGGGAACCACATCCAGATTGGTATGCATGGCAATGACGGCAATGTTATGCTTTGCAAGAGCCAGAATATCAGGTCTTGTGACAGAATTTATCGGTCTGAAGATAAACGGATGGTGGCTTATAATCAGGTTATATTTGTTCTTAATTGCATAATCCACAACAGATTGTGTAACGTCAAGGGTAAGCAGGATATTGTCTGCCTGCCAGTCGGGAAGACCAACCTGCAGGCCGACATTATCCCAGGAAGTTGCCAAACCCTGCGGTGCAAGTTTATTCAGCAGCTGCAAAAGTTCGGATATTTTCATAGCTTTTTTATGGATTTATGATGTCTTCTGCTTCTTCTTTATCGTCAGAAAAAGTGAAAGCATCCAGTATTTTGTAATTATTAGCAGGGTCAGTGACTTCCGGATAGGCAATGCGCAGGGCATCGAGTTTTTCATCACCCATGTTGAAAAGTCCGATAATGCGGATAATCTGATTGCAGTTGAATCTGTAATTCTTGGCAGCAGTGCGCAAAACACGCATCTGGTCATCTGCGAAACTCTCTGCCTTGATTTTACTTACAAGTGAATTGAATTCCGTTTCAGAGATAGCTTTTCTGGTAGAAGCAGGTGGTTTCTGTTCTTCATGATGCTGGGGTTTGAGATCTGGTTTGTGGTCTTGTGGAGCATCCATTCCGCTGATGTTCATATTGATGTTAACTGTTCCGGAGTTTGGAGCAGTAGAACCTGAGGCAGTCTGTTCATAATTAACAGTATGAGTTGTAGGTAAAAGGGAAAGCAGATTGTACACATCTGTCATTAAATTTTCTGCACGTTTTTGGTCGATTTTATTGAGTTTAACGTGGACTTCCTTCTCTAATTTATCGAGTTTTTCAGCAATCAAATCTATAATATCGCCGGTTGATATCTTTCCCTTTTCCTGCATGCCTTTAAGGGACATATAAACACTGCCCTCAGGTGTGTTCATGTTCATATCGATTTGAGCAGATAAGCTAAAGCTCATCATAATAATAACTAACGCAACTAAATAACGCATTGGGAGTTCTCCTTTTATGTGTTGTGATATTATATTTACAATCAGGTCATTCAATCCATGCAGCTATTTTTTTGGCAAGCAAATTTTATTAAGATTCATTGTATAATTATTCTATTGACAACTAAATTGGAAAGTTACATTCTTGTCTCAGAAAAAAAACAAATAAGGAGATACATTATGCCAAAGGTTTTAATAGCTACTGAGAAAGCTTTTGCCACAGAAGCAGTGCAAAAGATTAAGGAAGAACTCGATGCTGCCAGGTACCAGCACGAATGGCTGGAAAATTATACGGATGTAAATGACTTTTACAAAGCCGTTACTGATGCGGAAGCATTGATTATCCGCAGCGACATTGTGGATGAGAAAGTATTGGATGCTGCTAAAAAACTGAAAATAGTCGTGCGTGCCGGAGCAGGTTATGACAACATAAACCTGCCTGCTGCAACGGCACACGGCGTGGTTGCCATGAACACTCCGGGGCAAAATTCCAATGCTGTGGCAGAACTTGCCATAGGAATGATGATTTACATGGCAAGAGGTAAATTCAATGGCAAATCCGGTACAGAATTATCAGGCAAGAACCTGGCTCTTTATGGTTTCGGATGGGTTGCCAGATATTGCGCCAAAATAGCCCGGGGAATAGGTATGGACGTTTATGCTTTTGATCCATATCTGTCTGATGATGTCTTTATCGATGCCAAAGTAAAACGTCTTACCAGGATTGAAGATATCTTTAGCGTAGGAGACTACATTTCCTTGCACATCCCTGCTAATGCAGAAACCAAGAAATCTATCAACTGGAGTCTGCTCAGCCTGGTGAAAAACCACTCTGTACTGGTCAATACAGCCCGTAAAGAAGTTATCAATGAAGATGATCTGGTCAGGGCACTGGAAGAAAAGAAAGGCTTTAAATACGTATCTGATGTGGAATCTGAAAACGTAGCTCTGCTCAGGGAAAAATATGCAGATAAAGTGTTCTTTACTCCCAAGAAAATGGGTGCCCAGACCGAAGAAGCCAATATCAATGCCGGAGTGGCAGCTGCCAAACAGATTATAGCCTTCTTCGACAAAGGTGATATCAGATATAGAGTAAATTAAATATAAACCTACCAGATAAAAAAAGGGCAGTCGATTGACTGCCCTTTTGTATTTTAATTAATGATAGATTACCAGTTTTTCTGTCTTTTCTGCTTTTCCTTTGCCTGTTAAAGATTTGGCTGTCAGTTTTATGAAGTAAGTATTGTTAGCTAAATAATCTCCGTCAGCATCTCTTCCATCCCACGGTATCTGGTTGTAGCCTTTGGATGCAGAATATTGGATAGTCTTTATCTTTCTGCCCCTGATAGTGTAGATGCTTACTTTTACATCTGCAGGTTCAGAAATTGTGAAGGTAAACCAACCGCTTTTCTTCATGGGATTAGGATAAGGCAGGAAGTTTTCCACGACAAATGATTTCGATTTACTGACTACAAAATCAATGGCAGCCACAGAGGGCTGATTGAAATTATCAAAAGCAATGAGCTGAAGCATATGATTTCCTTCGCTCAAACCGGTTATAGGATAGGTCAGTGTGCCGGAAGTAAAGGAATCCTTATCGTTAGTAAAATAATTGGTTACATTAGTAGATGAGACTGTCTGGTCCATAATCAGCAGGATTCCGTGCCCCGGTGAATCAGTGACATTGATACCGTTTGCATCAGATATTTTGGCTATCAGGACAGGATTAGCACTTACAACATCACCAGAAACGAAATCCATGTCATCAAGATAAAGCAGGATTTCCGGCTCGTCAGGATTAACAACAGAGACTGCCTGGTCACTTAAAGCCACAGAAGACCGGTAATTGACATAATCTTTATTCTGAAGTGGATTCCAGAGATAAGTCATAATCAGACCTGTGTTACCGGTCGTTACATCGTCAGGAACAACAAAACCGGCGTTATATTGCGAATTAGTAACAGTCACATCTCCTCTGAACAGAGACTTACCCCTGAAAGTGTAAAGAGAATTATTGGGCATAGTTTTTGTAACTTCATTATCAAAGACGTAGACAGAAGCATCCTGATTAAGTCCTGTTCCCGAGAATTGTCCCTGGATATTAACCTGTTCACGGGCATTAAGAACATCATCTTTAGCAGGAGTTTCCACAGTTAAAGTGCTGTCTCTTTCAGGAGTTGTGATCAACAGCAGCGGGTCTCCAAGGATATTGTATTTTTCATTATTGCTGGTATATACGGTATAAGAAGCCTTGGCATTAACCAGAGAATAGCCGATAGGATTTCTTAAATTAAGAGAGAATTTGTAATATTGCTTCAGAAGAGCCACATTGCTTGGTCCGTTACATTCCCTGGTGGCAGCAATGGAAGCAATGGCACCCTTATTATTCAGCAGAACTACTTTTTCAGCCAAAGAATCAAACAAAAAGCTGTCAAACTGGGCTATATCACAGGAAGCAGCCACAAACAGAGGAAGCTTATCCGGATTATTGAAGCGCCCGATATCCAAAGCGCCTTTGAAATAGTCCTCGGCACCCAGGGTATCAAAAGAGCCGTGTCCGATATAGTACCATATCAATTTGCCATCATTGATTTCTTTCATCATATCATCACGGGCTGTAGGTTTATTCTGGAATTCGTCAAATTCATAGTCAATGGCAAAAATCTTATCAATCAAAACACTTTTATTGATATAATTGGATGTGTCCTGCAATTGCTCTGAATGTGAATATTCACCGGTTGTAGCTCCGTTAAACTCATCATCAGCCAAAAACACCAGGCTGTTTCTCCATATTCCCGGTTCGGGTTGGGTTACATATCTGTCCAGATTGGAGAGCATTGTATTAAGTTCATCGGCTGTTTTTGCCGGGTATCTGCCGATAGCTATCTCAGGATACAGTTCAGTATTGAACATACCAAAATAATCATCGGAGGTGGACTCGCCTTTTTGATACACTATTATTTTGTTCTTCGTGGCAGATTGTCCTGAGAAATTACGCCAGTCAATAGTACCTGAACCGAGTAAGGTAACAGAAGCAGGTCCAGGAGCCGGGTATGTTTCCAGACAATTTTCTATAAACAACCGGATGGCATTAGGATCAGGCATTCCGGCATTAAACTGATTGAATACATCCTGCAGCTGCACAACTTTGCTGTTTTTGTTGAAGTTTTGCTGATAGAAAGCTGCCAGATAATCTGCCTGCTGGAGATATTCAGTAGGAGTTATTATAATGTTATTAACAGGAGAACTCTCCACAGCCAGGTTCACAACATCAATTTGTTGTACGGAAGCGGGTGTAAAATACTCAGATTCCTGGACTACAATAAACCTGGAACTGGTTAATCCGCTGCCGATAAAATTAAATCCCCCTGTCTCAACAGAATAAGGAATTTCTACTACATTATAATAACCGGTAGTGACATCAGCTTTGAAAATGCGAAGATTGGTATTGTTACCGGTAAAATTGTACTTTATTCGTTGGTTTGCCATGGCAGACGGAATAGAAACTGTGAATTGTTTACCTCTTTTAATCAGTTTTTTCTGATAAGCCACCTGGTAATAATCAAGAAAAAGATTATCAGTACCGGTTCTTAGTATATTCATTGCAATGGAATTGTTTCCTGATGCAAAATACTGACCCGTATGAGTAATTGTAATAGGTGACATGCCTACCCATGACCATTCCTGGATACTGCCCGAAGTATTTAACAATTGTGCCCCGTTAACTTTTAATCTGACCCTGTGGACCACACTTGAGCCATTACTGAGATATTCCTGTTTCAGCAGCAGGGATAATGTCTGAGTTTGTGTGTTGTCAATGTCTTCCAAATCAATGGAATAGTTGTATTCCGAGGAACTGTTTCCAAAGAACTTACCCATAAACCATTCAAAACCAATAGGTTTTCTTTGGTAGGTTTCGTTTTCGATTCTTACTGTTTCCGGTGTTGAAGCAGCAGCTGCATCAAAGCTGATTTCTGCTGCAGCTAAGGGTATTCTTAATGGATTCTCTGTGAATGAACCACCAAACGTCAGCCAGTAGCAGACATCTTTGGAATAAGGATTGATATATTGAGCCCCGGAAATGCTCTGGTTCATTTCCAATCCATTCCTGTCTCTGCCGTAAAAAAGGATATAGTCAGATGAATTAAATATACCGTCACTTTCTCCGGCAACAAATATCGGAACTTCCCTGAATACAGGTCCCTGATAGCCAATAGAAGCAGGATGAACTTCACCACCGGTGGTAAATAAACGGAAGGTTGCAGGGTCAATATCTGTTATGGGCAGCATACTGAGTTGGGAAGGAGTGATTTTGAACATGCCATCTTTATCTGTTTCAATCTTGACCCAGACATCAGATAAACTAAAATCTGCATAATTTACCCTTTCCCTATCAGTTGTTTGCCAGAAAGCTGCCTGTGTAGGATTTATAGTCTGTCTGGCAATGAGTTCTGTCAGTTCATCCTCAGGTTCTGCATTTCTGAATTGTAAATTACCATCTATTGTAACAATGAACTCAACTTTGGAAACAACAGTAAGTCTGTGTTTGCCATCGTAAATGAAAGGATTTATTCTGATTGGGACAAAAGACAGCTTACGGAAACGCTGATTGGGAAGAATTGTAAGTATTTCCTTAGTTGTTGCAGCATAAAGTCTTTCATCAATAGCGTAATTATATGCATCAGTTTCCTGGTTCCTGATAACCTGTGGTACAGGCAGTATGCGTTTATCCAGTTGGATATCCCTGGCAGATTGTTGTGAAATGCTAATACTTACAGAACCGCCAAAAGGAATTGCAACCTTGCATTCATCAAAAGGTAAAAGCGGAGCACCCGGTTCACCCGGAACACCTGTTTCAGACATATTTATGCTACTGTATTCACTCTCAGAGCTTAACGTCCAGGTGGAAATATCCCAGACTACTTTGTAGCTGTCCGTTCCTAATTGAGTGATGGTCACCTTTGCCATCAGAGAGGAAGCAGCTAATATAATTATCCATAGAAAATGGAGTTTTTTCATTATTCCTCGATTGTCTTATGCTTAAAAATGTAATTCAAAACGCTTATCAGGCAATAAAAAACACCCATAAAAATGAAGATGCCTGTCATACCTTGAAGCATTATCAATAATGTTTGTCGGAATACTATTAAAGATTCGGCGGAGAAGGGAATATTCATTAAAACGTCCTTTCTAATAATGATAAGTCTTGCCGCTTATTATCGTCCAGGCACGATAAAGCTGTTCCATTAAAATCAACCTGATTAACTGATGCGGAAAGGTGAAAGATGAAAAACTAAGTGTTAAATTTGCTCTGTTAAGCACAGAGCTGTCAAGTCCATAAACGCCACCGATTACAAATACAATGCTTTTGGTCATAACCAGTTCTTCCAATGTGTGGGCAAAACTGATGGAATCAAGGTTTTTGCCTCTTTCATCCAGGGCAATAATATAATCATCAGTTGAAATGGTTTTATTTATTATCAGGGCTTCCTGTTTTTTTACTTTTACAATGGTGTTTTCAGACTTAAGAGAAGCGTCTTTTAATTCCTGCCAATCTATTTTCCAGACAGGATTAAGTCTTTTCTGATATTCTTCAATTCCTTGTTTAATCCAGGTTTCCCTGGTTTTTCCGGGACAGATGATTTTGATTGGCATGTTATCTACATACAGAGAAGACCCATAGCCATACAGAGCATTTTGGTTTCTCCGTCATCTGCTCTGGAAGGTATCAGAATAGGCACTTTTGTCCCCATAACTACATGCGCCACACGATAATGACAATAATACGTGAGTGCTTTTCCAAAGATATTACCGGCTTCAATATTAGGTACTATTAAAACATCGGCTTTACCTGCTACAGGAGAAACAATCCCTTTAGTTTTGGCAGCATCAATATCAATAGCATTATCAAAAGCCAGCGGACCATCAATCTGGCAACCGCTTATCTGACCTCTGGAATTCATCATTGAGATGAGAGAAGCGTCAATTGTAGATGGCATTTTGGGATTAACAGCTTCCACTGCCGAAAGCAGGGCAACCTTGGGATTGGGGATGCAAAAAGCATGTGCAACCTGAACAGCATTGCGGATGATAGCAATTTTCTCATTGAGGTCGGGCAGGATATTAATTCCTCCGTCACTCATGAATTTTATACCTTCAGGATGCTCATATGCTAATACATCAGAGATTACATCGCTGGTTCGAAGTCCTTTTTCTTTATCTAGAACAGCTTTTAAAAGTACTGCAGTATCAGTCTTACCCTTTAAAATTGCATGCCCTTTGCCGGTTTGAGCCAACTCAACAGATATTTTGGCAGCGCTTGCCAAGTCACTCCCGCAATCAATAATTTCAAACTTACTTACAAGCTCCGGAGCCATTTCATTTAGTATTGTCCGGATTGCTTCAGCGTCGCCAACCAGGATACTATCTGCCAGCCCTTCCCTGTATGCTAATATTGCTGCATCCAGAACTGAATCTGTCTGAGCAGCTGCAATAATTACTTTTTTACGTTCGTTGGATTTAACCAATTCAAGCATTTCATTAAAGTTTAACATTTGTATCTCCCTGCATAATTTATCTAATCATAATTATGTTCTTCAATAAATGCATCCACGAGTTTTTCTTCTTCAGGTTTTAAATCACTGAGTATTTTCTTTAGAGCTTCTTTCTGAATTTGTCTTACTCGTTCTCTGGACAGCCCCATTTTCTCAGCAATCTGGGCAAAGTTTTCTGCTTTATGCATTTTATTGATACCGTAATAATTACGGATAATATCTGCTTCCCTGGTCTCCAGATTGTCTATGGCATGTTTAAGCTTTTTCTGGATGCGTTCACGGTAATACAGGGTTTGAGGGTCAAGAGTACTCTTATCTTCGATATTATTACTTATATTGATGTCCGGGTTACCGGAGGAAGCAGTCAGTTCATCTATAGAAACTGTATCAATCACATTACTCCGCAGGCTGTCAATCATTTTGGTATCAATATCCAGGATTTCACTAAGTTCATTATCAGAGGGAGCTACTCCCGTAATAGAAAACATTTTGTCAGAAACAGCTTTAAGTTTGTTTGCCTGACTGCTTTTTCCAAGCGGAACACGTATCATAGATGATTTTTCTGAAATTGCCAGCATAATTCTTTGTCTTATCCACCAGATAGCATAGGATATAAGCTTGATATCTTTTTCGGGATCAAATTTCTCCACTGCCTTAATCAGCCCAATATTGCCTTCACTTATCAATTCAGACAGAGACAATCCCCTGTTTTGGTAGCGGGTAGCTATCTTAACGACAAATTTGAGATTGGATTGTATAAGCTTATTCAGTGCTTCTTTATCCCCGTTTTTGGCATTTACTGCCAATTCCTGCTCAACTTCACGGGGCAGGGCTTTGAATCTGGAAATCTCGGTTAAATAATTTTGCAGAGCTTTATCGGAAAAAACCGAATCCTTTCTTTTTCTCTGCATTTACATACCTCTCTGAATCATTTTCCCAGGGGAAGCACCTTACGGGGATTAATTGCTTTTCCTTTGATGCGGTATTCAAAATGTACATGCGGAGCAGTTGCATTACCGGTTGAACCAACTGTCGCAATAATCTGACCTTGTTTTATACTCTCACCCACAACGACCAGATTTTTTTCACTGTGAGCATAGACAGTCATTACATAATCAGGATGTTCAAGGACAACAACATTACCATAATTACCCTGAAGTCCGGAATACACAACAGTGCCATCCAAAACAGCAAAAACAGGAGTTCCGTTAGGTGCTCCAAGGTCTATGCCTTTGTGGGGGCGGCCATTGCGGATACCGTATTCGGATAATATCTTGCCATCAACAGGCATGATTAAATCAGTTCTTAGTACTACCTTTGCTTTCAGATCTTCTTCTGTGATGATTTCAGGCACCGGTTGTTGGGCAGAGCCGTTTGCAGAGGTGACTATATAGAGTTTTTGTCCGACGCTGATAGCATTGCTAGTCAGGTGATTCAGGCGTTTTAATTCTTCAACGGTCATATTATTTTCACGGGCAATTTTAAACAGAGTATCTTTGCGCTGCACAATATATACTTTTTCCATTAAGACAGAATCCGGTTTTGTGATTTGAGAAGTCTCTGTTTGTACCGGTTCTTCCGTATCCGGTTTCTTAACAATTATACTTACCGGCTGCTTATATGTGGCGGGGTCTTTAATGATAACTTTCTGCCCTGGATGAATGACAACATTCTCATCTTCAAAATCGTTGTATCTAAGTAATTCACTAAGCTTGATATTGGCATTCAGGGCAATCCTGTAGAGGTTTTCCTTTGGCAGGACCAGGTGATAATATTCTTCCGGAAGACTCGCCAGTCTGTTAGCATCAGGCTCTTCTGTGGAGGCAGGAGTACTTGCGGGAACCGAGGTCACGGGCTTGGGTGTCGTTTCGGTTTTTGTGGTAACTTTGGGTACAGGTTTCTTTACAGTTTTGGGTTTTGGTTCTTCGGGTTTGATTTTAAGTTCCTGTCCGATGGAAAGCTTACTGCCGCTCAGATTGTTGAGAGTTTGTATTTCTTTAACTGTTACACCATAGCGTTTACTCAAACCATACAAGGTATCCCCTTTTTTAACTGTATGGATTTGATAATTGACTGCCTGCAACTGAGTAAAACCCATCATCAACAGGCAGAGTGCTATAAGAATGTACGTTTTTATATTATGCAATGATAAAATCCTCGTATTCCGTATAATGTGTAAGTTCGTTAACTATTAACTGCTTAACTTGTGCATGCCGGTTGCCTTGCTTAACATCCTGAATAAAGTTTTCTAATGCTGCTGAACTTCCAACTGCGATTATCAGGACTGTCCCGTCTGGCATATTTTTAACGTAGCCTTTAATTCCATTCAGGTTAGCACAATCCTGTACAAACCAACGAAATCCTACGCCCTGGACTCTTCCGACAGCTATAATTTCACTACCTGGCATAAATATTACCTCTATGACTATGCACGATTTATTCCATTGATTCCACACTGAAAAATGCTTCCTGCAATTCCCTGTCCCAAACAGCATAAAATGCATTAGTATAATAAAGATAAGAAATTAAGCTATATTTTACAGAAAAGTATTCTTAATCAAGAGGTTGATATTTGTCAAGATTGTTTATTGATATTCAGATTTTTTATATCATTAATTACAACTATAGTAATAAAATGAGCATCGTTTACAATTATGATTTCTTGTACCGGGGAAGGTAAATCTTATCTTGTCCTTAATTCTAATACGGTAGCATTACNNTACCGTATTGCTACCGTAATGCTACCGTAATGCTGTTAAGGAACATTGAGCCGTCCTAAATAAGTTGACACAAAATGGAAAGTTAAACAGATAAGAGGAGTCAATAAGAGGAGAATAAAAAACGCCGGCTTGCACCGGCGTTTTTATCTTTAAGTCTGTTTAAGACGGTTGATTAGTTATTGGCAGTTACATAGTAGAAACGCTTGTCATATGTAGCTGCAGCACCAGTTATAACAGCTGAGTTTGTGGGTGAGGTTGTTGCCATTGTAAATCCTGAATAAGCATCATCAGAACGATATACAGTATAGCCTGTAGCTCCGGCAACTGCATCCCAATCCAAATGTACGTCACTGCCAACGACAGTAATTACCAGATTCAAAGGAGCAGAAGGCGGCGCTGCATCAGTAAATTCAGCCAGGCTGCGTGGAACAAACTGAGTAGTAGTGTTGTATTGCAGGACTACACCGACTATTGTCTTTGGAGTAGTTGGAATCGCTGTTCCAATGTAATCCAAATCACTATATTGAGTTCTGGCAATACCTGTACTATCAGCATCCTGAATAGCGTAATTTGTAGAAACTACAAAATTACCGCCTACTGAGAACGATACACCGGTAAGTTTTACCAGTTTTGCCTGATAAGTAGTATTAAAATCTAAAAGTGATACTACCTCAGGAATAATCACATTTCCGGTAGAAGTTGCGGCACCAGGATCGGCAACAGGAGTAAATTGAAGCATTGTTGCGTAATAACCGAGAGTACCTACGATGTTTGTGATACCATCTCCCAAATTGTAAACAGTTGTAATTATTCCTCCCAAATCATCAATAAGAATAGCTCCGGTAGCATCCTGGATATACTTGGCATTTCTGGTTGCCGTTTTGAGAGTTAACACCGCTTCGCCGGTAAGTTTGTATATAACACCGGTTCCCACAGTCTGTGCCCTCAAAGTGGCAATATCTGCGATTTCGGTTGCGTAGTTATAATTTGCAACAGATACTGAACTGGGAGCATATCCTGAAGCATAAGTAATAGCTTTAACAGTTGTTGTAGTGCTTACTCCAAATGAACCGGTAACAGAATAATTGAGAGATGGAGCAGCATTGGTGGGTTCACTGTTGTCAAGCGTGTACCAGATTACTCCTCCGGGAGTGGTAGTTGACATTGTTACATTTATTGATCCGGTTTGGTAACCGTCTGCAGGTAAAATAACCGGTGCTTCTGCAAGTACAGCTCCGGGATAGAATGAGTGAATTCCGAAGTTAGTGAAGGTGTCGACATCGTACATATCCCATTCAGAATTAAGAGTTGTAAATGCTGTAGGACCTGTTCCGGTAGGACTTACAGTAATACCGTTATAGACAGATGCTTTCCTGACTAAAGTCTTATTAACGGTTGTATATCCATCTGTTCCTGTCCAGGCAGTACCGGGGTCGTCACCAATACGTCCAAAGATATCAACGTAAGACCAATCCGTACCATTTATTGTCTTTTCTATTACTACTGCATCATCACCATTGAAGTTAACTGATCCATTATTTGTTATTACATCTGCCAAAGCAAGAAGAGGAGCACTGGCTGTGGCATATGCGATAGTAAAACAACTTCCATTAGCAAGAAGAGTGTCTGGTAAAGCAAGAAGGTTTGGAGTCAATAATCCGTTGTAATAATTAGCCAAACGGTAACCTGATAGGTTAACAGGGTGTCCTGTACCGTTATAGATTTCTACTCCCTTGTTATAGGCTGACCCTTCTATATACTCAGATAAGAACAAATCGGGCGCATATGTAGCTCCCGGTTCAAGTCCATAACCTGTTACGATTATAGTGTCTCCGACAGCACCACTGGTTAGAATTATTTCATCGTTGTAAATGGTTTGTGCAGCGGGAGAAAACTTAATCCAAAATTCAATGGTTCCGTTATATCCGGAAGTAATCTGGTATGGATTAGTAAAAGTGCCGCTATCAGTAGCTGCAAACGTATACAGTCCTGTCGAAGCAATATTAATCAGAGATGTCAGGTTTGCACTGGTAATGATAGCCATTTGGGTTGAACTTGAACCTGATGGTGCTCCGATTATCATACTTGCCGGTACAACCGATATAACGGGATCAGGATCGGTTGCAGTGCCGCTTAAGTCAACAACAACAGTTTCAGCTCCACCACCATCTACAGAATGGGTAATTGTTCCAACCTGAGCTCCTGCTACGGTTGGATTGTTTCTAACGTCAATATCACCGTTAAAGTTCGGTGCCAGAGACAGAACGGTTTCCCAGGTAGGACTTGGATGAGTTGTATCCATAATCTGGAAAGGACCGGCAACTGTCAGGTCTATGAAGTTTGAAAGGTTAGAACCAGTCACATGGTAGGTCTGGGCTGCAGTAGGAGTTCCCACTATAGATGTAAATGGAGTAAGGCTCTCAGTTACAACTATCTGTCCACTGTAGGCATTACCGCTTACAGATTTATAAACAGTGGTTGCATCTGTTGCTGTATGGGTAATATCAGCAGCAGGATAAGCACCGGGAGTTGAAGGATTAAATCTTACATAGACAGTAGAGTTGGCATCACCACCGGTTTGCGGAACTTCAACAGAACCTGCCCATATACGGCTGCCTGTTAAGGATAATTCGAACCCTGTAGGAGCAGTCACAGTAATATTAGAAGTCAGGTTTGCTCCGGTTACCGTATATGTCTGAGCATCAGAAGGAGTACCAACAACTGCTGTGAATGGGTCAAGCGTGCCTGTAGCATTGATATACGGAGCTGATGTAGATGGGAAAAGTAATTCCCAGCTTTGTGCTATCCTGATTCCATCTATCTTGGTTATAGGCGTGTTGGTTCCCTGTCGTATAGCAATTGAACCTATATTAGCCACATCTGCTCCAGCTACATCAGGAGCAGAAATCTGTGCTGCAGGTTCACTGCCTGTGATGACAGGATTTACCCACATGTCGACAGTGTTATTAGCATCACCATCAACTATTGTATATTTTACTGCAATCAGGTATGTAGTGCCTAAGCTGTAATCGAATCCAGTATAAGCAGGAGAAGTTGAAGCTTTGGAAATACCAAAACGGACACTATCTCCGGCGTTTTTGCTGGCATATATTCTACCTGAGAAACTGGAGAGGGGATTTGTACTCAAGTGCATGAAATAGTCCCCGGTAGTATTAGGGAAGCTGGTAATTTTAACCAGGAATGCTGCGTATATTGTGCCTGTAGTTTGGGCAGTAAATACACGGTTCACATCTTCTGCACTGCCTGAGAATACAGTCGTTGCACAGTTGCCGGCATCTGCAATGTAATTGGCATAGGTCAGATTATCAGCAGCAACAACTGATGGTTGTACACCTGAGCTGCTATGAGCTACCCAGTTTCCTGTTGATGTTAATGTGGCAGCTGCAGTATATTCAAAGTCTTCAACTAAGAGAACTGAAGCTGCAGGAGTGTCTGTCAAAGCTGAATCTGCAGGAACTGTTCCATCTGTTTTGTAATCAATAGCTGTTCCGCTATTGGTATAAGGATATATTTTGAAGTAATAAGTTGTGCTGGAATTTAACCCCATAAATGTATAGGTTTGAGTTCCCTGGGTAACATTCCGGACAAGAGTAGCATTAGCTTCTTCTGTTCCGTCGACCGGTGCTGCAATATCACCAAACCCAACAGAACTACCTTTAATCAGGTAACCGTCAGGCGTAACCCGGGCTGCATCAGTCCAGGTTAAAGGTATTGTTGTAGAAGTTGGAGTACCTGCGGTAAAGCCTGCAACATGATCAGTAGGTTCAGCTTTAAGAGTAGTAAATGATACTTCATTACCGTATGTGGTTCCAACACTATTAGAAGCGTATGCACGTACATAATAAAGCTGACCTGATGATAAAGGAGTTAAAGAACTGACGAATACGCCTGTTCCCGAACCATCAGTGGTATAACTATCTGAAAGAGTAGGAGAACCTGTTGTGTTCCAGCATACTCCGCGAGCAGTAACAGTTGAGCTTCCTCCATCAGTTACTTCACCGCCACCTGTGGCAGTAGTTAAGCCGATAGAAGTTATTGCATCAGTAGTTACTGAAGGAGCAACTGTTCCGCCCCAAATAGAAGTTACATATTCAGGATGGTCGATAAAGGGATTACGGTTGCCTTGTCTTTCCTGGATACGGTTGTTTCTGCGTGCTTCTTTTCCGTCAGGTGGATCGGCATTATGCCAGGTCAATAAAGTGGAAAGCTTACCATAATATGGTTCACCGGATGGAGATGAGAATGTATAATCCACAGGTTCCAAATCATAAGAAGTATCTGTACCTTCATATCTGGTAGCCACATAGAGAATCATACGGGCAACATCACCTTTATCAGCGTCTCTGGGTTCCCAGATATCTGTATCAGTATAACAGCCTGTGTTTCCACTGTAACCATTGTAAGGAGAAGCATCTGTATAGAGTGTAGTACCTTCATCAAAGTCACGGTTGCTCTTAGCTGAATTTACTGTGCTGTCACATGGTCTCAGATGGTGTAAATCAGAATAAGCAGGCAGAGCATCATTAATACCATGGCTGTTTGACCAGGTGTGTTCTTTGTTCCATCCTGTAACACCTGTGTTGTATTCAGTTTTTGGTACCGACCAACCGGTATAGGTTTCTATAATGTTACTTGTATTGGTAGAGTCTTCATCAACATAATTCAACTGGTCAGTAGTATTCGTATAAGAATAAACAGTTGTATGAGTATTTTTAACAAGTGTGTGCAGACCTGCTTTCAAGGAAGCGCCTGACAAACCGGCGACAGAAGTATAATAACCTCCAAACGGGTCTGAAGCAGTAGTAGTCTGATTTCCTGCAAGAGGGCTTGTTACATAGTAATTGGTTGTTGTACCAGAGCCATTAAAGGAATATATTTTGTAATAATAGGTAGTGCTGGGAGAAAGAGAAGCCTGTCCGAAAGAAGTTCCGCTTCCTCTGAAAACAACAGTTCCATCACCCAGAGCATTGCCAACAACATAAGAGGTACCATCCACAGGGTCAGAAGTAGGTGCAGAACCTGTTCTGCGGATAGCGATGTAGCCATCAGCAACGGGACTTGCTGCAGTGTATGATACTGTAAACGAATTAGCTCCCAAACTGCTGAAGACAAGACTTGTAGGCTGAGCAGTCGGTTCGGTCACTGGTCCGGCAGTTCCAACAGTAATTGTATAAGTGGGGAATGTCAATAGAGCATCATTAGGATAATATTTTGTATAATCTGTAAATAATGCCAGCAGTTCAGTTTTTGTACCTGAAACAGACACTGCAGTCTGAGCAGCAGCACCATTAGCGAAGTAAGCATTATCAACTTCTGTGCCTGATGTTGTCATGGCAACTGAATAATCAGCTAAAGCTGCAGGTACATAAGTTTGGTTGGTTGTTGGTGTGCCTGTAGCTATAAAAGCTTCCAAAGAGAAGACAAACAAAAATCTTGAATCATTTTCACTGGTCGGACGTTCCGCCCAGGTTCCTTCGAAGGCAATTATATTGTCACCGCTTGTAGAAAGCGACATAGTACCAACTGTTGGCAGGGATACAACAGTTCCTTTTGTTATTCCACCACCGGGACAAGTCCATTCAAGATATCCTTCATTTGTGAAGAAAGGACCTGTAGCAGCTGACCAGGCATTGTCGGTGAAGGTTATAACTGTTCCTTCCGGAATGTCAGCTAAAGCAACAAATTCAACGCTGTCAGGGGTATCTGAATTGACTGCAATAATGGCAATATCTCCGGGATACAGAACAGTTGATACAGCAGTAGTAGCTTCCGTAACAGATGGAACAATACCACCAATCTTATAATCAATATTAGTGCTGCTGTTATTATAAGGATATATCCTGAAGTAATAAGTAGTTGAAGCTTCAAGCCCTGTGAAAGTATATGTCTGAAGTCCCTGGGCTACATTGCGTACAAGCAGACTATTTGATTCTGTTGTACCATCAACAGGCGGAACAATATCAAAAGCACTGACTGTACTGCCTTTAATCAGGTAGCCATCAGCAGTTGCATCAGTCCAGGTCAAAGGTATAGTACCTGAGGTTGCTGTACCTGCTGCAAAGTCGGTAACGTGGTCTGCAGGTTCAGACTTAAGGGTTGTAAATGAAACTTCATTACCATAACCCGTTCCAGCACTGTTAGTAGCATATGCACGAACATAATATAACTGATTTTGTGATAAAGGATTCATTGTGCTGACAAAGGCATCGGTGCCTGTTCCGTCAGTTGTATAACTATCAGAAAGAGTGGGAGTGCCGGTTGTGTTCCAGCATACACCTTTGGCAGTGATACTTCCGCCGCCATCAGCAGAAATTGTACCGCCACTGACGCCTGATGTATCAGAAATAGCTGTAACTGTAACGGTTGTTACTGTTGGAGCGACAACTCCTACAGCAGTTGCCTGGCTTCCTGCCAGAGGACTGGTTATCAGGAAATTAGAAGTACCACCGGTACCATTATAAGAATAGATTTTATAATAATATGTTGTGTTTGGATTGAGAGAACTTTCAGGAAAAGTTACTCCGCTTCCGATATAGGCTATCGTGCCATCACCAAGCGTATTGCCTGCAGTATAACTGGTACCATCAACAGGGTCGCTGGCTGGGGCAGAACCTTCTTTCCTGACAGCAATATAGCCATCGGCTGTTGGGCTTGCTGCAGTGTAAGAAACATTAAAAGATGTTGTTGTAACTGTATCGAAGACTAATGAGGTGGGCTGAGCAGTTGGTTCTGTTGCTAAAGAAGCTCCGGCAACATCATCCCAAGCTGTTCCTACGATAATTCCATCGAAACGGGCTAATGTTGCAGCATTCCATTGCCTGATTCCAACCATGGATATAGATGTGGCATCGGTAGCGGTATCTGTTGTTACTGATACTGTTGGAGTAGGTTCACTGCCACCAAGAGTCGGATTGACAAACATATAAACTGCATCGTCTGTAGTTGAACCTGTATTAAATGTATATTTCAGAACTATATGGTACGTTGTACCTGTTGCATAGTTAGTAGGATCCCAGGTTGCAGCAGCAGTAGTTTTTGCTAATCCGAAATTAACATCTGAGCCAACAAGTCTAATCCAGAATCTACCGTGAAAAGTGGTGCTGTTTTGCATAAAGTGCATACTGTATCCGGTAGATGTGGTTGTGATGCCGGTGTTAATCAAGAACGAATAATAAACACTTCCCGAATTAACTGAAGTGAAAGATTTGTTAACATCTTCACCAGTTCCGGATGCAGATGTGGCATTGCCAATACCTGAACCGGCATATCCGGAATATGTAAGTCCCGGAGCAGCAATTGACATAGGCGTAGCTCCAGCACTACTATGAGCAGTCCAGCCGGCTGCTGTTAATAAAGTACCAGCTGTTCCCGTGAAGTCATCAGTTAATAAAACTGTTGCAGACAGTGAGCCCATTATGAAAGAAATGAGCACAATCAGTAAAAAGAGATACGATTTTCTCATAAATCACCTCGCAAATTATTTTCGTTATGTTATCTAAATTCTTTTATCAAGCCACCTCAGCCGATAAATCAATATAATACTTTTAAAAATTTGGGGACACTTATCTAGTTTAATTACAATATATATAGAAGCTATAAATAAGGCAAGAAAAAAACACCTTTTTATAATGAAATTTTGTTAACAATCAAATAGTTATCTGTCTTAATATGTCTTGACCTGTCGTTCTCTCCATTTGCTTTTTTTCTTCTCTTATGATTTTCGGGTTATCAGGCAGAGATGTACGGGTGATATACGGGTCACACCCGTATATCACCCGTACATCTCCCGTGCATCTCTGCTGGTTCATAAAGGAAATGTCTAGTGTCCTGCCTTTTTAGAAATAATGCATTTGATTAAACCAATTTAATTATAATAACCTATGCATTATGTTTTTAAGAAACCGGAGATGAACAACTCATAAAAAACTTGTCAGGAATGATAAACTAAATATTATTAGTAACATAAGCTTTTTTTATCTCAGGAAAGCAAAACGGAGTACCTTATGAAAAAACAAATATTTCTTCTGGCTATTTTGTTATTTGTTGCAGTTAGTTTTTATGCACAAGTTAATGGAGAACTGACTCAGGTTAATGATAAATGGATTTTGCAGACCTGGGGAACTCATATGGAGCGTGGATATGCACAGGGTTATCTGTTGTCGCAACCTATAATGCAGATTGCCAATACATACATTTTTCAGATTGTAGCGATGGGTGATACGACAATATATAATGCAATTATGAATTTTTACCTGACAAGTTTTACAATAGAACAAAAATATCATCAGGAAGCACAGGGAATTATTAACGGCATGCTGGCATCGGGCAATAACATTAATATAACCGGATTGAACAGGCAAATCAATAAAGATGACCTTTTGCTGTTAAATTGTCTGGTAGACTTTTATCCCTATTTCAGCAACATAAATTCCATAGGAGGGGAAGGAGTGCATTGTTCCTCTCTTTCAAGCTGGGGCACATCCACACAGTCGGATTCTCTGTTAAATGGGAACGTTGTTATCACCAGGTTTATGGATTGGAGCCAGGATGGTTCTCTGATAGCCAACCCCTTGTTAGTCATATCCCATCCGGCTGAACTTGATGAACAGAAATGGATTTCTTTTACCTATCCGGGACTGTTAGGCGGTTTATCAGCTATCAGCGAATCCGGTAAAGCCGCATTTCTGAATATGGGTAACGATAATACAACCACTGTGATAAACAATCTGCATCCTGTGTTATTAAGTATCAGAAATGCAATTGAAATGAGTGATTATAATGATGATAATGTAGACAACATTATGGATGTTTATGATGCTGTGGATGACGGATTATCGCTCTCCGGCACTATAATTCATGCAATCTCGGAAATTCCTGCCGTTATGACAGGTGTAATAGAAACCAACAATAATCTGGGAACTGTGATGCGCACCGTCAGTAATAATACTCTATTGCCGGGTATGAATCTGGCAGCCACAAACCATTTCAGGCTGCTTACTTATCCTGTATGCTGTACAAGATATGCCAATATTGTGGATTCTTTAACTGCAAATCCTGTTATAACAGCTAAAAGACAGATATCTTTATTGAGCGGCGCTGCAGGACAAGATAACAATATGATGGCAATCCAATATATACCTGACAACGGCAACATACTGTGGTCTACAGCTACACTGACTCAGCCTGCTTTCCAGAATCAGTACCTTAATCTTAACCGTAATGTACTGATGTCCTATAATACTGCCGTTGAAGATGAAGAACAGACACCGGTTTTATCCGGAATACGTGTATATCCCAATCCTGCCCGGGCAAATAGTAAAATAACTATCCGGAGCTCTCAGAAAATGGTTTCATCGCTTGTTATATATAATCTCAAGGGACAAAGAATTGCAATTTTACAGAGTGAGGGATATTCATACCTCTGGAATGGAAAAAACGAGCAGGGAAAAACTGCAGGTGCAGGTGTTTATCTCTTAAAAATAAAAGGTGAATCAGGGAAAAACGTTATTTCAAAATTGCTCTTGCTGCCTTAATAAAATCAGTGTTCTTCCAGCTTCATATCATCCTGAGCATCATGATATCCGTTCTTATTCTTTACAATAGCATTTTGCAGATATAATAATAGTTGCTTGAAATCCAGGGGTTTGGGCAGACAATAAACGTATCCTTCAGAAAACTCCGGATCTATTAAATCACCGGTAGTTTTATCGGTAATAATCAACCAGCGTTTTTCCGGAAAATCGATATAGGTCTTTTTAAGGTCAACCAGGAAATTCTTTTGTTTCAGGCAATGATGTGACAGGTTTATAAAAATAATCTTAATATCATCAGCCGGAATAATATCTCTCAATTCCTTTAAGTTCTCTGCGGTCAGATGCTTGTAACGCTTACTTAAGAGAAAGTTCTGCAAGATTTTATCATCCAAGTCTTTACCCAGAAGAACAGCAATTTTGGTTGGTTTGAGAGAGGACATTTCCTGTTCATCAGCAGCTTTGTCTGTTTCTTGTATGCCAGTTGAATAATCAACATTATCATCAAGAATAGCAACTTCAATTGTGAATGTTATGGCAGTTCCCTGTCCGGGCTCACTTCTCACAGTTATTTCGCCATTCATTAACTCAATCAGCTGTTTAGTAATTGCCAGTCCCAATCCGGTGCCCTTTAATCTTTGTGAGATTGGTCCTGTCTGATAAAAAGGTTCAAAGATGTGGGCAATTTGCTCAGATGTCATTCCAACACCGGTATCAGTAATGGAAAACTGGATGCTCTTTTTGGATAATCTGGCAACAGTAATTTTTATTGAACCGCTGTCAGTAAACTTAATGGCATTGTGCAGAAGATTTACAATTACCTGCTTGAGACGGGTTTCATCTGCCTGAATCACAAGCGGCAACTTTGAATCCCAGGATAAATCAAGCAAGAGTTTCTTTTCATTCAGCTCATAATTTACAACATTTATAGCAGACTGCACACAATTTTCAAGCACGACAGGATCATTTCTAAGCTGGGTCTTTCCTGCTTCAATCCTGGAAATATCCAAAATGTTATTTATCAGGTTTAAAAGCAATCTGCCTGAAACTTTGATAGCTTCAATAAAGTCTTTCTGCTCGTCTGTAAGTTCTGTTGATTCCAGCAAATTTATCATTCCGATAACGCCGTTGAGCGGAGTGCGTATTTCATGGCTCATAGAGCTCATGAAGCGTGTTTTAGCATCGTTGGACTGGCGCAGGGCATAGTCTATCTCACTACGCTTTAATGCACTTCCTATACTGTCTGCGATGGAATACATAACAGTCTGCTCCAGTTCTTCATCTATTATTTCATCTCGTTGAGTTTGTAAAGAGATAATAAATCCCCAATATTTATCTGCACTGAAAATCGGGCATATATTCAAAATTCCGGGATTTTGTATGCGTGCCAGGGTGATAAGTGAAATAGGGAAGTCATAGGATTCTCCACCAACACACTTCCCGCTCTTCAGATTATCATCCCAATCTGTGTACAAAGGTTTATTAATCTGAGAGAACATGTTAATAGGTATGCTGTTATCAGCTTCATCAATATCCACCCAGGAGGAGACAATGTCATAATTATTGTTAGTGAATTTAAGTATTGAGACTTTGCTTTTTCCCAGGTTTTCTCCATACTTGGAAATAACTTCATACAGAGTTTTAGTCACATCGGGATAAGCCAAAAGGCTATGGATAGCCTGGGATAAATAATTCAGGACCTTATTATGCTGACCCAGAGAAATTCTGGATTTCATCTGAATCGTAACATTGGAGGCAAAAACATTGAGCATAGCTCTGCCTTCATCTTCTGCCTTGGTATAATTAATTATGGCATTCACCCAATATTCAGCACCACTTAAAGATACGTTGAGGAATTCACCCTGCCATGAAATCTGGCGCAGTAAACAGATACGAATCCTGTTAATCAGCTCATCGTTCACATAAAAACCAAGGTCTTCCTGGATGTTGTGACCTTCCAGGCTTTCAATCGGAAGTCCAATCAAATTGGCAAAAACAGGATTTACATAATCAATCTGTCCATCGGGTTGGATACTGATAACCCCGATTGGAGATGCTTCGTTGACAATATTGCTGTATTGCAGTTTTCTTATATAGTGTTTTTGCAGTCTGGAAAGTGTTATATAGATTAAAAGCAACAGCAGAAGTAGCGTCAGAGCCTGTAGGGCAGCACTGTAAAGAATGCTGTTCAGGGACATTTTTATATCCAGAAAATCATAGTCTGCACAGGAAATGTAAAATTGCCCTGAGGGTGAATATTCGGGATAATAGATAGTGTAAAATGTGCCGGAAGAGTCTTTGGTTTTTGCATAAGTTGCCTTGTGAGTTTTAAAAGCTTTTATAAGTGCGGAGGGAGCGTTCTGGTACTCGTACCAGTAATGTTTATTTTTATTGCTACCCAGGTCTTTTTTATTCATACTTGCTGCAATGTAATGGAATTTTCCATCCTCTTCCTTAAATGCATACAGATAACTGAAACGGTTTTCCCAGGCAGCATGACTCAGAAATTCTGTGTATCCGCTATAATTACTTTCAGAAATGGAATATTGATTAACTGCCTTGTCAAAATAATCTCTTGGCATGACGTATTTGACCATAGCAGCTCCATTTTGTAACTTGCTTTTGATAATATTATCCAGATTACGGCTTTCATCGTAATATCTGTATAGTGTAAAGAGTATTACAACAAGCAGATATGCCATTACAAAATAGCCGAATATGGTCCTTTTTTTTCTGTCTTTTCTCAACTTTGTCCCTTGTGACATATTATTTTACGAGTTCCTGCCTGCAGTGTTCCACTGCCTGATATAGAATGTTGGATAAGGTATCCTGCATTTCTTTGTCCAGTTCACCGGTCCATTCATTCATAAAAATCTTTTTAAACTCCACAGCCAAACACAACACTTGATATGGAAAAGTCTGATGAAGCCATCTGCAGAGCCAGCCACCGGTAAACTTGACATCGATCCTACAGTCCAGAATCCTACCCGACACATCTTTCTTATCAATTTGCGCTCTGAGTTTTTCCACCCAGGGATAAAACTCGATGGGCATATTATTTCTGCCCAGAATTATATCAGGATTATCATTCTGCGAATCTGCAGGAGCATTTTCACCCTGTCTTCTGTGGTTATATGAATGTAAATCCAAAACAAGTAAAAAAGGATTTTTATCCAACAATCTCTTTATAGAAAAAGTCAATAGAGAATACCACTGTCCATAATCACGCAACAGATCTGTCACAAGGCTATCGGGAAGTGGTGCCAGTCTTGCCTGCAACCCCCAACAGTCTTCCGGATTCTGATATATTGCCTGCTCACGTCTGCGATTTAAATCAACAGTAAAGCGGCTTGTGTATACAACAATTTTGTTTGGGTAAGCATTAGCGAAAATCTCTGTATATGGGTCTTCTTCACGCAATCTGTCTGCTTCAGTGATTCCGCACATCTGAATAAGATCAGAGTGCATTTCATGTCCGTTATGAATAGCCAAAGCCAGAACAGGATAGTCTTCGTTGAGGAATTCGATGTTGCTTCTGATCATGGTTACTTCCAGGTATCTATTTTATCTATACATACATTGATAACACGGATATAATCGTTGAACAGATTGTTGATAAGCAGGTGAGAAGGAGCCTTTTTTTGATTGGCTAAATATCTGAATATCTTAACATCTGTATGTAGGATTTCCTCTACACAATCCAAAAGTTTATCCTGCTCTCTGTTTATACTGACTCCACTCAGAAAGCAGAAACCCTTGAATACCGGAATCAAAGAAGTAAATGAATCCTGTAAAACGCTATACAAATGCTTTGATTTATGATTGAACTGAAGCGCAGTTAATCTGGTCAGCAGCCATTTACTTTTAAGTTCGCGCTCAATTTGCAGGCGCACATCAACCTTATCAAATTTGAGTTTCAAAACCACATCTTCAGCAGCATAAAGAATGGTATAATCACTCTGAATATCCAGAAATTCCAGAGGATAGCTGTCCAGTGAGGTTTGAATAAACTGCTCGCTCACAATCAAAGGAATGTTAAGTTTATGCTTTTTGATTAATTTGACCAGAGGATTAAATGTACTTAGAAAGTTATCTGCTTCATTGGGAAAGACCAGCATCCACCGGTTTCTGCTATAAGAAACGATTTGAATTACAGATGGAAAGATTTCCCTGATTTGAGGCGTAATCATTTGCCAATCAATTTTTTTCATAATATCTCCTTAGTCAAATCCCATTTGCACATTAGAGAAAACCCATGATAATCTCTCCATTCAAACAGGGAACAGACAAGTTTTCAAGTAAAAGTTTATTCCTTAGAACCGTATTTTTCCAAGTAAGCAGTGGCGCATTGTCTTGCGAGATTACGAATGCGGCCAATATAAGCTGCTCTTTCAGTAACGCTGATTACACCTCTGGCATCCAATAGATTAAAGCAATGAGAGCAATGCAGAAGTTCATCATAAGCGGGATAAACCAGTTTTTGGGCAATAAGTTCCTGGCTTTCTTTTTCACTTTTGGTAAATTTGTCAAACAACATGGACGTATTTGCACCTTCAAAATTATATCTTGAATATTCCACTTCCCTGTCAAAAAACAGTTCTTCGTACAGAGTTGTATCATTCCATTTCAACAAACGATAATCGTCCACGTTCTGGATATACATCGCAAGACGTTCCAGTCCATATGTAAGTTCTACACTTATAGGTATCACGTCAACACTGCCAACCTGCTGAAAATAAGTAAACTGGCTGATTTCCATTCCGTCAAGCCAGACTTCCCAACCAAGTCCCCAGGCTCCTAAAGTCGGTGATTCCCAATCGTCTTCCACAAAGCGGATATCGTGTTTATCAATATCAATTCCAATTGCTATAAGGCTCTTCAAATAAAGATTCTGGATATCATCCGGAGAAGGTTTGATAATAACCTGAAACTGGTAATAATGCTGCAGGCGGTTAGGATTTTCTCCATAACGTCCGTCTTTAGGTCTGCGGCAAGCTTGTGAATAAGCAACTGACACTGGTTTTTTACCCAGTGCCCCAAAAAAAGTAGCAGGATGAAATGTGCCTGCACCCATTTCTATATCATAAGGCTGAACAATGTTGCAGCCTTGCTCAGCCCAGTAATTCTGTAAAGTCAGGATGATATTCTGGAAAGTCATTATTTCTCCGACTGGATGTTTTTGAGTTTTTGAATGAAACCGTTAACAAGTTTTTTTATGTCGGTAAGTTCACTCACAAGCTGAGCTTTGTCTGTTTTGGAAAGAGCAGGCTTTTCCTGTGCTGGAGCTTCAGCAAAAAGGTCAATTTCAAGTTGTTCAGGTGCCTTTTTGTCCCTTTTTAATTTCTGACGTGCACCCTCAATTGTGAATTTCTGATTATAGAGCATGTCCTTTATTTTTTTGAGTAATTCTATGTGCTCTTCCGTAAACTGCCGGTTTCGTCCATGGTCTTTTCTGGGTTTTAACTGGGAAAATTCTGTCTCCCAATAGCGGATAACGTATGGCTTTAAATCCAGCAGGTTGCTTACTTCTCCAATAGTGTAATAGAATTTCTTCATTTTTGTCCTCTGTTTTTGAGGATTGGTTTTTTTCTGTAAATCAGTGCAATAATAATTAAAACTAAAGCTATAACACTGACAATTCTTGTCCAGATAAAAGCAAAATAATTGAATGGTATTTTTAAGCATGTATAGAGAGGTGCCTTTAGCAGAGTAATATCAAACATCTTTGTCCGCGATAATATCCTCCCCATAGGATCAACGGACATCGAAATTCCAGTATTGGCGCATCTGTAAATCTGGATACGGTTTTCCACTGCCCGGAATTTTGTCATCATTCCATGAACCCAGGGTCCCGCAGACCTTCCAAACCAGGCGTCGTTAGTGATATTGACCAAAAAGTCTATCTTATCGGGTGCGCCGCCTTTTCCTTCACCAAGATTGCGGAAAGCCATCTTTCTGTTGAGTTTGGCAAAAGCAATTTCAAAACAGATTTGGGGAGAGAATACTGCATTTTCACTATTATAATAGCGGCATTGTTTTCCATATTCCCAGTTAGCTTGCCCGAACTGCAGTTTCCACAAAAACGGGAAGATGTGTAGCCAGGGCATTCTTTCTCCCACGGGCACAAGTATCATCTTATAATAGGGTTCGTCATAGGGGGAATTGGGTTTAAATAGGGTGGCAGCATTGTAATAATATGAATCTCCGGGATATTCAGGCGGTGCAGGCAAAACATCGGGAAAACCTGTAAAGATATCCATCTTATAATCATCACACAGGTTCTGGATTAAGGGCAGATAACTTCTTTCACGCAGGATATAGGCAGGCATTGCTGCTTCCGGCCAGATAAGCAATCTGGTGGAGTCCATGGCTGCCTGTTTTGTGAGCGTGGTATATCTGTTGTAAAGAGCTTCAAAATTTTCCTGTTCCCATTTGTCTTCCTGAGGAATACTTGGCTGCATAACAGTGATTTTTGTATCTTTCTTAACTAAAGTTATTGTTTTAAAGCACCAGAAGCCGTAACCTGTCCAGACGAGCATTAAAGCTGCAACCGCAATCAGATAACCCCATTTCTTATGGAAGACCTGATATAGAAAAACATTAATCAGTAAAATTAACAGGGAAAGCAGGGCAACTCCGCCTATGTCGGCAGCCTGGATTAAAATAGTATAATCAGAAAGAGCATAGCCCAAGTCTATCCAGGGAAAACGTAGTTCTCCGAAGTTTTGCAGGTATTCCAAAGTAATGAAAACCAGGATAAAGCCGATGAATCTGAGTTTGGGGAATCTCTGCCAGACTGTTTGCACTGCCCAGAAAGCGATGAAATAATAGACTGAATAAAGCAGGATTGTTCCTGCAAATCCGCTTGCAGTTACTCCAGAAATCCAGTGCAGCCATAAGGCAAGATTAACAGCACTGAAGATAAAGGCATCCCTGAACAGAACTTTCCAATTCTGTTTCCCGCTGTCAAAATAATATAACATGGGGATTAACCCGATAAATGCCAGCCAACCGCTATATAGTGGCAGCCGGGACAACCCCAGCAGCACAGCGCTAAGCAGGACCAATAATATCTTCTTCATTCTACCTGATTAGTTTTCTATGAAAGTAGGCTTCAGGGCAAGAATGTTGTTATTCCGCACCAGAATTATAACCTGACCGGTAGCATATAACCTGACTTCTGAATTAACCCAGCCAAAGGGTAATACTGCATCACTATTGACAACTCTGACTGCTCCATCCTGGAAAAAATACTGGTTTTGGTATTGGTCCAGAACAATTTGAGCAGGAAAATCATTTAAAAACAAACCGATTCCGGAAAACAGCACTGTTTTGCTTCTATCTCCAGAAATGACAGCCACATAATCACGACTGCTACTGATATTAAACACGCTATCCACTTGAAATCTTCCAAAACTAAACATTTCTCTGTTATCAAAACCGGAAATTCTCTTTATTTCTTTCGTAGCATTGTCATAAATTATTAAGTCACCCTCGTAAGTGGAACAAAATCTGGTTGGTTGTGTAAAACCTGTAACATTAATATCAGCAATCCATTTACCATCATAACTAAACTTTCTGATGAGCTTGGCAAAGCTGTCCAGTGTCAGTAAATTACCATCAGGGTCAATTGCGATATCGCTGAGTTTCTGAAAGTTAATTTTTTCATTTCCAAATCCGCCAATCGCATTCACTTGTTGCTTGTTCCGATAGAAATATATTTTTGGTCTGTCTTGTTCCAAAATGTAGTATGTGTTGCTCTGGGCATCCATCAAACACTTCTCAGCTTTAAACGGCAATAGAAAATTGTCAGTGATTACCAGCTTAGTCGGGATTATTTTCCTGCCTGATTCAATTCCTGCACAAGCTGTAATCAGCAGTGCTAAACAGGATGCAAGCAGCAATAAGAAAACGACAACCTTCTTTTGCATCTTAAACTCTAGTTAACCATTATGGATGTTAACATCCTTAAGTTTGCCCTGGATTGTGGTTTTATTTCCAAAGCGATTATATTCAAGCGTATATGCAATGTCAATAATTGAATTTTTCTTGAGTAATGGTACATAATCTCCCATATTATAGCCTATTAAGTCAAGAGACACACCATTTTTAATGACTTTCATTTTAAGGTGATTACGTCCTACATTATAGGGATAACTGGCTACAGCCACGTCATTTGTAATAAAAACAGGGTGATTATTTTCGGGACCAAAAGGTGCAAAACGTTCCATCCAATCGAGCAATGTATCATTCACATCAAACAATTCAATCTCGTGGTCAATATAAACAGGAGGTTTGATTTGTTCCTGACTAAGGTGCTCGAAGATATAGCGGCTCAGTTCGTTCTCAAAGCGGTCAATGTATTCCTGGTAAATTGTGAGTCCAACAGCGTATTTATGACCTCCGAAACTATGCAGGTTGTGTTCAGTATGTTTCAAAGCTTCGAACAGGTCAAAATCAGCTACACTGCGTCCGGAACCACAACCAAAACCATCTTTAAAAGAAATCATTATTACGGGACGGTAGTATTTTTCCACCAGCTTGGAAGCAACGATGCCAATAACACCCTGGTGCCAGTCGTCAGAACTGATAATCATACAGGAAGTGTTTGCCAGGTTTTTGTATTTCTTATCTATGATTTCGCATGCTTCAATAAAGGTCTTCTGGTCTTCCTGCTGACGCAGAGAATTCTGGCGTTCAATTACTTCTGCAAGTTCAATGCTTTTTTCTTCCTCAGTGGAAATCAGCAGCTCAACCGCAACAGCAGCGCTGCCCATTCTACCTGCAGCATTGATACGAGGTGCAATACCAAATACAATGTCGGTTGTATCAAGGTTCTTTTGGTTTAGGTTGCTGATTTGAGTGAGGGCATTTAATCCGAGGTTCTTTTTATCGATTAAATGCTGAAGTCCAATACTGGCAAAAATACGGTTTTCATCAGTTAAGGGTACAATATCTGCAATCGTTCCCACCGCTACCAAATCCATATATTTGAGAATATTTTCATGCGTATCAATTTCTTTCTTTTGATAAATCGCCATTAACAGTTTATAAGCAACACCAACACCTGCAAGATGGGGAAAAGGATATTTGGAATCAGCTAATTTAGGATTTATAATTGCGTATGCTTCAGGGAGAATATCTTTTGGATTGTGATGGTCTGTTACTATGATATCCATTCCCATTTCGTTGATTTTGGCTATTTCTTCCAAAGCGTTTACACCGCAATCTACGCTGATAATCAGCTTAGCTCCCGTTGCCTGGAGTTGATCCAGACTATTCAGGGAAAGACCATAACCATCAATCATGCGGTGTGGGATATAAAATTCAACCAGCCCGCCTATTCTTTTCAATCCCAGATAGAGCAACGCTGTGGCAGTTGTACCGTCAACATCATAATCACCATAAATTGTAATCTGTTCCTGAGTGTCTATAGCCTTAAGAATGCGAAGCACAGCCTTATCCATCTGAGCAAACAAATATGGATCATGCAGTTTAGTCAAATCGGGTGAAAAGAATTCCTGAATTTCTTCCAGGCTCTGATAGCCTTTACGGTAAAGAAGTTCAGCGATTAACAACGGACATTTTAATTCCTGCGAAAGATCTTTGATCTTTTCCATAGAGCCATTATTCAAAGGTATGGGTAATTCCCACTGTTTTTCCATCTGAGCAGCCTTTATATGTTTTTTTAATTACAATGTCAGACGCTTTATGAAAGTATCCTTGCCTCTTATTTTTTATTAGGAACACAATTCCCTATTCTAGGGGGACAAAAAGCGTTATTTCAATATCTCAGATTTGCCTAATCTTGTAAAGGATAATTTTATTAGCTTCTTTCTTATCTTATACAGCATTAAATGTACGGATCTAACTATCTTTAAATGATGCATCTTAAGAAAATGTAAGCAAAACTGACTATACGTCAACCGTGATGTTAATATACCACATATTGAATTTATATTGTTTCCTATATGCATCACTGGGCTCAGAAATATTTTATTTTTGTCACACTTCTGAATAAGGCTTATTAATATGCTGCAAGCGATTTAATCCGTGTTTGATTTCCAACAGGAAATAGGATTACATTTAATTGGCACAAAGATTGCCTTTAATAATATATGAATATTTATTGCAGGCTTAAAAATGTAACTTTAAGAAAGGAGACAATAACATGGGAACCCAACAGATTCTCTTGATTGTACTCAGTGTTATCATCGTCGGGGTAGCGGTAGTAGTAGGCATATTGATGTTTAACAACCAGGGGTACAATTCTAACAAACAGGCAGTTGCAAGTGACCTAACAACCTATGGCAGCCTGGTAATCCAGTGGTGGAAAACACCTTCTGCTCAGGGTGGTGCAGGTCAGAGAGTCACAAATCTTGATGTAGCACGGATAGCACCATATATTGGATTTAATGAAGCCAACAATAGCCTTACCAATCCTGATGTAGGGGAGTTTCGGGTGACTGCCGCAACGCAGGCAGATACAACTGTTACTTTGGTAGGTTTGGGGAGAGACGAAAAGAAAGGACTTCATCCCAAGGTAACTACTATGGTATATTTATCCAGTTGCACACTACAGGCAACAACAACTGATGCTGCGGCGTTTTAATAACTGATAAGTTTTATATATTTATTGGGGATGACTCTGCACAAATAACGGCCATGGATTATATCCTGCTCGTTTCCTCCTCTCACTTTTGTCATCCCCTTTTTTGTTTGTCCTCTCCCTCTAATTATCTTTTCTGAAAAATAAGAAACATGCTCATTTCTCAAGTATAATCTACAATTTTCAATATCACGACCGAATATTTATAAAATAAGTTCACTAATCCAATATGTTTTTATTGACAGAAATTATAACTTGCAAAATGATTGGTATATAGAACGATGCGAGCCTGTATTCATTTCACCCCGAAATGGACTAAAGCATATAAGCAATAGGGGGTAAAGGAGTTAATATGAATGCAAAACCTACTGCAAAACCCAAGCCCAAGGCTAAACCGGTTGCAAAACCCAAGCCAAAGGCAAAACCTGTTGTAAAACCAAAGCCAAAGGCTGCTGCAAAACCGAAGCCCAAAGCTAAGCCTGTTGCGAAACCTAAACCAAAAGCTACCGTTAAACCGACAGCAAAGGCAAAACCAGTAGTAAAAGCCAAGCCGAAAGCCAAACCAGTAGCAAAACCAAAGCCAAAGGCTACTACAAAGCCAAAGCCGAAAGCCAAACCAGTAGCAAAACCAAAACCAAAAGTTACTGCAAAACCGAAGCCAAAGGCAAAACCGGTTGCAAAACCAAAGCCCAAGGCAAAACCAGTAGCGAAACCTAAACCAAAAGTTACTGTAAAACCAGTAGCGAAACCTAAACCAACAGCTAAAACAGGTACGAAAAAATAGCCGGAAACGATAACCCCTTATGCGAAGCCCTCATTTTGAGGGCTTTTTTTATTGATTTCAATATTTAATGCAATACAATGCTGGCCGTATACTGAATGAAGTACTTTTATTATTATTGAGGTATATCTTGAGCCTAAGCGTATTGAGATAATAATATACATACTAACGGTTACATCTTCCTCATCTCAGAGTCTTGCAGGAAAGCAGGATACAATTGCAATCGTTCCATTTATTATATACAAACTGCAAGACGGCAAGAATTAAATAACTTGACAATTATGCAACATTATGTAGATTTTCATATGATATCAGTTTGAAAACAGATATACCCTTGAATAAGTTTATTTCCTTATTCCTCTTGAGGGTGGGATGAATTGAAAACAATAAAAAAACCTGTGGGTTGGAAAGTGTTTTCTGAAACTCGCAAATAGGAGAACAATATGAAATCAATAGTTCTATTATCATTGCTGTTATTAACATTATTCACTATATCATCAGCCTATGCCAAATCATCAGGATCTAACTGGGGATACGGTATAGAAGGTGGTATGATTAAAGGAGACAATGCCGGAGAAGAAGAAGAGTGGGTACCGGCAGGACGGGGGTTTATCCAGTTGGGGCTTTCGGGATATTTTTCTACTCAACTTGGAGTAAGTTATTTACCCCTCAAAGCCGGCGAAATATATGAAACAAATACTTTATCGGCAGATCTAAGGTTACTGTATATTCCTTTTCGGATAGCTCCAATATCTCCATATTTGTATTTAGGAGCAGGCGCATCTAAGGATTTGAAATACGAAGATTCTGAAATTTGCACAGTAGTGCCGTTCGGTGGAGGTTTCCTGACACGACTGGGAAGCAGAGTTTCTCTTGACCTGCACGGAGGTTATACTTTAGCAACTGATATGCTGGATGGCAGTAAACGTGCTGATAACAACCTTAACCGTATTACTAATGAGAAACACGATGGATTTTATAATGTTATGTTGGGCTTGGTGATAAGCAGTCCGTATCAGAAGAAAGCTAAAATTATAATCCCCGATGCCAGGACATTGGACTCTGATAATGATGGTTTAAATGATTATCTGGAAATGATGACATATTACACAGATCCCAAAAAGGCTGATACAGATGGTGATGGGGTGAATGATTATGATGAAGTTTCTTTTCACCGCACTGACCCGTTAAAAATTGATACAGATGGTGGTGGTATGTATGATGGAGCAGAAGTAAGAATGGGCAAAAATCCCCTGGATGCCACGGATGATGTACCTGAACCGGTAATTGACCTTAACCAGATTGATACTGACAAAGATGGATTATCCGATGGTGAGGAAATGAATAAATATCGTACTAATCCCAAAATGACTGATACTGATATGGATGGTGTCTTTGATGGAGATGAAGTTATTAAATACCGCAGTGATCCTTTAAAAGCAGATACTGATATGGACAAGCTTTCTGACGGAGAGGAAGTCAGTATTTTCAAGACAGACCCCACCAGGGCTGATACAGATAATGACGGTTTGGATGATTATGACGAAGTAAAAACCTATAAAACTGATCCACTGAGTATTGACAGCGATAGCGGCGGATTGAATGACAGTGCAGAAATCAAAGCTAACAAAAATCCCCTGGATGCCAAAGACGATGTAGATGCTCCCAAGATTGAGGAAAAAATTGTACTGGAGGGTATTACATTCGCATCAGGCAGTGCTAAAATCTTACGGGAATCAGAAGAGACATTACAAAAAGTGTATTTCTCCATGCAAGACCATCCAGAAGTAACTGTCCTGATAACCGGACACACAGATAACGTCGGGAATGAAGACAGCAACAGGGAATTATCTTTGAAAAGAGCCCAGGCTGTTAAGGACTGGCTGGTCTTTGAAGGGATCATTGCTTCACGCATAAAAGTAGTAGGAAAGGGGGAAGCAGAACCTATTGCTTCCAATGATACCAAAGAAGGCAGAGCTAAAAACCGCAGAATCGAAATCGAAGCTATAAAATAATCTGAAGATACTCTGATCTATATAAAACCATGTCTCGCAAGGGACATGGTTTTTTTATAAGCTCATTATTATTCATAGCTTTATCCCTCTTTTTGTATTAAGTTTTTGCAGAGAGTCTTATGGGAGTCATCAGGGAGAAAGTCCCTGATGACTCCCTGATGACCCCCGTCGTCAATTAAATGAGAAAAGAGGAGTAATCAGTATAAAAAAGCACCTGAAATGGGTGGGCGAAGAATGAAGTTATAAAATAACTAAGGAAACTGTTTAACATTTATCTTGACACAAAAAAGTAATTTACTTAACTAATATTTATATGAATAATCGGAACAAGGGGAATTTATGAAATCCGCTATCCTGTTTATTGCAGTCATGATGTTTTGC
Organism: Cloacimonetes bacterium UBA6097; assembly: GCA_002435865.1. Taxonomy (GTDB): domain Bacteria; phylum Cloacimonadota; class Cloacimonadia; order Cloacimonadales; family Cloacimonadaceae; genus UBA5614. The sequence goes on along the minus strand of DIWV01000013.1, from coordinate 26,969 downwards.
CTTCCTGTCTATGCTGTCATCCATAAATTAGGAGATTATTATACGCCTGTGCAACAGAAATCAGTAGCGGTTTGCGGAGATACTGTCTATATTGCCAATGGGCAGGATGGCGTTAAGATATTGGATGTTTCCAATCCACAGAATCCTGTTTTGCTGGGAAGTTACGATACCGCCGGCGAAGCGCTAAAAATTGTAATTGTAAATCAGCTTGCGTATGTTGCCGATGGAGATTCAGGACTTGTTATCCTTGATGTATCCAATTCTCAATCACCTGTTTTGCTTAGAGTCTATGATACTCCGGGAAGCGTATTGGATATTTTCATAACCGGCACCATTGCCTATCTTGCTGATGATAGCGGAGGTATAATAATCCTGGATATATCCAATTCTGCCAATCCCATTTTGTTAGGTTCTGATGATACTATGGGATATGTGAGGAGCATATGGATAGACGATGAAATTGCTTTTATCACAGGCGGTCCTTATTTTAAACTTGTAGATGTTTCCAATCCGTTGAGCATGCAGTTATTGAGCAGTATTTATCATGAGGATGAATTGAACAAAAAAGTGGTCGTTGTTGACAGTATTGCCTATTTAGCCGGGCAAAACTGGGGTCTGACCCTTTTTAATATTATGGATCCGTTCAATCCAACCTATATGAACAACTTGTGGTTGAATGGTATTGATTTTATTATCATCGGAAATATCGCATACCTGGCTACAGCAGTTACTTTCTGCAGTTATGATATATCAGATCCCTATAATCTGGTACAATTAAACTCGTATCAGACAGAATATGGGTCTAGTTCTATAGCTGTGGACGGGAATAGAGTGTATGGCATAGATATTTTTAACGGATTGCAGATTTTAGATTATTCTGATTTAACAAATAATCATTTATTGGGAACATATAATCCCTTACGCAGGGCTTTTTCAGTTACAACATCAGGTAATTACGCCTACCTTAGCACCTGGGGAGGTGGTTATCAAATTTTGGATGTTTCAATTCCCCAAACTCCTGTGTTATTGGGTTCGTATGGCAGTAACGACGTCTATGCCGGTAGTATCTGGACTTCTTTTGTACAAGGCAATTATGCTTATGTTTGTACAGATAATGATGGACTGCGCATCCTTGATGTTTCCAATCCCCAATCTCCGCAATTAGTCGGCTCCACTAATCAGGTTCATGCAAATTACGGAATATTTATGGATAGCAATTTTGTTTATAATGCAGGTGGAAACTACGGATTGCAGATTTTTGATGTTGTTGATATCACAAATCCAATGTTGTCAGGAGGATATAATACTTCAGGTTTTGCTTGGTGTGTAAAGGTATCAAATGGAACAGCATATGTTGCCGACGGACTAAACGGTCTGAAAATCATTGATATAACAAATCTGCAAAATCTGTTTCTCTTAGGTTCATATGATACTGCCGGGTATTGCCAGATGCTCGAATTAGCAGGACAAACAGTCTATCTGGCTGACCCGGATGAAGGTTTGCTTGTTATTGATGTTACCAATCCTGCATCCCCTACTCTGATTAGAACTATTAAACCTCATACAACCAGTAAAATCCGTAAAACTTTTCTTAAAAACAACTATCTATATGTATCTGACCAGGGGTGGAATGAGATTAATATTTATGATGTAAGCAATCCTGTTTTACCGAATCTGATATATACTTTTTCCTGGAACAGTCTTAGCTATGGTTTATGGCAGGCAGACGGAAAACTCTATGTGGCAGCAGACGTACATGGTTTGCAGATTCTGAACCTGGATGGCATAGTGCCTGTTATTGATGATGAAATAATTCCTGATACTAATTTCTGTTTAAGGAATTATCCCAATCCTTTTAACCCCCAAACAACAATCAGCTTATCCTTGCCTGCTTCTGCAAAAGTCAAACTGGATATTTATAATTCCAGGGGACAGAAGGTCGTGAACATGATTGACAAACAATTAAGTAACGGCACTCATAGTGTTCAGTGGAATGGAACAGACAGCAATAATAAGCAGGTTGCATCAGGGATATATTTTGCCCACATAAAATACAGTGGAAGAAATTATACAAAAAAACTTCTTTTGTTAAAATAATACTGGTGTAATAACAGCCAGGACAGTGCCTGATGAGAGCTTAATGTATTGTGTAGGTTCTGATATTGTGTTGCTGATACCTTTGGACTGCCAGTTGTAGAGAGTTACATTATCCAGCGGATAGGCAAGTCCCCGGGAAGAAACAAATTCTGTTCTTTCCGATAAAGATATTAATGACAGGATTGTATTCACAGGATATTCCATTATATTTGTTTCATCCAGGATAGTGATAATCTGGGTCTGGCTGACTATCATGGCTTTAATCCCATTCTGATGTGCTTGCAGCAGGTTTTGGATGAGAGCCAGAGAATGGTCAAATCTGCCGGTTAATCCGTTGCAGATAATAACTTCGGGGATGTTTTCTTTGATACAATACTGCAGCGCAAGTTGGGTATCGGTTTCATCTTTTTCACGCGGATAAACTATTCTCTGGCAGGATGAGGGGATTTCGGCTAATAAAGCCGGCTCTATGGAATCTAAATCGCCGATTAAAAGTTGGGGAGTTAAGTTTAATTCCATGCACTTCCGGTATCCGCCATCAACAGCAATAATCAGGTCATTTTCTTTTATTGTTTGATAACCTGTGACAATTGTATCAGGCGAAAAGTTGGTAATCAGCCAGGCTTTTTGAAAGAATGAGTTCATCTTTTAGCGTAATAAACTGCATCATCAATACGGTTCAGGTAATACAAGGGATTTACTTTTTTACCATCAATTAGAACCTCATAATGCAAATGCGGACCTGTAGACATACCCGTATCTCCCATTAAAGCTATGATTTGACCCTTATGGACAAAATCACCGTTAGCCACCCGGAAGTTATGAAGGTGTCCGTATCTGGTTTCAAAACCGTTGGTATGCTTTATCTTTATCAGTTTGCCGTATTCGGGATCATAACCTGTAAGTGAAACCTTTCCGTCTCCGGTGGCATAAATAGGAGTACCTGTTTTATTGGCAATATCGACTCCGTAATGGAAATAAAGATGGTTATAAAATGGATGCATCCTTGTACCCCAGCCATCTGACCACCTGCCGAAAGTAGGGTAAATAGAAGGACCACTGTTTGTATTTAAAAGATTATCGACTGTAATAGATGCTACAGGTCCTGATGAAAAAATATCCAGGCTGAGAGCGGCAGTAATCTGTTTAATTTGTTGTCCGGAAGAATTTACAAGTCCGTCAAGGTATGTATCATAAACAAATGTATTATCCAAATCCGATTCTTCATGTCCTTCTTTGTAAAAAGGATATAATTTATCGGAATCTCCCGGTTTGTTTTCAAACAGTTTGAGTGTATCCAGCTTTTGATAGATAGTATCAATAATAGCTGAATAATAATCCAGTTTCTGCCTGAGCAGGATGTTTTCTTTCTGCACGTTTACCAGGCTTTTCTGGGTCTGGCTGATATCCTGCAGCTTAACAATATACAAAAATGCGAGCGCAAAAACACAGATAAGGAAAACTGCAATAATGGACAGAACAAACCGGGAGAGATTCAGTTCCCGCCTGATACCGTCCAGTCCATACTGGTAGCTTACTTTCCAACGTCTCTGTACTTTAAAGGGATCCATAACATCATTCCTTCCGGAAGTATCTCCTCGTTCTTATGTTATTGTTAATAAAGAATTTCCTTATAATTGATCACATGTATTTAGTCAAGCAATTTCCCTTCCAATCTGCAATAGAAGCCATGACGACTAAAACTCAAAAGATATAATTTTTTTACTTTACTAATTATTGCCTTTTTATTAAGGTTGAATTATAATATTTACAACATACATTGGAACAAAAATGGCAATTGTTGTCCTTGACAAAAGTTGCCTTAAAATCATCTTTGAGTAATATAATGTTTTAAATTGAGTTCTAAATGCATTCAATTTCAGTAGTATAGTAACATAACAGTATTTATTTGAATAAAGAAACGGAGGTCTTATGCGAAAGCTTAAGCCCGGAATTATTTTGTTTATCATCCTGTTTGTTTTATGGATTATTTTGGCAGGTACTGACAGGGATGAACTGATTATTGCAGGTGTATCGTCACTTGTTATCAGTCTGCTGTTTGCATCCAAAGCAAAGGCATTGGGGAATATCCACCTGAGCCCCAAGGCAATATGCTGTGCTTTTATGTACCTGTTTGTGTTTCTAAGAGAGCTGGTAAAAAGCACAATTGATGTGGCTGGCAGAGTTTTATCTCCACGGCTTCCCATCAATCCCGGAATTGTGAAAGTGCATACCAGGCTAAAAAGCCCCTTGGGCAGGCTGATTCTGGCAAATTCAATTACGCTTACACCCGGTACAATGACAGTTGAAACCCAGGGAGAATATTTTTATATTCACTGGATTGATATACAGACAGATGATATTGAAACCACTACAAAAGCTATCGTTTCGATATTTGAAGAATACCTGGAGGTGATTTTTGGATAGTATCACCGCAATCATTTTTAATACTGCATTCTATGTGCTAATGGCAGCAATGGCACTGGCTTTTGTAAGATTTATCAAAGGTCCGACTTCTGCAGACAGAGTGGTCGCGTTTGATATTATGACAATTGCCGGGATATCTGTTATTGTTTTCATTTCTGTGATAGCCCAAAGAGTTATCTATCTTGATGTGGCGATGGTTTATGCCTTGCTTAGTTTTTTGGGTGTGATCGCTGTTGCCCGTTATCTGGAAGGTGGATTATGATGCAGTTAATTGGTGCAGTAATATCCCTTTTGGGAGCAATTATAATTTTTATCGGAGCTTTGGGAGCCTTCAGGATGCCGGATGTTTATAACCGTATGCAGACTGGAACAAAAGCAACAACATTAGGTTCAATGCTGGCTTTTCTTGGTGTAGGAATAGCAGTGCCGGGCTGGATTGGAAAAATCGTTTTGCTTGTACTGTTTATCATTATAACCAATCCCATCAGTTCACATGCTTTGGCAAGAGCAGCACATTATTCAGGAATCAAACTGACAGAGAAATCGGTCAGGGATAATCTGGAAGAAGATTATCCGGATGAGGTTGACAATGATTGAAACAATCTTAACGATAGTATTGGCAATCATTAGTTTAATGGCTGCAGTTTATGCTGTTTTAACTAAGAAAACTCTTAATGCAATAATTGCCAGTGGTATAATCAGTCTTTTGGCTTCGATTATGTTTTTATTGGTTTCAGCTCCTGATGTTGCAATGACAGAAGCTGCTATTGGCTCCGGATTAACAACAGTGGTATTTTTATATGCCTTGAAACATATCAAAGACAGAAGGAGCACTCACGATGATTAAATATTTATTGATTGCTCTTGTCCTGATTGGAATGGGCTGGCTGTTTCTGCCTTTGGCAACAGAGTATTTTACTCCAACACAGCTGAATAACCTTGCCGCGAATTATGTTTACGGTTCCGCAGCAGACCTTAACATGCCAAATGCTGTTACCTCTGTTGTTGTAACTTACCGTGGACTCGATACATTGGGTGAAGTGACTGTTTTGTTTCTGGCAACTGCCGGTGTGGGTTTCTTCCTGAAAAGGAAGAACTCGATAAAAAGCAAACGCAGACACGGTTCCGAAATACTCAAATCAGGTGCAGATTTGCTGGCACCTCTGATTATATTGTTTGGTATTTATATTTTCACACACGGACACCTGACTCCGGGAGGAGGTTTTCCCGGAGGAGTAGTCTTGGCATCCGCGTTTTTATTGCTTTTAATGGCACAGGAACATTTTACTTTTTCTCATTCTGTAATCCAGTTTACTGAATCATTGTCCGGAATAGCTTACGTTTTCATAGGATTGGCAGGTTTATTACTTTTGGGATTAAATCATTTCCTTGACCCTAGATGGTTAAACCTGGGGCAATGGGGAAAGTTGTTTTCCGCTGGAGCAGTTCCGTTGATATACAGTTTTATTGGCTTAAAAGTAGGTTCTGAAATGTCAGGCATGCTGGATTCTCTTCAAAGTGACGGAGGTGATGAATGATTATCCTGATACATGGACTGATGCTGATTATTATAGGAATCTGGGCAATGCTGACCAGGAAAAACCTGATAAGGATAATTATCGGTTTTGCCATAGTTGATACAGGGATAAATCTAGTATTGGTAGCAATAGGATATATTAAAGGTAAGACAGCTCCAATAATTAATGATGCAGTCAGCACTGCACAAGGTGCTGCAGCAGGGATGCAGGCTGTCGATAAAGTGGTGGATCCTGTTCCTTCAGCACTGGTTTTAACTGCAATCGTTATCGGACTGGCAGTGACTGCTTTGATGCTGGCTTATGCAATCCGAATGCACAAAACAGGTCGCAGCCTGAATATTGATGATTTTGAGGAGCAAAAATGGTAAATCCTCTTTATCTGATAGCTGTTTTTCTGGCCGGAGCGTTTCTGGTTCCATTTGTTGATAAAGCAGACAGGCGTATAAGCCTGGGAATTTTTTACCTTGCACTGGCTGCCAGTGTCGGACTTAGTTTAGCTCGTTTGATGCAGGCAGATTTTACTGCTATGACAGAAAGCCAGGTATTCACGGCAGGCTTTGGCGCACCATTATCCATTGCCCTGGGTTTCGGCTTTAAGGAAGCAATCCTGCTTTCTTTCGTTAACATTATGGGGCTTCTCGCAGGGTTGTATCTTGCCAAAAGACTGGCAAGGGAAAGTGTACAGTCAATATCGCTTTTACTGCTTTTGCTTTTAGGAGCGAATGGACTTATTCTTACCCGTGATATCTTTAATGGCTTTGTGTTCCTGGAAATCTTATCTATTGCAACTTATGCACTGATTGGTTTGAAATCATCCAAGAACGCAATGGCGGCAGGCTTCAAGTATATGCTTGCAGGCGGATTGGCAAGTTCTTTTTTCCTGATTGGGATAGCTTTTGCTTATCGTTATACAGGTACATTAAATATTGATACCTGGATAAATATGGGTGTTTTGATGTCTCCGGGATATAGGATTGCCTTGTATTTAATAATCATGGCTATTGTTATAGAATTGAAGCCATTCCCTGCTAACGGATGGGCTCTGGATGTTTATCAATCGGCTCATAGCGGAATTGCAGCTGTGATTTCAACCATAAATACAGGCGCATTATTATTTTTCTTTTACAAATTACTGCCTTTGTTGCCTGCTGAGTTTATGCCATTACTTGCAGGTGCAGGCCTGATAAGTTTCTTCTTTTCCAATCTTGTTGCTCTCAGGCAAAAGAACGCCGGAAGGCTTTTGGGTTATTCATCAACAGCGCAGACAGGATTGATAATATTTGTCCTGACAGGCTTATCAGGATTTAATCTGTCACAATCCAGCATACTAATGATTGCAGCTGGACTGTTTGTAACCAATTTCTTTGCCAAGTCTGGCTTGTTCTGGCTGGCTGGCTTAATAAAAAAGGAAACAACCAAATCCTGGAGTGTTCTGAGCAAGAACAGCCTACTGCTTGCTTTATTCGGAATCTTTATCCTGGCATTAACCGGCTTTCCTCCTTTTCCATCTTTCTTTGCCAAAGTGGAATTAGTCAGAGCATTGGCAGGAAACGGAGCTTGGGTATCACTGTCTGCCCTGCTGGCAGGCTCTTTACTGGAAGCAGTGTATCTGCTGAGATGGCTGGGATTTGCGGTTAAGAAAAACGAAGAAGATGCCCTGATTGAAACCATGCCCATTCCTAAGCTTGTTTCGCTTATGTTTGGCACGGTGCTGATGATCCTGGTTTCTTTGCTGATAACAACCAAGGTTTACCATTTATCAAGTGGAATGATGTATCCGCTCATGGCGTTTTTGGCTTTTATGATAATAGACTTCCTTCCCATGAAAACCAAAGGATTTATAGCTATCGGTCTGATTGCATATTGGGGCTGGATGTTTTTCTGGGGTAAACTGCTGGGAATTGGCAGTTTATTTGGAATCATCCTGATAGGTGGTTCATTGGTTCAGATATTCGGGTTTATGCATTACAAAGATAACAAAGCAGGTTTATTCCCCTTACTCGTAATGCTGATATTCTCTCTGGGCAATCTGTTGCAAGCTTGTACTAAACTGGAGTTTTTCCTAACCTGGGAATTCATGACTCTATCTTCTTACTTGCTGATTTTAAGAGGAAAGCATGCACAGAAAGCAGCTTTAACCTATATCCTGTTTTCTCTTTCAGGAGCTTATTTAATCCTGACAGGACTTGTATTGAGCCCGTCTTTCTATCATAAGATACCTGTTTATCTGCTTTCGGACATGATTCAGATGGGATTACCGGCAGCTATTTTCCTGGGCATAGGATTTCTGATCAAACTTGGTGCTTTGGGAGTGCATATCTGGCTGCCTGAAAGTTATACAGAAGCTGAGGATGAATTTACTTCCATAATGTCTTCTGTCCTTTCCAAAGCAGGAGTGTTTGGACTTCTAATAGTACTGATAATGGCAAAAGATGCTCTGGTTGCGAATGGACTTATAACTGGTGCATTGGGCTGGCTGGGTGCTTTGACGGCATTCTTTGGAGCACTCATGGCAGTATTCCAGGAAGATGTAAAAAAGCTGTTGGCATATTCCAGCATGAGTCAATTGGGCTATATCATAATGGGCTTTGCCTTAATGTCTCACCTGGGCTGGGTTTCAGGACTGTATCTTGCTTTTAATCATCTATTCTTCAAAGCACTTATCTTTATGGCAATAACTGGTGTTATTCTGCGTACAGGAACCAGGAATATGTATGAAATGGGTGGATTGATAAAAAAGATGCCTATTTCTTTCATAAGTGTTCTGATGGGAATAATAGCAGTTTCAGGAGTACCTCCTTTGAGCGGATTTGGTTCCAAGTGGTTTATCTATACCTCACTGATTGAACAGGGGCATTATTTCCAGGCAGGATTAGCCTTTTTCGCAAGTGCAATTGCCTTTTTGTATTTGTACCGGTTAATCCACACTGTCTTTTTGGGACAGGCAAAACCTGCACAGAAAGATGTTAAGGAAGCTCCTATCTGGCTGATAATACCCCAGGCTGTATTTATTATGGTAATCATGGGTATATCCATGTTTCCCAATTATATAACAAAGCCCATTTCCAGTGCAGTATCAGGTTTTATTACAAAACCGGATTGGCTGAGCTGGACAGGATATAATATTACTCTGGCTTCGCCGGTCTTACATGGAAACTGGAACGGCAATCTGGTAATGATGGTAACCATGGGAGTCTTCGGCATTCCATTAGTATGGCTTCTATTGGTAAATGCCAGGGTGCAGAAAGTGAAACAATTTAACATCGTGTTTGCTGCCGAGCGTCCCGATAAACCCTGGACTACGCATTTTGCACACAATATGTTTGCCCATTACAAAAAAGCTCTGGGCTGGCTGATTACACCAAAGATTACGGAATTCTGGAATAATGTTACTGAATGGACACACTCCATTGCTGCAACATTGTCATATATTTATACCGGAAACGGACAGACTTACCTACTGCATATCTTTATGTATGTACTGGTCATATTCATCATCGGAGGTGTCCGCTAATGAGTTTTGCAACTAAACTAATGCTTTCATTCCTGTCATTGGGAGTGATTACTATCTGGGGTCTTACTTTGAACGGTATTGTGGCAAAGATATTTGCCAGGGTGCAGGGAAGACTGGGACCTCCGTTTTGGCAGCCCTTTATTGATATTATAAAAAACAATGCCAAGCGCACTACTGTCAGCCACGGCATCATGTTTTACCTGGGACCTGTATTCCGCATAGCCGGCGGAATCGGTACATATATGTTCATTCCTGCTGTTTTGGGTTCTGTTATGTTCTCCAATTACTCCGTTTCAGGTGATGTATTTTTGGTTATGTACTTCATTTTCTTTGGTCAGTTGGGAATGGCGTTGGGAGCAGGAGAAGGCGGACATCCGTATTCAGCCATAGGCGTAGCACGGGGACTGGCTCAGATGACAGCTTTTGAAGTTCCTTTTGCCTTGTCTGTAATAAGTCTGGCAGTGCAATACCATACACTTAATATCACAGAGATTGTCATGGCACAGCAGGGAAGCATCCTTAACTGGACGCTGTTTACCAATCCTCTGGCAGTAATTGCAGCTATGATTGCCATGCTGGGAATGACCATGTATAACCCCTTCTCTGTGGTGATTGCACCGCAGGAAACTCCAATCGGTCCTCCCACAGAATATTCAGCTTCTTTTTTAGGACTACTGGCAACCAACCGTGGCATCTTTAACGCTGCCAAGCTGGTGCTCTTCATGAATCTTTATTTCGGTGGTGCCACCAATATCATTTCCATGCTGGTTAAAACCTTTGCCATCTATATGTTCAGCGTATTTGTAGGAGTAGCTTTCCCCCGTTTCAAAACGGAAGATTCAATCCGCTTTTTCCTCAAAGTGCCTGCTTTGCTGGGTGCTTTGGCAATAGTGGTATGGTTAATTTAGGAGTAATTTATGACAGATATAGATAAAATCCACGATTCACTAGAAGCAAAGCCTGAACCTGCAGATACTGAAACAAACAACAATACTGAAAGAGAATGGCGCAAAGATGAAAAAACCCTGACTAATTCCGAATTATCATTGGAAGAACAGGACTGGTTTTGTGATGCACGACCTCAACCTGTTAAACCTGCCTGGGGACCAATTGAAAAGTTTTACAACTGGGCACGCTCGCACAGTTTATGGATATTGGCATTTGGTACAGGCTGCGGAGCAATAGAACTGCGCCCCCTGGTTACTGCCAGATACGATATTTCCCGTTTGGGAATGCAGCCCAGACCCACACCCAGGCAGGCATCTGTCTTTATGATTGGCGGATATGTATCCATTAAAACACTTAAAAGGATAGTCCGCAGTTATGAACAGATGCAGGGTCCCAAGTTTGTGGTAGCTGTCTGCTCCTGTGCCATCAATGGAGGAATGTACTGGGATTCTTACAATACAATCAAAAGAATAGACCATTACATCCCTGTTGATGTCTATGTTACAGGCTGTATGCCCCGTCCTGAAGCAGTAATAGCCGGCTTTACCAAACTCAAGGAACTGATTATGGCAGGCAAGGCAGAAGGACAAAACCTTTATGCAGAAAAGTTTGATTGGTACAAAGCCAACCAAAAGCAAGTTATTAAAGACTGGAATATGCCGGATTACAACTGGTAGGATGATATGAAACAATTAGATACAGAACTATCCAAACAATTTACCCTTTCGGATTACGTGGAACAAAGACCTGAACTGGCTTTTGTTACAGTCGAAAAACAACAGCTGGTTCCACTCTTAACCTATCTGAGAGATACTAAAAAATATACGCACCTGGTTACCTTAACAGCAGTGGACTGGCTGGAAGTAAACCAATTTCAGTTAACATACCTGCTCCATAATTACGAAACCCATACAGATATTGGCATCAGGGTAAAACTTGACCGTGATAATCCTGTTATGGAGACCATTCATCATTTGTGGGAGCAGGCTCGTGTATATCAACGCGAACTGCATGAAATGTTCGGCATTGATTTCCCCGGCAGCCCGGGTGTGGAAGAACCCATGATACTGGAAGGCTGGCAGGGACCTCCTGTGATGAGACGTGATTTTGATACTGCGAAATACAGTCTGGAAACGTACGACCACCGCAAGCGTGATACCCGTGAACCAGAAATATATATGAAAGAAAAACTCTATCCCGAGGATTGATATGTCAGATAAATATCCACCCATAGTAAACGGCAAATCTGTTTACGACCTTGAAAGCGGCAAGTACCTTAAGATGTGGCAGGGTCCACAGCATCCCGGCGTAACAGGTAATATGAGCCTTGAGCTGATTATAAGCGGAGACCAGATTGTGGACTGCAAAACTCATGTTGGTTATCTGCACCGTGGTTTTGAAAAGCTGATGGAGCGCAGGCGTTATATAAACTGTTTCCCGATTGTCTGCCGTATTTGCGTTCCCGAGCCCGATACTAATGAATATCTTTTTGCAGCAGCGATGGAAGACCTGATGGGTATTGAAGTGCCGGAACGTGCCAAGTGGCTGCGTACACTTAATATGGAGCTTTCCCGTCTTGCCAGTTTCCTGATGTGGATAGGTGGCCAGAGCGGAGCTTTCGGACATGGTACAGTAGCTCAATGGGCTTTGGCTCATCGTGATTTTGTGCTGGATTTGTTTGAAGAATGGACGGGTGCACGTATATATCATATGTATACAACTCCGGGCGGAGTTCGCGGCGGTACACCTGAAGGTTGGGATAACCATGTGGAAAGAGTTCTTCAGGGTGTGGAAAAGTTCCTTACCGAAGTTAATCACGTCATGTTTAACAACGCTGTATTTAAGTCCCGTGCAGTTGGTTTAGGAATTATTGCGCCAGATATGATAGACCGTTTTGGTGTTGTAGGTCCGGTTGCCCGTGGCAGCGGAATTGTAAGAGATACGCGTAAGGACAATCCCTATTTGATTTACGATCAACTTGATTTTAATATAGAAACTGAAACTGCCGGTGATGTTTATGCACGTGCCATGGTGCGCTGGAAAGAAATGCATCAGGCTATCAGTTTAATCCGCCAGATAATAAAAAGAATGCCACGCACAGGTCCTTTGCATATAACATTGCCCAATGTCCTGCATCTAAAGGTTCCTGCAGGTGAAACTTACGTTCGTGCAGAATCCACCCGTGGCGAATATGGCTATTACATGGTTTCCGACGGAACAATCTACCCACGCAAAATTACTGTCCGCGGTCCTTCTTATTCACATGCAATGGCTCTGCTGGAACATCTGGCAGTTGGCGTTAACATTGCTGATACACACGGATTGATGCTCTCGCTGCATACATACCCGCCTGAAATTGAGAGGTAGAAATGAAACTGAAAGATATACTTTCTCCGTTCTATGTCTGGAAACGAGCCTTTGAAAAGCCATATTCCATAAATACTTTAACAGAACTGCGTCCCGGCTCTCCAACTTATCGCGGATTTCATAAAAACGATGTCAGTAAATGCATCGGCTGCGGTTCATGTGCCGAGATTTGCCAGAACATTACCATTGATATGGTGCCTGTTTCCGAAACAAAAGATGGCGACAGCGGTCTCAGGCCACGTTTTGATTATGGTCTTTGCTGCTGGTGCGCTCTTTGTGTTGATATCTGCCCAACCGGCTCTCTCACCATGTCCAATGCTTATACCTGGGTGGAAGAAGGTCTGGATAAAGATGTGCGTGAAACCTATTGCTTCACTCCCGGTGTGGATGAAAAACACTGGGAAAATGAAGAGCTTGGCTATCATAGACCCGATGAATATGAACTTTTACATCTGAATCGTTTGCCTATGCCGCATTTGCCTACAGAAGAACGGATTACATCGTTTATCGAAATGGTCAAAGGCTATTCCCGCGAACAAGCTGTTAAAGAAGCAGACCGCTGCATCCAATGCGGTATCTGCACTGCAACCTGTCCTGCCCATATGAATATTCCCGCTTATATCAAAGCCATTCGTGAAGACAATATCGAAGAAGGCCTCAGGATAATGTACGAAACCAATCCTCTGCCCGGAGTCTGTGGACGTGTCTGCACCAGGCGTTGTGAAGATGTATGTGCTCTTTCACACAGAGGTGAAGCAATCTCCATCCGCTGGCTCAAACGCTATTTATCTGACAGTGTTGAAGGTGAGAAGTATAACCAAATCCTGGCATCTGAAATTAAACCTCAAAACAAAACAGTAGCAATTATCGGTGCCGGACCCGGTGGTCTGAGCGCTGCGTATTATTTATTGAAAATGGGGTATTCTGTTGAGATTTTTGAACAGAACAAAGCTGCCGGCGGCATGCTCAGATACGGTATTCCGGAATACAGGCTGCCTTATGATGCTATGGACAAAGATATAAACTACATCGTTTCTTTGGGTGCTAAACTGCATTACAATACCAAGGTCGGAAAGGACATCAGTTTTGACGAACTTCATGCCAGATTTGATTCCGTCTTTATCAGCACCGGACTCTTTGAAGCCAGCAAGCTTGCCATCGAAGGCGAGACCCTGCCCGGTGTTCTCTACGGACTTAATTTCCTGGAAGATGTTACACATGGCAAGATACCCGAACTTGGCAAGAAAGTATTGGTCATCGGTGGTGGTAATGTAGCCATGGATGCTGCCAGAACGGCACGCAGGCTGGGTGCGGATGTCGTAGTAATTTACCGACGCAGGGAAATTGATATGCCTGCAGACCATGAAGAGATTGAAGAAGGCTATGAGGAAAACATAGAATTCCATTTCCAGGCAATTCCCATGAAAATTGAGCAGACTGCGGATAACAGACTTGAATTCATCTGGGGCAATGCCGAAATGAAACAACTGGAAGAAGGCAAGCGTCCTGTTCCCGTTATGATTGAGGGCAGCAGGGAATCCATTATTGCAGATACAATTATCAGTGCAGTCGGACAAAGCACAAACTATCACTGGATGGAAGGCGAAGCCATCGCCAATATCAAATTTGGTAAATGGACCATTGAAGCAGACCGCTGGGGTAAATCAAGCGATCCCAAAGTCTTTGTCGGCGGCGATATCTTTAACCGCGTGGCAGATGCTATCAGCGCAATTGCAGACGGACACCGCAGCGCAAGAGCCATAGACAGCTTTCTGCAATCACAAACAGAGTAGCGCCTTTTTGTAAAAGGCATCGATTTAAATATCACTCATTAATCGTTACTGGTTATGAGTGATGCGTTACGTCCTTTCATTTGTTTGGGCATTTAGTCTCTTTTGTTTAATCCGTTTTCCCTCTTTTTTTTCTTGCTTATTTCTTAATATCTTCTGTATAGTTGCAGTATAGTTTCTGTATACTTGCAGTATAGTTGCTGTATGCTAAGATACAGAAACTATACATTAAATATACTGTAAATATATAGATAATACATTGAAGTGAATAAGGAGTAAAAGAGCATTAAATGCGTAGTGACATGCGTCCCGCATGTCAACTATCGTACAGGCGAGGACGCCTGTACCTACAAAATATACCCGTAGCGACATATAATCGTAGTAACATGCGTCCCGCATGTCTAATTTCGTATATTGGCGAAGTCCATAATTCCCTTGGGAAATGTAACCCATCTTAATTATCGCTGGAATTATGTACTCCTGCAAGGTTAGAGTTCCATAGCTTCCGGGAATCCTTTTTTACCAGTGATATTTTTCAATGTTAAACTATACCTAAGGGCAAAATGGACTTCCCAAAAGTAATAATTTATGTAACCCCGTACGAAAGTGCGGGGTATGAGATATAGAATAATTAAGTCCGGCAGGACGGCACTTGTTATACAATCTAGCTATACAATTACAATTGATGAATATTAAAAAATTACTTGACTTCTTTTCAAGAAAAAATAATATAAATATTATATGTAGGGTAGTAAAAATCGAAGTAGAACATCAAGAGACAGAAACAAAGTATACTAAAAAAAGTATATAAATCTCGAAGGGAGGGATTATGTCTTATGTGCAATTTGCGCAAATGTCGTACCTCAATTCGGTAATAATGCCAGAATTTGTATTTTCCCCGTGCACGTACAAGAAGTCAGATAGAAATAATCTTCAAAAGCAGTGGTAAATTGACTAAGATTCATAGCAGATATTGTTGACAAGAATTTATGTTTATATTAAAGAAAATATTAGTTTCAATAAATTACAGAGGGGATATGAACACTAGAATTTTTCTGATAATCAGCTTAATTATAATTTGTTTAACCTTGCAAGCTCTCACGATTTCTATGCCTAGGGTAGTCTGTTCGATTGATACAGGAGATATTGATTTAAATGGTCAGGTTGATCTTGTAGTAGGGCATTTTCCTACTCCGGCATATCCAGGTGCAGCTTTCACAGTTCTCTATAACTTTGAGAATGGTGCATTCACTGAAGTTGATACGTCAATTGCATACTATGGCTACCAGGGAGCAATAGCTTTAGGAAAACTGAATAATGATGCTTATCCGGACCTGATTACATATTATCGCAATATGGATACTGGTACTGCAGTTCCACATATGAGGTTTGTAACCAATGTGGGTGGTCATTTGAACAATTATTTTGATATCCAATTTCCCGGAAATAATGTATTCAGCGGTTACACAGTTGGTAATCTAACATTTGATGAACTGAGCGACCTGGCATTTTATGACGGATATGATACCCTGTATCTTTGGGAAAGTAATCCTGTTACACATTTCAATCCAATAATTAAAATGCACCTGCCATACCCACCTCAGCAAATGAGATGCGGAGATATAGATAATGATGGCAGGGATGAACTGTTGATAGTAGGCCAGCCCTTAACTTACTTTGACTATACTGATTCCGGATGGGAGCAGATTGTAATAGATTCTCTGCATTTCCACAGCTATGGTTTTATCGCCGATGTTGATAATGATGGTGAAAACGAAATTATAACTCAGGAAATGCCACCCTTGGGAGATATTTATCCTGCCAGAATATACAAAAAGATAAATGACAATTATGTAATGATGTATGAATCATACAATAATTTTATGGGATGGCTTTTAGTTTTTGACTATAATGATGATAATCTGGCAGATATGCTTATTGGGAATTATCTGGAAACCAATCTTGGTAACTATACATTTTCTGAATCATCATTATTATATCCCGGACTATACGCTTTTGCCAATACTTCTGCTGATGTGGATGGAAACGGATATAATGATATCATCTTCATAGGAAATTACTATACAGGTCTGATAACAATCTATTTTAGTGATGGTGAAGGGCACTTTTTATCCGACCCTCCAGTAGCCAATTCTGATAATACACTACCTACACCTGATATTGCATATATGAAAGCATATCCAAATCCTTTCGTTGATGCAGTTAATTTTTCGATTACAAACATTCCCAAGCTTAACAATTGCAAAATCCAAATCTATAATATAAAAGGAGAGTTGGTAAAGGAACTCAAAGACCAAGCAATAAGCAACCAATTCATCTGGGACGGGAAAGATAGATTCAATCAACCGGTCTCAAACGGTATCTACTTCTGTAGGCTAAGATCAGATACCCATGTTTATGACACAAAGAAGGTCATAAAAACAAAATAATAGGAGGAGATTGACTAAGCTCATTGTACTATATGCTCATATCAGAAGGAAGTAAAGCTCTGCCAGATGAATGCCGTTATAAACCACGTAATTTTTAATGAATACAAGGCTGTTTCGGATATGATTCATGATGATTTAATGAATACAGATAGCAATGTTATTCAGAATACCCCAGGGATTACAACAAGAGTGGGCATTAGTAATTATCCTAACCCGTTTAATCCTTCGACCACAATAACGTATTCTTTACCTAAAAATATGCAAATCAACCTTGATATTTATAACTTAAAAGGACAGAAGGTAAAGACTTTGCAAAGCGGAAAACAATCCATTGGAAAACATTCTGTAATCTGGAAAGGCACAGATGATAACGGCAGACCTGTAGCATCAGGGATGTATTTTTATAAGCTGATAATGCCTGACAAAGTGTTGACCAATAAGATGGTGATGCTTAAATAAAACATATTTAACACACGTATTAAGCCAATAGTGATTTCGCTATTGGCTTTTTTTACTTTACTGAATTGAGGTTAAATCTCTATAGAATATTACATGCCTAAGCACTCAATTGCAAAAAAAGATTGACGTCATTTTCACCTGTCAGATTTGATGCAAATAAGTTGAAAAACACAATTATGAAAAGATTAATTATTGCGATAGATGGTCCTGCAGCATCAGGAAAAAGTACCACTGCCAAGCTTCTTGCCCAAAAGCTGGGATATGTTTATCTGGATACCGGAGCAATGTACCGTGTCTGTGCTTTGGCTGCTTTGGAAGCAAACATTGAGCATCATGATAATGATAAAATTGATAAAATGCTGCAGACTATTGATATCCGCATTGATTATAGCCCTGAAGGCAATAAAGTTCTTTTAAATGATAAAGATGTGACCAAAAGAATTCGTGAAGAAGATATTTCCAGGCTTGCTTCCGATATTAGCACGCTTGGACCTGTCAGAGTAAAAATGGTAGATTTACAGCGTAAAATGGGCGAACAGGGTGGCGTAATAATGGATGGCAGGGATATCGGCACGGTGGTTTTTCCGGATGCCGACCTTAAGTTTTTTATGATTGCCACTGCCGAAGAACGAGCCCGCAGACGCTGTGAAGAACTAAAGGAAAAAGGCAAACCTGCCAGCTTTGAAACTGTGCTCAATGAAATGATCGAGAGAGATAAACAGGACAGCACAAGAGCTTTGGCACCATTAAAACCTGCTGACGATGCAATTGAAATTGACACAACCGGCATGAGTATTTCCAGGCAGGTAGAAGTGCTTTATGAATACATTTCTGCCAAACTTGCTGAAGGAAATTCCTGATATGGAAATCCTGCTGGCTGAACACTCAGGTTTTTGTTTTGGCGTCAAGCGCGCCATCAAGATAGCCATGGAAGCTTCTGATAACAAGCAGCCCATCTACACTTTGGGTCCGCTGATTCACAGTCCCCAAATGGTAAATGAGCTGGCTGAACACGGAATCAGGCTTGCAGAAAAACCGGAAGACCTGCACAACAGCACAGTAATTGTGCGATCGCATGGAATTACTCTTTCAGACAGAGAAATGTTAATAAAAAACGGAAATACTCTAATAGATGCCACTTGCCCCTTTGTAAGTAAGGCACAGGATTTCGTTAAAAAGCTGTGCTCAGAGGATTATCCGGTCATTATCATGGGAGACAAAACACATCCTGAAGTGATTGCCATGCTGTCATATTGCAGCACTGAAACTTTAGTGGTTAACAACCCTGATGAATTACCTGAACGAAGTTGGAAGAAACTGGGAGTTTTATCCCAGACAACCAAGAATATGTCGATGCTGCAGGAATTAGTCGGCAGATTAGTCCCTAATGTAGAAGAAATGCGGTTGTTTAATACTATCTGTACTGCCACAACACTGCGGCAGGATGCAACAATTGCACTGGCGAAAAAATGCGACCTGATGATAATCATCGGTGGACGCAATAGTTCGAATACAAAAATGCTGGCAACTTTATGTGCCGGTATAACAGGAATACTTCACGTAGAAACTGCAGATGAAATTTATGCGGAACAAATAAGTTCCCATCACAGAATTGGATTGACCGCCGGGGCTTCAACGCCCGACTATTTAATTGTAGATGTTTATAATAAAATAAACGAACTCACGGGAAATCGGACATCCGTGAAAAGTGTCAAAGATATACCCGTTAATAAGGAGGAATCATGTTAACTCATGACCAAAGCAAGGAACAAGACGAAGTCAAAAACGAAATGACAGAAGATGTATCATCTGTCGAAGCATCACAAGAGTCCACTCAATCCGTTGAAAATACGGAAACCACGGAACCAGAGGAAAGCAGTGCTGATGTAGCCTCAGTTCCGGAAGAATCTACCCCTGAAGAAACCGCATCAGAAGAACCTGTTGCAGAGCAGCCGACTCCTAAGCCGGAAACTGTGACAGAAGAAGAAATTTTGCCTGAAACCGAAACTGAACCTCAGCCGACTGTTGAGGAAGAAGCTGTTAAGGAAGCAAAACCGGAAGATAAACCCAAAGCCGAAAAACCCAAGGCAGCTAAGCCAAAAGCTAAAAAAGATACTGCACACTCCAATGAACAGGATGAAATGATGCAGCTTCTGGAAGAATCTGAATCCAATCTCAAGAAAGGTCAGATTGTTAAAGGCGTGGTTGTTGATATTACCGATAAAGAAATTATGGTAAATATCGGCTATAAATCTGACGGTGTTATTCCCATAGCAGAATTTACCTATGCGGGTATTCCTCAGAAGAATGAAGAAATCAATGTTTACATCAGCGAACTTGAAGACAGAGAAGGAAAATTACACTTATCGAAAAAGCGCGCAGATTTTATCCTTAACATTCAGATTCTCAAGGAAACTTTTGAGAAAGACCTCACGGTAAACGGTTTTATCCGCCGCCGTGTAAAAGGTGGAATGATAGTGGAAGTACTGGGAATCGAAGGCTTTTTGCCCGGTTCACAGATGTCCCTGAAACCCATTCCTAACCTTGACCAGTTCATCAACAAGGAAATGACTTTTAAAGTCGTAAGCCTTGATGAAGAAAGACGCAACATTATCCTCTCCAGAAAGAAAGTTTTGGAAGAAGAAATGTCTTCCAAACGCAAAGAATTGCTTTCTCACATTGAGATTGGTGCCGAACTTGAAGGCGAAGTTAAAAACATCACTCAATACGGCGCTTTCATTGATTTAGGCGGTATTGACGGTTTACTCCATCTATCCGATATGTCCTGGGGTAAGATTAATCACCCAGCGGAAATGCTCAATATCGGCGATAAACTGAAAGTCAAAGTAATTCATTACGATCTGGAAAGCGGCAAGATTTCACTTGGTCTTAAACAACTTGTTCCTCATCCATGGGAGCATATTGAAATCAAATACCCGGAAGGAACGCGCGTAACCGGAAAAGTCGTAAGCGTAAAATCTTACGGTGCGTTTATAGAAATCGAACCGGGTGTTGAAGGCTTGGTACATATTTCCGAAATGTCCTGGACCAAGAAAATCACAGATGCACGTCGCGTATTGAAAATGAACGACACAGTTAATGCTATCGTGCTTGAACTCGACAAAGAAAACAGAAGAATATCTTTGGGTATGAAACAAATGGAAGCCAATCCATGGCTTACAATTGAAGACCGTTATCCTATCGGTACAGTTCTCACCCGCAAGGTAAAAAGCCTTACAACTTTTGGCGCTTTTGTGGAAATCGAGGAAGGCATTGACGGACTGATTCACATATCAGACATTAGCTGGACTAAAAGAATATATCATCCGAAAGAAGTATATAAAAAGAACCAGGAAGTGGAAGCCATTGTGCTTTCTATTGACCGTGCTTTGCACCGCATCGCTCTTGGTGTTAAACAGCTTATCAGAGATCCCTGGGAAACTCTGCCAACTCAGCTTCCTGTAAATACAGAAGTAAAAGGCAAAGTAAGCAAACTTATACCCAAGGGCATTCTGGTTGACATCATGGTTGATGAACATATTGTGGAAGGTTTTGTGCCTATTTCACATCTGGCAATACCCAAACTGGAGCATTCAGAAGACGCATTCCATTTGGGAGAAGAACTTCCTCTCAAAGTCATTGAACTCGATACTGAAAACCGTCGTCTGATAATGTCTGTCAAAGCTTTCTTCTTCTCACGTGATCCCATGCTGCAGGAAGAGTATATAACTCTGCATGAACAGTATATTCGGGACAGAATTTCACGTATGCAAAAGAAAAAAGCTGAGAAAGATGCTAAACAACGTGAAAAAAACAACACTGATGCTGCTCAGACAGTTGCCGAACATCTCGATGCTGAAGCTTCTGAAGATGTTGATGTTTCCACAGAATCAGTTCCTGAGATGGAAACACATATAGATGAACCGGCTGAGAAAGCTGCTGTTATTAATGAGCCTAAACAGAAAGAAATACCGGCATCAGAAACTGAAATTGAAGATTCACCTGTGATGGTTGAAGAAGTCAAATCTGAGCCTGAAACTACTGAAGAAGTTCAAGCTGAAGAACCTCATCACGATATTATTCCTTTGGCTGAAGTTGCAACTGAACCTGTTGCTGAAAAGAAAACTGCAAAAGCCAAGAAAACAACTACAGTAAAAAAAGCAGCTCCCAAGACTAAGAAAGCGGCAGAACCCAAGGTTGAGAAAGAAAAGAAAACCGTAAAAGCCAAAACTGCTGCCAAAGAAAAGAAGCCTGCTGCGGAAAAGAAAACCGTGAAAGCCAAAGCTACTGCAGAGAAAAAACCAGCCAAGGAAAAGAAAACTAATACCAAGAAAACAACAACAGCTAAAAAAGCTGTTAAAACAAAGAAGACAGACGCTGAATAACGAATGTCAATAAACAATCAAATGTCCGAAATGACGGCTCGACAGAGCCGTCGTTTTTTCTATAGCCTTGATTTTTATATCCCTCTGATTCTATTCATCTTTACTGCTGTAATCTTCCGTAATTCCGGACTCGACATACTGATTCAGAAGCAGTTCTTTTCAGTAAATACAGGTTGGTATCTTAAAGACAGCTTCTTTTTTAAACTACTCTACCATTATGGCAATCTACCTGCCTTAACGATATCCATAGCAGGATTGGTGCTGTTTGGACTCAGCTTCCAGGCATATAAATGGGCAAAATGGAGAAAGGTCGGCTTGTTTTTGGTTCTGTCTATGCTGATTGCCCCGGGATTGATAGTCAACGTAGTGCTCAAAGACCACTGGGGCAGACCCAGGCCACGCAGCACAATTGAATTCGGCGGTAAATACAACTATGAAAAAGTTCTTTCCATAGATAAAAGCAGTCCCGGATATTCATTTCCCTGCGGACATGCTTCCATGGGCTTTTATCTGTTTATTCCCTGGTTTTTACTGCGCAGGAAAAAGTCAGGTTGGGCAAATATGAGTCTGGCAGTTGGATTGGTTATGGGGACAGCAATAGGGACAGCACGCATTGCACAGGGGGGACATTACGCCAGTGATGTGATTATCGCAGGCATTATAGTCTACTGGATTGGAGCTTTGCTTTTTTATATAATGAGATTTAACCATGCATTGTGGTATTATCCTAAACACGAAAATATGGATAGAAAACAACGCTATATCATGTCTATCCTGGTTGCAGTATTTATTATTTTTACTATGCTCGGAGTTGCTTTGGCAACTCCATATTCAAAACACAAAGCTTATTATTCCCAAGAATACAGTAAAAATGATTTCAAAGTTCTGCAGTTAAATCTGGATATCTACTCAGCAGAAATATTCGTAACTCCGTCAGACTCAATTAATGTATCTTACAATGTACAGGCGTTTGGATTTCCCAAAAGCAAACTTAACACTCATTTCAAGGAACAGGTAGAATCCAATACGCTGGCAGTAATCTTTACTCAGAGCAAGAAAGGTATGTTCACCGAGCTCGATAATAATGTAAAAGCTACATTTCCATTTACTTACAAAAGCCTGCTTAATATCAATCTTGACAAAGGAATAGCCAATATTGTTTTACCTGACAGCCTTGATAAATTCACGCTAAATGTCACAATCGAAAAGGGAACACTTGACCTTGACCTGCCTGCTGCTTTCAAACCGCGCATCACTATGAAAGGTGATTTTGAACTTAAGGATGAGACCGGTTTCAATTCCAATGATGAGATTTTTATCAATGAAGACTTCAGGGTTAATATCATAGTTAAAACAGGCGATGTTATCCTGCATTGACCGATTTTTCTTTACATCAAACAAAGAAGTGAATATTTTGCACAAATACAGACCTTATATTAAGGAGTAAAAATGAAAAAAGGCTTAATCATCGTATTAGTGATAGTAGTAATAATCATTATTCTCGCAGGTATGGTAGTGAAAAAATACAATACCATGCAAAAAGCCCAGATTGATGTCCAGAACCAGTTTGCCCAGGTGCAGGCTGCTTACCAGAGACGTTATGACCTTATCCCTAATTTAGTAAACACAGTCAAAGGAGCTGCCAATTTTGAAAAGTCCACTCTGACGGCAGTTATAGAAGCACGTGCCAAGATGGGTGGAAGCATCCAGCTTCCCAAAGAAGCGATTACAGATCCCAATGCTTTTGCTAACCTACAGAATGCCCAGGCAGGTTTGAGTTCCGCATTATCCAGGCTTATGGTTGTTGTGGAACGTTATCCCGAACTTAAGGCTAATCAGAATTACCTAAACCTGCAGGAACAGCTCGAAGGAACAGAAAACAGAATTAACCAGGAACGCCGTATCTATAATGATACAGCAGCAAAGTTTAACAAACTGGTTATCATTTTCCCCAACAATTTGTTTGCCAATATGTTCAATATCAAAGCAGCCGAGCTCTTTAAAGCTGCAGATACAGCAGAGCAGGCTCCTACTGTCAATTTTGAATAACAATAACTAATAAACTTTAAGTAAAATAAAAAGCCCGGCTATCAGATGCCGGGCTTTTTTTATAAATAAGACTTATGGTTTCTTGTATTTAGGCGTTTATTTCTGAGCAACTTCATCCAGGTTAAAAGGTGAGGCATACAGGAAATTTTCACCTTTATACTGAATCCATTGGTCATAAATGCTGATATATTCGCTCATGTCTTTTAAAGCACTGCTCATCGGCAGCATAGACATCATTGGCTCCATATCCAAATTAAACATTATCTTATCAGATTTGGAAGCATTTACGAGAACAACATCATGCCTGATTTTTGTTAGTTCCTTCATTTTTGCAGTAGCTTCCTTCAGTCCACCCAATTCATCCACAAGACCAAGATTTTTGCCTTGCGCACCGGTCCAGATTTTACCCTGGGCAATACTATCCACAGCAGTAAAATCCATGTTCCTGCTTAGTGCAACCTTGCTTACAAAATCGTGATAAATTCTGCTGATTACATCACTGTAAACAGCTTTTTCATCATCTGTCCACTGGCGTGTGAAATTGCCAAAATCACTGTGTCTGCCTTTTTTGACTGTGTCCCAATTAACTTTAATCTTATTAAACATTCTTTCCGCTGTGAAGGTTAAACCAATTACACCAATACTACCTGTTATGGTAGCAGGATCTGCAACAATATGGTCTGCATTGCAGGCAATATAATAACCGCCGCTGCCTGCAACTCCTGCCATAGTTACTACAACTGGTTTCTTGTTTTCTGTCTTGGCAAGTTCAATTTCCTTCCAGATGATATCACTGGCTTGTGCACTGCCGCCGCCACTGTCAATCCTGAGGATTATACCCTTGTATTCAGGGTTTTTACGCGCTTTGCGAATCAGGTCAACTGTTGTTTGATGCGCAATTTTCTTACCGGCAGAACCTTTACCCATAACGATATTGCCCTGGGCATAAATAACAGCAATCCTGCTCTTTTTCGGATGAGCCCAGCTATAATTCAGATAATCAGGCAGTTCTTTGGTCTGTTTGGTAAACTTGAAATCATTTTTCAGAGTATTTTTTAACTCTGCTTCATAAATCAGGGCGTCCACCAAACCTGCTCCGAGAGCATCTGCTGCCATATAATAAGGACCTTCGTCAATGGTGGTTTTGACGTTTTTGACTAATCTATCTCCGCGTCCCGATTCAATTCCTGTGCACATCTGGTCATACAAATCGCTTAAAATTGATTCATACATGGCGCGTTCTTCAGGAATCATCTCTGTTTCGGAGAACATGTTTCCGGCAGTTTTGGTGGGATGACTTCGGAAGTTGTAAACATCAATTCCCAAAGCATTAAGTGTGCCCTTAAGATAAGGAGCATTTATAGAAATACCCTTCAGGTCTATGCCGCCCATAGGATTGAGGTAAATCTTATCCGCAACAGAAGCTGCAAAGTAATAATCGCTGTTGCTCATGTTGTCATAATAAAAAACAACCGGTTTTCCGGATGTTTTGAAGTCTTTGATTTCAGCGATAATTTCCTGCCGTAAAGCAAGGGAAGCGCTGAAGTTTTTGTTCATAAAAAGCAAACCTGTTACATTGGGCTCATTCTTTGCTTTCCTGATGTCATTTATCAGGGTTTCCACACTGGTCTGCTTACTATCAAAGATTTGAAAAGGTCCAATCTCAAAAGTTGGTGCCTTGTATGTGACAACGGATTGATTTACGGGGACAGAATACCATTGCTTGTCTTTGATGCCAAAGAATGGTTTGAAATCATTCAGATTGGTATAAGCATAGCCAAGTTCATAATTATTATCATCATCCATATGATAATCAGAACCTGCCAGACCTTTTTTAATTCCCAGGCTGATGCTGAGCATCGAGGTTTCAGTTTCCATATCATAATTGCCTTTTACTATTACACCGTCAAAAATCTGCGTTCCAATGCCTATGGTAGGCTTGAACATCGTGTAATTACCGTCTTCTTTTCCATATTTCATATCTGCGGAAAACTCAATTCTGTATGCATTCTTTTTACATACGAAATCGAGAGGTCTGATGCCAAGTCCGAATTGATAAGCAGGCGACTGTTTATATGGATTATCAAATGTAAAGGCGATAGAGGTAGAGTTCAAAGGACGGTATAACACGCCTGTTTTGAAATTGCCTTCATTAAACTTATCGTTTATCCATTTGTATGCCACACCGGTATACAGATTGGGGAGCTTATAAGCGGTAAAAGTCTCGCTTCCCATTGCCAGATTATGCACACTCTGGTCACGCTTTTTGCCGTTATGCAGTATTTCATTCTTTTCGTAAATGTAGCTCAAGCCCTGTGTGTTAAGCGCAATCCAATAGTGGTTTTTCCAATAATCATTTTTGGAAAGATGCATATAGCCTATACCATAGGCATTTCCATAACCCAAAGCCGCGGGGTTGACCAGTGGTGCCAGGAAGTTATCCGTAGTTGCAACGGAATGATTTAATCCACCAACATAATCAGCGGATTGTGCCATTAAAAATCCTGTAGACAGGATTAATAAGACGCTAATTAACAGTAATTGAAATTTCATATTTTTCTCCTATAAGGTTAATCCCTTGATCACCGTATAAATGCAAATAAACAGCCAATCCGGATGCAATTATATAACATATCTATATATCAATATTTTATACCACCAATGACTAATTGTTCAGTGCATAAAAACACTAATATTTATATCTTATTGATATAATATCCATATCAGATAAACAGCTAAACAAGGATTTTAAAACAACCTTATCTTATTATTGTACATCATATATTCTGTCAATCACTTATAAATATGCATCTATTTATTTCTTAAAAGCATTACGCTATCATTACGCTATCATTGCGCAATAATAGCGCAATGATAACGTAATGATAGCGTAATGCTATTGGGATTGGTTAAAGAAAAGTGAGTCGTCCTAAATAAGTTGACAC
>DIWV01000004.1 GCA_002435865.1 Cloacimonetes bacterium UBA6097 | reverse complement strand
TCAACTTATTTAGGACGACTCATCTATCTTATTCAATCCGTTGGTTATACACGGGAGATGTACGGGTGATATACGGGTCGCACCCGTATATCACCCGTACATCATAGGCGCATAACTTGTGGATCAAATGAGAACGGAGAAAGATTGCAAGGAACAAGGAATAATGAAGAATGATTTAAAAGAAGAGTCCTTTTTAATATTGCCAAGAGTAAGTCAAACTCCTCAGGTAGAGGTGTTCCGGACTCCATTTAACTGCTTCTTCTATCTTATTCAATCTTTTGGGTATTCAAGGGAGATGCTAGGGGTATCTAAGGGGTTTGCCCTTAGATACCCCTAGCATCTCCCTTGTATCTCTTATGGATCAAAAGAGAGTGAAGAATGATTGCAATGAACAAGGAACAATGAAAAATGTATAATGTAGAATAGGAATGGAAGTAATAACAAGTTTAGTAGGTTGAGAGTATGTAGTACCGCATTTATGCGGTTCTTTAAGCAAGCACATTGATGTATATTTGAAGGCAAAACCGCCTGAAGGCGGGACTACAAACTTTGTTGACAATTTTATCTACTATAAAGTAAATGTTAAATATGTTTTTCGGGAGGTTTAATGAAACTCGTCTTAACAATCCTGCTCGTTCTCAGTATAGGTGTTTCTTGTGCTGTAACTGATTACGCGTGTATGTTCCTGGCAATAAATCCATCCAATATAAGCCGGGCTTTGGGATATGGAAACATAGGAGTAGTGGATGTCTGGCACAATAATCCTTTAACGTCTTACAGTAATCCTGCTATAGCATCTCTGCATGAAGGAATATCATACGGATACACTCATGAAAACTGGAATACAGGCTCGCACATGTATTACGATGGCGGTCTGATAAACATTGGTTACAAAGGTATTGGAGTTATCCTTCCGGCTCCTAATAAAAGCAGTAACTATGGTATTAATCTGGATTACGAAAGTTATCCCCAAACTATAAAACAGAAAGATATCTTAAGAAGTTATCGTTCAAAAGAATCTGCTGCAGTATATGGACTCTCATTTAATACAACGGAATTCATGAAACGAACTGAAGAATATATCCCATTGTTTGGCATGCTGGATTTGGCTGTTGGAGCAGAGCGGGTATATATAAAATCAAACTTAAACTATGATATGGGTCCCGGGTATCCGGAAGATTATTATGATATAACCTCCGAAGCTGCATGCCTGAACTTAGGATTGATATCCAGATTTAAATACTTTCCGGATGAAAACATAAAACTGGAAGGTGTGTATGGACTTTCACTTTTTAACGCATTCAATGAAAAAATAAATTATCTGGATGATGACCGGAAGGACACAATTTACCGCTTTACCAATAACGGATTGGCGTTATCTGCTTCTGTATTATCAGAAAACCTGCTAAAAAACCGAGTTAATCAGGACTTAATCTTTTTCGACAACATCCTATCAACCCGATTGTTTGTCTCTCTTGAAGATGATTATACCTATAGAGAGGATAAATTATCCTATGGTGTTGAGGTCGGCTTTTTGGATACTTTTTTTATCAGGAGGGGACATTATAGAGACCGGGACGGCTCAGTTGTTGGTGATACAGAAGGATACGGCATAAGCCTGCATTACAAAAACCTGTTTGAATACAGCTATAACAGTTCATCTATTCCTACAGGATTATCCAATAATGAAAAGTCTTCAGACCAGACGTTTATGATAAATCTGGTTGAATTATACAATCTTACATTAGCAAATAAATAGTATTAAGAATTGAGAATGTTCAGGTGGTTGAGGGCTTCGTAGTAGCGTTCTTCAGAAATATAGGATTAAGAATTGCAAATAAAAAGAACTCAGCGTCTTAGCCTCTTTGCACCTTTGCGTTTATGTATGCCACCCATAAAGGGTTTAATGGGCTTTGGGCACCTTTTACTGGGGTTTACACCCCAGCCTATGTTATTTCGTCATAACATGACTTGAATGTAACATATGGCAGAAGTGTTCTTGTCTAAACCTTCTAAACCCTCTCATCCTGCTAAACTTCTTTTTCCTTGCTTTCTGTTAATTCTGTGATTAAATAAATTCTACATCGCCAAAAGCAGGGTAAACTCCTCCGGGTGAGATATTCTAAACTCTTTATTCCTTAACAAGTTATCCAATGTCCGTTCTGACTTTCCATTATTATAATTCTGAACTGTAGTCCAGGCAATTTCCTGAAGGAAAGCTGCAACTGTGTGGCTTATCCCGACAGGGATATAAGGATTACTCATAGGATTGATATTCCAGATGGATGCCAAAAAGGTGCAGGATACGAGGTATGTGCCATAGAGACTGGCATGAGAAAAATCAGCATCATGCAGAACAATTGTAGAATCTGCTTCTATACTGTTATGAAAAGCAATTCCGCAGGGAGTAACCAAAGCATCCAGATAAGCACCCAAATAATTATAGGCATTTCTTGTAGGGATATACATTTCAGGTCTGTAACGCCAAGCCCAGGTCATGTAAAATCCTGTCAGAGCACCGCTATGCGTTATAACAGAATCCAGCGCTGCACCGTACTGGTAAAATAAATCCGGGTGCAGCAATGGCCATTCGCTGTTATCCTGCAAAATAACAAGGTCCCAGTTGCCGTTTTGAATGGCATCAATGGTATTGGCATTATTGTAATGGTCCTGTAGGGAATATCCGCCAACTGTCTGCGCCTGGATATCAATAGTCCACTCAGGACGAGCTTCATGGAGCAGGTTTTGCACATGGAAATCAACACCGCTATTGTAATAAGTGTGACTGTTGCCGACAAACAATACCCTGCGGCTTTCTTCATAAGGAAGTCCCCAATTGATAATGATTTCCAAACCTCCCGGAACAAACTGCAGGGTTATGTGGACGGTAGTTGTCTGACCGGGTGAAACAGTGCCGGTGCCTTGTCCGGTGGCAATCAGAAGCTCATTTTCATAGACCTCAACATCAATTGCATAGGTACCAATTTCCAGTTCTTCAAAGGTGCCTGATGCAGTCGTGCTGTCTATAACCATATCCATATCATCTGTGAAATCACCCTTAGTAATGCGGACGTTGACCCTCGTGACGTTAAAACCATGCTGCAGGGCAGGAGCAATATTCATGGATATGGGCATCTTGCCTGTTTCTACAGGTGTTGTAGTCTGGTGATGGCTTTCACAGGCAGTAAAGGAAAGTAAAATTGCCAGGATGAGAACGATAAAAATGAGTCGTTTCATAAATACCTCCACATAAATTGAGGAGAATAAAGCAGATAGATTTTGTCAAGATTTAATCAGCATACCAAAATCGTGAAAAGAACAAAACTGTGGCTCAAAAATATATAGATGTTAAAAGTGAGAAAACTACACGAACCTTTGTTGAAAATGATTCCAGCTTGCACAGGAAATACGTATACGTGTATGTATTTCTGTATGAATTGAGATTAATTGTTTATCAGAAGGTTATTTTTGTTTATATAATCACTCATTAGTTGAGCTGCAAGCTTTTGCCCTTTATCATTCCAGTGGTCATCATTGATTCTGAAGTATAGTTCACTGGGATTTAAAGTACTAAATGGCGTGTAGAGATTAAGTGTCGGAATGTTGATGTCTTGGCAGGTGTGCTCAATAATCCTGCTCAAATAATCAGCCTTATAATCTTTGTATGTTGATAATTCCTTTGGTCCAAACAGGTGATTCTGGCATAAATCAAAAACAGCAGGCTGTATTAAAACCATTAGATTAGTATTATTCTCCGCACAAATATTTTGTGCTTCTATTAAAAGTTTTGAAAGCAGTTTTATTTTTGTTTTTGAACTTATCGCCTTGGGGTTTGTAGCAACATCCAGATCATAATGGTCTGAAAAATGAGAGTACTTTAATGGTTGATGTTGCTGATACACATCAAATTCACTAGTATTTACTGCTGATATTTCATTAATAAAAATTGTAGGATTTTTGGACCTATCATTGGTAATATATTTATTTATTCTTGCTGCCAGACTGTATAATTTGGTGCTTTGTATGAAGTATTGAAAGCCTTTTTGGCTTCTTAATTCTGGATCTGGAAGTACAGGAAAACTGGTTCTGACTAAATTATCATCTTTATCAAGCTCAAACAATCTATTCCTGATAACATCTCCCATATCATTTGAAGCAAAGATATGCAAGATAACGAGATTGGGCTTGAGAATTGGTAAATCCTTACGCATTCTTATAACAGCCTGGTCAGTACCTGAACCAACTAATCCTGCATTAATAACCTCAACCTGTTTGTTGGGATAAAGCAAATTTTGGAAAGACTGTAATTGCGATACAAAAGTGTTTTCGTCCTTCGAAAAACGTGCCAGAATATTTGAATCGCCGTAAACCAGCAAACGGTAATCAGGACTTTTAGATAATTCATTTCCCCTGAATCCCTGTGAATTGGTTTTCCAGATAATTGTGTCTCCACCATTTTCTTTGCTTCGCACAAATGTGTCTGTAAAGTCAGGTTTCATGCTTACCAGATAATCTTGATTGAATGTATAAGGAGAATTTTGTAAAGACCTGCGTCCCGGACTACCAAATACAAGCCTGAGTGTTCCTTCTAAAATGAGTAGCATTACAAACACTACAATTATAATTAGAACTACAGTTACTACCAACTTCAAGATTGGATGCATAATTCTTAGTCTAAAGAGAATTCTTCCCGCCAGTCAGAATCTTCTGATAGTGGTTTTTGTAAGGATTTTTCAAGCAAATAATTTCCACAAACCAGATAATCCATATCCGTTCTCATAAAACATTTGTATGCATCAATAGGAGTACAGATAATGGGTTCGCCCCTGACATTAAAGGAAGTATTCACGACAACACCATAACCGGTTTTCTGCTTAAACTTGTTTATAAGCGTCCAGTAACGGGGATTAACATCTTTGTTGACACTTTGAATCCTGGCAGAGTAATCTATGTGGGTTATGGAAGGCATGTCAGAACGTTGGAAATAAAGCCTGTCTTTCAATTCCTTCTCATGATAATGTTCGGGCAGTGGATTACATCGGTTCTCTTTTACTGGAGCTACAAGAAGCATATAGGGAGATGGTTTGTCTAGTTCAAACAAATCATTAACATCCTCTTCCAGGCAAGATGGAGCAAAGGGACGAAAACCTTCCCTGAATTTGATTTTCAGGTTAAGTTTTTTCTGCATTTCTCTATTTCGTGGGTCACCCAAGATTGACCTGTTTCCCAATGCTCTTGGTCCAAATTCCATTCTACCCTGAAACCATCCGACAACACTTCCATTAGCTATAAAATCAGATACTGCTTCTGCTAGTTTATCAAAATCTTTATAGTATGTAAAAGGAGCATCATACTTACGAACCATGCTGAGTATATCATTATCATGATATTCGGGACCCAGATAAGCACCTTTCATTAAATCTGATCCATTTGTTGTGCGTGGCTTATCCAAATAAATATACCAGGCAGCCAGAGCTGCGCCCAGTGAACCGCCGGCATCGCCTGCAGCTGGTTGAATCCAGATATCATCAAAAAGACCACTTCTCAGAATCTGACCATTAGTAACACAATTTAATGCAGAACCACCCGCCAAGACAAGATATTTACAGTTAGTTAACTTTTTAGCGGTAGCAGCAAGCTTTAACACAATCTCATCATGAATCTTCTGAATAGCCAAAGCCATGTCCATGTAACACTGCTGAAGGGGCGATTCCATTGGTCTGGCTGGAAATCCAAACAGAGATTCCCATTGTTTAATGTCACACATTTTCATACCAGTAGCATAATCAAAATACTTCTGATTGAGAAGAATTGAACCGTCCTCACGAATATCTATAATCTCAGATTTTATTTTGTTAATAAATTCATCTACAACACCAGATTCGGGATTACCATAAGGAGCTAATCCCATCAATTTATATTCACCGCTATTTACTTTGAATCCGGTATAATGAGTAAAAGCAGAATAAAGCAATCCCAAAGAATGCGGAAAATCCAATTGCTTAAGAATTGTTATTTGATTACCCTTACCATGACCGATTATCATTGTTGCCCATTCTCCTACACCATCTAGAGTTAATATAGCAGCTTCGTCATAAGGTGAAGGATAAAAGGCACTGGCAGCATGGGATAAATGATGTTCTGGAAACAAAATCGGAGGTAGCTTTGTACCAAACGATAGTAATCCTTCCTTAAGCCGATTTTTAAGTAATATCTTTTCTTTCATCCACACAGGAATTGCAGATAGAAAACTCACCAAACCTTTAGGAGCAAAACTATGATAAGTAACAAGAAGTCTCTCAAACTTTAGCAAAGGTTTATCATAAAAAACAACCAGTTCCAGATCATTCAAGCTTATTCCTGCTTCTGCTAAACAATACTTAACTGCATAGGTTGGAAATCCTGAGTCCTGTTTCTTGCGTGTGAATCTCTCTTCATGTGCAGCTGCAATTATTTCTCCGTTACAAATCAGTGCTGCCGCAGAATCATGATAATATGCTGAAATTCCAAGTATATATATCGGCATAAATCCTCAATTTATCTTAAAATATCGTGTAGATAAATGGAGCTATTGCGCTTCCGCTTGCGAGTATGATTAATAGTCCAAATATAAAAAGTATAATTAAAAGAGGAATCAACCAGAATTTCTTACGTTTTAGTATGAACTTAAACATGTCTTTAAAAAATTCCATAATATCATTCCTTAAAATGGATTGTTAAAATCTTCTTGTGTATATAAGTGATTCTTGGTATTAAAAACACTAGTATGGGATTTCTTCCATTCATTTAGTTTCATGTCATCTTTCCCAATTAATCTTCTAAAGATACCAACAGGGACAACAAAAACAATAAAGATTAAAGTTAACACAATTTTAGGAATAAACATTCCTAAAAGTTTCGACAGTTGGAACCATATAAAAGCAAAAGGACGAAATAGTTCAGGAAAAACCATGGCAATTATTGACGTCACTATAACTATTTTTAACAACAAAACATGATTAGAAGTAAAGTAAATAATCAGTAACAATAAGATTAAAGCAAACGCAGAATCTTTGCATTGATGTTTGTCAATTGTATTCCATTTCATGAAATTTATTTATCCTATTGATTTTTTTTTGTACTGAATTAAATCCTATCCAATCTGTCAATCAAATTCGAATTTGCTGTAAAATGCAGCATATAACTTACTTGAAGTGTCGCTTTAAGTATTCCAAAATTCAAGTAAGATAAGAATGATGGTTTACTTGCCTATGCAGAAAGAGGAAAAAATTCGGTCGAGCATGTCATCGGTAGTTACTGCCCCGGTGATTTCTGAAAGAGATGAAACTGCTTCTATCAGGTCAAAGGCAATAAATTCGTAACCGGCAAAGTCAGATATTGCCTGCAGGGCTTTTGACAATGATTCTATAGCTTTTTCTATGGCAGCCAGATGTCTGGTATTTGTAACAAGGATGGAAGAAAGCTGCGTGTCAGGAAGTGATATTCTGGCTATAATCTGCTCTTTCAAAGCATTTATACCCTCAGCAAAATAGGTGGAGCAGGGATAGATTTTAACCTTTGATTTTGGAACAAAGCCAAACTTTGTTCCACTCAGGTATTCTTTCCAGATTTGACTGTCAGGAAGACTATCGAAGTTCAATAAATCGACCTTGTTAAGCACACAGATTGTTTTGGAGTCATAAATCAGCGTATTGTCTGCCAAATCTTTATTCAGTGTGTCCGGGTCGGTTAGATAAATAGTCATATCTGCACTACTTATAAGCTCTTTGGTGCGTTCTATTCCTATCTTTTCCACCTGGTTTTTGGTAGTCCTGAGACCTGCAGTGTCAATCAGTTTAACTGGATAACCATCAAGGGAAAGCCATTCTTCCAGGTAATCCCTGGTTGTTCCGGGTTCAGGCGTTACAATGGCACGGTTTTGCTCAAGGAATTTATTGAATACAGAGGATTTACCTACATTAGGCGCTCCGCTGAGACAGACGGTAAAACCATCGCGCAGCATTTTGCCCTGTCTGCCGTTTTGGTATAGTTCTTTTAGTTTATTATAACTTTGTTCCAGTTTTTCTGTCACTTTATCCAAACCGAGCTCAGGCAAATCCTGATCAGAAAAATCTATGGAAAGCTCAAACTGGATTCGGCTGTCTGTGAGTTCTTTAATAATGTTAGATATTTCATTAGAGAGGTTACCTTTAAGCTGATTAAGGGCAGAAATTTCAGCTTTGGCAGTCTGGGCATGAATAAGGTCGCTTACCGCTTCTGCCTGTGCTAAATCGAGCTTATGGTTCATAAAAGCACGGAAGGTGAATTCACCAGGTTCTGCCATACGGCATTGCTTCAGAAGTAATTGCAGGATGCGGTTGCAAAGGTCAGGATTACCGTGACCACTTATTTCAACCATATCCTCACTCGTATAGCTTTGGGGATTGCGGTAGACCAGACACATTACTTCGTCTATAATATCTTCACTATCAACTATATAACCATGCACTGCCTGATAGCCTGATGCGTTTGAGAGTTTGTCTTTTTCAGAAAAGATGCTGCTGACGATTGAAATTGCGTTACTACCACTAACGCGGATTATTGACAGGGCAGAAGTGCCTGCAGGTGTAGCTATTGCAGCTATTGTATCGGTCAGATTAAAGCGCATATCTGCCTGAAAATGTCCTCTGCTGTAAACTCTGTCAGTTTATTGAGTTCATCCATGCTGCCATGCGGTATAAACCTGTCCGGATAGCCGAAGGAAGTTACCTTTGCCTTGCTTTCTGACAAATAATCACGCACTGAAGAACCAAAACCGCCAATCAAAGCATTGGGCTCTATCGTGAAGATGCGTTTGCAGTTTTTGCCAAGAGTATCCAGTAGTTTAGTATCCATAGGTTTGATACTGCGGACATTAATAAAGTAGGGATTAAGATCTTTTGCCTGCAGTTGGTTAACTACATCTACCGCCAGCGGAAAAGCGCTTCCGACAGATAGAATGGCTATGTCTTTGCCTTTGGCAATAACTTCTGCTTTACCGGGTTCAAACTTATTTATCTTTTTACCAAGGCAAAAAGCTGTACCGCGTGGATAACGTATGGCTACCGGACCGTCTTTATAATCAGCTGCCCAATTCATCATAGCGTCCAGTTCTTCAGCATTGGAAGGAGCAAGAATGACAAGATTGGGAATAAAATTGAGGTAGGAAATATCAAATGCTCCGTGATGTGTAGCGCCGTCTTCGCCTACCAGACCTGCACGGTCGATACAAAATACGACAGGCAGTTTCTGCAGTGCAACGTCATGGATAACCTGGTCCAGTGCACGCTGCAGGAATGTGGAATAGACTGCAAAGAAAGGTTTTAGACCTTTAACTGCCAATCCTGCGGCAAACGTTACAGCATGCTGTTCTGCTATGCCGACATCATAGAAACGGGTTGGATATTTGTGCTCAAATTCAGTAAGTCCCGTTCCTGTGGTCATAGCTGCCGTAATTGCAACAACTTCTTTCTTGTTTTCAGCAATTTTGCACAGGCTTTTACCCATGACTTCCGACCAGCTTTCCTTACCTGTACAGACAACATCCCCGCTTTCAGAATTAAAGGGACCAATACCGTGAAACAGTGACGAATCCTTTTCTGCAGGAGCATAACCTTTACCTTTTTTAGTAACAACATGCACCAGGACTGGACCCACCATATTGTGCTTTACCCTGTGGAAAATGCTTAGCAATTGCGGGATATTGTGCCCATCTATCGGACCGATATATTTGAATCCCAAATCCTCAAAAATGATGTTCGGAACGAGGATATTCATAACGCTTTCTTCCAGCTTTTGGGCACCGTAAATAAATTTGCTGCGGATGTTTTTAGGCAAGCTTGAGCTAAGGTCCCAAACCTGCTTCTTTAGTGTATTATAGGGTTTGCTGACCAACATTCGTGCCATATATTTCTGCAGACCGCCTACATTGGCAGAAATAGACATTTCGTTATCGTTAAGAATGACCAGGAACTTGTCTTTTTGCAGATGTCCTGAATGGTTTAAGGCTTCAAAAGACATGCCGCCGGTTAAAGCTCCATCGCCGATTATTGCGATGCAATGCCCTTTTTCTTTCATTAAATCCCTGCCGCAAGCTATGCCCAAAGCTGCAGAAACAGATGTACTGCTATGCCCTGTTCCGAAAGCATCATATTCACTTTCAGCCCGGCTGGTAAAACCGCTCAATCCACCCAATGTCCTGATTGTATCAAATCTGTCGTTCCTTCCGGTGAGTATCTTCCAGGCATAAGCCTGATGGCTTACGTCCCAGATAACAGAATCGAGTGGAGGAGAAAATACCTTCAAAAGAGCAATTGTGAGGTCTACAGTACCCAAACTGGGAGCGAGGTGTCCCCCGTTTTTGGAAGTAACTTCTATAATCCTGTTACGTACTTCAAATGCCAGCAGTTTCAGTTCTTCAGGAGTAAGGTTCCTGATATCTATGGGTTTCTTAACTTTTTCCAGATACATAAGTTACCTCCCCTGAAATCAGGTGTGCCTGGAACCTGTTTTCCATTCTTCGCTCTTCACAATCAGTATTTCCAGAAAGAGCAGGAAAAGAGCAGCAAGCAGAAGATATTTCCAGATATCATGACCTAATCTTGATAAGAATATCTGTTCCTGCCACTGGCTGCCAAGTATATGATAATTATTATTCTTAGGTAATACAAGGGGATTATATATGCTTTCTTTATTATCGGGTTGAATGGCAATGCTTTGACTATTGCTGCCATGCCAGTTTATTGTGTATATTCCGGGTTCGTAGGTTTTGTAGGAATTGCCGTTGAGTTCAGTCTTCTCACCATCAGGTTCAACAATCTCATCTGCAGAAAGGACTTGTCCCACTGTGTATTGTTCCGACTCAAACTGAGCATTGCTGAGATACTGCAGGCTTCTAAAGGCAAAAACAGGAAAAGCTGCTTCCAGGAAGAAACGGTTTTTCATACTTTGGGGATCAAATAACCAGATAAGGCTGTTTTCTCCCGCAACTGCAAGACTGGAGTTAGATGTCGAAAGCAGAACATTACCGGAACCGGTACTCTGGACAGACCAGAAATCAGTGATTGAACTCCTGGTCAGTTGCTTTGCATCTATCAGGGATGTGATAGGATGATATGGATTTACATAAGAAATTGGGATTGTTTCTTTAGTAAATTGTTTGATTTGAAGGCCAAACTTCTGGGTAAAATATGCTTTCCAATCCGGCTTTAAATCAACATCAGCAACAAACAAAACACCCATTCTTGCTTTTCCAGCAGTCTGCAGAAATTCCCTCAATCTGGGAGTAAACTCTCCTGCGTCATACACAACCAGCAGGCTGTAATCTTTTAACTGCTGGAAGTTTACCTGACTTGGAGACAGTAGTTTAACTGAACCCTGGGGTGTGGCAAAGACAGATAAAACAGATTGCAAAATCATTGGAAGCGAGTTTCTTTGAGTGATTACTCCGATATTGGGATGCAGGTCAAAATGAAAGGAAAACCAGCAGCGGTTATCAGCAGTGAGTTTTTCATCCAATACTTCTACAAATCCGCTCTGCCACCCGGAAGACATAACTTCCACAGGCAATGATTCTGTCAGCTTTTGTCCTGGTTGAAGCGTGACAAATTTTTCTGCTGATTTAACACCGTTAAAATCTATCCTGATAAGGACATCCCTGCGAACAGAATTACCGTGATTTACAACATCAAACTGAATTGTCTGCACCTGTTGCTTATTGGTTAGCTGCATAACTGGTTTGGCATTTGTGCAACTGATATTATCCCAGGGAATGGGTTTAGGTAATGGAATCATAATTAACGGAATTTCCAGCTTTTCGGGCATTGTCTGAGCCTGTCCATCGGTTAGCAGATATATTTCTCTATTTGTAAATTGGCTTTCTTTAAGCTTTTCTAAAGCATATTCCAGCATTTTATCCATGGTTAGGGGCAGCCAGGTGCTTTTAACTGAATTAATTACATTCTCTGACAGTTTACCAGGCTGCAGTAATGAATTCATTTTGTTCCAGCTTTCATCTGATGTGATAAGAATAGTCAAATCCTGCGGATTAATGCGTTTATTGATATCCAGAATAGCGTTCTTGGCTTTTTCCAGTGTAGATTTGCTGTCTGCTGTGTAATCCATGCTGAAAGAAGTATCCAGAACAATAGCTATTGCCGTGGGAGGGTGCTTCCTGGCAGGTTTGAGATTGGGAATCCGTAGAGAGGGTCTGCTGGCTGCTAATACAATCATCAGAATTATCAGCATCCTTATTATCAGAAGCAGGATATTCTTTAGCTGAGTACGGTTTTTCTGCTCTTTTTCAGTATTTTTAATAAAACGTATGGTGCTGAAGATAATCTGGCGTGGTTTTTTCTTGGCAAGCAGCCAGATAATGAGGGGAATTACTGTCGCTGCTGCTAAGATGAGCAAGCCGGTGTTGAGAAAAGACAATTGAAACATGTTTACTGAATACCGATGCCAACTGAGAATAGATATTGACTGTCTTTGAGCCTCATTCCTACGTTTGTAAGAGCAAAATCAACCCGGAACATGTTGTAATTATAGCCTGAACCCAAAGTATAGTTTATGTTTTCTGTACCGTTAAAGTCTTTACTGAAAAGACCTGTACGGATAACAAGGTTTTGTTCAATAGTTTTGTTGTTTTCAGCGGATTCTCTTTTCCATGAAAAGTTTCTGACCAAGCCAAAATGATAAGTCGTTTCCGGGGAATTGGATACTTTGCTTTGTATGGAAGCCAACAGGGCAAGATTGGGAACATTATACTGAAAACCTATGGCTGCTCTTCTCTGCAAGCTTTTGGAATCGTAATTTTCCCACCATAACCGGGATAGCACATCATATAAACACGCTCCCCATGTGTATTTATCTTCAACCCAACTGAATCCTATATCTCCTGAAATACCTTTTACTTTGTCGTCAATCAGGGCTCCTTCTGTGACCCAGCTATTAGATGAAATTCTTCTTTGTTTAAGGTAAACGAGTCTTCCCGTGAGGTATTTGATATTCAATCCACCGGCAAGCTTGGTATACTTCTCGTCTTTTGCTGCAATGGAAAGCTGCAGTTTATCAAGCTGATAATCATAATATTCGCTATATTGGGTATCATAGATATTGTATAATCTGCTGATATGTGTGCTGGCAACCGGATGATAGCTCCAAGCAGCATTTTTAGTAACCAGGGTATAATACATAAACTGCTTGTCTTTAAGCAGGTTACTGGCTTGTATTATCTCAGAAAACAACATATCTTCTGTGTTTTTCAGTCGAAAAGTAGTGGCAAAAGCAGTTGTGCTGTTATTTGCCAGTAAGGCAGGATTATCATACGATGCCAAAATATCTGTTGAATGAGTCAGATTAATTCCTCCCATTCCCAAAGTAATGGGAGAAATGTTATTGGCAGGAATATGGTAATCATAGGATTGAACAGGCAGGGGTTGAACCTGTGCCAAAATGCCTGTAATACCAAGGCAAAGCAATATGGTTAAAAAAGTTTTATTCTTTGTCATCTTTGTTTCTCCGATAGATGTAGATAGACAGTTTGGGCAAGCAAATATCCAAGCAGACCTGTGATGATGCCGAAAACAGCATCGATAAACCAGTGGTAGTGACAATATACTGTTGCAATTGCCAGAAAGAAAGTAATCGCCAATAAGGTATATCCCAGCTTTCTGAAATATTTGAAAGCCAGCATAGAAAGAACCAGTGCTATAGCAATGTGTGAACTGGGAAATGCACCTCCCAGATGAGGTGACTTGGTATAAATAAAAGCCATTATTGCAGTGAAAACTCCACCTTCTGACTGTTTTGACCATTCCATCGCCAACGGTATAAACCTGCCTCCGATAACTGGCAGCCATGAATAGATAAAATAACAGATATAAAAGACAAATGACAGAACAAACACCACTTCATCCAAAGCCTTTCTTTGTTTGATATAAAAATAAACTGGCAAGCCAACTATCATTGGATAGTAGCAAAAGTAAGCAAAATACAGGAATTCCTTTATCCAGAAATTACTGAACCTGATACCCCATTCCATGGATGGCAGATAGCCAAAAATAGAATAGTCGATCTTCATAAAGAAGGGATCCAGCCAATCAGAAAAGAATACTTTATTTGTTACAGACGCCGATTCGAAGAAATACAGGAACAAAAGAACGGGGTAATAGTTCCTGATAAACAGCAATACGTTGAGCACGCGCGGTCTCATTATCTTACAGGCATCGCTGGGACAGTTTTCCGGTTTGGCAAACTCCCGGAAAAACTCTGTCACCCACAACAGCATCAAAATCCCAGCCACTATTGTTAAGTAACTGACAAAGTGCGTCATGGGATGAGTTACTTTAGCCCAACCGAAACTAATCAGGATAAGCATCCAGGCACAGAAAAACAGTGTCGTCCAGTCTATTCCCTTGAATCTTACGGTTATTGCAGTTTGCTTCATACTATCGCTTTATCGTATATGCGGTAAGTCTTATATATCCTGGCATCAAACATTTCCGCTTCCCTGATCATCATTACGTTGTCTTCCAGAACCCAGGATATCTCACCTTCCTTTATTCCCATGGGAATACCGCTTTTAAATGAATAATAATGGAATACAAGATCAATACCTCTGTTTTGGTATTCTTTAATAACACCCATGGTAATCGTCCTGGCAGTGGTTATATGTTTGGATTTGAAATATGCTTTTATCATTGTGACGGGATTTACTCTGCCTTTCATTACCTTAAGAACTTCATTGTAATTCATCATGGAAAGTGAAAAACCTGCCGGAACACCATTCACTTCTGCAATCAGTACCAAGTCCGGTTCAATAATAGGCAGCAGGGTTTTTACCAGATGATTTAATTCACCTTCCGTCAGAGGAACTGCGCCCCAGTTATATTGCCAGGCTT
The DNA here is from genome assembly GCA_002435865.1 of Cloacimonetes bacterium UBA6097. Taxonomy (GTDB): domain Bacteria; phylum Cloacimonadota; class Cloacimonadia; order Cloacimonadales; family Cloacimonadaceae; genus UBA5614. Next base: position 156,050 of record DIWV01000004.1, on the reverse strand, counting down.
TACGGTAAATGTCAAATATAGTAAGGATATCTGCTTTTTGCTGCTTTTTATTCCTGGAAAGCGTCCTGACGGTAAAGCTGTTGCGCTTCATTACATACTTGGCTGCTTTTTCAATCTTTTCCGGGAGAGATGTAACTTTATGATAAAAAGCATATAAATCTTTGGCTTTGTAAAATCCTGCTTTGGTCAGAAGTTTTTCATAATACGGCAAATGGTGCGTCATCATAATATAGGGAGGTGTATCAAAACCATCTACTAAAAGTCCGCATTCTTCATTCACGGAGAAGTTCATGGGACCGCGCAGGGTATCCATTCCTTTGCTCTTATTCCATTCAAGCGCTTTGGCAAAAAGCTTGTCTGCTGCTTCCTGGTTGTCTTCGCATTCAAAAAAACCAAAGAAACCGACTTTATCCTTATGCTCGATATTGTGCTGTGTATTAGTCTGGGCAGATATCCTGCCTATTACTTTATTACCCTCACAGGCAAGAAAGAGGATTACTTCTGAATGGTCATAATACCCGTTATGTTTGGGGTCAAAAAACTTCTTCTGTTCACTGATGAGAGGTGGAACCCAGTTGGGATCATCTTTATAAAGCCTGAATGGCAGCATAATAAAACTATTCAGGTCTGCTTTGGATTGGACTGGACGCACTTCTATCATAAATCCTACCTGTAACAGATTTTAGAACTCACCTAATTTCTTGGATACGATAAAGTTTAGGATGCCCATCAGGATGGCAATCCCCAACAACTTGGTTGTAAAAAGCGGAACAATGTTCTCCACTGTTATGATTATGGAACAAAACGGAAAAGATGAACAAAGTTGTGTGAGCAGTACCGGTAAAATCACAATCGAATACTGGGCAAATCTAATCTGCTTAAAGATTGTTACGAGCAGAATAGCAAAAATTCCAGTAAACAAAGCTGGTGAAAAGGCGAAGAATGCTATAATGCCCATATAGGTAAAGATTCCTCTTCCGCCGCGCAGGTGGTTAGTTAGCGGCAGGCAGTGCCCAATCAGCATCGCAACGCCATAAAGCATCATTAAATCTGCAGAATAAAGCACACTTAAATCAGGCGGTATAGCCATTTTATCCATTGTTTCCAGGATTACTTTTAGAAAATAAAGATAAGCATAGCTTTTGGTTACATCTAATGCGCCGGTCAATACCCCTAACGGCTTGCTGAGATTAGTGTAGATGTTTTCTGTATCGGCAAAACCGGTGCCGACTTTATAGATATTGAGTGAACGGAAGCTTTTTGCCAGTATCCTGGCTGTAGAAAAACATCCATAAAGGTAAGACAGCAGTATTAAAAGAATTGCTACTATTACCATTAGTAAAACTCCAGTTTTTTATTCCATCATAAACAAAAGACTCTGCTTTTTATCTCTGATAGTGCCTTTCACCAAAGATAGCGCTACCGATTCTGACTAGATTGGCACCTTCCTCGATGGCAATTTCAAAGTCATTAGTCATTCCCATTGAAATCCATTTCATGTCAAGCTTTGGGATTTTCTTCCTGATGAGTTCTTGGGATAAGTGTGTTAAAAGTTTAAAGTCCTGCCTGCAGTCTTCCGGATTCGAGCTAAGCCTGCCAATCGTCATCAGGCCTTTTACAGAAAGGTTGGGAAGTTTGGTTATTTCTTTGGCAAGTTCAACCAGACGTTCAGGCTCAATGCCGGATTTGCTGTCTTCGCCGGATGTATTTACCTGTAAAAGGATAGGTTGTATTTTATCCAGCCCTTCCAGAGCTTTGGAAATTGCCATTGCCAGGTGAAAACTATCCACTGAATGAATCAGAACCGGATTCAGCTTGAGCAGGGCTTTTACTTTATTGGTCTGCAGATGTCCGATGAAATGAAATCCTTTGTAAGTTTTGGAAAGGAGCGGGAACTTATTTATTGCTTCCTGAACCTTGTTTTCGCCAAAGTCTTTTATTCCAGCTTTCAGGGCTTGATTGACTATTTCTGCTGATTGGGTTTTGGTAACGGCAACCAGCATAATATCTTCAGGTTTTTTACCTGCTTTTAATGCTGCTGCCGATATTCTCTCCTGCACCGACCTGATGTTGTTTTCAATTATTGTCATCGATTCTCTTTTACATAACCTTTTTATTTTCTAAGCATTTCATTTTATCTGTTTAATACCTTGCTGTCAAGAATAAAAGAAGGAACAGTTTCAGCTTGATAGACATAAATAAATTCTTACATGATATAATTTTGTTTGATTACTGTTTTTTTTCCGCTTCTCCCTTGCTTGCCTGTAAGAATTATCCGGGAGTCATCAGGGAGTCATCAGGGACTAAGTCCCTGATGACTCCCTGATGACTCCCTTAAAAGTCGCTTTGTGGAGAGAGAAAAAAAACAGGAGTTAATGAACGAAGAATAAGGAAATCCGGGATTATTCCTTAGCTTTTTTTCTGTAATAGAACCAAAAGGCAACGATTGTTAGAATGGTAAGAAAAATCGCCAGGGCACGGATAAACATCCAGTTCATAAAAATGATTTGTTTGCTTGCAGGCTCTTTCAATTCTTTCAATAACTTATCCGTTCTCTCAATATCCTGTTGGATAGAGTCACGGGCAGTTTTGAAGATAAAGTCAACGGTTGACAGCTGCTTGTAATCATCCAGTATTCTCATCTGCAGCTTACTTATCTGGAACTGCCGATGGATGGTTATACCTGTAATCAGAACCGTAAAAATCCAGAGTACGACCAGAACAATTGAAATCAATTTGAACATAATCTCACCTTTTCACTGTTTCTTTCAACAAAACAATTTATAACAAAACTAAGTTTAGCGTCAAGAAATATACTCCTGTTTCTGTAAAAGCTGTTTGGATATCTGCTTATGAAGTGTTATATTATGCTAAAAGACACAACCTTTAAACAGGAGACATCATGCGCATAATTATAATCATAACAATGCTTTTACTTACTGCTGTTACACTGCTTGCAGTTAAAAAACTGCCGCCGCTAAGCACAGTGGATAAGGTTGATTTAACCCGATATGCCGGACTTTGGTATCAGATTGCCTATTTCCCCAATAGCTTTCAACCCAAAGATGCAAAGCTTACAACCGCCGAATACGGTCTGCATCCAAAGGGATACATCACTGTGGTCAATACCGCTTATAAAGATGCTGAAGGCAAAGAAGTAAAATCAAAGGTAAAGGGTAAAGCTTTTATCGCTGATAAGGTTAACAATTCCAAACTCAAAGTGCAGTTTTTCTGGCCCTTCAGAGGAGACTACTGGATAACTCTGCTTGATAAGGAAAATTACCAGTGGGTCGCTGTGAGCGACTCCAAACGAAAATATCTCTGGATAATGAACCGTAACCCGGTTATGGATAAGGAACTTTACCAGAATATAGTACTGCAGCTTAAAAATAAATTCATTGATACCGACAAAATCGTAATCACAGGCAGAATTGACTGAAAAAAGCTGCAGTTTCATTATTTCTGTTGACTAATAGACTGTACTGCACCAATATGCAATTACAATAAAGAACATGCTTTTACGGGAGTGTTTATGCATTTTACTGCGGTCAGTTTGCTGGTTATACTTGTCCTTTTAATCAGTACCGGTCTTTTTGCTGATGATAAAGTAACCGACCTGAGCAAATATAAAGACTATCTGAACGACTTCATGCGCATCCGCGGCGACGCTTCCGGCAAGGATGTGGTGTTTTACTGGTCCGGCACTGTGTACAGTTTTGTACAGGGTGAAAAGAGACAGGAGCTTTTTAAATTTGAAGGTTTTAATACAGCCAAAACGGTTTTGACGGATGCAGGTTTCATCATTCTTACCCGCGAAGCGGCTTTTTACGAAGACCCAAAGACCGGTCAAATCCTGGAAAACTGGACTAATCCCTTTACCAAAAAAGAAGTGCCTGTCGTGCAGGTCTGGAACGACCCGGTGAATCAGGACATTGGTTTTCCGGATGAATACCTGCCCTATGTTGAGAAGTTTTTACCTTCTACCGATATGGGAGATACCCGCTGCTATAACCTGGATATCTTTCCTTTCTATCCATCTCCATTGCCAAGAAATTTATATCCTGAATACTCACAAAGCGATACTTACCAAGCAGGGGAATTCTTTCAGTTCTTTGTTGATAAAGCAGATTTGGCAAACAAGAATCTCACAACCGTGCCAACCTTTATTTCCTGGACCAGGATAAGTCCCTGGATGCCCTTTATGCAGATGGCAGATGCTCCCGGCAACCTGATATTTGTCTGCAGGGGAATGAAGCTTGCAAATGGCTACAGTGATTTGCCCAAACATATTCAGGATTATGTTAAAATCAAACATCCTGAATATATGAGCCCTCCAACTGAATGGGAAGAACCCAATGAAACCAGCTGGACTTACTTCAAAAAATTAATCGACTCGGGAGTTTATCCTCCCCTGAAAAAATGAGGTAGATTATGAACCGCATTGCTTTATTATTAATTGTTTTATTCAGCTTTTGCATGCTGAATGCACAGGATTTGACACCCTGGGAATACGTACGTCACAGCGCTGTAGATAATGACGGGCAAATTCATGTAAGATTCAGTGCTAATCCAGCAATACCAAATGCTTACCAGCTTTTTAACTGGCAGAACAATATGTGGAACGAAGCTACACTGACTAATCCGGAAGCTTTTATCTATGAAGCTTTGATACCGCATGTGACAGGTCAGTCGCATAGTTATAGAATAAGAACTTCTTATGATGTTATGGATCAAACCATTGTGGCAGTCAATCCGGGTTATTTGAGTGCTGATACTTTCCCTCCTGCTCTAACAAATCTGGGCTATATTGCTGATGACCCCGTTGGAGACAGCGTTATGGTCTATAACACCAATCTGGATATTACCGGCAACTGGTTCGGCTATTCCAATACCAAGCTGTATTCTGTCTTGTCCAATAACTCAGGCAGTTTTCCCATTCTGAATTCCTTTACTTCATATAATGTCTATTTTGTCGGTCTTGCTGCTTCTGCATCTGCAATTACAGACCAGGCAATCTATGGCATGCTTTATACTTTTAACATCCCCAATGTGATTTCATCCGGATTGTATAAGTTTAATATTAATCTGGCAGATACGACCATTGCCTTTACAAGGCTGGGAAATATCCAGTCCTCTGTATCAGGCGGAAAACTGTATATGAACTGCAATATCAGCGACCTTACTGCCGATCCCGGATTCGGTGCCTGGCCTCCGGCTAATAATTCCCTGGGCAGCATGGCTGGAACAGTCAAGCTGGATGTTGATATAGCCACTCTTACACCAACAATAAATATCGGTGACTTCAGTGCTGCTTCCCAGTTGATTTTTGAGAATTATACCTATATGCCTGTTATCAATACTCTGCCTGTGATATCGGATGTTTCCATGACTAATATCGGTATTGCTTATGCTTTAGAATTTACCTACACTGATTCAGACCATGATTTTCCTCTATATGCGCATGTAGTTTTGGATAATCTGGGCAATCAGCCGGAAATTACGCCAACTGTCCCGGATTTTACCCAACCCCAAACCATGGCTGCTATCCTGCCATTAACAGGCTGGCAGAATGGCACTATCAGAATAAGTGATAACAATATAGATTTTGTAACATTCGATATCAGCAATACAGCTATTGAAGATGAAACACTTCCTGCAGCTTTTACCTTTAAGGTATATCCCAATCCATTTAATCCTGCTTCCGGTAATCTGAATATCTCTTTGTCGGGAACCAGGAATAAACCTGTTTCTGCTGCGGTTTATAACCTCAAAGGACAATGCATCAGGCATCTTGCATCTTCTGAACAGAGTATTTCAAACCTTACCTGGAACGGCTTGAATGATAACCAAATTCCTGCTGCGAACGGTATATACCTGCTAAAACTAAATCAGGGCTCCCATACGATAAGTAAGAAAATAATAGTGATAAGGTAATATAGAAAAAGTATGTTTATTGATTTTGCACGCATCCGGATAAAAGCCGGAAATGGCGGAGACGGTTGTGTCAGCTTCCGCAGAGAAAAGTTTGTCCCAAAAGGCGGTCCCGACGGAGGTGACGGTGGCAGAGGTGGTGATGTCATCGGTATTGGCGACCAGAATGTTAATACCCTGCTGGATTACCGCTACCACAAGTCTTTTAAAGCTGAGGATGGTAAGTACGGTTCCGGTGCCAACAAGCATGGAGCCGGCGGCAAATCCGTTTATCTGAGACTTCCTTTGGGCACAGAAGTTTTCCAGATTGAAAATGGTAAGAAGGTTAAGCTTGCCGACATTACGAACCACGGAGAAGAAATAGTCATATCCAAAGGCGGTTATGGCGGTAAGGGCAACATGAACTTTGCCACTCCTACTAATCAGGCTCCCAGAAATGCAACACCGGGTAAGGTGACAGAAGAAATCGAACTGGAACTGGTTTTGAAATTGATGGCGGATGTAGGTTTAGTTGGTTTTCCCAATGCAGGAAAATCAACGCTTCTTAGTGTAGTTTCTGCTGCGAGACCTAAGATTGCTGATTATGAATTTACTACCCTTGAACCGATGCTGGGAGTTGTCCAGGTTACTGATTACCAGTCTTTTGTTATGGCAGACATTCCGGGTATCATTGCCGGCGCTCATCTGGGAAAAGGGTTGGGATTGCAGTTTATCAGGCATATTCAAAGGACTTCAATCCTGCTTTTCCTGATAGACGTACAATCTGAAACACCTTTGGAAGATTACCGCACACTCCGGGCAGAATTGTTCTTGTTTGATCCCTTTATGGATAAAAAGGCACATCTTATTGCCCTCAGCAAACTTGATACAATGCCGGAAGATGAGTATGAAGACAAGGTAAAAGAGATTTCCCAAAGCTTCCGCAAAGAGTTTAAGGAAGATATAATCGGAATATCTTCTGTTACGGGGTATCACATCCCGGAAATGAAGCGTATGCTGTTTGATTTGCTGCAGCATAATAAATAAGCATAGATTTTAGCAAACCAAAGCAAGAAAGAGAAATATGCCGGATAAATTAAAATATTGGCTCAAGATAAAACTTACGCCTGATATAGGTTATCAGGTTGCGCTCAAACTGTTTGGCAAATATGGTATTCCGGAAAACTGGGATAAAGAAGTCTATTCTGATGCCCTGCAACACCACCTGATAACCCAGACTGCCTATGATTATCTTATTGCTGATTGCGAACCTAAAGGCTGGAAAGGTATCTGTAAATATCTGGAGACCTATGATATTAAATACACTGTTTATCTTGACGATGACTATCCTGCTCTGCTTAAGACCATCTATTCACCCCCGCTGATTCTTTACTATCGCGGAAACCTTCCGGATACATTACAGGACTGGAACCTGGGAGTAGTGGGTACCCGAAAGCCAACCGAATATGGAAAATCAATGACCAGAGCTATCGTTGAGCCTATCGCCAGGAATAAAATTGCCATAATCAGCGGTCTTGCCTATGGAATTGATACTGCAGCTCACAGAGCAGCCCTCAAAGCTGAAGGCAAAACAGTTGCTGTGCTTGCTCATGGCTTGGAAACTATCTACCCTCCCCAGAATAAAGAACTGGCTGAACAGATTATTGAAAAAGGTGCAATTGTTTCAGAATATGAACCCGGCAGCAAGATGGAAGTCTGGAATTTCCCTGCCCGTAACCGGATTATTTCCGGCTTATCTCATGGTGTATTGATTGTGGAAGGACCTCTATCCAGTGGTGCAATGCTCACTGGTAAATTTGCAGCAGATCAGAACCGGGATGTATATGCAATCCCCGGACAAATCAATATTCCCAATGCTCAGGGACCTAATAATCTGATTAAAAACGGAGCAAAACTTGTGACCACAGCCGAAGATATCCTGTTGGACTTTGGTCTGGACTTAAAACCTCCTGACCAGGCAGACCTCTTTCCCGAACTTAGTGAAAATGAACAGCTTGTCTATGATGTTTTCAATGATGAGCAACGTGACATTAGCTTTGATGAGCTTATCCTCAGGACGGGCTTTTCTATCGGTCAGCTATCCATAGTTTTGCTCAACCTTGAATTAAAAGGCTTGCTGATGAAATCGTATGGTAATACTTTCTCACTGAAATAAGGAACCCAAATGATTACTTATGAACGCATTACAGAACTAAACACTACCGAAGAAACTGAACAGATAAAGCAGTTGTATCTGTCCAACGGCTGGATTGATGCAGCGGATGGTGACACAGAAGTCCTTATAAAGAAAATAATAAAATCCACGTTTTGCTTTGTTATTGCTCGCGATGAAGGCAGGATTATCGGAATGGGACGCAGCATATCTGATGGAGTGAGTGATGCTTACATACAGGATGTAACCGTTCTTCCTGAATACCGTAAGAAGGGAATAGGCGGCAAATTAATCGATTTTTTGGTTAAATATTTACATTCTGAGGGAATAGGCTGGATAGGTCTAATCAGTGAACCCGGTTACAACAGCTTTTATCAACACCAGGGATTTAGTATTATGCAGGGCTATACTCCTTTTCTTTATACAAACAAGAAATGATAAACATATTCATATAAAGGGTTTTTAATGAACTTAAAACAGGATCAATTCAAACTCAACCTTCTGACAATTGATTTGGCACCAATGATATTGGGATGTTTAACTGCTTTTCCCAAGCAGGCTTGTGACCTTAACCTGAGCAATCTTTTCACCTGGGGACAACTCTACAAGCTCCATTATTTTATCTGGGACGGAGCTTATATTATTTATAATCCACGCTATCATTATCTTGCCTTCCCATTTTGTATAAATTTTAGTCCTAAAGCGTTGGCTGCTTTGGTAAAAGAATTCAGGATTGTAGATCCCAAAACAGAGATGATTCTTTTTCCACCAGAATGGCTTGAACAGCACCCTGAAGCTAAGGAATTTTTCCGGTTCAGGTCACATGAAGCCTGGTCAGATTACGTTTATCTGGCTGAGAAGCTATATAGCCTTCCGGGCAAAAAGCTGGCTAAGAAAAAGAACCTTTTATCCCAGTTTCGCCGGCAATATCCTTATTATGAAGTCCTTAATATCGAACAAAGCGACAGGGATGCAATTCTGGAACATTTTAAGCAATGGCAGATTGATAGGAAAATTAAGGACATAAACCTCACCATGGAATATAAGGCAATTAAAAATGCCTTTTTATTCTGGGACAAGCTGCCTTTGGACGGTCTGAAAATCATGGTTGATAATGAGATTATAGCCTGGACTATTTTTAGTCCTCAGACAGCAGATATGGCTACCATCCACTTTGAAAAGTTTGATCCCACTATCAAGGGCTGCGCACAATTAATCAACTGGGAAACGGCAAAATATTTAAAATCTGATTACACGTATATCAATCGTGAACAAGATATGGGTGTAGAAGGACTGAGACAGTCAAAAAGAAGCTATGAACCGGAGTTTATGGTTACCTTCACCACCAGCCGTTTAAAATAAAAAAACCGGACCCGTTGATAAGTCCGGTATTAAACTGTTAAACCTGTTAAATTATTTAGTCAGTATCAGCTTTTGGGTTACGTTACCCAGGGGAGTTGATGCTCTCAGGAAATATATTCCTTCACTAATCCTTTTTCCGTTGCTGTCTTTTCTATCCCAAAGCGCAGCTGCATCGCCCTGAAGATTGAGTTTTCTGATAAGCTGACCTTTTATATTAAATACATCTACCCCGGTAATCTCATTTCCCTTACACCCTGCCAGAGCTATGTTAACATCATTCCGTGCAGGATTGGGATATACTTTTAATGACAATCCTTCATCAGATGCCAGTTCATCATTGTTTGATGAAATAATGATTTCCGCAATGTTAGAAGGTGCTGATTCACTACCGGTATCATAAAAAGCAGTTACATAAAACTGATGACAGCCGTTGCAGCAATCTGCCATCAGACAGTCTGTGACATTCACTCCCGGTATGTAACTTGCCAGATTACCATTACAATAAATCCTGAATCCCATTGGCTGATTTACAAAATCAGGATTTTCCCATATGAGTAAAACATCGTTGCAATTTACTAATGCAGCTATCAGATTATATGGTCCGGTTGGATCCCTGTCTTGTAATGTATTGTCATTTATACCTGTAGCCTGGATTGCTGATGCCATCAAGCAGATACAAACCGCCATTATCAGTATTAGAATACTCAGCTTTTTCATAATTTCCTCCCGTGAAAAGGTTCTAACCTATTATAGAGCAAACTAAAAGCCAAACATATAGTAGGTGTTATATCTCTGTAAGACAACCTGTTACTGTTTCCATGCTTTGACCGGCAAAGAAATTTCTATATCAAACCGATATAATTTCATATGAAAATAATATTTTCAGATCCTGATTCTAACCTTATTTGAACAAAGATTAATACAGTTTTTTTTACCTGTAAAAAAAGACAGGCAGATTATTTCATCTGCCTGTCTTTAAAACGTAATCAGGTAATTTACTCAGTATTTCATAAGTTTGCTTGAACATTGTTTATTGTCACTTGATACTTTGACAAGATAAATCCCCGGGCTTACATCTGAACCGTATAAATCTTTACCGTCCCAGTTCCAGTTAATATCCTGTTTTCCAATAAAGCTCATTTTACGCACAACCTGCCCCTTGATATTGTAAATCGCCATATCAGTCCTACCTGCATCACTGATACCTTTAATGACAAGATTTGTGCCGTTTTGAAAAGGATTAGGGTAAACGTTCATGCTAAATGGAATTACTGTTATCTCTTCGGGCATAATATTAGTTATATTGATAATAACCTGATTGGAAGGAAGAGATTCTTCGGAATTCTCATAAACAGCTGTCACGCAGAAGGTCCATTCTCCCGGTCCCATATCAGGAATTGAGTCGTGAGTGGTTCCTGCCCCTGCAACCATATGATATATTGTGCCATTACGATAGACATTGTAACCGATGGGAGGAATCAATAACTCCGGAAATTCCCAGTCCAACATCACAATATTGTCATTAACAACCAGAGCTGTGAGGTTATAGGGAGTTGGAGCAATAGTTCCTAAAGAACCGTTGTAATTAAAACGCATGGCGTAGACATTGGAGTTGCCGGAATCATCTTCCCAGGTGACAACGCCCCATAAATCCTGATAACAGCAACTGTCATAATGAAGTTTGGCAGTAGTTGTTGAAGCTATATATCCCAATCCGCCATTCCAGTTTGGCATCCCTTCCTGATTAACGCAATAAGCTTTTATATTGGCTAACTGGTCATTGCCTGATACCGGACTTATTTCGTACAGGAAGACAATACCACCCGTCATATTCATGGCATTGATGGGATAAGTGGGAAAAGCGCCAAGAGGTTCAAATGCCATTCCATTGTCTCCCCAAAATCGTTCACCGTTTAGACCCATTTTCTGCATCTGCAGTCCCCACATATTCTGGTCGCCATTGACCCTGTTCCAGAAAACATAAACTTCCTGTTGGTCTCCTTCAAAGGCAAGTTTGGGATAAAACTGGTTGAAACCTGTCTCAGTTGAAACTCTTGCACCATCAGCTGCCATTGTTACTGAACCATTAACAAGTATGCGCTGTATATAGGTATATGAAATGTTTTCGGCATTCCTGTCTTCGTGCCAGCAGATAATCATACCTCCTGTCAGGTCTGATTTTATGCTAAGCCACTGAGTCCAGGCAGTAATACCACCCAGGTTCTGCACAATCGTCGGATTAACCCACAATGCCTGTCCTGATGAATCATATTTCTGGACAAGTATTTTGCGGGTAGGAGCCCAGAAAGGTCCTGTATCTTCAAAGTATTTGAGCATGATACAGCAAGTATCAGATTCTAAGAGCTGTGGCCAGGTATAGCTACCACCCGTCATGGAAAGCATGATACCGTTAGCTCCCCATTCAAGTGTACCGGTAGCTGAGATACTCTGAATTATAATTGATGTATCCGTTGCCAATCTCTGCCAGGCAGCAACTGTTCTGCCACTCGAGAGGCACAGAACTGTAGGAGACATATTGCCGTAATCGGGATTGGTATCATTGGATAACATAATACCGTTTGCTCCCCAGAGAAATGTGCCATCGGGAGAAATTTTGTATATTACTACGTTGTTAGTGCCCAAACGAATGTCCTGAAAGATTAGAACCGCATTTCCAGCATTGTCGCTATCCATATCCCATTCAGTCAGCCAGGTCATGGTGGGATTACTGCTCACCAGTAAAGGAGTTGTCCATTCCGGTGCTCCAAGCAGATTAAGTTTTTGAAGGTAAGTATTATAATTCCCCGTGGTATTATCCATCCAGGCTATCCAGGTTATTCCGCCAGACGTAACTGATGTTTTGGGTAATACCTGGGCAGAGGTTAAAGCATAGATTTGGTTGGGGTTGGCAGCATTTGTGCTCCATTGGGCATATAACCCGAAACAGAGCGTAAGAAAAAAGACGGCAATAATAAGTTTGCTCATACTCTCCTCCCAGTTGTTTGTTGGGCAAATATGATTACATATACACAATATAATATAATTCAAAATAGTAAGTCAAGCAATTTCTATGTAAATTTAGATTTTTTTACAATTTTATTTTATATTCGGGGGATATCCCGAAAACGTGCAGGGTATAGCTTGTAACATATTAACCACTAATGTAATAAGCATATCATTAGTTTTTAAAAAAGAACTGTACAATATGGACAGGCTCTCTTACCTAGAATCATTAAATTCCAAGAAAGAGACTTGTTTTATTTCATTTTTCACTCTTATCCCTCTTTTATTAAGGGTCATACACTTCATCTAATTCTTCCTCGGCTCTTATTTATCCCTTACATTATTCTTCGGAGATTGTACAGGTTTCTAAGGGGTATCTAAGGGGTTAGCCCTTAGATACCCCTAGCATCTCCCTTTATTCTCCCATGGATTGTTTAAGGAATAATCAATGAGTGATAAAGCATTAATCACATTATTTACAATTAAATTGATGATGTGTGAAGAATCTGAATATTCTTCTTGACACCATATATAAATATCATTAGTTTAGTATTATCCACAAAATATTAAGAGAGGTATTTCGAATGAGACAGACAACTAAAACTATTATTTTAACTGTTATTCTTTTATCTTTAATATCATTTGCCCTGGCAATAGAAAGCACTCTAACATTTAAGGGCGGAGTAGCTTATCCTTTGGCAGATGTTAATCATGATTCCGAATACAACCCAATGGGCGGTCTTTCCTATGAACTCTGGTTAACCAAATTCTTAAGCATAGGCATTTCACCGTATGCAAGTAAATTGGAAGGAAGCGAATCTTATGAAATCCTGGAAACAAAAGCAACTTATACTGAAAAATTCTCTACCAATATTGTTGGTGGTGATTTGTTTTTCAAATTCAGACCCAATTGGCGTAAGGTTACTCCTTTTGTAACCGCAGGTGTCGGTATCCTTAATTTCTTCCCGAAAGACGGCGATGGCCATCACATCATAGCTTATGATGATGACACGTATGAACAGGTTGACTATGACTATACTGTAATGGTTATGCCGGCTTTAGGTGCCGGTATTTCGATCTTCCCGCATGAAAACCTGAACATCGATTTAGGCTTCCAGCGCCAAAGTGTTGCTTCCGACTATCTTGACGGCTGTCCCACAGAAAAAGAGGATGATGCATTCTGGATGGCATATCTTGGCTTAGGCATTACTTTTGGTATTCCAAAACCGGCTCCTGTTGTTGTACTACCTCCTGAACCGGAACCGGAACCAATCCCTGAACCCAAACTCATGCTGAATCCTACAACTGTTAATGTGCCATACACTGCCGGCGTGGCAACAGTTGCTATAGATGCAAACAATCCCTGGACTGTAGCAGAAAATGAACTTTGGTTCACCGTTGACCCAATGGTCGGTGTGGAAATGGGAGACCTTACTATTAATTATGACGAAAACACAATACAGGAAGACAGAACCGGCCTCATTTATGTATCCAGCGGTGGCTTGAACCGTACAATTACAGTTATCCAGGAAATGGCTCCACCACCTCCTCCTGTCCTTAATCTGGACGTTGAAGGTGATGGTTTTGACTTTGATAAAGCTGTTCTTAAAGACAAACAGAAGATGGTTCTTGATAAAGTAGCTATGGACCTTACGACTGATTTCCCGGATGTTAATATCGAAATCCGTGGTCATTGCAGCAGCGAAGGGACTCAAGCTTATAATATGGACTTATCTGTAAAAAGAGCTCAGGCTACAAAAGATTATCTCGTAATGAAAGGTGTTGATCCAATTCGTATTACAATCAAGGGAATGGGTGAAACAGACCCGATTGCTGACAATAGCACAGAAGAAGGCGCAGCAATGAACAGAAGATTTGAATTGGTAAAGGTTCAATAACAACTAATAAACCAATCTAAAAATTAAAAAAAGGGGACTCAGTTTTGAGTCCCTTTTCTTATTATTGGATTTAAACTAAACATTTATTTGTAGAGAGTTATTCATACCATTCGCAATACCAGACACCACCTAACTGTTTGCAGTGCAGGCAAGTAAATCTATTATCACAATTAATGCATAGCCCTGTAAACTCATAAGTTGTGTTGTTATGACAGAGTTTTGTTTTGGAGAATTTCTTATTAAATTCCTTATGAGTCGATTTCTTGCTTTCATTTTGTAAAATCGGTTTATTGTAATTCGAATCTTTTTGCTGCATAAGGGTTTTCTGTGGAAAATTTCACTAATGTAAGAGATTTAGAGTTATTAGCAGCTGACATGCAGATAGTCCTGCCGATTTTTTCTTTCCAGATGTTTGTTATACTGAAAGATTCATGTACATGTCCGTGCATAGTAATTAATGGCTGATACTGCTCAATGAATCTTTTAATAGCAATACTGCCAACATGAACATCAAGAGGTGCATAATCAATCATCTTTCCGTCCAAAGCTGCTCTATCCAGTCCTGTCTGATATGGTGGAGCATGAAAAAGAACAATAGCATTTGTTAAATCAAATCCTCTTGTCATCTCATGCAAATCTTCCCAGATTGTGCGGTGTTCTGCTTCAATCTGTGAAAACTTCGTTGTGTGATAACCTTCTTCAGGAGCTACACATCCTATATCAACAAAACGAGATACATCATAGCGTTCCCAATCCTTATTAAGAAAAGGAGTTGGGGGTACCCAGCTATATCCGAAAATATCCAATTTATTCGTTACTAAATGTTTTTGGTTTATATAGTGCCACAATCCCTTTTTATCATATTTAATTAAAAGATTCTCTTCACTTTTTGAGTCATCATTACCCATTATTATAAAAACACTTGGATAATTAAGACTCAATTTTTGTTTTATTTGATAAAATCCTTTGGCAAGAATGTTGTTTATTATGTCTTCACTATGTTTAGAATTTCTCAGAAAACTACCTGCTAAAAGGTCTCCCCCAATAAACACCATGTTAGGTTGATCTGTTAATATTTGTCTGAACAATAGCCTATACTTGCCGATATCCCCATGCAAGTCTGTTACAAAGAAGCATTCCATGTTAAGTTTTCTGATTTAGTAGTCTGGCAGCGTCAGTAACTGCATTAATTTTTGCGGCAAAGCTTGTTTTTTGCTCAATATCCTTATCAGTAATGTAGTGAACATCCAAAAGTTTGTCCGACCGATATCCTGTCTTCAGGTAGTTTAATTCGGCAAGACATTGGCTCCACCCATCCAGCCATTGAGACAAAGCTTTTTTCTTGCCAGGTAAATTTTCAATATGAATCAAAAGATCAATATCACTGGCCGGACCTGCATTACAATTTTTTACGCTGCCAATTATATACATGGCTTTGATGCCAAATCTCTTGTTATCTGCACATTTTGATATGTGCTCTGCCATTCTTAACCGCCAAATCCAGTGTTTTTCTTCAGGAAAGGAGGAATCTTCCAGTTCCGAAAGTTCTATATCCTTGATTGTTGTGTTGGTAAAGTACGCTACTGCTTCATCTAAATCACTGTTCATCAGTATGCTTAACTTTTTTCCATCGGTGCTTTGTTCCACATCAATAACTTTTACAACATTAACAAAATCTGAGAATTCCGGAAGAAGCTGGATTAATATATTATCCGAAACATCCAGAAAGGATTGGTTGTACTCTACTTCATCATCATCTGGATAAAGGGGTAAATATCTGATGCCGGACTCAACTAAATCCTGAAAGAAATGAGTTCCAAAAGATACATCTGGAGTATAGTTACCATTTTTTTTAGCAATTTCTATAAGCATAGAAGCATTATTTATATCAGAATATGTAATACTTACACCAAGCTTGATATCTCCGCGGCTACCCCAACGACCGGGTCCCATCAAAATAAACTTACGCTTAGGAAGAATTTTATTGAGTTTACCAATAATCCTGCCAACCATCTTCATGTCCTCAGCAGTTTTAAGATTTGAATATTCATCTGGTTCAACAAGTACAACATGACTTATATCTTGTATGACACCGTTTGAAACGTATTTATTGGCAGTAAAGATTATGTTATCTTCAGCAAGGTCTTTAGGTATAGGAGCAGGACGGTTTTCAGGACTAGAACTTTGTGCTCTGCATTGAAGAATATATAGCTCATTACCATCAAAAGCAAACTCAATATCTACAGGTACACCCATTGCTTTCTGCAAATGGTCTAGAACACTTTTAATGCGGGGCATAAAATCGGTTTTGGTAATCATCCCATCGAAAGTAACTACTGGTTTATCCTTATCATAATCAATGCTGATGACAGGTTTGTTAATAATATTACTATCGCTCCAGAAAGAAACAATTTTATCTAAAGCAGGATAATCTTCTCCATGTTTCCTGAACAAATCAATAAAATCTATTGTTTCAAAAGTATTAGTTTTTAAGTTTATCACATCTATTTTATGGGGAGAGTAACGCAGGATTTCATCAGTAGAAAGATTCACTCTCAGATTAGGTTGACCGGGAGAGGCTAAAATTGGAAAGTCATCACTGACCCTGTCTACAGACCTTGTGCCAAGACCTGCTACCAATCTTACCAGTCCGTTTTCCCTTTTAATCCGTGGAGACCATCTGAATTCATTATAGCTAAAAGCTACTCCTGCAAATGCAGGAAGCCAATATTCTCCCACTCTTGAACCGACAACTTCCTGAATTATAATTGCCATCTCTTCGTGAAAATCCAATAGACCTCGTTCTTTTCTGTATTCTACCGGATCAGGACCAAAAGTGCTGGCATATACCTCAGCAATTGCATCCAGAAGAGCGGAAAGCCTTTCTTCTTTGTTTCCCTGATTGGCTAAAAACAGACTTTTGTATTTTCCTGAAAAAGCTGCTCCTACTCTATCTTCAAGAAGGCTTGAGCTACGAACAATTATAGGCTTGTCACCAAATTCGTCTAAGATCAAGGATAAACCGCTGATGATATTGGGAGGAAAGTTAGAATTCTTGAAAACCTGAACAATATTGGGGTACTCGTCTCTTATTTGTTCTATCGTCTTATATTTTTGTTCTATTAGTTCGTTCAATTCATTAAAATTAAGAAACTGGTGTAAAGCGTCGGATAAAAGATAGCGTGTCTTTGGTACTTTAATCTGTGCTAGCCTTAGCTTGGGACCCTTTACCCGCTTCAGAATATTATAGGACAGGAAAATCCCTGCGCTTTTACCGCCCAATTTGCCATAACTGTTGGATGGAAACACTATTTTACGGACTAATTCCACAAAATCTTCAATATTAAGATAGTGCTTCGAAATATTGATAAAGTCAAGCTGTTCAGTAAAGAAACGCAAAAGTAGCAAAACAATTATATTGTCACGGGTTGGCTGCGGTAAATCAATGCTGTCAAGATTAAGGTTATGAAATCTGTGTAAAGCGTCCTGGATTGTGTTTGTTGAGAAGGATAAATTTTCCAAAGCTTTAACTAAAAAGCTGATTTTTTCACTCTGCAGCCAGGCTTGTATATGTTCAAAAATCTCTCTATCGCCAATATTATGTTCAGCTATGTCAAAAGCTTTCTGAATTAACCTGTCAAGCTTACGCTTGTTTTCCCTGTGAAATGGTTTATTGCTTTCATAAACATTTTCGGGATCTTTGAGGTTTTTTTGATCTCCAAAAGTTGCCAATAAATTTCGTGCTTCATCAATGCCAAGCCCTGAAAGGTAATTCATCATTTTTCTGGCTATGCGTTGATATTGATCAGGATCACTTTTCTTCAAAAGCTCTATAACAATGAGCCAATTTGATTTGAATGTAATTTCTGAATATGCAGCAACTGGTTTTTTAGGACTTTTCCTCTGCATAATAGTATAACCAAGTCTCTCCGTTATGGTATCCAGGAGTTGCTGTTCTTCCGGTAAAAAGGGACTGTCATCCTCATCCCATGTAGAATAAGATATTTCTATCACACAGCTTTCATTAGATTCATACTGGCAAGTGGATGTCTGTTTCCACTTTGAATCTACAAATTCTTCAGACTCAACAACCATATCTTCACAAAAAATCCTGACTTTGCAGATTTCAGGGTATCTCCAACCCTCTGAGATTGCTTTTGTAAGCTTTTGCAGCATATCCGAAAACTGAATTCCCGGATCTTTTAAAATCTTGCTGGTATTATATAAACAATTCAGCTCTTTTGCTCTTTCAAGTAAGTCGTTTATTTGGTTCTGCCTTGTCATTTGAGGATAATTCCTTTGCCAATTCTGCCATCTACTTTGATATTCAGCGGAGAAGATAGTTCTATATGCCTGACATATTTGGTTTCCTGACCGGTTTTCTGCTTTTTAAGCCATTTCCAGTCGATTTTTTTATCCTGATTGTCATGCACGCTGAAATAGAAAACACCGCTGCTGAATACATTATGGAAGAAATGACTACCTTGGCTGAAATCTGCATTTAATTGTGGTAAAGTGCTCTCTACTATTACTTTTGCACCAGATATCTGGCTCCAGACAACAGGTATGCCTAACCACGTATCAGAGGTTCCCCATCTCCCAAAACCTAGCAGAAGATAAGGTTTCTCTCTATTAAGCAGAGACTCATTGAGCATATCTATCTCCTCTGCAATCTCACGAGAATGGCTTATATCAAATACTTCCGGTTTTACGTAGATTATGTCTACAATGTTGTCAGATTCACCATTGCCAAGCGCTCTGTCAGGTTGCACTAACAGATTCTTTTTGTCAAAGATTTTTTTATCAATATTAACAACTTTGGTAGAAACAGCCAGAGGACGAACTTGGAGAAAACCGAAATGAGTATGATCATCTGCTTCAGAATTATCAAGGTAACTTTTAGGATTATTATCGTTCTGCAACCGCATGGCAAACTCAATCTCCACTTTTTCTCCAATTTTAGCTTCTGCTTTAAGTAAGAGTTTTTTAATCAGATTATTTATGGGCAGTGTATCATATTGCAGTATAGGCGCAAAATTGATTAGTCGCGGACCTTGATTGGAAATTCCTGGAGACAGTACATCATCTACTGAAACGGTTGACGCCAGATATTCCAGATTGCCGGCTTTTTCTGCTTCCGATAAATCCAGGAAAGACAGATATTCTGTTTCTTTGGTCGGGTCATAATCAATTTGGCTTCCCATATTTATTGCCCAAAATTGTGTCTGGGTGTTTTTTAGCATATCTTTAATGTTATTGTAAGGTGGTGGGGATGCGGGGAAACGCGGACTGTAGCACCAGGATTTTCCACCATCCACAATTGTTTTACCCAATCCCAAAGCTAATTGTACAATTCCGTTTTCGGGAGTTGCATTACCGGTAGGATAAAAATTCAGACTGCGTATTACGCCTGACAATGTTGGATAAAAAAAGTTATCATACCTGTCACCCACTACTTCCTGGATTATGACAGCCATTTTTTCTGTTTTGATATCCTTGCG
Source organism: Cloacimonetes bacterium UBA6097 (assembly GCA_002435865.1). Classification (GTDB taxonomy): domain Bacteria; phylum Cloacimonadota; class Cloacimonadia; order Cloacimonadales; family Cloacimonadaceae; genus UBA5614. The sequence continues at coordinate 136,203 of DIWV01000004.1, read as the reverse complement.
GATTGCTTTGAAATATTGTTTGGCTTTATAAAAGAACAATGTGGAATAGACAAACTTGATGGCTTCTGCAAGTTGATTAAACCTAATATTCGAATCCGTGGCTTTGTTAGGAATTAACTTTGTTTCATAGACTCCTGCAAAGGGTTCGTGCAGACTGTCTTCCAGCAAGGCGGATGATCTTACTGCCAAAGGCTTGTGAATTGAATTGGTGAGGTTCATCAGATCACCTACAATTTCCACAGGCAGACTTCCTTTCTGGAATTCCATAGCTAAATAATAATCATCTGTTGAATTTAAAGCAGCTTCATAGAGATTATTAGCTTCCATGAACTTATCAAAAATATCGGTACGAATCACCACCATACATGGTATATCAACCTTGATATCTTTGTATTCACCACTGGGAAATGCTTCTTCCAACATCTCTTTCATTAGCAAAAGCCCTTTTGCCTTACCCCCAAGTTCTCCAGTTCCTATGAAGGAAAATCCTTCTATAGGTTTTACTTCGTTTCTCTGAAATTCCTTTAAGTCCATTCTTTCCTCAGCTTAATATTGAAATACTTATATGCTTTAACTAGTCATAAATATATGAAATACACTATTCATAATCACAAAGAGTATATTTTTTATTTATTTGAAAAATAGAGGGGAAGGTGAGGAATGCAACCTTCCCCGCCAAGTGCATTGATTTATATCCATCCTCGTTGTTTACAAGCCTGTACTACGCGATTGACAGCAATCACGTAGGCTGAGTCTCTCATAAATAGACTTCTCTTTTTGCTTAGCGCATATACTTCGTGGAAAGCAGATGTCATTTTTGTGTCCAACTTGGCTAAAACTTCATCTTTTTCCCAATAGTAGTTCATATTACACTGCACCTGTTCAAAGTAACTGCAGGTTACACCACCGGCATTTGCCAGGAAATCCGGTATAATAAAGACATCGTGCTCTGCCAGATACTTATCCGCTTCAGGCGTAGTAGGCCCATTTGCTCCCTCAGCAATTACCTTAACTTTTGACGAAATCAAATGAACGTTATCAATACTGATTTGGTTTTCCAAAGCAGATGGTATCAGTACATCAACTTCTTCCTCTATCCATTTTTCACCGGGCAGGACTTCGTAGCCTAAGGCTTTTGCTTTAGTTTTGTCTATACCGCCAAAATTATCTGTGATGTTAACCAATTCATCAATATTAATGCCCTCAGATTTCTTGAAATAGTAGGATGTCTGGTCATGTTGGTCCCAGCAAGACACACCGATAACCTTACCTTTTAACATATTATAAAGCCTGATGGCATATTGCGATACATTTCCGAATCCCTGAAAGACAGCTGTTGTTTTTTCAATAGGGATATTCAACTCTTTGAGTGCTTCCCTTAGCGTAAATATTACACCATAACCTGTTGCTTCTGTCCTACCGAGAGAACCTCCCATACCTACTGGTTTGCCTGTTATGAAGCCTGGATACTTTGTGCCATGTATTGTCTCATATTCATCCAGCATCCACAACATATGCTGTGAATTGGTCATTACATCGGGTGCGGGTACATCCCTGAGCGGTCCTATATCATTTGCTAATTGACGTACCCATCCGCGACAAACATTTTCCTGTTCCCTTAATGATAAATTGTGCGGATCGCAGATTACTCCACCTTTACCACCACCCAATGGGATATTAACAACTGCGCACTTCCATGTCATCCACATCGATAAGGCTCTTACAGTGTCTATTGTTTCCATTGGATGAAAGCGGATACCTCCTTTTGCGGGTCCGCGTGAATCATTATGCTGTACTCTAAATCCGCGGAAAACCTTGGTTGTTCCGTCATCCATACGGACTGGAATACTGACGTGGTATTCCCTCAAAGGATTTCTCAAAAGTTCGCGTGCTGCATCATCCAATTCCAGAATGTCTGCCACACGGTCAAATTGCTCTTGTGCCATTTTAAAGGCGTTGTAATTAGTTGCCATGTTTCACCTCAAAATTTTTTTTATTCAGATGGTGTATTATATGGCGAAAAGCATTCCAATTGTTGCGGATTACATTTGATACATCTTATGTTGTTATGGAAGAGTTAATTAGCTATATGTTAACAATATAAAACAGGAGGTTTTGCTTGAAAATAGGTGGGGAAATAAGCCCCACTGGGGAATTTACTCCCGATTATTCCTTGCTGTTTATATATTTTTTCAGTTTTACTCTGAGTGTTTTTCTATCTATTCCCAAGATTGCGGCTGCTTTTGTAAGATTTCCCCTGGTAAGTTCTACTGCACTGTAGATATATTCGGCCTCAACTTCTGCAAGGCTTTTTATTGATTTATTGCCTGCTTTAATATCTATAGAACGCATATATACAGGCAAATCTACCGGATGAATAATATCGCTGTCACATATAACAGATAGTCTTTGAATAAGGTTTTCTAATTCTCTTACATTTCCCGGAAAATCATAATTGAGCAGTAATTCAAATGTTGCCTCAGAGAATTGTGGGGCATTTTTCCCCGCTTCTCTGGCAAATCTTCCGCTGAAGTGGTTTATTAAATAGATAATATCGTCTTTTCTGTCACGTAAAGGCGGTATCTCTATAGTCACAATATTTAACCTGTAATACAGGTCTTCCCTGAATAAGCCTGATTCCATCATTCGTTTGAGGTTTTTATTGCTTGCTGCAATAATGCGGATATCTACCGGTATTGATTTGCGTGAACCTACCAAAGTTACTTCTTTTTCCTGAATTACACGCAGGAGTTTTACCTGCATATTCAGGCTCATTTCACTCACTTCATCCAAGAAGATTGAACCACCATTAGCAGTCTGGAAAAATCCTGCTCTTGTAGCAATAGCACCTGTGAAAGCTCCTTTAGTATATCCGAAAAGTTCACTTTCTATCAGCTCATTGGGAATTGCAGAACAATTTACAGTTACAAAAGGTGAGTTGCTGCGGTTACTCTGATAATGAATTGCCCGTGCAACAAGTTCTTTTCCGGTTCCACTTTCACCTGTTATCAAAACTGTGGCGTTGGAGTCTGCTGATTTCTTAATCAGGTCAAAAACATTATGCATCTCAGTAGATTGTCCAATCAGACCGAAAGAAGAAATAGTAGTTATATCTTCCTTAGCCAGTGTTTTGCGCTGTTTTACCTTGATAATCAGCTTATTTACAGCATTTTTTAATTCTTCATCCGTAAATGGTTTGGGTAAATATTCTTCCACACCACTCTTAACAGCTTGTATAGCGCTTTCTATACTGGCAAAACCTGTAATCATCATAATACCAAGCCCGGGATAATGTGAGTGGATGTATTTGACTAAATCCAGTCCGTCATTGATGGGCATTTTCCAATCAGTAATTACAATATCCGGTTCAACTGTATCAATGATATCCAAAGCCTGCTGCACATTACCGGCAGTGTATACTGCATGACCGTTCAATTCAAGATTTCTTCTGATAAGTTCCAATGTGTCAGGCGAATCATCAACAGCCAGAATAGTAGCAGTCATTGAAAAATCTGATTGTTTGGTTAAGCTCATTATTTTCTAACCTTTTGCCTGCGTTCTGTCTTCACTGGGAATGAAACAACAAACTGGCTGCCATTACCGGCTTTGCTGTGTACTGCAATAGTGCCATTATGGGAAGTAACGATACCGTGTACAACTGATAATCCTAATCCTGTACCAATTCCGACCGGTTTTGTAGTATAGAAAGGCATAAATATTTTATCCCTCTGCTCTTCTTTGATACCAATTCCTGAGTCAGATATACCAAGTATTACCTTCTCTTTACTAATACTGGTGGAAATATCTAATATACCGCCTTGGGGCATTGCCTGCAAAGCGTTTACACAAAGATTGGTAATCACCTGGGTCATTTGTGAAGGATCGGCTTCAATTAAAGGTAAATCTGAACATAAATCCATATTGAGGATAACTTTGCTTTGGTCAACACGGCTTTTTAAAAGGTCAAGAGTATCTGTGATAACCTTATTTAAATCAACTTTGCTTTTGATTGTTGGCATCTGTCTGGCAAACAGTAATAATTTCCTGACAATTTCTCTTGCGTGCAAAGAAGACCGGACAATTCTTTCCAAATCTGTAACCTGAGCAGGGTCCGTAACTGTTTTCATCAGAAGCTGTGCATATCCGAGAATATTTGCCAGTGGGTCATTAAGTTCATGTGCAATCCCTGAACCCAATTGACCTATTGTTGCAAGCCTGTCTGCATGCCTAAGCTGTTCTTGAATTAATTGTTTATCAAGTTTATGGATAGTCTTTTCATAAATCTGGGAAACTTTTTGAGAAATTATATCCAATAAATTTTGTTCTTCGGGGAGGAAATACATAGGTTCTTCATTATCTATAAAATCTGGATAATTAACTTTAATGAAACCAATTTTTTTATTATTGTAGATAACATTACTTATAAGCGAATTAGTGGTCTGGATAGTATCTTTTGAATGAAACTCAAGTTTCCCGATTTCTATACTGGCAGAAGCAGACTCTGGATATTGGAATGCTTTGGGGATGTGCTCTGCTATTTCCTGCAGTAAAACATCAGGCTCTTCCGCTTTATCCTGATATATCAGGTTTATTTCATATAAGCAGGTTAATTCTTTTATACGTTCATTTAATGCATAAAGTGCCCGTCTGAACTTTAATGCTATAGAAAAGATATGCATCAAATCTTCATAAGCAGGAATATCAGTTTTATTGATAAAATTCTTTCTTTTGCTGTACAATATCAAAAGACCGGGAGGATTATCTTGTACAGTGAAGGGTAAAAAGAAGATCGACCCATAACCAGTTACTGATAAATCCAGTTCTTTATTACTCCTGTTCAAAACCAGATTAAAGTTCACTGATGTGTCTTCAATATACCTGTGAGTATATTTGTACTCATATTTCAACAGGGGATCATACCGCAAACGGAAAATATCCCTGCAAATTTTTTCAATAGCTGTATTCTCGTCCAGAACAGGAATCTTTCCTATCTCGTTATCAGAATAAAACTCCACATCAGTGAAGGTTGTAGTTGTGTTAAAATCTGTATACCATTTATATTCAAGCTTTTTGTCTGAAACCCTTATTTCCATGGCATCGCAACCTGATAATAACCTGAATTGATCGCTGATTGAGCGTAAAAACTGGATGCGGCTTAGAGCAAGTGAAGATAATTCTATAAATATCCTTTCACTTGTTATAAAGTTATTTCTATATCCTTCCTGATTATTTTTCACATTATCCAGTCTTTTATTTTGGAATCGTTACATTTTCTTTTCCATCTTTGCCCAGGTATCTTTGAGCGTTACTATTCTGTTAAATACCGGTTTTTCAGGAGTACTGTCTTTATCTGTAACAAAATATCCGAGACGCAGGAACTGGTATCTGTTACCTGCTTTAGTATTCTTTAAACCCGGTTCAGCAAATCCATTCACCGTAACAAGAGATTCTGGATTTAAATAATCCAGCCAGGTCTTGCCTTCTTCAGCATCCATAGGGTCCGGTTTGGTGAAAAGCTGTTCATAAAGACGCACTTCCACAGGAATGTTATAAATGGCAGAAACCCAGTGTATGGTACCTTTTACTTTTCTGTTGTCGGGCGTACCGCCACCTCTTGACTCAGGATCATAAGTACAGATAAGCTCTGTTATATTGCCGTCCGCATCTTTGACAACATCTTTGCAGATGATATAATAAGCATGTTTCAGTCGCACTTCTCTGCCCGGAGCCATTCTGAACCATTTATTGGGAGCATCTTCCTTAAAATCATCTCTTTCGATATAGATTTCTTTAGAAAAAGGTATCATACGTGTTCCTGAATCAGGATTTTCAGGATTATTAAGAGCTTCAATCTCTTCATTAAGGTCATCCGGATAGTTTTCTAGTGTAACTTTCAAAGGATCAAGCACCACCATCGCCCTGTCTGCTCTGAGATTTAGGTCATTCCTCAGGCAGAACTGCAGCAGCTCAAAATCCACTATACTGCTGGCTTTGGCAACGCCTATCCTATCGGAAAAATCCCTGATTGCTTCAGGAGTAAAGCCACGTCGTCTCATACCCGCCAGAGAAGGCATGCGCGGATCGTCAAAGCTTTTTACATAGCCCTCATTAACAAGCTTTAGCATCAGGCGCTTGCTCATTACTGTATAGGTTAAATTCATACGTGCAAATTCGATTTGGCGGGGATGACAAGGTACGGGAAGTTGGTCAAGAAACCAGTCATACAAGGGTCTGTGATCTTCAAATTCCAGAGTGCAGATAGAATGCGTAATACCTTCCAGTGCGTCAGAAATACAATGCGTGTAGTCATACATCGGGTAAATGCACCATTTATCACCCGTCCTGTGGTGATGGGCAAATTTTATCCTGTAGATAACAGGGTCGCGCATATTGACGTTGCCGCTGGACATATCTATTTTAGCGCGCAGGGTTTTGCTTCCTTCTTCAAACTCTCCGGCTCTCATACGCCTGAATAAATCCAGGTTTTCCTCTACAGACCTATCACGGTATGGACTATTGGTGCCCGGTTCTTTGAGCGTTCCACGTGTTTTATTCAGTTCTTCAAAAGTAAGGTCGCAGACAAATGCCTTGCCGTCTTGTATAAGGATTTCTGCATATTCATACAGTTTTTCATAGTAGTCGGATGCATAAAACAGCTTGTCTTTCCAGTCAAAACCCAGCCAGTGGATATCTTCAATAATACTGTCCACAAACTCTACGTCTTCCGCAGTGGGATTGGTATCATCAAACCGCAAGTGGCAGACTCCGTTGTAGTCTCTTGCCAAACCGAAATTCAGGCAAATGGACTTGCTGTGCCCGATATGCAGATAGGCATTTGGTTCAGGCGGAAAACGCGTAATTATCTTTGTATGCTTACCTGTTTTGAGGTCTTCATCAATGATGTTACGGATAAAGTTAGATACTTCCACTTTGGTCTCAGCAGCATTATCTGTTGTTTCAGAATTCTGTATTTCTTTGTTCTCTACCATTTAATAATCCTTAATTCTTAATTCTTTAATTCTTAATTTAATGCTGACTGGCATTATTATTGTACCAATTTGTGTAACAAATGATTAAGGTCAAGTGTATTGTAAGACTGCTCAATAAACATGTATATTAAGAGCGGTTAATGCCTTGTCACAAGCCAACAAATGAGGATGCTCCCAAAAGTGTCCGCCATGGTGCTATACTATATTGGCATATGATAATTTAGGAGCATAAACAGGCTTGAAAAAGCACTGTTTAAATGCGACATGTAGTAAAGCAATAGATGCAACAGCAATCGAGTTCATTTCTTTTCATTCCTAACTCAGTTCTTCCTTATTTCAATCTTAGTAGCATTACGGTAGCATTACGGTAGCAATACGGTANNTGCTACCGTAATGCTACCGTATTTCATCTAAGAGAGATTAAAGAACTTTAAGCCATTAAAGGAATAGATACGTTTACAAAATGGGGGTGTCCAGGAAACCAACAATACCTTGACATAAAAACTGTTGACATTATATTGAAGTTATGTGAAAAATTGCAGCTTTGAGGAACAAGGAGACAACTTCATTGCTGCCAGAGTCTTTGGCTCAGCAGCATTCACCAAGTAACTTTCTTTTATGTAGATACAGGTGTCCCGCCTGATTTGGACAGACGGGGGTGTCTGTTCCTATTGCTGAAGGAGTACAAATGAAAAAATACGAAGTCTTTACAGTCATTGGCTTTGGCACCGGAATTTCGTCTCTGACCACAATAATGATTCCGGCACTCAGTCTGGTCTTGGCAGTTCTGGCAATTACCTTTTCCCTGCTGGGCAGAAAATCTGTCAACAAGGGATTTTTCTATGCCGGACTGGGTATGGGCAGCCTGGGTCTGATTCTTTCCCTTATCTATTTGATAGTAGTCCTCTCAGGCAGGGCGTAAAATTCTATTCCGAATCAGATACGACTATCTTATAGAACCTCTTGTTCTGGGTTTGGTTGTTCAGCAAAGCAAAAGGGTAGGTTGTGGACATCAGGTATGAGGACGGGCTTATCTCAAAATAGGGCGTATCGCCTGCGTAGATTTTATAAGTAATCAGATTGAGCTCGGGATAGGAATTGCCTTCCCATACGCCTTCCGTCACTTCATCCCAAGTCAGGTTGAACTGGTTGGCGGAAGCTGGTGTCAAGGTAAGCCTGGCAGGTGCATAAGGTGGTATATTATCAACAGAATATCCGCTATGTGGAATTGATTGCCAAATCCCGTTGTTGTTATGATAAGCAACCATAAAGTTAACTTCATTATTTCCTGAGATTGTAGCATCCAGCAGAGTGGGTGCAATCCAGCCATATTCAGAGAAATTCATAGCCCAGACCTGTTGAAGATAATACCAGGTGCGGTTTCCGTCTCTGAAACAGATATCCCTGCCCAGAGGGTCAAATCCCTGAGTAATTTGTGCAAGGTCTGTAATAAAAACAACGTTTTCTGTTCTGGAAGATCCTTCCCTCCAGACCGTATAAAAGGCATTGGGATAAAAAGCTACATCAATATCACTACGTTTCCATTGTAAATCAACCTGATGACCCTGGTCATTGGGAACATCTTCCGCTACTGCTATTAAAGGTTTCAACATCCTGTAATGCATTCCGATGTCTGCCCTGCTCAGGTCGGGGTCAAGGGGTAAAGCTGGGTCACCCGTATCGATAGTGCAGGAATTGTAAGCAGGTCGCCAATCTGCTGCTAAGGCGTTACCAGCTAAACCCCAAGCCGAAGGATTGACAAACTGGGCATGGGTTTCCTGGTTATTGGCATAGTTAGCTGGATCAATCCCATTACCCAAGATGTTTGCTGTTCCTACGGGCAGGCAGGAATAATAGATGAAAAGGTCGGTAGAAGCTGCTGCGTTGTAGATTTCGCTTTCGCCAATATCGCCGTTGGACTCGAATATGGTGTTCCTGACGGTGATTTCAGAGCTATTGTTATAAAGTCCGTAACTTTCATTGTTGGCAATGGTGCAATGCAGGATTTCCAACGTACTGCCAAAGACATAAATGCCTATTTGGAAATTGTTTGCCACCAGGTTGCGGCTGAATGTTCCCGAGCCGTATTGAATCCTGACTGCTTCCGTGCCTGTAGTACATACATTGTTAACTATCAGGTTATCCTTAAAGCCGCTTACATCAGTCCAAAATAAACTAACTGCACTCTGTCCGTTGTTATTTCTGAATGTGTTGCCTGATGCTGTAACGTTACAGCTTGTAAAATAGGCAGCCGCTCCTGCCCAGGGACTATAGTTACTATAAAAATCGCAATTTGTGAGAGTCAGCGTGCATTGTGAAGCAAATAATCCCCCTCCTGAAGATGTGTCAGGAGAGCTGTTGTTACGGAAGATGCAGTTACTGAAACGGAGTTTGGTGGCATACTGAACGTCAACTCCCCTGTGCATGCTTCCCTGAATAATTGTGTGGTTGATCAGGGTGGAATCATTGGCTGGATTTGAAACTTCAATATTTATACCGAGCCAGGGTTCAACCAAAGGAAGTTGAGCAAACTCCACCGGTTGTTCTGCAGAACCCATAGAGAGCAGTCTGCCATTAACCTCAACGGTTTTATCCATATCCATGTAGATTTTTGAACCTGCTACCAAAGTCAATGTATGTCCATCGGGAATATACAGGTTTCCGTTGATGTAATGATTTCCCGTTTCCCAGGTTCCGCTGCCCAGGGTATTGTTGTAGGTCAGAACAATATTGTCTATGTACCAGCTATTGATATTCCAGTTATTGCCTCTGAAAACGAAGGAAATATAAGTCGTTTCCGACATACCCAGGTCAAAACTGATGGGAACTGTTACTTGGGTTGCAGCAATATCCCCGGTGGGAGCAACATACCATAATTCCCAGTCAAAGCTCTCAGTATCATGAGCCAATTCTACTGCGATTGTAGCAAATTCCTGCGTATCATAATGGTCAAACATATGACGGAAACTAAGAGTCATGTCATGCACCTTGCGCGTGTCGATGGGAGGTGAAATCAACCGGTAAGTTCCATAGCCGCTGGGTGTGTAGTTAAGACGAACTTCATTGGCAGATCCGCCCGCTACAATGGTGGGTGATATGCTCCAGGCACCAACTTGGGGACCTTGAAATGTCCAGCCTGCAGGCAGAGTCGTACCGTTGAATGTTTCATTGATCAGGGTGGCAGCGCCCAGAAAGGCACAGCTGAACACAAAAATAAACATAAGAATAGTCTTCATAAACATCTCCTTTGTTTCATTCAAACTGTGGGGGATTGTGAAGTTGAATTGTATTTCTATGTTATTTTCCATGTCAAGAAAATTTATTCTGTTAGTCAATTGACCATTGAAGCAGATTATATTATTTTCGCCGTGAAAACAGACTTTGCCTGGATTGCATAACTGAAAAAAGAACAGGGAAGGTTTACCACCTTCCCTGTATTTCAAATTGAACTTTACTTATTCCGAATCGGAGGCTGTGATCTTATAAAACTTTTGGTCTGCTGTTTGATTGAGCAGAACGGCAGCAGGATCGGTGGTGGACAGCAGGAAAGTCGCCGGTCCCGGAACAAAATTACAAGTATCTCCTGCATAGATTTTGTACGTAATAAGGTTGGTTTCCGGATAGGAATTGCCTTCCCAGCCGCCTTCCGTCACTACGTCCCAGGTCAGGTTTATTGTACTGGTTCCGGTTATGCTGATATCCAGTCTGGAGGGAGCGTAGGGCGGAATGTTGTCAACCGTGTAACCCCAAACCCAATTTGAGGACCAGGCACCAAAGTTATTGTTATCATAGATTACCATGTATTCCACAGCGTGTGTACCGGTTGAAGAGGAATCCCTGATGGTTTCCACAATGAATCTATAGTCTTCAAAATTGTTGGCAGGCACCTGATTCACATAACACCATGTACGATTGCCATCTCTCCAGGCAATGGTTCTGCCTGCAGCTGCCAATTCAGGAGTAATATCTGAAGGATTGTTGACATAGACCAAATCAGTGCGCAGCGATTCCCAGTCCCAATACCAAATCTGGTAATAATCGTTGGGGATGTAGACAATGTCTTCATCACTGCGTTCCCATCTGAGGTCAAGGTGATGTCCCTGGTCACCGGGTACATCCTCTGCCATGGTGATTACCGGTTTCAGATGGCGTGGATAAACTCCCATATCCGGATTACTTCCGTCCGGGTCAAGTCCGGTATAATAACCGCTGTCTATACAAGGAGAATTATACATCAGATTCCAGTTTGCAGTCAAGCCGTCACCGGCAGAACCAATGTCTGTAGTGGGGGCAATAAACAGAGGATCAACAGTAATATCCTGATAGCAATATGAACTGAAATATCCCATCCCTCCTATCTCCATTCCCTGGATACATGAATAAATAATGTGCAAGTCACCCTGAGTATTGGAGTTATAAATCTCTGAGGATGCGTTGCCATATATTATCATGCTATACATGTAAATCTCGGAATTTATCCATACCCCGTAACCTTGATTGTTGACAATATCACAGTGATAAAAAGAGACAGTTCCCCCCTGGACCTTGAGACCGTGGCAATCATTATTAGCAATCAGGTTATATTGAAACTGTCCTGACACATTATTCAAATTAACAGAATAACCGCTGCTTAATGGTTGATTATCGGCGATAATATTGTGCTTCACTCCGCTTGCAGAGCCGCCATAAATGTATAGAGAACTTACAGGATTCGTTGAGGAGTTAAAATAGATGTTGTTGTTAGTGATAACCGGACTGCTTAAATAACTGCTTATGGCAACACCATCAAGAAAGCCGAAGTTGTTTTCAAAATGACAATTACCAATTACAATATTAGCATCATACAGATAAATTCCACCTCCGCCAGCGCCAGTGGTTTCTCTGTTGTTGTAAAGAATGGAATTGCTTATGCGGACTTTATCGGTGTTGTAAACATAAATTCCGCTGCTGTTGCTGTATCGGATATATGCATAATTTATCACAGTTGAATCATTGGCTGTGCTGACATCTATTAAATCTATACCGTTCCAGTCATGAGTGCTTGCTGCTGATGTAAACATAACATCATTTATTGCAGTCCCATTCACCAGCAATCTGCCGTCCACATCCAAACCGCAGCCCGCAGCAAACCTGAGAATAGTGCCCCCATCCAACTGAAATGTATAGCCATTGGGGACAATGACATTACCTACCGTAGTGTAGTCTGCAACAGTCCAGGTGCCGTCACCTAAAGTATTGGTGTAAGTAAGTTCCACATTGTCAATATACCAGTAATCCAGGTCATAAGTATTGCCGCTGAAAAAGAAGCAGATACGGGTATTGGCTGACCTGCCCAGAGAATAGCTGATGGGATTTACCGTTACCTGGGTTGCGGCAATGTCACTTGATGTGCTTGTGGTCCACACATTGTTCCAGGTAACGCCATTGTCACTGGAAATGGCAGCACCAAGGGTGTACAGATTGGAATTAACTTCATAATCGTCCAGCATGTGCCTGAAACTCAGAGCCATGTTATGCACCATGCGGGTATCGAAAGCAGGAGAAACATAACGCTTGATGCCGCTGCTGCCAGGTGGAACATAGTCAAATCTAAGTTCACCTGCTGTTCCACCCGCATTGTTTGTGGAACTGAATGTCCAAATTGTTGTCGCCGGGTCTGAGTACCAGTTAACAGGCAGGGAGGTTGCAAAATATTGGGTAACGAGATTGGCTGCACCAAGAAAAGTGCAAATTAGACAAACAAAAACAAGAAGCAGATTCTTCATAATATCCCCCTTACTTTATCTTGACATTAAGAACCGCTTTCAAATTTGCTTAGCATATTTTTCATAAACGGTATTTTGCTGTCAAGTTAATTTATGCTGCCTGTTTTTGAATAACATATGAGTATCATTGATACCGCAAATCTCCTTCCAAGATGATAAACCGGAGGTAAACTAAGGGTAATCGTTCAATAATCTATTAAGGGCGAAGGCAGTAAAATAAGATTTGACAATAACTATATTGAGCATTATTATTTATTTATACCAAATGTTGAAAAAAGGAGATAATCATGTTTACATTATTACAAACAGTCGTAGCAGATTCACTCAAAGATATAGTATCGGTAGAGATTATAAAACCGACTTTCTGGGCAAAGATTCTACCCAAGTTGCAAGTTTTCGGCTTGAAACTGCTGGTCGCAGTCATAATCTATATCATTGGCAAATGGGTTGCCGGGGTAATCAAGAAAACCATCAAAAGAAGTATGATAAAATCCGGAAAAGACGCTACCTTGACTAATTTCATCAGCAGTATTGTTTATTTCGTTGTTCTGCTCTTTGTAATTATAGCAGCTATCGGTAAGTTAGGAGTTCAAACCGCTTCTTTAGTTGCTATGTTTGGTGCTGCCGGACTGGCAGTCGGCTTGGCTTTGCAGGGTTCTCTGGCAAATTTTGCCGGCGGTGTGATGTTGATTCTGTTTCATCCCTTCAAAGTTGGTGACACTATTACAGGAGGCGGACAAACTGGAAAAGTGCACGAAATCCAGATGTTTAGCACAATCCTGATGGGAGAAGGCGACAAGGTTATTTTCATTCCCAACGGCAAGCTTTCCAATGATGTAATCGTCAATGCTGAGGGTCCCGGAATTCTTGATCGTCATTAGGAAAATTAATCAAATAAAAAGATACTGAATATAAAAAAACAGACCTGATGATTCGGATCTGTTTTTTTGCTGTTAATACTGGGATTTATATAGTAAAATCTATTCTTTTGCTGTATAAGTAATAACCTGTTTTTTACCGTCTCTGTATATCTCAAAGGTTACTTCATCACCTACCATGATATCTGCAACTGCAAGCTTGATATCATTACCGGACAGAATTAGTGAATCATTCACTTTGGTAATGACGTCTCTGTTGCGAAGTCCTGCCTTATAAACAGGGCTTTTGCTATCAAGCTCAACTACTATAACTCCGGATTCGCTATCCAGATTGAGATAAGCAGCAAGGTCCTTGGTAATTTCCTGCACCTTAAAACTGAAATTAACAGGGCGCATTTTTTTGTGTTTAACCAGTTCATCAGTGATTCTTTTTACCCTGTCAATGGGTAATGCAAAGCCAATACCAATGCTTCCGCCGCTTTCAGAAACAATAAATGTATTGATTCCGATTACTTCTCCATTGATATTAACCAGCGGACCGCCGGAATTACCCTGGTTGATGGCAGCATCAGTCTGAATCATATCTTTGTAGACTTTATTGTCCTGCCTTTGCCCGAAGTTGCGGTTTACTGCTGATATAACACCCACAGCCACACTGGGCTTGGTATCATTCATCAGAAAACCGTAGGGATTACCCAAAGCAATACTCCACTCACCAATAATTAAGTCTTTGCTGGTTCCGAGTCTGGCATAGGGTATATCTTTGCCGCTAATTTTAAGAATAGCCACATCACTGGCTTCATCACTTCCAATCAGCTTTGCATCAAAATCACGCGCATCAGGAAGAACAACCTTAATTTGAGTTGCACCGCTGACAACGTGGGCATTAGTAATAAGGTAGCCATCTTCATCAATGATAACTCCGCTACCAAGTGACTGCACCTGGCGCTGCATCGGTATTCCGCCGAAAAAATCACCAAAGGGCCAGCCAAATGCATTCATTCTGCCACGCACAATCTCTGTCTTGATAACATTTACTGAGACTACTGCCGGTTCTACCATTTCAATTGCCTGGGTTATAGCGTTCTGGCGTGTGATATTAAGTTCATTCGTAACTTTCTGACGGTCGTCTTTTTTGGAAAAGAAATTGTCTTTGCCAAACAATTCACCATGGATATTGTTAATCAGCAAAAGGCTGATACCTGCGTTGAGTAAGAGAATTACCAACGCAAAAACGAGTAAGTTAGGTCTTAGCATAGATTACCTCTGAAGTATAGTTTATTAGAACACGGAATACACGAAAAATACTGAATACACAGAAAGAAAATAATAGAATTTCACGATATAATCCTGGCTTTTTCGATTAAAGGATAATGACCAAAATTTATTAGTAATCCCAATTTTAATTTTGTTGCTTTTAAGTAGTTCAGAACCTGAGATTTATGCTCATCTAACAGCAGGGATACAGCTTTCAACTCAACAATTATTTTATCATAGCAGATAAAATCCGGTTGATAACTTTTACTAAGGATAATACCTTTATAAGTCATTTCCAATTGAGGTTGTGACTTATAAGGGATATTCCTGGAATTAAATTCATGTTCCAGACATTCCTGATAAACTGCTTCCAGAAAACCGCTAACTAGCTCTTTGTATACTTCTATACAAGCACCAATAATATCATAGCTTTCTTTTTCATAGAGCAGGTTGCTTGCCTTTTCCACTTCTAATTGTCCCTTTCCGTGTTTTCCGTTTATTCAGTGTGTTCCGTGTTCCCTGGAAATCTTTTTAATTACATTTTCTACTTTGTCCACATCTACTTTGGTGTCGAAGCATGGTCCGTAAGGTCTTTCATTCAATATTGCATAGACAGGATATTTCCAGCTTTCCCTTACTCCATCGGTCAAATCACGGTGGCAGGCAACAGCAATAATAACATCAGGCTGGTTATCATGAACCAGTTTGCGTGCCAGGGTACCGCCGTTGGCTATACCGATTTTGATATCATACTTCTTACCAAGATCTTTCAGGTTACAGATGTCGCATTCCCCGCAATCTTCACAATCACTGATATCACGCGTAATGCGGATTTTGCAGTCATGGAACTGCAGGCAATGCGGTAATAACATCAGCAGACGAGATAGTTTTGTAACTTTGTTGTTGGATAAGAATAAACGGTTTTGGAAAGACAGGAATGAAGTCTGGATAACTTCTTTCTTAATTCTGAACAACCCGCCAATTGCCAGAGATGCAGGATAGTAAATAAAAAACAGCAGCAATTTCAAAGGTTTGTACAAAAAACTCATCGAAGCGTTACAGCAGTCAACCATTAGGATTATCAGCCAGATAACGCTTAATAAAGTGATCAGAACCGCAAAAATATTCAGGCTCAGGCGATCTATTACAGAAACAAATAAATTCGCTTCCAGTTTAAAAATAAAGACTGTTATAATCCCGACCAGGATTATCAGCATGCCGCTAACTGCCAACGGAAAAGCGCTCTGGAATTTGTTATCTTTGTAATCAGGCATTTTGCTCCAGCCTTTCACCTGTTTCCAGTTTTGCGCCCAAATGAAATGCCCAGGCAGACATTTCTTTTTTACCTGAAGGCTGGACATGCATGATTAGCAGCTCTTTATCTGCTGTCTGGACGATAAAACCCATGTTCTTTAAAACAGATACAATGCTTCCGGGAGGTAAACTGCTGTTTCTTTCCCTGATTTCAGCTGCCAGAATCTTGAGCTGCAGACCACGGAAAAAGGTATATGCACCAGGGGACACTGACAAGGCGCGGATATGGTTCTGAATTTCCTTGGCAGGCTGATTCCAGTCAATAATTCCGTCTTCCTTATCCAATTTTCTGCAATACGTGGCTTTTCCCTCATCCTGCGGGATTGGTTCCCAGGGATTATCAAAGAAGTCTGTCAAAAATTGCAGTAAAAACTGTGCTCCGATACGTGCAAGCCTGTCTGTTAAAAAGGTAGCATTTTCATCCGGAAAGATGAATAATGGCTTGGAAAAATAGATGGGACCTGCATCCATTCTGGAAACAAGTTTAAAAATAGTAATTCCGGTCTGGATTGAACCCTGCCATAAAGTGAAAGGAATTGGCGCTGCACCTCTGAGCTCGGGAAGCAATGAAGGATGCAGATTAACAGCACCGAAAACAGCAGAATTACGCATAGCTTTCTTGAGTTTCTGTCCATACGCAACTGTGACCAGCAGGTCTGGCCTGAGAGATTGCAGGATATTTAGAAAATCGTCAGAATTGATATCTTCAGGTTGATAGACAGGGATTTTGTGCTCAAGAGCCATAACCTTAACAGGAGTGGGCTGGGGACATTTACTGCGTCCGCTGGGACGGTCCGGTTGAGTAATTACTGCAAGGGGTTTAAATTGTTCCGACTCAATCAGTTTGGTTAAAGAGGGAATCGCAAATTCAGGACTCCCTAAAAAGATTATCCGCTTTAAATCATTCATCCTGTCTGTTATTCGTTGACCTTAAAGATTTCTGTTCTGATATTCTGTCCGTTTTCTGCTGTGCTCATGATAGCGTTTAACTTGCGTTTAATTTTAAGCAGGGAGAGCTTACTAATCCTGTCTACAAAAAGAATTCCGTCCAGATGGTCGTATTCGTGCTGAATAACTACTGCATCATAGCCTTCTGCTTCACCTTCATGAGATATTCCGTAGGTATCAAAGTAAGAGTATTTTATGTAGTTATAGCGTTTTACTTTGGCAAATATTCCGGGAACACTGATGCAGCCTTCTTCCATTTCATACTCACCTTCACCGGATAGAATAACGGGATTCACCATAACAATAGGATTTGGTACAGAATCTTCTCTGCTCCAGAGGGTATCTATAACGAATACTCTCTGGGTACTGCCAACCTGATTTGCAGCCAAGCCTACCCCGTCTCTCTGATACATGGTATAGGTCAAATCCCTGGCAAATTCACGCAGTTTATCGTCAAATTCTTTTACAGGCAGAGATTTTATCCTTAGAATTACATCTCCATAAACCCTGACCGGCAGAAGCTTTGGCTCGTTATTTATCTTCATTATTTCCTATAAGGCAAAAAAGCTAATTTTATACTGTTAATTACCTAGCTGGCGTTAGTCTGGTTATCGTCTTTGTTGATAATCATAACAATGGCAGATTTTTGAAATTCGACGCGTACGTGATTATTATCATCAATTTCGAGTACAACTATGTTTTTATCAGGTTTGATTGATGTAATGCGTCCTATGATGCCGCCATTTGTTAAAACCCAGTCATTTACCTTAACACTTTCCAGCATCTGCTGCATTTCTTTTTGTTTTTTGCTCTGGGGACGAATCATGAAGAACCACATAACAAAAAATATCAGGATAAAAGGCAGGAAAGAAACCAGAGGATTTCCCTGCGGTTGACCTGCCTGCGGGCTTTGTGCCATTGCTAATATAATATATTGCATCTATATCTCCTTTTTTAATATACAAAGAAACGGGGATAAATCCTAATCATTATCTGCATAAATAAATTAGTAAATACGGCTGCCAAAACATCATCTGTCATGACACCCCATCCGCCTTTTAGTTTTTGAGTCAGCCGGATTGGCTGTGGTTTGGCTATATCAAACACTCTGAAAATAGCAAAGGTATAGATAGCCAGCAAATATGACTTTGGTAAAAACATAACGCATATCATGTATCCGACAAATTCATCAAAGACAATGCTGCCGGAATCGTGTCCAAGCTTTTTTTCTGCTTTACCTGTAATATAAACGCCAATAAAGTACAAAGCAACAATGGCTGATATATAATAATACAATAATGGAAAGTAATTCAGCCATGCTTCGGGGATGCTAAGGTAAACTATTACTCCAGCAAGCGTACCAAATGTTCCGGGCATAAAAGGTATGAAACCTATTCCCAGAAGGGTGCTGAGAACAGTAAATATATCCTGTTTTTGTTTAATTACCGGCTGCTCTTCTGTCAAAGCATTATCTCTACGTGGTTTTCCTGTTTCAATTGTTCAATCCAGTCATCATAAACCTTAACCTGCTTCTGCTGAGAGAGGACATTTTTTATCTGTTCGCGTACTTCTTCAAAGCTCATCAAACGACTGGGGATTTCTGCAGTTTTGGTAAAGAGATAAAACATCCCTTCATTTTCCAGAACCTGCGATACTTCACTAACTTTTAAAGCCTTGAGAATGGGAGCAAACAGCTCCGGAAAGTCTTTTTCACCATATTCGCCTATGCTTCCCCCATCTTTAGCAGAATCTTGATCAATAGACCACCTGGCAGCCATTTCAGCAAAGCTTTTTCCATTTAGAATTTCCTGCCGTATTTCTTCCATTTTCTGCCTGGCAGCTATTGTATCAGCAGCAGTAGCCTGCACCAGTTTAAGAATATGGCTTACTCTTATTTCGTCACCGCGTTTTTCTTCCATTTTGATGATATGATAACCATACTGAGTCTGGACTATATCGCTGATTTCACCAATCTTTAAAGCAAAAGCAGCATCTTCAAAAGGCTTGACCATCATTCCTCTGGAAACAAAACCAAGATCCCCACCCTGGGGAGCACTGGGACATTCACTATCAGAACGTGCAACATCAGCAAAGTTTTCACCTTTCTTCAGTCTTTCCTGAATAGCTTTTATAGCTTTTAACTGCTTTTTTTGGGTTTCTTCGCTGGGTTCAACATTTCTTATAATCATCCCGATATTCCAGGTAACAGGTTTTACAGCCAGAGTATCTTTGTATGTATTATAAAATTCCTGCATTTCTTTGTCAGTTACGATAACCTTGACAGCAATTTCTTTCTGATAAAACATCTGTGTTAAAGCCTGTTCAGTCATGACATCGGTAAAATACTTCAGAAGGTCGCTGTTGGTCAGCTTCATTTTCCTGAGTTCCATAGTATATTGTTCTTCAGAATCGAATTTGGCTTTGATCTGCTTGATTTGTTTTTCCGCAGCCTGTTTTATTTTGGCATCGTCAACTTTGTAATCAAGGTCTTTGGCTTTCTGGACAATTAATTTACTTTCAATCATCTGTGCCAGGATATCACTTTCATGCATATCTTCTTTAATTAATCCGGCACTTTTCATCTGGTTAATCTGTTTTACCAGGTCGCTCAAGAGAATTATATCATTTCCAACCCTGGCAATAATCTTATCTACCACTTCAGCAAATAAAAGCGGCAGCATTATTACCAGAATTACTGTTAAAAACATTCTTTTCATCTTTAAAATTTCCTTTTTATATCATCAGATACACATCTGATTTGCTCTTTAATTCCTGTAACAAGTCATCGTAGACCTGTTTGCGTCTTTCCTCAAGAATTCTTCTCCTGATTTCATCCTTAAGGTCTTCAAAACCTGTTGTTCCCGTTCCCTGTTCTTCCATATACGGACGCAGAATGTAATAACCGTTATCTTTCTGAATAGTAGTTATTTCATACAATTTCAGATTATGCACTGCCAGCCAGAAAGAACTATCCGGATCAGCCGGTGTTACAGTTCCCATAAATCCGCCTGATTTGCCAAGCTCTTCCAGAGAATATACTCTGGCAGCATCTTCAAAGCGCATGCCGTTCACGATTTCCAGTTTTACTTTATTCAGAAGATTGGCATCAGTAAGGTAAATACGTTGCACTTTATAATTCATCATCGGCTTGGTAAAATCGCCCTGGTGAATCCTGTAATAGTTAAACATGTCTTCTTCACTTATTTTCTGGGCAGCCAGACGTGAAGAAATCAATGCATTTCCCAGAATCTTCTGTTCGGCATATTTGATGCGGTTTTTTACCATCCTATCTTTATCAAGACCTTGTTTTTCTGCTTCTTTTGCCAGCAGGATGAGATTTACCCATTGCTGGGCATATTCCTTTTTTTGTTCGGAAGATAGTTCTTTCCATTCTGCTTCTGTGAAATTAGCCTTGAATTCTTCCATGGTCAAAGTCTCTTTATCCACCTGTGCTATGATTTCACCTTTCTTTTCAAACATTGAGCAGGCAGAAACAGCAGCCAGCAGGACAAGCAATGGTAAAAGATATTTCATATTAACAAACCGGACTGATTAATCACCTTTCAGGAAAGGAATGGTATAATAGATTTTTACATAAGGCTTTTTACCTGCAGGTGCATCTGAATAATGCCAGAATTCCACACTTCCGAAGTTCATCATCTCGGCATTATTTTTAATAACAATACCGTTATTCTGCAAATCGGCGGAAGTAAAACCTTGTGTAATTGCAGTAATATCAATCTTAACCGAATCTGCAGTAATTTTGGTTCCACTGCTGTAGGTATAGGCTACAGCTTCCAAATCACTGTCAGTCAGCACTGTCGGAGCAGCTAAAGTATCTGCTTTGACTCTATATGGATAAAAATAGCAGACAGTATTTTCGTAGTAAGGATTGTCTTTAACAAACAGAATAAGTTCTGCTTTGTTGATTGTCATTCTTTTTCTTTCTGTTGCATTTAATTCATTACCCAAAGTATCAACGAACATTGAATTAGGCAGGGTATACTTCAGATACATCCGTTCAGGCCTGAGGTTTTTAAGTTTTAAATCATCTTCAATATTATCTTGTGTACCTGTTATCCTGTAGCTGTCTTTATATGCTCTCTGGTTATAAGTATAAGTAGTCGTGTCGTCAGGCACACGATATTTAAAAGTAAGTAAAGCTCCGTTTGCTAATTCATTGGCTTTAAACTCCAGCCAGCCATCCTCTTCTGCTTTGATAACCAAATTAAAACCTGTTACATCCGTTGTTTTCCAGTTCTGGATTATATCTGCAGAGATGTTTACCGTCAGGGTATCACCTAAAGAACTAACAGAATCAGCTACTACATAATCAGGAATATCCAAAGGAGTTATATTTGCATCGGATATTAAATCAGTTGAATCAGGAGCCCAGTTCTGGTTTAACTTATGAAAGGATAATTCCAGAGGAGACCGTGTTTCCAAAGGAGACCTGCGGGTTGCCACTATCTTTAACGTAGGTTGCTCTATCACTGTCATCTCTTCCTGAAGACCCGTAAATCTCAATACACTTACTGCAGTAATTCCATCTTCAGATCCGCATAGTATATAACCTTCTGTACCTTTTACCTTACCTTCATGCTGATATGAATATGCCAGGTTAAAGCTATCTGAAACAGCTATCTGAGGTCCGATGCCTGACCAGTTATCACCGGTAAGATTATCTTTCCTGGTACAGGCAGATGCTAATGCTATTATAATTATCAACATGCTCAGCAGCTTTAGTCCTGATAATTTTTTCATAATCATATATATTAATCCTTTCTTATTTTATTATATAAATACAGTAGTATTAGTAGGTATGGTGGATATGCGTATAACAAAATATTATGTATGTTAAACCTCATTATTATATACTTTTAGGACAAAAAAAATCCTGTGGATAAGTTGTGGATAATTATTAAATCTCTCCAATCTTGTCCACTCTTTTTTTAAAAGGAAGGCTTAATTGACCGTTATTCACAGCTATCCACATAGAGTTATCACCAACTGTGTATAAGCTAATATAAAATACCCTAACTTTATAATTTATATACATGTAGAGTTTATCCCTTGATATCTTTAATTAAGGCTTCAATCTGGCTGCGGAATTCATTATCTTCATTAAACTGGTTTTCTATCATACGCTTGGCATGTAAAACAGTAGTATGGTCTTTTCTCTTGTAATATTCAGCAATATCTTTTAAAGACAGAGACGGTATCAGCAGGTTTGCCAGGTACATTGCCACCTGTCTGGGAAAGGAAATATTCTGTTTACGGGTCTTATCTACCAGCTGCGATATCGTAAGATTATAAAACTTACAGACCTGCTGGGTGATATTATCCAGTGTAATGTCTTTTCTGCTTTCCTTCATCATGTCTGCCAGAATATCTCTTGCCAGCTCGGGATTAATCTGCTCCGGCTTGAGCTTATTATAAGATGAATATGCCAATATTCTGATAAGAGAACCTTCCAGCGCTCTGACACTGCTGGTGATATTATCGGCAATAAAATTAAGTATTTCTTCGTTAAGAAAAGATTTTTCCGGTTCAGCTTTCTTCTTCAGGATTGCCACCCTTGTTTCAAAATCAGGATTTTTGAGGTCTGCCAGCAGTCCGCTTTCAAAACGTGTTACCAGCCTGTTTTCCAAGTCAGGAATATCCTTGGGAGGTCTGTCCGATGTAAGCACTATCTGTTTTTTCTTTTCAAATAAAGCATTAAAAGTATGGAAAAATTCTTCCTGTGTACCTTCCTTTTTGGATAAAAAGTGCACATCATCCACCAGCAGTAAATCAACCTTGCGGAATTTGTTGCGGAACTCGCTCATCCTGTTGCCACGGATAGAATCTATCATTTCGTTGGTAAATTCTTCTGAAGTTGTATAGTATATGGAGTAATTACGTCCGTTTTGCATAACCCAGTTGCCGATTGCCTGCATCAGATGGGTCTTCCCCATGCCTGATTCGCCGTAAATAAACAAAGGATTATAGCTGCTGCCGGGTTGTTCTGCCACACTGTATGCTGCAGAATATGCAAAGTTATTGTTTCTGCCGACTACAAACTGTTCAAAGCTGTAACGGTCATTCAGGTTTCTGTTCGCCATTACACCGTTGGAACCTTCGTCAGCTTTGCGTTTAGGTGCTTTGGTCGAACGGCTTTTCTGCGGGATGAACTGCACTTCATATTTCTTTCTGTATAAAGCATAAGAAATCTCAGACAATACATCAGTGTAATTCTGATTGAGATATTTTGCCGCAAAAGGAGTTCCCACCTGGATGCTCAAACTGGTGTCCGTCATGTCCACCAAACGTGTGTCGGAGAACCAGGTTCTGAAAGTATCGGATTTAACGTTTTCTTCTAATTTGTCTAAAATATTCTGCCAGATATCTTGGTCCATACTCATGTTTCCTACTATTTTTCAAAGATTTATACACAAAGCGTTTAGGGAAGGCATCTGAGCCGGCTAATTATTCCTAAATGCCTGTAAAATATATCAGATGTAAATCAGTAAAAGAAGCCGGATAATAATTTTTTATAAAAGTTATCCACATATTATCCACACTTCCTATGCAACTCCTTGTATCTCAACAGCTATCAGAATAATACTATTTTTACTGAGCACTTCTATATTGATTAATCGTAGTTTTTTCATTCTTCTCTATTTGTCAAGCAGTGATAAATACCTGTTTTGCATGTAGTAAAATTATTACACAGGCGGTTATTACAACCACTCCAGAGAGTTATCCACAGTTGTGTATATTATGTGTATATCTGTTGCCAGCAATTAAGATTATCTGTAATAAGTAATTACTAATATTAAAAATTTGTTTGATAAAAGTGAGTGTCTTATTTTCGAAACACATATACTAATATTCACTGTTTTATCTTTAATCCATCTTACTTGTTCCGTGGGAGATACAAGGGAGATGCTAGGGTGATCTAAGGGTCGCACCCTTAGATCACCCTAGCATCTCCCTTTAATCTCTGATGGATGATTAGAGAGTGAAGATTGGAAATTACTTAAAGTAACTGAGTAGTCAAAGATGCAACTTTATAGGCTAAGCTGTATGTCATTCCTGTTATACGAGTGTTGTCGTCCCTGCGCAGGCAGGGATCCATGCTGTTTTAAATTTATTTACCACGGATTTCACGGAAAAAAAAGATAATTATTTTTCTATATTGGTACAGAGAAAACGATGATGTAATTGAAAATAGACAACGTTGTTATATCAAACGCGAAGAAACAAAGATGCAAAGCCGCAAAGTAATGCTTAAATCTATTACAGACATAATTAAAATCTGTCATTCCTGCGCAGGCAGGGATCTTGCTTATTCTTTTTTGTGTATTTCGCCTTTTCTGTGTGTTTCGTGTTCTCTTGAATTAACTAAAACTTAATTACCTTAACAACCGATGTATCTTGTCCCCGTTTTGCTTTTATCAGATACACTCCGCTTTTGACAGGTTTATTGTCTTTATCCCTGCCATCCCAGGTAAGTTCATTGGATTTAATACCCTTCCAACTGCGGATAAGCTGCCCCTTGATGTTGTAGATGCTGATATCAAAGTTTGCAGGAGTTTTGCTGTCAATTTTGATGTTGAGATTTGTATTAAAGGGATTGGGATAGGTATATAGTGGCACTGTTGCTGTTGGAATAACTTCATCAAAGACAGATGTATTTTCGTCAATCCATGAATAATAATAAGAACCTGAGGATGGATGCATAATATCCATTATATCATTGTATAGGCTATAACTTTTAAGAAATCCGTTCAAATAATATGTTGTACCTGTAATATATGCAGGTGAATCAGTCCAAACGAGGTTGTAAACAGGTGAACTTACTGAAACAAATATAGTTTCGGTTGTATAGTTAATATTGTAATCATAGTCAATTGAACCCCACCTTGACCACTGGTTGTTTTCATAGTTCATAACCGATAAGGAGTCGATTTGAAAGTTATCAACCACATCAGGAAACCAGAAATCATTGATATTCAGATAAGGTTCTCTTTCTTTAACTAAAAACGATTCAGGTAAGGAGTCCGTACTATAATAATAATTGACCAGATAAGTGGGTGTCCAGTTTAAAGAATCAGTAGAATGATACCTTGTCTCAGATATCTTGAGATTGGTTGAGTCATATTCAGTAACAAATCTCCAAAATCCATTATAAGCGTATTGGTAATCTACCGGATTTCTGTAATAAAAAACATCTGCAAAGCGATTATTATTATCATAAGTCCAATCAGTTCTATAGGAAAGATACATAGGACCGCTGCTCTGTTTATGAATAGCATATGAAAGAAATCTGTCATCGTTATCTTTTACAATAACTTCCTTAACTGTTAACTGTCCAGCTGCATGTGTCTGTTGGATTACATAATATTCAGGATAGCTGATTAATAAACTAATATAAGGAACAGTATATTCATAATGATCATTGTTGTATTCGCTCCAGTAGTGTTTACTAATATGGATTGAATCAATAAGCTGAGGAGATTGGCTATTATACATGTAATGGAAACTACTACTTGAACCTGAAGGACCTCCCGGCCCACTATAATACCAATCATCTGAATATGTATGCAACCGCCAGTATTCTCTGTCAGAATTGTCTGCAAAAAGATAGACAGATATTAGTAATATAACTATCATGAACAATATCCTGTAAAACATCTTATTCATTATGTATCCTTTAAATAATAGAGAAAATTCTTTAGAATAATTTAGTACTTAATAACCTTAACTACAGATGTATCTTGTCCCTGACCGGCTTTTATTAAATACACACCACTTTTTACAGGTTTATTGTCTTTATCCCTGCCGTCCCAGGTCAGTTCATTTGATTTAACACCTTTCCATGATTTGATAAGCTGTCCCTTGATATTGTAGATGCTGATATCGCTGTTTATGAGTGTTTTGCAGTCTAATTTAATATTAAGGTCAGAGTTAAAAGGATTGGGGTAAGCAGAAATCATTTGCACTGCAGGTGTTTCCGTCGGGTCATTATTAGGGACACTATATGTCCAGTTGACCTGGTATTCATCGACAGTGTTGTTGGTATAAACAATATCTCTGCCGATATATGAGCCATGTTCATCAAAGTAAAAATAACCTGTGTAGTTATTGGGCTGGCCATTAATCAACGCTATTTGGCTGTTATTGGCAAGAACTCCGTAAAAAGAGCTGGTCACAGGATACCAGCTTTCCCCCCAATCATCCCATTGTTCAAATGATATTGACTGAGCAGCATAGTTTTTGTCAAAAATGGGTACTGATTCCTCAAATGCACCATTCCAGGCTCCAGTCATTTTATAAAACCTGTAGTTTGCCAAATCCAGAGAAGAAGGATAGTGTACAGGATTTGTACCGTAATTCTGGGAAAATCTCCTGAACAGATATGAGGCATTTTCATACGGGTAATAAAGATACTGCAGAGAATAGTCTAACCGGTTAAACTGGTCATAGAACATTTTGTAGTATGTGATGCTGGAATTGATACCCTTCATATAATACAAACTGTCGGGCTGACCGTCAGGACGGTAATGAAAGTATGCATGCACGGAATCTGATAAACCTGGATGTCTGGAGATAACTTCCACCAGCTTATCATCAGAATTAATTACAAACCTGAAATAACCGTAATATGGATAGTAACCATCTCTGTATTCATAATACTCGACTTCTGTTAAATCATTTATTGTACGCACAATGCCTTCATAGCTTGATAAAGTAACAACTGTTGAACTGTCTGTGTTGGTAATTGTTGTCGTACTTATGCTCATTGAGTTTAACAGCGCCGGTTCTTCGTTAGTATATGAATAGTATTCTACTTTGTGAATTCTGGTATAAGGCGCAAAGGTGATTTTCTGATAATCAGTGTCGGTTATGCGTTTGGCAAACGGATCTGCCATCAGCATCTGGGTTGTGCATAACAAAACAACCAGTAAAACGACTCCTGATAAATATACCCTTTTGTTCATAATAGCTTTTCCTCCATATAATATTAAAGTTTTATTACTTTCATTGTCATATATTTATTGCCTTGTTTTGCTTTGATAAGATACACACCGCTTTTAACAGGTTTATTGTCTTTATCCCTGCCATCCCAGTTCAGTTCATTGGATTTAATGCCTTTCCAGGATTTAATAAGTTGTCCCTTGATGTTGTAGATGCTGATATCAGAACTTGCAGGTGCTTTGCTGTCTATTTTGATGTTGAGATTTGTATTAAACGGATTGGGATAGGTGCTGATTAATAAATGTGTTGTAGGCGTCTGCTGATTATCATCATTATTAGATACATAATCTTCAAAGTTTACACTGCTGTATCCACTGCTTTCTCCACCACCACCGGAACTGCTCGAACCAGTGTAATAACCGTTGGGATTAAAATAATATGAAAAACTGCTGCCATACATCTCATTTGTACTGCTTGAAATAACAAAAAAAGAACCACTGAAATGTGGATTGTAGGTTGTAATTGAATTTACCCATTCGCCAGCTACCCTGTTCTGGTAAATAATCGTCTGAGGCGGGTAGTTTAAATCAGTTAAAGAGAGTAGTCCATTAATGCTGGAAATCACAGAATTATTTGTATATTCAAAAATGCGAAGCGGATTGGCAAAAGGAATTACATCATCTGCGTAGGAAAGCAGATATCTTGAGTTTAATGCCCACTCTTCATCTTCGTAGTTGTAATATTCTACGCTTAAAAGCATGTTGTTATTATCATAATTGAAGAGTCTGTATGACCTATAAATATATGAGGAATAGTTCGATTCAGAGTAAATACTATCGACCTTTCCAGATGAAGTATAAGAATATTGTGATTTTCCCCAATGAGAGATATTTCCATTATCGTTGTAGTAATAATTTCTGTATTCCGAAACAGAACCGTTTGGACTAAAGCTGTAAAAATACTTTCGTTCAGGTTGTAATGAGTGGTCCCTGAACATCAGATACTCAATATTGGTGTTGTTATCAATTATTTCTACTGTCCTGTCGAAAGTAAAAACCATATCACTTATAACAGTAGGCTCATAGGCAATTGTATATTCATTATGGATTGAGATAGAATCTACGAAAGAAGTATTTTCTGAAGCATAGTGATAAGTAAGTAAGTAAGAATCTATAGTTACCACAAAGCTGTCTTCATTAAAATCATAAACCGATTGGATTCTCTTGCCGAGAGGCCTGTTAGCTGAAAGATTAGCAGAAAACAGATTGAATACAAGTAATGCCAAGAATAGCGAAATGCAAAGCCTGCTCTTTTTTCTCATCTTCCCTTCCCCTTAGAAAGCATCAGACAAATAAAAGAAAACTGAATAATATTAAACTACAATTGCTTTAATGCAATTTATTAACCAATTGTCAAGGAATATAATTAAGATTGTTTAAAAGTCCGGAACCATATCTCCAGGGCAAGGATATTAAAGAGCATCTCGCCATTGGCTTTGTTGCCGCTTTTAAAGCTTTTCCACTTCTGTTTGATGATGGGCAGGTTATAGATGCCGCGCTGCTTAAATTCCTGCGAGGCAAAGATATCGGAAACATATTCACGCAGGCTGCCCTTGAGCCAGGTGGAAGTAAATGGAGAGGAAAAAATAGCCTTGTCCTTACGATTGTAGATATCCGCAGGAATAATGCCTTGCATGGCTTCCCTGTGGACGTATTTGCCAATGGGAGGCTTGATTTTATAGGATGAAGGCAGGGAAAAGGCAAGTTCAACCAGACGGTGGTCCAGGAAAGGCACTCTGCTTTCAACACTGTTCGCCATTGCCATACGGTCTTCATAATGCAGCAGCGTCTGGATGGTAGTACTGTGCATCAGGTTGTATTGGAAGTTGCTGAGCCGGGAAGTCGGCAAATCTATAATTTCCGTCAGCAAATCCCTTCTGTTAGGCATTTGCATATATACGTTCCTGTGGAAGTTATCGTTAAAAGGTTCAAATTTGTAAAAGCTGAACTCGATATTATACAGCGTGCTCTCTTTGAACATGGCAGACATCTTAATCTTGGGGAATGTAGTCAGGAACGTTTTTAGAGGTTTTCCCTTTAGGTATTGATAGTATTGTTTGTAAAATGTAGGCAGATGCCCCTTTCTGATGATGTCGGCAAAGTAGCGGTAATTGGCATGATTGTAACCGGCAGTAAGCTCATCACTGCCCTGTCCGTCCAGCAGGACTTTGATCCCTTTCTCTTTGGCAAGCTGCATAACTGCATACTGGGAAACAAAACCTCCGCCAACAGGCAAATCGTTATGCCAGGTGGCTTGTTCAAACCATTCAATCGTCTTGTCAGGAGTCGGAGAAACCAGGTGTGAGATAGCTTTGGTTTGCTCTGCTACAAGTTTTATCCACTGTCTTTCGTCCAGGGCTTTGTCTTCATTATAATACGAGGAAAAGGTTTGGAAAGGCTTATCCGTAAGACCCGCAGCAGTGCAGACAATAGCGCTGGAATCCATGCCACCACTCAGGCAGCTTCCTACTTCCACATCACTGCGCATCTGGAGTTTTACACTGTCCAGAAAGATGCTGCGGTACTGCTCTACTGCTTCATTAAAGCTGAGCTTGCTGGTTTCAAAGGTTTCCGGCTTCCATTCATCATAGGTAAAAGTCTTGAGGTTATTGTCTTTCAGGATAAGGTAATTACCGGGTCTGAGAGCTTTGATATGATTGAAGTAGGTTTCTTCACCATAAGCCAGCAGTGCATTGATTTTCATGCTGCGCCACAGCATTGGGTAGTTCATTTCTTTATCTATTGGGCAAGCCAGAAGCTGTTTGATTTCTGAACCGAAATAAAAAGCATCGCTGTTGATAGAATAGTAAAAAGGCTTGATTCCATAACGGTCACGGGAACAAAAGAGCAGTTTATTCTGCAGGTCATACAAGGCAAAAGACCACATGCCGATAAAGCGCTTAAGGCAATCCGTTCCCCAATGTTTATAGGCATTGATAATGACTTCCGTATCAGTATGAGTTGTAAACTCAAAGCCAGCTTTTTCCAGTTCTGCTCTCAGTTCCAGATAGTTATAAATTTCACCATTGAAGACAATGAAGCAGGAACCGTCATTATTTGTCATGGGTTGATGCCCTTTGGCAGATAAATCAAGGATGGAAAGCCTTCTGAATCCAAAGGCAAGATTGGCTTCAAATTGAAACGGCAACTGAGGTAAAACAGACATTAGTTCCAGTATTGTATCTTCACCTGATGCAGAGATGGCTTTGTTCTGCTGCAGATTAAACAGGCAGTAGCCTTCATCGTCCGGACCACGGTGCTTTATCAGGTTGGTCATCTGTAAAAGCAGGCTCTGGTCAATTGCTTTGCCGTTTAAATTATAAATACCACTTATGCCACACATTTATACCTCTAATTTAACCACAGAATTAACAGAAATAACAGAAAAGTCATCTCGTAAATCTCTCATGTTCCAATAATGGATAGTGTCCAAAGTTGATAATATAGCCTACTTTGAAACCAGTAATCTTTAAGTAATTAAATAACTGTGATCTATGTTCATCACAAATCTTAGAAACAGACTTTAATTCTACAATTATTTTATCATAGCACACAAAATCAGGTATATAATGTTGAGAAATAGGGACATCTCTGAATTTTATTTGCAGGCTTGGTTTTTGGATGAAAGGAATACCAAGATTTTCAAACTCAATTGCTAAACACTCTTGATAAACAGACTCAAGATAACCATTCCCCATTTCTTTATAAACACTAAAACAAGCACCCAGTAAGTTGTAACCTTCATCTTTATAAAGAAAAACCTTTCCATTGGTATCTGATATATCTTTCTGCATAATATTATCCATAAGTTTATTAATTACTGTCTCAAAGTTTTTATTTATTAGTCAATCTCTTTTTTTTTCATTTTCTGTTCTTTCTGTTATTTCTGTGGTTAATTCACTATTTTGAACAGGTTAACGATTCTGCTTGACATCATAATGGCATGCAGTTTTGTGTTACTTACTAAAATAAAGTGAGGTTGCTTATGAAAGCTTTTGGTTTCGCCAAAGTACATTGTGTTAAAGAAGCTTTGTATGTCGAGCTTTGGAAGCAGCATCCCATTATTATTGACGACGAAGAGGTGTTGGTAGAACTGTCCAAGTTCTCCGCCACATTGACACCACTGAAAATCCTTCTTTAACAAACATTAAGTATCCCTTATTTTAAAGCCTTACGGCATTATTGTCACTCTGGTGGCAGCTTTTTATTCATCCTGTTGAGGGAAGTTTATCTCAAGCAACAGTCTGAAGTTTTTAATTATTTTAATATTTTTAAAAAAGCGAGGTGACTTATGCAAGCTTTGGGCAGACAGATCTTAGCCGAGTTCTACAACTGCAACAGTGACGCATTAAAAGACGAAAAATACATTGAGAAAGCCATGGTTGATGCCTGTATAATAGGCAAAGCGACAGTGGTAGCTCATACATTCCATTCATTTTCTCCCTTCGGAGTAAGCGGCGCAGTGGTGATTGCAGAATCCCATGTTGCCATACATACCTGGCCGGAATATAACTATGCTGCAGTGGATATCTTTACCTGCGGTGAAACAATAGAACCCTGGGTGCTGTTTGATTTCCTTAAAGAGAAACTGGGCAGCAGCCATGTAAGCCACATGGAACTCAAACGCGGTCTTTTTGACCTTGGAAACGAGAAACTTAAGCACAAACCAGATGCAGTAACAGAGGTAGCTTAATGCCCTATTGGTTTACTGAAAGGCATACTCCCACACGTGGTTTAACCTTTCAGGTTGAGAAAAACCTTTACCAGGAAAAGAGTCCATATCAGATACTCGATATTGTTGAAACACAGGATTTCGGACTGATGATGCTTTTGGACGGCATCATCATGGTAACTGAAAAAGACGAATTTGTCTATCATGAAATGCTGTCTCATCCCGCCCTGTTTACTCATTCCAATCCCCAAAAAGTACTGATAATCGGTGGTGGCGACGGCGGAACACTAAAACAGGTCCTGCTGCATCCGTCAGTTGAGAAAGCTGTGCTGGTGGAGATAGATGAAATGGTTGTCAACGCCAGCAAGCGCTTCTTTCCCAAACTGGCAACAGCTTTTGAACACCCCAAAGCAGAAGTAAGGATTGAGGACGGGATTGCTTATCTGAAAAGAAGTGAGAATGAGTTCGATATCATTTTAATAGATTCCACAGACCCGGTTGGACCTGCAGAAGGGCTTTTCCATAAAGAGTTTTATGCAGACTGCTACAAAGCTCTGAAGCAGAATGGTATTCTTACAATTCAATCAGAAAGTCCCTGGATTCCTGATTTGCAGCCTATTATCAGGCAAGCCAACCAGGATTTGAAATCCCTGTTCCCTCTCGTTATACCATATACAGCAGCAATCCAGACCTATCAGGCAGGGCTTTGGCTGTTCCAGATGGCAAGTAAAAAACATCACCCGCTTAACGAAATTGACAGTTCAAAACACACAGGTTTCAACTTCCGATACTATAATCCGGAACTGCATAAAGGCTGCTTTGCCTTACCGCAGTTTATAAAGGAGTTATTGGCATAAAGAGCGATTAATATAAGTTTAGATATTTAAGCACAAAAAAGCCGCAGATTAATGCGGCTATTTTTTATGTTAGAGGTATGGGAGGAGATTATTTACAATTGCCTTTACAGTTTCCGTCGCAGTCGCCTTTATTCATGCCATTACCCATGCCGGGTTTCATGCCCTTGTGCATAGTAGGCATATCTTTGATTTTGGCTTTTTGTTCTGCAGTAAGTTCTTTCATCATATCAGCTTTGTGGTCAACTCTGGCGTTCTCTATTACAAGTTCAAGGTCAGCTATGTTCTTGTTCAGTTGTTTAACTTTGGCATAATCTTCTGCCCTCATTGCTTTTTGTTTGTCGATATGCAGGTTATCCATTTCAGCTTGTTTGAGATTCATAAACTTCTTATGGTCGGTTTTCATGTTTTCGAATTTCTTCTTTTGAGCATCTGTAAGATTAAGGTCTTTCCACCAATCCTGATGCATTCCCATCATTTCATGACCTTTAGCATCTTTGTTCATCATCATCTTGTGGTCGCCCATTCCGGGTTTTTCTGCTTTCTGCGCTAACAGTGCAAAGCTGAGTGCCAGAACTGCAAGTGTGATTAATATTACCTTTTTCATTGGGTAACTCCTTTTTTTGGTTGTATTTTATTCATAAACTCATGTTTATCTGTTTTGTATCTTTCTTTCATTCTTTCTCTGTGTTCATTGATAAACTTCAGGGCTTCTTCCTTTGACATGTTCTTACGCAATTTTATCAGCGATTCGCCCAGGGTTCTATCAAGTTTTTGCTGGGTATTGATTGAAGTTTCCATGGCTGCCAGGGCATCTTGTTCAACAAAGTCTTCTTTCCAGAGCGTTTTCATAAAATCTCTTCTGTTTTCTTTGAATTCTGCTCTCAGTTTTCTGATTTCTTCCCTGTTTTCCATGTTCAGGTTAAAAAATCTCTTGTCATCATCACGGTGTTCGGGGTTATCATTGTCCATATGATGTCTGAAATCAGGATGACGGAAAGGTGCTTTATGATAGATTTTTACATAGGTAAACATTCCGAAAACAGCAATGTTAAAAGCCAGAGATATCAATAAAATTATATATAATAAACGCTTGCTCATTCCAGACCTCCGTTTAGGTATAGGCTACTCACCACACTGTTTTCGCCAAAGCTGCTCATTTCTGTACTCAGAGATGAAGTAGTGGTGGAAGGCTGTGCGTTAAAAGTTTTAACTCCCACTAAAGAACCGAAATACATGCTGAACAAAATCGCTATTGTAGCGGGAACTGCCTGCCAGCGTATGCGGACAGCTTTCTTGTGATAGATTCGTTCTCTGCTTTGGATATCTGCCATTATTCTGTGATGTAAAAAAGCAGGAAACTCAGGTTGGGGAGTATTATGGAAGGCAAGATGAAAGCTTTTGTATTCATCGATGAGTTTCCTGCATTCAGAGCATTGACGTACTTTGGCACAGCTGTCAAACCAGGCTTGAAGCTCTGCTGCCTTTTCAGGCTGCAATTCTCCGTCCATCCAGGGAATCAGCTGTTTTTTAAATTTACTGCACGTCATTTTAACCTCTTTTCTCACCCGGCAACCGCCGAATCAGTTTGTCTATAACTAAATACACTGTTACCCCCGTTTTCCTTTATTATTTTTTTACGGAGTTCTTTTTTTGCCCTTACAAGAAGTGATTCAACCGCTTTAACACTGATGCCCAGTTTATCGCTGATAGCCTTGTAGGACAGATTATCATAGTATTGCAGATGAATAACTGTGGAAAGCTTGACAGGTAAATCTTTGATAGCATTATTCAGGACAGAATAGTCAACTTCATTAGTGGAAAAAGGTTTGGCTTTGATATTCTGGAAATCTGAGGGCGGCTTAAGAATCATGCGTTTCTGGTGCTTAATCCAATTCAGAGCTTTATTATGCGCCATCCTGTAAAGATAGGCTACAGCTGTCTTTTCATCAATGTCCCCGATGCGTTCGTAAAAAGCCAGGAAGACATTCTGCAATAAATCATTGGCATCGTCATCCACTTCCACAAAGCGCAGCAGATAATTGTAAATCCGCTTTTCATTATCTGTCAGAAAGGATTCAAAGCTTTCAGGTTTCATATCTCTCCACTGTAACTAATACTAATCTCCCTGCTATTTCCTGCAAGACTTTTTTTCATCTACATCATTTTCATTCATTATGTGAGAAAAACCTCAATTACCAGGGTTTATATGTTGCCAGCGGTAAAGATCAGAATTTGAGAATACCCCCAAAATGAGCATAGCTGGTATTATAACATATTAGCATATAATGACATCAGAGCATACACAGGCTTGAAAAAGCACTATATAAAGCAACATGCATTGCAGCGATAGATGCAAAAGTTATGATCCTTCCTCGTCGCCTGTTTATTCCTTACCTGATCCTAAAGAGATTGTACTGGTTTCTAAGGGGTATCTAAGGGGTTAGCCCTTAGATACCCCTTACATCTCCCTTTAATTTTCCTTGGATTGTTTAAGGAATAAGCAAAGAATGATATAGAAATAGTCACATTAAACTGAACTATTTCTAAGTAAGATTAATTATTTAAAAAATAGGAGTATACATGTATGTTTTAGAAAAATGGTTGACTTAATGTCTAAGTCTCATATTTTGCTTATATAATCTCAATTTGGTTTATCGGAGTAGAGATGAAAACATATCTTCTTATAACTTTGATGTTATGCATTTCTGTTTATCAGTGGGGATTTACACTTTCAACCAGGAATGAACTTGCCCTGATAAACACTGTTTATCTGCAGCAATCTCCGGACAGATTTAATTCAACTGCACTCTGGCAGCCTGAACTTAACATCAATCATGATTTCAACACAGATTTTAATCTTGGTTTAAATATGAGGTATCTCCTCAAAGGTGACAAAACATTTAGTGAAAGCAGTGAATCATCATTCTTAAAAGGCAAGGCTTACCGTCTTTGGTTTAAAGCAGAAATTCCACAGACAGAACTCAGATTTGGTTTGCAGCGCTTGAACTTCGGTTCTGCACAAATCCTCAGACCTCTGCAGTGGTTTGATAATCTGGATCCGACTGATAAACTGCAGCAGACAGAAGGTGTGCAGGCACTTCTGCTTAGACACTACTTTCTTAATAATGCCAATATCTGGTTTTGGGTTATCAGGGGAGAAGGCAAACAGCGTGGATTTATGCCTGTTGTGACAAAGGAAGACACTCCTGAGTTTGGCGGCAGGCTGCAATATCCCTTATCCAACGGTGAAATAGGCTTAACAATAAATCACAGGCAAAAAACAGAATTCTTTGGATTAGACACAGGAGCAGAAGACAGAATTGGTTTTGATGCCAGGCTGGATTATGGGATAGGTCTTTGGGCAGAAAGTTTCGTCTCAAAACTTGCAGAGCCATTTGGAATTGCCAAATATCAGGCACCTGTAACAATCGGGGCAGATTACACTGTCAGTATCGGCAACGGTATCTATACTTTGCTGGAAACGCAACTCTGGTCCCAGGCGGATAAATCTTTGTCAGATATAAAGAAAGAATACCTTACTTTTGCCTTTTCAGCTAACTATCCATACAGTATCCTGGATACTTTCTTGTATTATGGTATAGCAAAGGATAACAATGATCTGTCATCCCACACATTGCTCTGGCGCAGGAGTTATGACCACCTGAGCTGGGACCTCGGCTTGTTTTGGGATGCAGGGAAACAACATAAACTTTATAACTCGCGCGGTATTAAACTGCTGCTTTCTTATATATTTTAAAAATAGGGAGAAATGATGCCCAAGATTCAGATTGAAACCAAAAAAATGACCAAATATTATCCCACAGGCGAAGGTTTGTTCGCTGCCTTAAAAGACGTAACCCTTAATTTTACCGAAGGTGAATTTGCCGGTATAGTCGGTCCCAGTGGTTCAGGTAAAACCACTCTGCTTAACGTAATCGGCTCGCTGGATACACAATCCGAAGGTGAAGTAATCGTGCTCGGTAAAGAAGTATCCAAACTTAATGCTAAAGAATCAGCAGCCCTGCGCAGTGAGCACATCGGTTTTATTTTCCAGACCTATAACCTTTTGCCTGTCTACACAGTATATGAAAATGTAGAATTTCCACTGCTTCTGCTCAAAATGCCTGATGCGGAACGCCAGAAAGCTGTTATGGATGCTCTGGACTGGGTTGGGCTTACAGACAAAGCAAAGTCTCGTCCCACACAACTTTCAGGCGGTCAGTCTCAAAGGGTGGCAATTGCGCGTGCCATGGTCAAGAAACCTCAGATTGTCCTGGCTGATGAACCAACTGCCAATCTTGATACCGAAAATTCCATGAACGTACTTGAAACCATGGAAAAGCTGAATAAAGAACTCGGCACCACCTATATTTTTTCTACTCACGATGCCAAGGTTATTGCCTTTATCAGGCGCAAGATAACTCTGGTAGACGGCAGAGTCGATTCAGACGTTATCATTGGGTAGTAACAATGGTTTTCAAACTTGCGTGGAAAAACATACACGGAGCCGGACTGCGCAGCATCATCAATGTCTTTATCATAGCTCTTGTTATGATTGGCATAATCTGGATGCAGGGCATGTATGCAGGCTGGATGCGCATGGCAGAAAGGCAGAGCCGTGAATGGCAGAACGGAGACGGAAGATATACTTTCAGGAGTTATGATAAATATGATCCCTTCAGCTGGGATAAAAGCAACGGCAAAATCCCATCTGAACTGCAGTCTCTGGTTAAAAATAACGAAGCAGTTCCCATATTGATTTCACAGGGTTCTATCTATCCCGACGGCAGGATGATTTCCATTACCGTCAAAGGTATTCCCTATAACCAGAAAGTGCTCAAACTCCCCACTTCTGAACTTAAAGACAGTAAATACAACATACCTGCATTGATAGGCATGAACATGGCAAAAAGTTCTCACCTAAAACTGGGAGACGTTTTAACCATGCGGTGGAGGGATATACATGGAGCATTTAATGCTGCTGACATCGAAATAGTTAAAATTATGGATACGCCTGAAATGGAAGTGGATAATGGTCAGGTATGGATTGACCTGGCACGCCTGCAGACAATGAAAGATGCAGAGGGTAAAGCTACACTGATTGTCCTCAAAAACAGCAAAGACATCAGTTTTACTTCTGCAGACTGGAGATTCCAGAGTATAGACGACTTACTGATAGATTTGCACAACATCATGAAAGTGGAAAGAGCGCAGGCGTTGATTATGTACGCAATTTTGCTGTTCCTGGCTATGATTGCCATCTTTGATACCCAGGTGCTGGCAGTCTTTAAGCGCAGGAAGGAGATAGGTACTTTTGCTGCTTTGGGCATGACCAAGCGGGAAATCATCCGCATGTTCACAGTGGAAGGCATGATGTATGCCATGCTGGCATCAGTTGCTTCGGGGATTTTAGGGTTGCCGCTGTTTATTTACTATGGCACCAAAGGCTGGAAAATGCCAAGCTCTTATGAGAGTTATGGCATTGCAGGTTTATCTGATACCATAATTTTTTATTACAGTCCGCAAATGATTTTAAGCACCATAATAATAGTGATTCTGATTACAACTGTGGTCAGCTGGATACCAACCCTCAGGATTGCACGCCTTAAACCCACAGACGCTCTGCGTGGAAGACTGAGTTAGGGGGAGCAATGTTTAAGTTTCTCATCAAAGGCTTACTCAGAGACCGCAGCAGAAGCATCTTCCCCATTTTGGTTGTCATTGTCGGAGTGCTAATCACTGTCTATTTTGTTGCTTTCATGAACGGTTTTGTGGAAAGCATGATAAAACAGAACGCCAATCTGGATACAGGACACGTTAAAGTAGTCACTCGTGCCTATGCAGAAGTCATCAGCCAGAAGCCTTTTGACCTTAGTCTGCTTGATATTACAGACGATATGCAACAATGGAAAACCCGTTATCCCCAACTGGAATGGGCACCCAGAATTACCTTCGGAGCCTTGCTTGATGTTCCCGATTCTACAGGTTCCACGCTTGTCCAGGGTGAAGTTGCCGGCATGGCAGTTGACCTGTTCAGTAGCAGCAAGGAAATCAAACGTCTGCGCCTGACCAAAGCCCTGCGTAAAGGTTCACTGCCGGCAAAATCCGGACAGGTACTTGTAAGTGAAGCTCTGTTTGATAAACTAAATCTTAAACTGGGACAAAGAGTAACACTTATCAGTTCCACCGTTTTCGGTGCCATGACCCTACGGGATTTTGAGATTTCCGGTACTGTCACTTTTGGCGTACAGGCTCTGGATAGAGGCGGCGTAATTGCCGATATTTCCGATGTAAGAAGAATGCTGGATATGCAGGACGGTGCAAGTGAAATCCTGGGTTACTTTACCAATGCGGATTACAAGGATAAAACAGCACGTAATCTGGCTCTGGACTTTAATAAAACTTATTCTGACAGCACAGATGAATATTCTCCCATTATGCTGACTTTGAGCCAGCAGAATGACCTCGGTGCCATGCTCAACCTGTTTGACAGTTCCCTGGCAATCACTCTGTTTATCTTTGTAGGACTGATGTCCATCGTTTTATGGAATTCCGGACTGATGAACGGCATCCGCCGCTACGGTGAATTCGGAGTGCGCCTGGCTATGGGCGAACAAAAGAAGCATCTCTACAGGTGGCTGGTTATGGAAGCTGCGGTTATCGGCTTTTTCGGCACAGTCATAGGCACGGGTTTGGGATTACTAATCAGCATGTACCTGCAGGTCTACGGCTTCGATATGAGCGCATACACGCAGAACTCCACGCTTTTGTATGATAATGTCATCTACGCACATATAACCCCGTCATGTTATTATATCGGCTTTATACCGGGTCTTCTGGCGGTCATTGCCGGAGCTATGCTCTCCGGTATCAGTATTTATAAACGCAAAACCTCACAGCTTTTCAAGGAGCTTGAAACATGAAAAAACTAATAATGATAATCAGCATGGCAATATGCCTGACCCTGCTCAATGCAGTTTTCCCCGATGGGAATGAACTGCTTAAAAAAATAGACGACAATATGCTTTCCAAGACAATGAAAGCAACATATACAATGACAGTACAGACCAAGCGTGCCACCCGCACCATGGTATCGGTCAACTGGTCACAAGGCACGGAAAAAGGCTTTTCAGAATACACTGCTCCGGCACGTGAAAAAGGCACAAAAATGCTTAAGGACGGTGATAACCTCTGGATTTATGATCCCAATACCGACCGCATTATCCAGATTTCAGGCAATATGCTTAAACAGTCTGTGATGGGTTCCGACCTTTCCTATGAAGACTTTATGGAAGAAACCACGATGCAGGAAAGCTATTCTGCGTTGGTTACAGGCGAGGAAATCTATCAGGAAAGGGATTGCTGGGTGCTGATGCTGGCAGCTAAAAAGCCTGATATATCCTATCAGACCATCAAGGTTTTTGTTGATAAAGAACGCTTTCTACCCCTCTATGAAGAACGCTATGCCAAAAGCGGAAAACTACTCAAAACTACCCAGGTACAGGAAGTTATGCAGGTAAAAGACCGCTGGTATCCAAAGCAGATGCTCTATAAAGATGCCCTTAAAGAAGGCAAGGGCACACTCTTTACCATTGATAAAATCGAATTTGATGTCAAAATCCCCGCCTATATCTTCACCAAAGCCAGTTTAAAGAAATAATTTTCACCACAGAATTCACAGAATAAACAGAAAGTGACTTTTAAGTCATCCCTGCGCAGGCAGGGATCCAGTTCCTTATACAGAACACGAAACACACGAAAAAGGCGAAACAAATAAGTTTAGAAAGTTGAGATGATTTAGAAAGTCTAGAAAGAATATATCGGTTATATTTAACAAACAAGTCATACAATGACGAAATAAAATAGGCTGGGGTGTAAACCCCAGTACTTTATGAGAAACCCAACTAACCCTTTACGGGTGACATAACAAACGCAAAGTTGCAAAGAAGCTAAGACGCAAAGTTAATTAGGTAAATGGTCATCCTAAGCTTGTCGAAGGACGTCATCCCTGCGCAGTTCGGAATCCTTAACCGACAATGTCGTTTGGAATGTAAGAACAGGATCCATACTGTTTTATTTGTTGTCATCCTCGGCTTGATCGGGGATCCAGTTCCTTGTAAAAAAAACCACGAAATGCACAAAATACACGAAAGAATATATGTAATATACAGTATTAGGCTAAACTATCTAAACTAACTCGACTTTCTAAACTTCAATATCATAATCTTTCTGTTATTTCTGTGGTTAACTCATTTACCATTCTCCATTTTAAATTCTACATTTCTTTCGGTCCCTCCTTATCCATTCTCTTTTAATCCAAAAGATATACAAGGGAGATGCTAGGGTGATCTAAGGGTCGCACCCTTACATCACCCTAGCATCTCCCTTTAATCTCCAATGAATCGACTAAGAGAAGCAAGGTTCTATAATTAAGACATCAGTATTATTTCTTATTACGTAAGCATATCCAATTCTCTTAATTCTTAATATTTAGTTTTATATGTTCAACCTTGCCCCCTCTCCTATATTGTCATTCTCAACTTGGTCACCTGTTCCCGCTATTGTCATTCCCCACTTGATGGGGAATCCACTCCATAGCTGATGAGCACAGCGAATCATTAATATTAATTATTACTTCTTAATTGTTTAGGTTTGCCATGAAGCAGGTCCGTTGCCATTAGTCAGAGGATATGAGAAGTTTACTATGTTAATATAGTAAAGATGATACTACAATTAATCAGAATACTTTTTTAAAGAGGATTGGCTGTTTAGCCTTTGTAAATAGTATCAAGATGATATTGTAGAAATTCTTTTCTGGGATAATATTTCTCAGGCAGATTTAATTTTAAGCCAATAAGATCATTAAAAAAACGTTTAAAGAAAGGTAATTGAGATTTTTTTGATAAAGCAGTTGATATTAATACTTCATAGTTGGTGTTAATACCAATTAAGCCTTTATCATATGCTTTATCATATAAAGCAGAAAAACATATTCCATTTTCTGGATTCATTCTTTCTTTTTCATTTTCTGACCAAGGAATTATGTGACTTGCAATTAGAAGATCAGGTTCATCAATTTCTGATATTGCACATTGACTGTGATAATTGGCTAAAACTATTTGACGAAATACGTTTTGATTGATTCTCGTTTTCATCAATCTAGAAATATCTTTACCTTCAACTTGCTTAATATCTGATAAAAGGTCTCTGAATTTATTCTCTATTGTTGTGTTTTCATACGTTGTTAGTATGATCTCACTCTCATATATAAGTTTTTCCCTATCATTATTAAATTCGTCCCAAATAGGCTTACAAACAGGTATGCCACCTCTCATTCCAACTACTCCTCTTGCTGAATGATAGGGGTCACATGCAGCAAAATTAGACAACCGCAATGAAACAGAAGATGGTGTTCTACCAATTAACTTTGCCAAGTTAATAATAACTGGATTGTTACTGTGAATTTTACCAAAAGGAATCTTTAGGTACAAATTTAAAGTTAATACGAGTTCTTCTCTTGTCCATAAATTTCTACTCATTATTGAAATCCTTTTTTGAAAACAAGAATATTTAGAAAGAACCAATATGCTATCTAAAAGTAATTGTCAATACAATTTAGTTGCTTTTCTAATACAAGTATATCAACTTTCAATTCTCAGTATAATTTGAAAGCTAAACAAAGGTGGGTTTTATTCCCACCAGTTTTAAAAAGAGCAGGAGTGAATCCTGCCCTCTACATATTTTCTGTTTGTTCTGTGCTTTCTGTGGTTAATTATTCCTGATTATACCATTTTACATTTCTGATAACATACATGGCTACACCAAGCAGGACAAACAAGCTGATGCTGCCGACAAGCAGGGCACTGTCTTCCAGTTGGAGCAGGATATACAAAAAGGCATAGATAGCAGTAAGCAGGCTTCCAACCTGCAGGGCAAACTTGCGAGTTTTAAGGATGGAATAGCTATACAAACTAATCTGCATGACCACACCAAAAGAAGCAATCAGATAGGACCAGCCAAAGGCAAGATGTTCCGAAACGGAAAGCAGCAGCAAGTAAAAGATAACCAGTGAACAGCCTACCATCAGATATTGGATGGGGTGGATGCGCTGCCTGGTGACAGTCTCTGTAAAAAAGAATGCCATAAAAGTAAGGAGCAGGAAGAGGACGGCATATTTAAGCGTTCTGGTCGTCTGCTGATAGGCATCCACCATGATAAGGAATTTTACTCCCAGGTTGGATAGCTTTAGAGTGGGTTCCTTGCTAGTCCAGAACTGCTTATTGCCGGTATTCAGGTAATTCGTATGCCAGGAGGCAGTGAAGCCTTTGCTGTCCACTGTTCTGGCATCTGGCAGAAGATCACCTGTAAAGCTGGGAGCAGTCCAATCGCCCTGAAGACTGATTGTTTCATTGATGGCAGAGGTGAGAAAGCTTAGCTGCTGCGTACCTGTCAACACCAGATGCAGATTTATCTGCGCTTTGGCAGTACTTATATCCACCGGTGTTTTGGCTTCAAACTTGAAGGTGATGGCTTCGTCGGAGTCATTATCGTAGGCGTATTTATTCTTTTTACGGAGGTCATTTAATTCTTCCATCGGACTACTGACAGATAGAACATTGGCAGACCGGTTAAAGGTGAGGGCTTTACCGTTAAGATTTCCCGTTAATTCCTTGAGACCTCTTTCGTCTTTCAAATCAAAGGCAACCAGAGCATTATTCCAATCCAGTACTGCGCCATTGGGCAGACTGCTTAATTCAATGTCTTTCGGAAAGTCAGAAGTAATATCCAAAACAGCTTTGTAGCCTGCAACCTTAAAGATACCACGGTGCTGTT
This sequence comes from Cloacimonetes bacterium UBA6097, assembly GCA_002435865.1. Lineage (GTDB taxonomy): Bacteria > Cloacimonadota > Cloacimonadia > Cloacimonadales > Cloacimonadaceae > UBA5614. Next base: position 92,668 of record DIWV01000004.1, on the reverse strand, counting down.
CAACCGATTCCACCTGTCCTGTTATACTGGCTGTTTCGGGTGTTATATGCAGATAATTGGTGATGATAGTGGTTTTTTCATTACCGGTATTATCCTGTTTGTATATCACAGTATTATACGGAATACAGATAAAAGGACCGCTAACCAGCTGGTCTGCGCCCCATTTGGAAGCGATTTCTTTGGCTACATTGTCTTTGCGGTCATAGCGTTCTTTAATTATCGTACTTATCCAGACCACGGGAATCAGTAAAACCAGGATAATAAAGCCGATGATAAACAGTTTGATAACAGGTGCGAAGTTTTTAGGGATGATAGGATTTGTCTGTGGGATGTCATTCATAATCTGAACTCCTTAAAGTATAAGTCGGTAAATACAAAAAACAAATCATCAAAAGCAGGAGTTCGTATAATAAACCAAGTGCCTTTTGCGGATGTTTCTGTCAAGAAAAAGAGATTTAACCACAGAATTCACAGAACAAACAGAAAAAACGCTGTCATTCCTGCGAAGGCAGGAATCCAGCCTGTTTATATTATTTAGGGAACTAAGTCTTTCGACACAGAAAGGATGACCATTTTACCTAATCAACTTTGCGCCATAGCTTCTTTGCAACTTTGCGTTTATAATTTACATATATCAAAGCTATTCAGGAACATAACATTGACAATATTTGTAAGGAAAGGGTTTATGACAATGTGAGGATATTATGAAACCAAGACCGCATTTTGAACACCCGATTGATGAAATATTACAAAAACGCTGGAGCCCCAGGGCTTTTGCAGACAAAGCTTTGACTGATGAACAGGTGCTGACTCTGTTTGAAGCAGGACGCTGGGCAGCAAGCTGCAATAATGAACAGCCTTGGCGGTTTATCTGGTCGCATAAAAACGGTTCAGAAAAATACATCAAACTGTTTGAATGCCTTACTACCCGTAACCAGGAATGGGTAACGACTGCTCCACTATTGATTATGACCCTTGTAAATACACTATTTGCCAATGGAAAGCCAAATAAATGGGCTCTGCATGACCTTGGACTGGCAATGGGCAACCTGACCACACAGGCTTCCATTATGGGCTTATATGTGCATAATATGGCAGGTTTTTCTGTAGAAAAAGCAAGGGAAGTATTTACACTGCCGGAAGAAATTGTGCCTGTTACAATGGCGGTTGTGGGCTATCTGGGAGATCCGTCCATGCTTTCAGAATTTAACCAGGGCAGGGAAGCGCAGTTGCAGGAAAGAAAACCGTTGAAGGAGTTGTTTTTATAAATACAGTGAGGAACACGGAACAAATTGAAAGGACTGAATACAAAAAAGTGAATTAACCACAGAATACACAGAAATAACAGAAAAAAAAAGACGAAAAGACAATAATCAGGAATAAAAAAATCAAGTTAAGATATCAGGGAATCAATTCAATTCTTTGCGCTAACATATGTCACCCAAAAGGGTTGATTTGGTTTTATTTTCATTATTACTGGGGTTTACACCCCAGCCTATGTTATAACGTCATAACATGACTTGTTTGTCAAAGTAACAGATATATTATTTCTAAACTATCTAAACCATCTAAACTTTATACTTTTTTTTCAATGATTCTATGGTTTAATTCTTGTCTTTTTTGCCTATTTCGACTGTGCCTCTAAATTTGAATGGCTTACTGACTTTAAGGCCAAAGGCTTCTGCAATCAGATTACCTTTTACATTATAATCCATGTCTTTTTTGACCAGAGCTGTGGAAACCAGCAGGATGGAATTGAAGTTATTAAGTTTAAAAACCAGTTCACCATCTGCACTCATAACGTTTTCGTTGATTATTATAGGTTTGGCTAATTTACCTTTACCTGCCAGTTTGTCATTAATCCAGACTTCGGAAGGGAAATCCCTGATAGTAAAAGCAAATCCGTAAGGATTAAGCAGCATAAATTTGATAGTCAGTTCCGTATCCTTAAATCCGATATCGGTAACGGAAGTCTTTGCCACTTTGAAAATATCGGGTTTAATGGGAGCGTTGCCCGCAGGCTTGGCATTGGGATCAGAGAAGATATATTTCTTATCTTTGGTATTGGGTTTCTTTGTATTGGTATGAATGGTGGGGATTTCATATTCAGTGGGGATACCCGGAAGCAGGTCTTCGATTATCTTTGTGAAGTTTATATGGTTAGGTTGTTCATAACGTATCGTTTTGCTGATACAGGAGACCTTTGCTTTGGCTGTTGCTTTGACAATGAATTCCACCTTATCTGAAGAGTAGCTGAGTAATTTAGCTACCTTGCGGGTATCCATCAGGATTTCAAAATAAACTGTGTCTGCTGCATGTTTACTTATTTTAAGAGGTTGGGTCATAACTATATTGCCCAGTTTATTCCTGTCTCTGTCCATCACATCAATATCAAGAGTTTTTACAGTTATTCCATACCAGTTTGGATTGTTGATGACAATGGATAAATCAAGCTTTGTTCGGTCTATAGTGAGGTCTTTTAGTTGCACCTGATTAACACGCTCGAAGTTAGGTGCCTTAAAGATGGAACATGCACCCAGTAACATTGATGCCAACAGCAAAAGAAGAATGTATTTATTCACGGGAAATTATACTTTTACCACAAACCTGAAGTGTTGAAGTTGGACATTAAATGAGATAGAGACCCGATAATCGTTCCGATAAAGAACATCATCAGGACAACCTGGATAGCTATCAGGACAAGAGTTGCTTTTGCCCAGTTTGCTTTATTGGGATTAGTGAAACGGTCAGTAGACCAGATAATGAGCATTATAGCATTCAAAACAGGGACCATCATTATTAACAGTGTTACAATCCAATCGCTGAAACGCATTACCGGAGCAGTCTCTTCCTGAAAGCTATGATGTATGGGCTGCGGATTTGGAGGGGTCTGGGAATCGTAATTTTCCATTTATATCACCTCTTTGTTTTGGATATACATATATGACATTAAATAACCATTTTACAAGGTCTTTGTTTTCATTTTTGGAAACGTAAATTTATCACATGCAGTTTGTCAAGGCAGAAATATTGCTTGACCTGATTGGATTAGCCTGCAAATGATGCTACAATAGATAAAATGAGGTTATTATGAGTAATAAAACCTATGTACTCGTTGTTGATGATGAAGATGTTTCGGTAAAAGTTATCTCTAATATGCTCATCAGGAACGGATATGAGGTTGATTCCTGTAATTCCGGTGAATGTGCTTTGGAACAAGTAAAGAACAGGGACTATGACCTCGTTCTTCTAGACGTGAAGCTTGGTGAAGGAATGGATGGCTACCAGGTTTGCCGGGCAATACAGGAGATAAATCATGATGTTCCTGTGATACTTGTTACTGCCAGTCATGATGATGAATCCGTAAATAAAGGATTTCAATCCGGTTCCAGTGACTTCATCAAAAAACCTGTTTCTGAACTTGAGCTTATGGCTCGTGTAAAAAAGACCATTGACTTCAAACGCTCTGAAAAACGTAATCTGCAATTGATTTATGACCTTTCCAAAGACCTTGATACTGCAGCTAAAATACAGAATGCAATGCTGCCCAAATGGATTTACCTGGATAACAGAATGATATTCTCTTCACATTATGAGCAGTATGAAGCAGTTGGCGGAGACTTGTTTGACAGGATAAAACTTAATGATGACTATTATGTAGTATATCTGGGTGACATTTCCGGTCATGGAGTTCAGGCTGCGCTGCTAATGACAGCTATCAAATCCATTATCAAGATTATGGTGGAAAGTTCCCAGGAAAACCTGGATTTACCATGGCTGGTAACAAGGCTTAACGACAGATTAAGTAATGAGCTGTTTATTCATGACAATTACCTGACAATACTGATAGGCATCATAGATTTAAAAAACAATGAATTCCATTACCTGAATGCCGGTCACCCGCCTATAGTTGTGATTGATACAATAACCGGAGATGCAACTGCTGTTGAAAGTGCGGGATCTCTGCCATTGGGCTGGATGCATGAACTGGAATATCATGATGAAGATATGGGACATATTCCCATTAATGAGCATAGTATAATTCTGCTTTTTTCCGACGGAATATATGAATGTGTAGACCAGCAAGGTGAACAGTTTGGCATTAAAGGTGTTTTGGAAACCATAAAAAACCATATCAAAGTAGAGAGCTGTATTAGCCTGCCATTCAGGATAAAGCAGTTTCTTACAGATAATAATTATAGTATCCATTCAGATGATTTCACTCTTTTTTCTTTTCAGAAAAGAAAATTTAATCCTCATTCAGAACCTGTTACGGTTATGAAAAACAGCCAGTCTGTTCATTTTACCACTACTTTACGGGCAGCCCTTAGAGAAGTGGGGAAAACATCACATAGTGTTGATGAAATGATACTCAACTGGACGGGAGATTCTTCCCTGGCAGCAAGGGTTGAGCTGATTGTGGACGAGTTTTTGAATAATATTATCAAATATGGATATAATTACGCAGAAGATGCAGCAATAGTTGTCGAGTTTAACCTCCAGAACAACAAACTGCTTATCAGGTTTTGGGATAAAGGCATAGAGTGGTCTCCGGAGTCAGACAATTATACTGTAGATAATCCCTATAACTTTGATGATGATATTTATGAAGAGGAAGGAAAGGGAGTAAAAATCATTATGTCTATGTCTAATAAATTTCACAGAATACGCTATGATCAATTAAATGAAACAATTGTAGAGATAGAATTATAGAAGGTTTCACGTGAAAATATTTGTAAGTGTCCTGGCTTTTGATGACGGTAAATCAGGTGTTGCAGATTATGTTATCTCCGTAGTAAAAGAACTTTGTAAAGAACATCAGCTGGATTTACTGATGCACCGTTCTGATGCAGAGAATTTTCCTATCAAGCATAAAAACATAAGCTTTCGTTATGTGTCAGAAAGATATAAAAAACCACTCCTTTCAATGCTTTGGCACCTATATTGCCTACCCTTTGTTATCAAAGCAAGCCAATATGACCTGATATTGCTTCCCGCAGGTAACCGCAGGCTGTTGTCACGTTATCCCAGACACGCTGTTGTTACGTTTCATGACCTTTCCCAATATCATATCCCTGATAAATATGATGCTCTGCGTATGTTCTATGTCAGGAATATCGTTCCCCATTATTTAAAAAAAGCTCCGATTATTATGGCAATCAGCGAGAACACGAAGAATGATTTAATAAAATACTATCATCTTTCTCCAAGCAGGATTGAAGTGAATTACAACGGATACTCACCTGATAAGTTAAAAACCAATGTTTCGGAAGCTGAATTAAGACAGGTTCACAAGTTAACCAGACCATATATTCTGTATAACTCAAGGATAGAACATCCCTTAAAGAATCATCTGAACCTGATCAGGGCTTTTGAACTTTTACAGGATGAAATAAGAGATCGGTATGACCTGGTACTTACCGGTATTAATGGTAATGGCAGTGATATTGTCCTGGATTATGTAAAATCATCACCCGCTAAAAAGAATATCAGGTTAACAGGTTATGTCGATAATCGCTTTATGGCAGCTTTCTATAAATATGCCGTGCTTTATGTGTTTCCCTCCTTATATGAAGGCTTTGGCATTCCACTTTTAGAAGCTATGGCTTCCGGTATTCCCGTTATCTGTTCAAACCGTTCATCTCTACCTGAAATAGGTGGTGATGCGGTCATGACCTTTGACCCTGAAATGAATGCTGATATTGCTTTGAAAATGCTAATGGTCTTAATTAACGAAGAATTACAAAAGAAGATGATTAAAAAAAGCCTTGAAAGAGTAAAATTATTCAGTTGGCAAAGACATGTTGAGCATATCCTGGAATTATTCTTACAGAAACACCCCAAAAGCTAAACCTGTTTTGCATTTTCAGGAATCATAAAAATTTAATCAAGGAACATTTATGAAAAACTTAAAGACCTATGTGGACTATTCCGTTAAGAGCATTTTATCACTGTGCAAAATCCCCAGCCCAAGCGGGTATACAAAAGAAGTAACCGATTTCCTCATGTCCGAGTTACATTCACTAAAATTCACTCCAAAAAAAACGCGCAAAAATGCCGTTATTTGCGAACTTGGAGGCAAGGGTAGGGTTTTGGTACTGGCAGCACATATCGATACGTTAGGCGCAATGATTCGCAGCATAAAAGGAAATGGCAGAATCCGCTTCACACCGATAGGAGGTTACGCAGGCGGATTTGTAGAAAATGAAAATGTTACAATCCACACCAGAACAGGTAAATATTTCACGGGAACAATTCATTTAATAAATGCAGCCGCTCATACATACAAAGATACAGCCACCATGGAAAGAAATGAAGTTAATCTGGAAATTGTCATCGACGAAGTTGTGACAAAAGAAAGTGAAACGCTAAAACTGGGAATTAGACCAGGAGATTTTATCAGTTTTGATCCGCGCACTATATATACAAAGTCCGGATTTATTAAAAGCAGGTTTCTTGATGACAAAGCCAGTGCGGGAATTTTACTGGGTTTAGCAAAAGCTGTTGCTGAAAAACAGATCAAACTAAAGCGTAAAGTATATATTATGTTCACAAATTATGAAGAGGTTGGACACGGTGCCTCATCCGGTATCCCCCGGGAAACAGAAGAAATGATCTCGGTTGATATGGGGGCAGTAGGTGATGATTTGAAAACAGACGAATATAAGGTTTCAATTTGCGCAAAGGACAGTGGCGGACCCTATGATTACGATGTGACCAATAAGCTTATCGAAATTGCTGAAAGAGAAAAGCTTAATTATGCTCTGGATATTTATCCGTATTATGGGAGTGATGTGGAGGCCACCCTGCATGCAGGCTATGATTTAAAACATGGTTTGATAGGTCCCGGTGTTTTTGCATCGCACAGCTATGAGCGCACACATAAACAGGGTGTGGAGAATACGTTCAAGTTGCTTGCAGGATACATAGCTGAATAGTGCTTTGTTTGTAACATTAATAAAAGGGTATATTGTCAGGGGGAATATAGCTTTTATAAAATAAAACAAGATAGCGTTTCACGTGAAACATCAATTTTACCTTATCAGATTCAATTCCCGGCTAAGCTTTGTTTCATCTTTAGTAAATTATTTGCAACTTCAGCATCGGATAAGGCTATGATTTGTGCAGCAAGAATAGCAGCATTTTTTACACCATTGATAGCGACCGTTGCCACCGGTACTCCGGGCGGCATCTGTACAATGGAATACAGGGCATCTTCTCCGGACAGGCTGCTACCCTTTAAAGGAACTCCTATTACAGGAAGTATCGTATGTGACGCAATTACACCCGGTAAATGTGCAGCCATACCTGCGCAAGCGATGATAACTTTAATTCCTTCCTTAACAGCTTCCTTAACAAGACTCACTGTTTTCTCAGGATTGCGGTGTGCAGAAGAAACATAAAAGTCAGATTCAATACCGAGGTCTTTCAAATGGTTTTGAATTGGAAGGCAAGTCTCCTGGTCCGATTTACTGCCAATGATAATTCTAACTAATGGTTTGTTCATACACACACCTAAAATACTGATAATATTTTCATGAGCGATAATAAATGAGATAAGCTAATATGCTGTTTGATAAGCTACTTAAAGCCATTCCCATTGCCATTGCCTTCGGGAAGTGAAGTAAGAATCTTATGAATGTCTGATACTGCTTTAGCTGTGCTCAGTTCGTTTAAAATATCGAGATTCATTATTAGTTTTGAAATATATGAAAGTGAAAACAGGTGCTGTTTATCATTGTGCAATAACAGCATGAAGAAAATATTAACCGGCTTGTTGTCAGGAGCATCAAAATCAACTCCCTCATCAGTACGTCCAAACAAAATACTTGGAGACTTGATTTTAGATGGATGTAAATGCCTGGGATGGAGTAAGGCAACACCGTTGCCAATAGCAGTTGAAATTAATTCCTCGCGGGCAACAACAACTTCATAGAGCCAACGGGCATCTCTTACCAGTTTAAGTTCTTTTGCTCTTTCACTCAAAATGCGGATAGCTTCATACTTATTATCAGCATGAAATCCCAGATATACATTTTCAGGACGCATATATTCTTCAAAGTGACAAATAACCCTTCTTAATGTGAGCAGCTTTTCTTCAGTTTCACTTAGGTTTTCCATCCACTCATTGAGGGAATCTGCATCTATTTTAATACTTTTCCCCACTAGCTTGCTTTCAAATACATTTCCATTTATCATCTCTGTGATGATGCGTTCTGATACCTTCAATAATTTAGCTGTTTCAGACTTACTAAGATACTTTTTAGCCATGACAATACTCCTGTCTAATTATGTGCTATTTTGTAAGTTAAATAATATACTGGTGTACTTTGCCAGTTTTTGTCTTGACAAAGTTACTTAACTTTTATTGGTATGGATGTATGGTCAAGAAATTTATTCTATTTACGTTAATTATCTTCATTCTTGCGGGATGCAGTTATTCAGTATATAGTAATGCCTATCCCCATTTGAAAAGGATTCAACTGCTGGCATTTGATAATAAAAGCAGCGAATATTCTTTGGGTGATATTGTTTATAATACTCTTTCTACATCATACAGTGAAGATGGCAGATTGAGACTTGTTACACAACAGCCGGATTGTCAACTTGAAGGATCTGTTTTAAGTTTTAGCGAAAAGATTTATTCTTATGATGCAACAAATAATGTTCAGGACTACAGTGTAGTTATATCTTTCAGTGTTATCTTTACTGATTTACTTAATAATCAGGTCATCTATGAAAACAAAAATCTGACCTTATCAGAAGTTTATGCTGTATCTGATGAGAGTACCAGCCGTTTCAAGACAAAAGAAGAAGCTATAAACGAGATATGTGACAAACTCTTCAGGAACATCATGCAGAACACTTTGGAGTCCTGGTGATTACTACCCGTCTGAACAAATTCCTGGCAGAAGCAGGTTTAGGCTCCAGGCGCAAGGTCGAGGAGCTTATTCTCAGCGGTAGAGTTGTCATCAACGGAGACAAGATTACAGAGCTCAGCACTCAGATAAATCCCAAAAAAGATAAGGTTGAGGTTGATGGCAAACCCATTGAAGTAGATGTTAAGAAGATATATTTACTGTTAAACAAGCCCAGGAATTATGTAGTAACTAAACAGGATGAATTTGACCGCAAAACTGTGTTCAAGCTGCTTCCTGATTTTGCACGGACTTGTGTTTCTGCCGGCAGACTGGACATGGATTCAGAAGGCTTGCTACTGATTACAAATGATGGAGATGTTGTACAGGCTTTGACGCATCCTACCAAAAAAGTGGAAAAAGTCTATAGGGTAGAGGTTGACTTGCCCGTAACCAAGTATCAGCTTGAAGACTTACGCAGCGGTGTAGTAATAGATGGATATAAAACCAAGCCTGCAGGCGTCTTTGTTAAAACAAACAAACCGGGAAATATTGACCTTAAAATCATTATCAGCGAAGGCAAAAAAAGGCAAATCAGACTTATGCTGGAAGCCGTAGGCAGAAAGGTGCTTAACCTCAAGCGTATCCAAATCGGAGCAATGGAACTGGGTAAGCTGCCGACCGGTATGTGGAGACCCTGCACAGTTAATGAAGTAAGATATTTAAACAGCTTAAAGCAGAAACGGAGTGAAAAATGAATATAGGTTTGATAGGCTACCCCAAAAGTGGAAAAACGACAATTTACAATGCCCTGACGGGCAATACCGGAGCTACTGACAAATACATCCAGGCACATCATGAAGCGCATGTAGGCGTAGTTATGGTGCTTGATGACAGGGTTACCAAACTCAGTGAAATGTATAAACCAAAAAAGACTATTTATGCCCATCTGGAATATCATGATTTTCCTGCTTTGTTCACAGAGCACAAGGAAGATATAAACATGAATACTCTCTTGTCTGAAATCAAGACCATGGAAGGTTTTGTCATTATACTCCGAAGCTTTCCCGATGATGAACTGGACGAGTTATACGGAAAGTCTGATCCGGTCAGAGACATCCAGAAGTTTGAAGATGAAATGCTGCTGATAGATATGGTAATTGCTGAAAAAAGGCTGGAAAAGATTGAATTGAGCTACAAACGCGGCATCAAGACACCGGCTCTGCAGTTGGAAGAAAAAGCTCTGCACCATGTTATAGAATCACTGCATGAGGGTTTGCCAATCAGGAAGATTGAGCTTGGATCCGATGAAGAAAAGGCAATCAGGGGATTCCAATTTATGACCCAAAAGCCTGTTCTGGCTTTGTTAAACTGCTCAGAGGATAATTTCTCACAGGTCGATGAAATCCTGGTGAAGTTAAAGGAAATGGGTTACCTTACTGCAGCGATTGCAGGCAAGTTTGAAGAAGAGCTTTCCCGCATGGAAGCTGCAGATGCAGCAGATTTCATGGCAGACATGGGCATCAAGGAATCTGTTCGCGACAGGCTAACACATTTGTGCTTTGAACTGATGGGATACATTAATTTCTTCACAGTCGGCGAAGATGAAGTGCGCGCCTGGACCATTGAAAAGGGCGACAACGCTGTTACTGCTGCCGGTAAAATCCATTCAGACCTGGCACGGGGATTCATCAGGGCCGAATGTTTCCAATATGGTGACCTGGTTGAGCACGGCTCAGAAAAAGTGCTGAAAGAAAAGGGTCTTTTTAAACTGGAAGGTAAGGAGTACATCGTCAGAGACGGTGACATACTTTCCATTCGCTTTAATGTTTAAACTATTATCCGGGTGTTGATTATGGCAGCGAAAAAGCAAAACGGCAAAGCAAAAAAAAAGCAGGTTAACACAGACACACCTCTTTGGCAAATTAAGCTTCTCTGGGGTATTGTTGCCCTGGTTGCGTTTCTTGGATTATTATCTTTGCTGAGCAGCAGTGCAAGCCTGGACAGGGATATCAGCAAGCTGAAAGAATGTCCCAATATCCTCATAGGTATTTTTGGTCAGAATGCCATCCAGTTTGATAATCCCATAGGGATTTTCGGTGCAATGGTCAGCTTTGTTCTGATTTTTCTCTTTGGTAAGTTGTTTTCACTTATATCATTAGCTATCCTGCTGATAGTTTCAATGCACGGTTTTATTTATCCCGAAAAACTGGAAACCCGGTTCAAGGGTTTCCTGCTGATAATCATTATGTTCTGCGCCCAGATTGTTACCATCTTTCCCAATGCTAATCATACATTTAACTCCGGTTGGCTGCCCTGGGGAGCCTGGTATATCCTGAAGGCTATTTTCAGCAGGATTGGTGGCCTGATAATAGTTATCGGCACTGCAGTATTGGGATTTATCCTGGTTTTCGGCTATGAAACAATCAGGCAAAAGATGCTGGAATGGTGGGAAAAATATCTGCGCTGGAAAGAAGTAAAGGAAATGGAAAAGCCTTCGGAACAGCCATTTACGCTGCAAAATCCGGATGGACCTTCGATTACAGACCATGTTACTGCCCATCTAAATGATAACCAGAAGAAAGAGGAAGTAAATCCGCCTGTTCCTTTGCCAGAAAAGGAAAAACAACCCATTGTCCTACCCACCAAGGTCAGGGAACTGCATGCCTTTCCGCAGCCTTCAGATGATGAAGAAGATGATGAAAGAGAATACATTATGCCCTCTATCTCGGATTTTTTGGAAAGCCCCGTTAAGCTTTCCAGAAGAGATAGGGAAGAGATAGAAAACCAGATAAAAGCCACCAGCAAAATCCTCATGGAAAAGCTGGCGGAATTTGGGATTGAAGCAGAAGTAACCAATGTTAATATCGGTCCCATCATTACCCAATATGAGCTAAGACCAGCTCCCGGTGTAAAGGTAAGCAAGTTTTCCTCACTGGCAGATGACCTTGCTCTGGCAATTAAGGCAAAATCCATCCGGGTACAGGCTCCGATCCCCGGAAAAGGATTGATAGGAATAGAAATACCCAACCTAACAAGAGATACAATTTACCTTAGGGACATCCTGCTTTCTCACGAAATGGACAACGTGGAATCAAAGTTGGCAATCGGTTTGGGAAAGGAAATCTCCGGTATTCCCGTGGTGACTGATTTAACCAGAATGCCGCATCTGCTTATAGCAGGTGCTACAGGCAGCGGTAAAAGCGTGTGTATCAATACGATAATCATGAGTTTGCTACTCCGTACCAGGCCAGATGAACTGCGTATGGTGCTGATTGACCCCAAACGTGTGGAATTGGCAGGCTACAATGACCTTCCGCACCTTATAGGTTCTGTGGTTACAGATTCCGAAACTGCTTTGGAAACAATGTACTGGGCGGTGAAGGAAATGGAACGCCGGTATGAGCTTCTGCAGGAAGTTAAAGTACGTGATATCATAGCTTTCAATGAAAAAGCCGAGGAATTGGAAGAGTTCAAAAAGATGCCTTATATCATTATTATAATCGATGAATTTGCCGACCTGATTATGACCTCAGGCAAAGACATAGAACTGCCCATAACAAGACTTGCACAGATGGCTCGTGCAGTGGGCATGCATCTGATTCTGGCCACGCAAAGACCATCCATCAAAGTAATTACAGGTATTATCAAAGCCAATTTCCCTGCCCGTATTGCCTTCCAGGTTTCGTCCAAGGTAGATTCCCGGGTTATCCTGGATATGATTGGTGCAGAACGGCTTCTGGGGCAGGGCGATATGCTTTACATGCCTCCGGGCAAAGCTCTGGCAGAGCGCATCCATGGAGCTTTTGTAAGCGATCATGAAATTGAACGGGTCTGCGCTTATCTTCGTTCTCAACCTAAACCGAAAGAAGAAATCCGGATAGTAAGTCCCGACCGCAGTGAAATGGGTTTTCTTGATTATGATGATGAACTCTTTCCCGAAGCAGCCAAGGTTTGCGTTTCCGCCAACATGGCATCTGTATCCATGCTGCAAAGGCACTTCAAGATAGGATATGCCAGGGCAGGAAGGCTGATTGATATGTTGGAAAAGGCACACATTGTGGGTCCGCATCTGGGAAGCAAATCGCGGGATGTACTGGCAACTATGGCAGATTTGCATAAACACGGATTATCAAATGAAGGCTAAAATATTATTTTTCATACTGTTGTTACTGCTTGTCACTGCTTTGCTGCAAGCAGATAAAGTGGATGAAACATACAAAAAGATGACAAAAGCCTATGCAGAACTGACCTCCTGGCAGGCAGTTATCAACCAGACAAATCATTTTGCCCAGACCAAGACAAAACTCAGTTCCTCCGGTAGGTTTTATTACAAAAAGAACCAGATTGTCATCCGTTACAGCAAGCCCAATGAGCAGGTTCTGCTGATTAAAGGCGGCAAGATGACCATGTTTGATAAATCCAGCAATGCAGTGGTCAAGTCTGAGCTGGTTTCTGCGGTACAGACACTCAATCCCGTGGAGATAATCAAACTTTACTGGGATAAATCCAATAGAAGCATTAAGAAAAGTACTGATGCAAACACTTCAATAGTCCTTAATCTCAATAATGATAGTCAAATCAAAGATATAAGTTTTACCCTTGAAAACAAAACCGGGCTGATAACTTCTTTTTTATATACAGATAAGCAAGGCAACACAGTTTCCATGAATTTTACTGAAATGAAAGTCAATAAATATATTCCCGAAACAGTGTGGAAGTTGGTTGTCCCCAAGGATGCAATCGTCTACGAACGCTAATAATCAAACTTAATAAATCACTGCAAACAGCACATATCATAACTTTGGGAATGTAGTTTGCATAGATAGATTTTACATTAGTCTTTGACATTTGACTGAATAGGTTCAGATGTAAAAATGCTTTGGAGGAAAGATGATTGCTTTGATAATGGCAGGCGGTACGGGAACCCGTTTCTGGCCTGTGAGCAGAAAGAGCAAACCCAAGCAATTCCTGAAAATTGCCGGGGATAAAAGCATGATTCAACTTACGGTTGAGCGCTTACAAGGAGCAGTTGAGGATAAGTATATCTATATCGTCACAGCTCAGTCACAGGCAGCACTTGTAAGAGAACATCTTCCTCAGTTACCGGCGGAAAACATTATAATCGAGCCTTTTGGCATGAATACTGCCCCCTGTATCGGCTTGAGTTTGGCTTACCTTTATGACAGGATTTCCCATGACGAAAGCATTGTAGTCCTGCCAGCCGACCATGTAATCAGGGATACGGGACAGTTTCTGGAGAGCCTGAAACAGGCAGAGCAGCCTGCCGCAGAAGGATACCTGGTCACTTTTGGCATCGTACCTGAATATCCTGCAACCGGTTACGGTTATATTGAAGCCGGGAAAAAATACTCCGATGACACATTTCACGTGAAACAATTCAAGGAAAAACCGGATATTGAAACAGCGACGGGATTCCTGAAACAAGGCAATTTCTACTGGAACAGCGGGATGTTTTACTGGAAGTTTGATACCATCTACAAAGCTTTTGAGGAACATATGCCTCAGATATCTGCCCTGCTGGAAGAAATACGCTTTATCTGGAAGCACCAGAATATCCAGGCTGGCATTGCAGATGTGTATGTCAAAATGCCACGCACTCCGATTGACATCGGCATAATGGAAAAAGCTGAAAAGAGAGCAGTTATACCTGTGGATTACGGTTGGAGCGATGTGGGAAGCTGGAAAGCTCTGGCTGATATTTCTCCCACCGACGAAAACGGTAATTTCATTGGCAAAAAGAACCTTGTCATTGATGCTAAAAACAATTACATTAAAACAGATAAATTCATCAGCCTGATTGGGGTTGATAACCTGGTAGTGATAGAAACCGACGATGCCATCCTGATTTCCTCCAAAGAGCGGAGCGAGGATGTGAAAAAGGTCGTTGATACTCTCACGGCAGAAAAACAAGATAATTTACTATAAGGGAAAATAGACTTTATGAAAAAATGGATAACTCTGATTCTGACAATATTGCCATTGATATTGGCAGCCAACCTGTCTGTTAACATCGAAATTCCGCAGTGGAATTTAACAACCATAGGACAAGACGCTGTCCTGCCTGCAATCCTAACACCGGGAAATCCGTCTTTGCCTTTCTATCCCGTTAAAGTGTTGATTCCCATGGGGGAAGAAGTTACAGGAATTAATGTAACTTTGACGGACGAAAGGAATGTAAGGAATAATATAAACCTTGATTTTGTGCGCAATCCGCAGCCGATATCCAGACCTGTTGCCGATAATACGCTTAAAAATCCTGCTGTCTGGTCTGTGGATGCATTTTATCCAGCAGTTGATTTCACTTATCAGGGAACCCAGCAATACAAAGGATATACACATGCAATCGTGAATGTTTATCCCTGGAAGTACAATCCCGTAACAAAGCAGCTGACTTCTGCCGCAAACGTCAATATAAGCGTCACCACTAAAAAGAATGAACGGCTTAAGGAATCCCAGAGCAAAATGCTGGTTATTAATAATGACACAAGAGCTACACTGAGGGAAATCACAGTCAATCCGGAGCAAATCCAAAGCTATAATAAATTTACAACGCATACTCCCATGACCCGCACCATTAATCCGGCTGACCCCAAGCAGCTTATCATCATAACATCTCAGAACAGAATACCCTGGATGGCTGATTATGCAGCGTGGAAAGTAAACCAGAACACTTCAACGGGGATTTTTGCCATTGAAGACATCCTTTCGGAATATACCGGAGTTGATAATCCCGCCAAACTGCGCAGTTTTATCATTGACGCCTACCAGACCTGGAATAGTACAACTACTCCCTTGCAATATGTTATTCTGGCGGGTGACGATGAAATCATCCCCATCAGAGGGGTATACGGACACGTAGGCGATACAACTGATGACTGGATGCCCTGTGATCTTTATTACGGTTGTTTGGACGGCACATGGAATGCTGACGGCGATAACCTATGGGGTGAAAACCCATCTGACCAGACAGACCTTTTACCTGAGGTCTTAGTCGGGAGATTTCCTGCAGAAACCCAAACTGAGTTTGAGCATATCCTGCATAAAATAACCAATTATGTTGATAACAATACTTTCAGCAACAACATTGCCGTTATGTTCGGTGAAAACCTGAATTGGAATCCGGTAACCTGGGGCGGAGATTATAAAGATGATGTTGCCCAGTATATTCCAAACACCTATCATCTGGAAACTCATTATCAGAGAGACGGAACTTATACTTCAGAGATTGTCTGGGATTCAATTAAAGACGGTGCAGCAATAATGAACCACATGGGTCATGCTAATGAAGTTTACCTGATGGGGCAGGGCAATAGCACGATTGAAGCTCTGGAAAACACGGAGTATGGTTTTCTTTATTCACAGGGATGTTATCCTGCAGCTTTTGACCAACGCACCAGCGAAGACGGAGAATCAATCGGAGAACATCTGTTAACTGCATCAGGAGCATTATACGCTTTTATCGGCAACACCCGGTACGGGTGGTATATGCCCGGAAGTATCAACGGAGCCAGCCAGTATTATGACAGGCAGTTCTTTATCGGTATGTTTCAGCAGGGGCACCTAAAGCTTGGCAAAGCTCTGGAATATTCTATGCTTCAGAACGTCAATAATGCTCTGCAGTCATCCGTAATGCTTTGGTGCTATTATGAGACAATCCTGTTCGGAGACCCTTCCACGGAAGTTAAACTTCCCAATCCGGATTTACCCTGTCTAAATCTGGAAAGTTATCATTATGACGATGTAGAAGGCGACGGTGACGGCAACCTGAATCCCGGAGAAACCATCAGGCTTTATACCCGGGTGCAAAACCTACCAGGATGGAATACTGCATATAATGTTTTAGTCGATATTGAAGATTTACCACAGGGAGTTACCACGACAATTGCCCAGATAAATGTACCTCAATTAGTATCAGGTGCTTATATCGATTCCACTTTATTTATACAGTTCCAGCTACCAAATGACATGGCTTTTGGTACCTATAACTTCAAAATCAGGTTAGTTGCCTATCAGGTTAGTACTGGTGATGTACTTTGTGAACGTAAATATAAAGCAACAATGAACATTACACTGCTGGACAGCCATTTCCCCTGGGATTGTTTCTATTCTGGTAAATCTGCTCCTGTTGTAGGGGATTTGCAGTTCAATGAAGACAACCAAATCCTTTATGTTGATGTTTACGGAGACGGACATTTTATCGATATGGCAGGCCAGGAAGTGGGAGGATTTAATTTTCCATCTGAAGAGAATATCAACCGCAGTTTTGCAACAGGTTTATATGAGATAATCAATACTCCGATGTATGCTTACGCTTTCACCAGCAGAACAGGTAAGATCTTTGCTGTGGCGCATAAGGACACAACAGATTTCTTCTACATAAATTACGACACAGGCAGCACCTGCCTGTTTACGCCTGTGATTGCTGATATTGATTACAATGAAGCAAGTGAGGTAATTGCTGCTGCTCATAACAAAAAAATCTATGCCCTGAATTATGATAACCAACTGCTGACCGGCTTTCCGGTTGAATTAACTGCTTCCTTCAGCTGTGAACTGGCAGTTGCTGACCTGAACGGCAACGGTACCAAAGAAATAATTGCCGGTACATCAGATGGCAAGCTATGGGCGGTTGAATCCGACGGAACAGTCAGAACAGGTTTCCCTGTCCAGCTGACCGGGATAGTAACGGGCTCACCCATAGTATTGGATAACAATAACATTGTAGCCGGCACCCATAATAATATGTATGTTATATCACCAACCGGCACTATCCTTACAACCAGACAGGTTGATGGTGATATGGCAGGCGGAGCAATCCCCATCGATATTGAACGCGACGGAATTATCGATATTGTATTTGTTAACAGCAACGGAATGTTGTATGTTTGCAGGCAGGACGGCAGCGATATCAGCGGTTTCCCTGTTAACACCGGCGCATTTTTTTCCTGTCCTCCTCTGGCTGCAGATATAGACGGCGATAACCAATATGAAATCATCCTGCAAAGCCACCTGAACTATGTTTACATATACAATCATGACGGTATGCCCGTGCAGGGATTTCCTTTTACAATGAACTTTAACGGCAGTACTCCAGCCACCCTTACGGATTTTGACGGAGATGGTAATTATGAACTGGTTTCCGGTTATTCCAACGGTGTTCTGGTTGTTAAACTACGCAAACCTTTGGGTAATCTGAATGCCTGGACGCTTTACAGGGGCAGCCTCAGCCGTCAGGCGAGTTTTGCATCAACAGGATTTGTCGGGAATCAAGACTCTGCAGCTATTCAGGATATCCTGCTTACAGCTAATTTCCCAAATCCCTTTAATCCCGAGACAACCATCAGCTTCAGCCTGCCAAAATACGATAGTCATGTGACTTTAAAAATATACAACAGCAAAGGTCAGAAGGTTAAAACATTATTGCAGGGGAGCCTGGACAAGGGTATGCATAAACTTGTCTGGCAGGGCAGGGACGACAATGACAGTCCTGTCAGCAGCGGAATCTATTTTTACCGTCTGCAGGTTTCAAAAAAAAACCTGACGCGTAAGATGCTGCTGCTTAAATAATCTTTATATCAAAGAGTGTGTTATGGATACTAAAGAATTCTTTTACCTATACTTCAAAGTCAGGGATGAATCCAAGGAAACTATTCTGAAAGAAGGCAATCTCACAGAAGAGGAGTATGCAAAATTTGAGCAGGAACTGGCTGAAGAAGTTAAACTTATTAAGTCGGAACGTTCCAACGTTCCTGAAATCGGGGTAGATTTTGCACGCTTCACAAGGTATTTGTATGAGCCTGCACCTGATTCCACCAAGGGAGTCTATCGTCCTGATGCAGTTTATCCCATAAATGGCGAGATAATCCCCCTGCCTGCTGTCGGCGTAATAGAAAGGCCTGAAATAAGTTTGTACCAGTCAATCGAACAACGCCGCAGTCTGCGAAAATATTCCGAAGAGTATCTGACCCAGGGTGAGCTTTCGTTTATGCTCTGGGCAACTCAATGGGTGCGCGATTTCCGCTCCAATGAGAAGGTGGAGGTTGCTTTCCGTAACGTACCTTCAGCCGGAGCCAGGCATCCCTTTGAAACATATCTTCTCATTAACAGGGTAAAAGGCTTCAAACAGGGAATCTATTATTATCATCCCATAAAACACGGTTTAATCCTGTTCAAAGAAGGTGAGGAGTGGGCAGAAACAGTCTGCAAGGCCACCTTTGACCAGGAAATGGTGGCAAAAAGTGCAGTAACCTTCATCTGGGCAGCAATTCCAATCCGCACTGTCTGGCGCTATAGCCAGAGAGGTTACAGGTATTTATACATTGATGCAGGCCATGTCGGACAAAACCTTCACCTGGCAGCCGAAGCTATAAATGCAGGTGCATGTATGATAGGCGCATATTATGATGAAGGTATGGACGAAATCCTGGAACTTGACGGCAAAGATGCATTTGTAATCTACATGGCAAGCATGGGAAAAAAGGAAAGTACAGCTAAATAAATATTAACTCACTTATCCCCGAATTCCTATTCAATAAGTTAGTTATTTCCAGAACAATGATACAATAACATCACTAAATGTTGTAAATATACCATATAATGTTGTAAAATCACCAACATTTTTCCTATCAAGCAATTGACAATTTTCTCCTAACTTATTCTTATATTATTTAATTACGCATAATTTATAAAATGGAATAAGACTTGCGGTATGTTCAATTGAAAATTATCATAGCGTCAGTCTTGATGCAATGACGAGAGAGAGAAGGAAATGAAAAAGATCAAATTAAAACATGTTACAATATTCTTGTTGTTAATTATGGCAACAAGCCTTACTGCTTTTGATGTTACAGTTGGTACAGGAAACCAGTTGAACCGCAAGCCATTTGATTTTTATTACCGCTACAGTTTGTTTGAAACTCTGTATTATCCGGATGAGTTAACGACTTCTGGTTATATTGAATCGATAACTTTTTACAACAATTTTCCCAATTCCAATTACACCAGCGGACACATACAGATATGGCTTGGTACAACAGATCAAAACGATTTAACCAGAGGATGGATTCCATCTACGCAGTTGACTTCTGTTTTTAACAGAACTATTGATTTTCCTGCCGGGCAAAACACCATTACAATTACATTAAATACTCCATATCTTTATACAGGCAGAAATCTGGTGCTTATGGCAAGGACTCCCGGAAATACTACCTGGAATGGAGATCCCTTGAATTTTTATTGTCAGACTATAGGCACAAACAGAGCCAGGGATTATTATTCAAACTCCACCAATGCAGACCACACCCAACCTCCAATGACAGGTAATTATCTTAGTTTATCAGGGCAGTTCCCAAAAACTACCTTTCACTTCACAGATGCTTCTGCTGAAAATGATTTGGGTATAAATTCCCTTGCCGGTCCTGACAGTATGATAATAGGGCAAACATATACACATAATGTTACGGTTGGCAATTACGGAACTGCTTCACAGAGCACATACTCTGTAAAATTGTATGGCTGGAACAACCAGGAATTGGCTACTGTTGCCGGAATAGCTGTAAATGCAGGTTCAAATATCCAGATACCAATTACCTGGACACCTGATTGTACTGAAGGTTATTCCTCAATCTATGCAAAGGTAATTCTTACAGTTGACCAAAACTATTATAATGACCAATCCCAGATTATGGGCGTAGTCTTTTATCCTGAAACAGGTGGTGGCGTCACTCCTCCCAATCCGATTCCCAATAGTTCATTGATTGATATGAGCTATAAAACCAGTTTGTTTGAGACTATTTTTCCAACCTCATACCTGGCAGGGCAGAATATAACCGGAAGCAGACTGATAAGTGGATTAAAGTTTTACAATAACTTCACAGATAATCTGCCCAATAAACCCATTAAAATATGGCTGGGTACAACTAACCAGACTGATTTATCAGCAGGCTGGATACTCTCTAATCAATTAACGCTGGTCTATGATGGTATGGTCAGCTTTCCAAGTGGTTCGAATACTATAAACATAAATATGCAGACATCATATTTCTATCCAGGGGGAAATCTGGTAATGATGGTCAGCCGCCCTATGGACACAAGCAGTTATGGGGTTAATAACGTCTTCACATGTTACACAGGAAGTCCTAATATTTCCAGGAGTGCAGTCAGCAATACTACAGTCATTGACCCTACCAATCCTCCTGCCGGAAGTTCCAGTTTATCAAGCATCTATCCTGCTACAGCGTTTATCTGTACTTTTAGTACGGTGGGTACACTGAAAGGCAACGTATTCAACAGTTTAAATCAACCCATTGTCAACGCAGCAGTTCAGCTGAATTATCAGAATATCAGCACCACAACTGATGCTTCCGGTTCTTACTCTATATCATGGCTGAGTCCCGGAACATATCAGGTGACGGTTTCT
The DNA here is from genome assembly GCA_002435865.1 of Cloacimonetes bacterium UBA6097. Lineage (GTDB taxonomy): Bacteria > Cloacimonadota > Cloacimonadia > Cloacimonadales > Cloacimonadaceae > UBA5614. The sequence goes on along the minus strand of DIWV01000004.1, from coordinate 71,368 downwards.
GCACCTGGTTATCTTAACCATACCCAGAGTGTTACAATACCTGAAGCACAGAGTGTACAGCTTAATTTTGCCCTGCATCTGGCTGCAGATTTGATTATTACAGGAAGAGTAGTCCGTTCTGATGTTACAACAATCGGCATTGCAGATGCTACGGTTGAAATTGTCGGTGCAGTCACGAATGCTGTGGCTACTGATAGCAATGGTTATTTTACTATCTACGATGTTATTGCCAATCAATCATACACAATCAGGGCGTATTATCCCGGATATCTGCCATTCAACGACAGTGTTACAGTGCTAAGCCAAAACGTTGATATGGGTAATTTACCTTTGGAATGGGATATATATACTTCTGCTGATAATCAGATAGCAGATATAAGTAATACAACTCTTAACTGCTATCCCAATCCTTTCAATACAAGCACTTCTATAAGCTATGAAATTAAAACTCCTGTAAAAACCACCATCGATATCTTTAACGTCAAAGGTGAGAAGGTTATAACCCTGTTTGACGGATACGTTAAATCAGGTAAATATAAAGCCGAATGGCATGGTAATGACCATTACGGAAATAGGGTAGCCAGCGGAATTTATTACTTTAAAATGTCCGCAGGGAGATATTCCGCAACTAGGAAAGTGATATTACTTAAGTAATGCCTTCCAGTTTTTCACCCTAATCTTTCCTGCCTGATACGGGGACGATACGGGAGCGATAAGCGAATGATAACAACGCTGCGCTCTCTTATTGTTCCCGTATCTTTTTGTACTCAAATAAGAATCTCTATTAATTGATATATTTGCAATATAATAATAAAGAGGGAACAATTATTGCATTATCTTAGCAAGGGCTTTTATTGATGTAATTACACTCAAAAAAGTGGGGAGAAAGATATGCGCAGAACTTATTTGTCTCTTTTTTTATTGTGTTTTATTCTATCTGTTACTATCCTATCAGCTCTTGATGTAACTATCGGAAACGGCAGCCAGGAAGCTCGCAAACCGTTTGATTTGTACTACCGCTACAGTCTGTTTGAAACTTTATATTATCCGGGTGAAATTAATACAGCCGGAGTCATTGATACAATCAGATACTACAACAATTTTCCCAACTGGGATTTTCCTGATGCAGACATTCAGGTTTGGATGGGCATCACTACATTACCGGGTTTATCATTTGACTGGATTCCTTCTTCTGAGTTAACCTTGGTTTATGATTCAACCATGTCATTCCCCATAGGACAGAATACAATTTCAATACCTTTATCGGTTCCCTTTTCATACACAGGCAACAATCTGGTGATAATGACCAGAAGTCCATGGATGGATACCTGGCCTATTGCTCCGCTGAATTTCTTCTGTCAGTCTACAGGTAATTCCAGAGCCAGGAATTACTATTCTGATTCAATTGACCCGGATCCTTTAAACCCTCCCTCAACCGGTGCAGGATATAGCTTATCAGGCCAGTTTCCCAAGACAACGCTGCATTTTGCTACCATAATTCCCCTTCATGATTTGGCTGCAGAATCTGTAACAGGAAATATCACACCACTTACCGGATATATAAATTACTATAATGTAGCAGTTCATAACAATGGAGCAATATCTCAAACAGATTATCTTGTAAGGCTTTACAATTCAGACAATCAGGTGATTGCTTCCTCTCCAGGCACCACAATTGCGCATGGAGAGACGGTCCAGATTGATGTTCCATGGATACCCTTAACAACAGGGGAGACATACATCTATGCAAAGGTTGTCCTTGATGTTGACCAAGACCATTCCAATGACCAGACCAGTAACCTGAATATTCTTGTTATGCCCAGCGGAGTTATCATTGACCCCCCTATAATAACACATTTAGCCAGAATACCAATGGATATGTATTGGTTAAACAGTCTGTTTGAGTGTATCTTTTCCTCAAATGAGTGGTGCTTATTTGGTGTTCAGGCTCCGATGTATATTACCAATATGGAATTTCGCAATGACTTTGTTACCAATCTGCTCAATAAACCTACTAAAATCTGGCTTGGCAACACCAATCTGGAAGATTTGGAAGCAGAATGGATACCTTCCACCCAATTGACCCTTGTCTATGACGGCAATATCAATTATCCCAGCGGTAATAATCATATCGCCATACCATTGCAGACACCATTCTTATATACAGGTGATAATCTGGCAATGATGGTCTACAGACCTTTAGACGATGCTTATTACAGTTCAAGTGATAATTTTAAATGCTATCAGTCATCAGTAAACTGCTCCAGAAAAGTTGCTTCTGACATGACGTTATATGACCCTGCAAATCCTCCTGCAACCAGCACTCTAAATGGCTTGTATCCATACACAGGTTTCTTTTTTGCCCTGACCGGAATCGGCTCTCTAAACGGAATGGTCAGAGATAACCAGAATCAGCCGGTTTCAGAAGCTTTGATTCAGATAGACGGCACGTTATTAAGTACAACGACTAACTTGTCAGGGGAATATAATTTTCCTTATATACTACAAGGCAGTTATCAGGTAACAGCGTCCAAGCAAGGTTATGAATCTCAAACCCTGCCAGCAATGATTACAAGTCTCAATACAACCGAACTTAATTTTAATCTGGTGCCAGTAAACTATAATCCTGATGACCACGAGATAATAGTAGAAACTAGTTTAAAAAATATCTATCCAAATCCGTTTATTACAGAAACCATAATCAATTATGAGATTAAAGAACCGGTAGAAACTACCATTGAGATTTATAACACCAAAGGACAGAAAGTCAGAACGCTGACTGCCGGATTTGCCAAATCAGGAAGGTATTCTCTGGTTTGGGACGGCAAGGATTACAATCAAAGGCAAGTTTCCGGCGGAGTTTATTTCCTTAGAATGACTGCCGGAACCTATAAATTTGCAAAGAAATTGATATTGATTAAGTAAAAGGCGTTAAAGATGAAAAGAGTTTGTGTATTATTGTTTTTTGTTCTGCTATTAACCGTATTTAACCTTTCAGCTCTGGATGTCACCATTGGAAACGGTGGTCAGCAAGCCAGAAAGCCGTTTGATTTCTATTACCACAACAGTATTTTCCAAACGCTTTACTATCCCAATGAAATCGAAACGACCGGTCTGATAGACTCAATAAGGTACTATTATACTCAACAGAATACAAATCTTACGGGTCAGCGGGTACAGATATGGATGGGAACAACAGCACAAGCAGATTTATCTTCAGGATGGATTCATTCCACTCAACTCACGTTAGTATTTGATGGATTAATGGATTTTTCCATGGGACAAAATACTCTTACAATACCACTTTCAACTCCATATCTGTATTCAGGGCAAAATCTTGTAATCATGACTAAGCGGCCCTGGGAAGGAATCTGGATTAGTGATTCACCTAATTTTCAATGCCAGACAATTGGTACGGACAGAGCCAGGAATTTCTATTCTGACGCAATCAATCCTGATCCTGCAAATCCACCAACAACAGGTATAGGTTATAGCATATCGGGACAGTTTCCCAAGACTAACCTTCATTTCTCAGATGAAATCCTGCCGCCTTACAATGTTCAATCTGTCCATAGCCTCCAGGATAATGGCTTTAATATTACCTGGAATGCTCCGTATACAGGAACAGGCGAACTGATACATTATGATAATGGAACACATTATATGGGATTTGGTTCCATACCTGCTTCTGATTTTGATGTAGCCATCCGTTTTACTCCCTCAGACTTAACTGATTATGCCGGTTTGTCTCTTTTCTCTGTAAAATTCATTCCTTTGTATGCCAACGAAACTCACACTATTCTGGTCTGGACAGGTGGCAGCCAGGGAAATGCCGGAAATGTTGTACGACAGGAACCGGTTATTAATCCTGTACTTGATGTCTGGAATACAATTGATTTGAGTTCTCCTGTTTTAATCACCGGAAATGAAGAATTGTGGATTGGAGTAAGGTATGAAGGCATGGCAATTCAGCCTGCCAGCGGCGATATTGGTCCGCTTCACAACTGGCGGGGAAACCTGATATGTTCCAACCAGGTTTGGCACTCTTTATATGACCTTGATTCAAATTGGCTGTATAACTGGAACATCCAGGGTATGCTCAATGTAGATACTTTTGGCAGAAACAGGGCTTTAATTCCTCTTCAAACAGAAAAGCTTTCATTAAGTCATGAAGCCTTAAACTGGTCTCCGGGTTTCACAGGTAAGATAATAAGCTCAGAAAGTCAGCCAAAGGATAACAACAGAACTCTTCTGGGTTATAAGATATGGCGCTTTAAGGCTGAGCATCAGGATAACCAGTCTTTATGGACATTGCTTACACCAAATCCGATAGACGGATATTCATATTTTGACATGTTTACTCCTCCTGAAATCGGTACATGGTTATACAGATGGGCAGTCAGGGCAGTTTACACTAATAATGTGGAATCTGTTCCCGCCTTTTCAAACATAGCTCAGGGCGGTGCTCCCAACGGCATGATTTGCGGTATTGTGACAAACAGCATTTCGGGATTGCCGTTGAACGGAGTAAGGGTTTACACCAATCCCAATTTTACCCAGACTTTTACAGATGCAAACGGCTATTATGAGCTAAATAAAACTCCCGGCAATTATATCCTGTACGCTTCATTGAGCAATTACCACCTTTATCAAAATCCCGGAGTTGAAGTTACAAATAATATAACAGCTACTGTGAACATAGGCTTGGTTCCCTTGGTTTCTAATCCGGAAGAGCCGGATGTTGTTGCTGCGACAGAATTACAGGAATGCTACCCAAATCCTTTTAAATCAGCAACTTCTGTAAGATTTGCCGTTAAGAATCCCGGTCCTGTCACAATTGAAATATACAATTTATTGGGTCAAAAGATTCATACTATTGTACATGATACCAAACAGACAGGATTTTATTCTGCAGATTGGAACGGAACTGACAAATATAAAAAACAGGTTGCCAACGGAGTATATTTCGTAAGAATGACTACAGGTGACTATTCAGCGACCGAAAAGGTCATTTTGTTAAAGTAAGGATAGTCTGCAGCCGGATATTATCAGAGAGGTTTAAGGGCTATGAAAAAAATATTTACGAACGCAATACTGTCAGTCCTTATTTTGTTTATTCTGGGAACATTGACAGCACAAATCACTAATAAGTACGCTTTTACCCAAAGTTCAACCTTCTGGGAACCGGTCTTTGCCAATTATGCCACAGATGCTATGACAGATGAAGGACTTGCAGGTCCGTTTAATCTTGGTTTCACTTTTCCTTTTGGCGACCAGACTTATACCCAGGTAAAGATTTCCTCTAACGGCTGGGTAAATCCCGGTGCCAATCTGACCCTGCCATATTACGGTAACGGACTTGCCACCCTCAATATCAGACCTCTGATTGCTCCGCTTTGGGATGACCTTGGCATGCAGAACGGTGCAGTTATGTATGAAACATACGGAACAGCTCCCCACAGGATTTTCTTTGTACAATGGCTGGCAGCCCACTGGAAATATAACGCTACCAATGAATATAACTTAATGACAAGACTGCACGAGACAGGTCAGGTGGATCTAATCTACGGTCCTCATATCGGTACTCCGCTTAATGCAGATGCCACAATCGGAATAAATATTCATCCCGGTGGTCCCGGATATTATTACAGTGTCCTGCCCGGTTTGCCTGCAGTAGCTTTTTCCAATGCAGAATACAATAACCTGCAGGTTTCTCTGGATTCCGGAACAATGTACATCTTTATGCCCAAAACCAGTTATCCGGGCAATCCTGCAGCAGTTAACCTGACCGGTCCAAAGCTTCCCATGCAGAATGTGGTTTCCGATTACACGGCAGTTATCGGAAATGCAGGTACTTCACAGATAGTTAATGATACTGCAACAGCTTATCTGATGAGAGGAGATGAAGTTCTGGCATCAGCCAGCGTACCGTCTCTTATGCCGGGGACTTTTGCTAATGTAACACTGCCCTGGGCGCCTGATACTACAGGATTTATGGAACTTACTGCCAAAGTTGTTCTTCCCAATGATCCTGACAGCCTGAATAACAGAACATATTCTTATACCATAACAGCCCAGCCTTATGTTGGTAATGAGGATGAAATTGCCCCGACTCCTTCTTTAATAATGGACTGCTACCCCAATCCTTTCCGCAGGGAACTCTCCATTAATGTTTCCCACCGAAATGATTCTATAGACGATATATCGGTCTATAACCTGAAAGGACAATTGATTCGTCAATGGAAAGAAGTTAAGACTAATTCATTGAAATGGGACGGCACCGACATTTTGCAAAGACCTGTCAGCAGCGGAGTTTACCTGATAAAAGCCAGGCAGGGGAATAATATTCATACAAGCAAAGTTTTAAAGTTTTGAATACAGAATTAACAGAAAGTAAGTAAGATACCTATTTCATAACTCTATAATTACTATTTTCCCATCTTATTCAATCCGTTAGAGATACAAGGGATAATTTAAGATAGAATTGAGAGCGTAGAATTAAAATGTAAATAGGATTGCATTTATAATATTTTACCAATCAATCGAAGTAAACCATCCAGAATCGTGTAGGGATGTGGAGGACAACCTGGTATATATAAATCAACCGGAAGTAAATCTCCAATACCGTTGTTTGTTTCCGGATGACCGCTATAAATTCCACCTGATATAGCACAGGCACCAACTGCAATAACAAGTTTGGGTGCAGGAACTGCGTCATAGGTTTTTAGCAGAGCCAGTTTCATATTCTCAGTCACAGGACCCGTTATCAGTAAGCCGTCTGCATGACGAGGTGAAGCTACAAACTGGATGCCAAATCTGCCCAAATCAAAAACGAGCGTATTCAGGACATTCGTATCACCTTCACAGGCATTGCAGCCTCCGGCGCTAACTTGTCTTAGCTTAAGAGAATGCCCGAAAATGCGTTTTGCCTTGTCATCCACAGCTTTGGCAAGATGGAAGGTGTTATTGGAAAGCAGCAAATCTTCTCTTTTATTAACTGATAATCTATAGTCTTGAGAAAAGCTGAGAGCCTGATACGAACAGGCTTCCACACAAGCATGGCAGAAAATACAAAGCCCCAGGTCCAGAGTCAGTGACCCGTTAGTTTTAACAATGGCACCGGTAGGGCAGACTTTTATGCAATCTGAACAAGAGTGATTGCATTTGTCCTTTTCCAACTCGGGCAGACCCCCAAAAAGCTCAGGCATTACCGGTGGTACAGCCGGAAAATCCGAAGTTCTATAACCTTGATTGATACGTGCGTGGATTATCTTCAGCATGGTATTTCCCTCATAAGTCATGACCGCAGTAGGATAGATTGAAGCTTTTATTACATAATGGAAAATCGGATATCTGCTGATTCCGCAAAGAAAGAGCCAGTCCGAACCAATTATGGAAGGAAGGGTCAGTGACTTTATAGTGCTTGAGCTTACCCGATGAATCCGTAATTGCCACATGACAGATTTCACCACGCCAGGCTTCAACCATTGAAACGGCAAGTTTATCTGCACCTAAAGGTGGTAATTCTTCTCTCACAGGTCCGGGAGTTAAAGCAGCCAGAGCTTTGAGAATAAAAGCAACGGAATTCTGGATTTCAAACCAACGGATACTGGCGCGGGCATAGACATCACCGGTTTGCATGGTAACAGTAGGAGATTCCAAAAACATATAAGCTCCCCAGGGATAGTCACAACGTACATCTCTGCGAACGTTTCCGGCACGGGCAGGCATTCCGACTATACCAAGTGAGATAATATCTTCATGTGAAATTGTGCCTATATTTTCGAAACGTGCCATTACAGACGGTGTTTCCCATAATAGATTTATGGCTTCATTAACGCTGCTAAGAAGTATAGGCAGTTGTTTCTGTAAATGTGAGATAGTGTTCTCAGAAATATCCCTTCTGATACCTCCGGGATACAAAAGATTGCGTCCGAATCGGTTTCCGCAGAATTGGGCAGTTAGATTGAGAAAATCTCCCCTGAGCCTGCCGCAAAAGGATGCAGTAGGTAAAAAACCGATATCATTAGCCAGTGCTCCAAGGTCACCTGTATGATTAGCAAGACGTTCAAGTTCAAGAGCTATAGCCCGGATGATTTGGCTGCGATAAGGTGGAACAATTCCGGAGAGAGCTTCCATATTCATGGCATAAGCCATACTATGTCCTATAGATGTGTCTCCTGCCAGGGTTTCCATATAATGAATAGTACGTTGGTTCAAACCTTTTGCCAGAGCGGATTCTATGCCCCTATGTTGATATCCAAGTTCAATTTCCAAATGCAGAACGTTTTCACCCTGACATTGAAAGCGAAAATGTCCGGGTTCAATGATACCCGCATGAACTGGACCAACGGCAACTTCATGAATTTCATCACCAAGAACCTTGAAATAATCTGTTACTCCTGGCTTGATAGTTGCAGTTTCTGAATTTTCGTTGCTATGTTTTCTATTTATAAACTGTTGAAAGCGGATAGGTTTTAACCAGGGATGCCCTTCAGGATGGATTCCCCATTGTTCTGCCAGCTCTCGTTCAAACCAGTGCGCTTGTGGAACTTCGGGTGTAAGAGATGTATAAGAATCCCGAACCACAGTACGCAACACTTCCAGATTACCTTGTGTGTCATTGGCTAATACTGCGATTAGAGCAATTTCATCCTTGTCAGGCATTCCAAAGAAAGACACAATCCTGGAGCCACTATTTATGTGCTCAATAATCTCTGAACGGAATTCTGCTGTGGAACTTACTGGTAAATCCGTCAGGGTAAGCGCTTGACCGTTATAAAGATAGGTATTTGCACTCAATTGGCAACTCCACCTATCAAGATTGCTGCCTGTTGGATTGTCTTAGTCAACCAGCCTGGAATCCACAGTCCGAGAACTAATGCAAGCAAAGCAAAAATAATGATGGGTCTGACCGCTCCCCGATTCTCTCTGTAAGGGTGTGCATCAGTTCTACCGAAGAACATATGTATAAAGACACCTGCCATCCCGATAAATGCCACAATCAGAAAGACCAAAAATAACGCTATAACAAGCCAGAGATGCTGTCCAATGCCTGCCCTCAGGATAGTAAATTCGCTAAGAAAAATACCAAAGGGTGGTGTGCCGACAATCGCCAGAAATCCTGCAAACCAAAGCAATCCTGTGATGGGCATAATTTTTCCGAGTCCGGTTATTTTAGAGCTTACTTTGGTATGGAAACGGTAATGGATGTTACCCGCAGTTAAAAACAGCATAGCTTTGACAATTGAGTGATTAATAGCATGCAAAAGAGCACCGAATATACCCAGTCCGCCAATTCCTACTCCCAGAGCCAGAATTCCCATATGTTCTACACTGGAATATGCCAGCATGCGTTTATAATCCACTTGTCCGAGTAAAAAGATAGCAGCTGTGCCCATAGATATCAATCCAAATAAGATTAGCAGTTCCTGTCCGAAAGCTGCAATACCACCAGCAGAGCAGACTTGCTGAATGCGCAAAACACCCAGGAAAGCACAATTAAGTAAAGCACCTGAAAGCAAAGCTGAAACAGGAGAAGGGGATTCGCTGTGGGCATCTGGCAGCCAGTTATGCATTGGAGCTAAGCCCATTTTAGTCCCGTATCCGACCAGCATTAAAATAAAAGCTACTTGAAGCCATTTATGATTTAACTGAGAAGCGTGCAGCAACAAAGCCTGTAAAGTTAAATCTTTAATGCCTGATGGCATAGCTAATCCGATAAAAAATATACCCATCAGGGCAACTGCTATTCCCACAGAACAGAGTATCAGATATCTCCAGGCCGCAGCAAGAGAATTTCGGTTTTGATGATAATATATCAGAGGTGCGCTGGCAAGAGTTGTAGCTTCAATTGCCATCCACTGTAACCCAAAGTGCCGACTTAAAATTGCCAGGCTCATCGCTGCCAGAAATAGTAGTAAGCTGCCTGTAAAGATGGATTCGGGTGTGTTCTTGAGAAATCCTCCGGTTTCAATATCGGCAAACTGTTCTGCAGGTTCACGTGAAACATAGCCCCAGCCATAGATGGTTACCATCATAAAAAGCAGGCTGGTCAGGGAGAGAAACAGAGCGCTAAGTGCGTCCATTCCAATCCAGGAGATGCTTTGCATATGCGGGATTAAGAAAGAAACGTATACTGAAAGTAATAAATGGATAACGGCAGCAGATCCCCAAAGCCATCTTCTGAACTTATTGGAGGGAATAAAGTAGGAAGCTGTTCCTGCTATTGCCGGTATCAGAATGATGCTTATCAGGATGTTCATTGCTTATTTCCGTTATCCTGAAGATTCCTGTCCAGATGAAAAAGCAGATTGCCCATCAGGAAGACAGCAACAAAGATATCTAATAGAATACCAAGTTCCACAATCAGGGGAAATTCCAGGCTGATGCTTACACCCAATGCATATACGCCATTTTCCAGAATCAAATAGGCAAGGCATTGCATAATCGGCAGCCGGCGTCCAATCATCAAAAACAAACCCACCAATATCAGGAACATTGCTGTAGCAATCATCAACAAGGAAGTATTAGCAGGAAAGCCCATATTTATTGCCATCCAGGTAGATAATCCCAAAAGCAAGACGCCAATTAAAATTGAGGTGCCAAACGCTACATAGGGAGCTGATTCTCTTTGCACGCCTGTATGCTTTACAACGGTCTGCATAAGCCACGGCAGGAGAACGCCTTTGAAAATAATGCCGCTTAGTCCCAAGATTAAAATGGCTACAGAAAAGTGTCCTGCACTGCGAATTAAAGGCAGCAATCCCAAAAAAAGACCTTGTACAGCTACTACACGAATAGCAACACTCAGACGGCTGGAACCCAGTATAAATAAGCAAGAGAGGATTAAAATAACAGGAATTGCCGTCATTGGTAATATCCTACGAGTTTAACCATTAAAGCAATCAGACTCAAGGTTGCTGAACCGATTAAAATCTTGGATATATTTACCAGGCGAAGCCTTGCCATAAGAGACTCCGTTAATCCCACCAGCAAACTGATTATAAACATACCTGAAATGAATATTAAACTCTGCAAGCCCAGACTTTCTAAACGTAACGGAACAACCAGATTGACCAACAGACCTCCAAATATCCAGAGTTTAAGAGCAGCGGCATATTGGATAAAGGCAAAATCAGGCCCACTGTAATCCAGTACCATGACCTCATGAATCATTGTCAGTTCCAGATGAGTATTGGGGTCATCCACAGGAATACGTGAATTCTCTGTCAGCAGGATAAAGAACCAGGCAAATGAGACCATAATCAGTACAGGTGCCGATGTTTGCCAGTCCGCAACATTGATTCCGGAGGATATTTCTGATAATCCAAGGCTTCCTGTATGCAGAATCAGTACTAAAAAACCTAACATAAGAGACGGTTCCGCCAAGGCAGCAAATTGCACTTCCCGGCTGGCTCCCATTCCTTCAAAAGCAGAACCGGTATCCAGAGCAGCCAGCACGGTAGTAAATCTTGCCAGCCCCAGCAGGTATATTAACAGGATAAAGTCTCCTGAAAAAGAGATGGGTGCCGGCATCCCTCCCCAGGGTAAAATCATGGTGGCGAGAACCAGACAAGCTATTATTACTGAAGGTGCAAAACGAATAATCATAGTTGTGGAAGTGCTGTAAACAGAGCCTTTGCGCAATAATTTATATAAATCAAAGTACAACTGCAGGAGAGGTGCTCCATGTCTGCCGGCAACAATAGCCTTTACCCTGTTAATAATTCCAGGCATAAGGGGTGAAAGCATTAAAGCGCTGAGAGGGAAAATCCAGGAATATATATTCATCAATGAAATCCAGTCTTCCATACCAATAAGACAATCAAAGTGATAGCTATATAGAGCAGGTAACCATTCAAATTACCGTGCTGGACTTTACGAAACGGAGATATCAACCTGTTTACCAATACAAAAATTGGGGTGAACAGTTTTTCCCTTGCAGCATCAGGTGTTTCGGAATGGAAATCAGCCTGAGCAGGGAAAAATCCTTCTACCTTCTTACCGTGTTGTTTTGTGCCCAGCAATGGCTGGAAAAGCTCTGTAAGTGGTTGGGCATAAGAAGAAGCTGTATATTGCATGCGTGCTGTTGGTTCGGCATATCCGCAATCCCAGGTTCCTGCAGTTGATTCCTCAGTACCACGTGGAAGCTTTCTTCTGATTAAGTAGAACATTGTTGCAAGAACTATCAACAGAGCAAAGAGTAATGTGATAATTGAAAGTATTTGCAAAACACCTACAGTTGAATAACCAATTTGCACTGGAAATCCCACCAATGTTTGTAATGGAGGTAAAACCAGATACAAGGTCAGGGGTGCCAGAAGTCCTATGCAAATGCATAAAAAGCTTAGAATTAACATCGGCAAAAGTATCATTTTATCTGCTTCATGTGCATTGCTTGCTCTTTCAGAACGCGGTTCACCCAAAAAGACAATGCCAAAAGCCTTGGAAAAACAAGCTACTGCAAGCCCGCCAATTAAAGCCAGACTGACCAGAATACAAGCTGCAAGGATTACGGGTCCGGGTGCAGCTGTTTTAATTCCTCTAATCCCTGCAAAGTAGATAAAAAACTCGCTGACAAAACCGTTAAACGGCGGTAATCCTGAGATAGCTGCTGAACCAATTAAAAAAGTCCAGCCTGTCCAGCGTGCTTTTTTCAGCAAGCCCCCCAGCAGTTCTATATTTCTTGTTCCGGTTATGTGAGTTACAGCTCCAGCTCCGAAGAACAGCAGGCTTTTAAATAATGCATGATTCAACACATGCAGAAGTCCACCTCCAAAACCCAGAATGACCAGAGAAGGGATATTCCAAACCAAACCCAAAACTCCGGTTCCTATACCGATAGCTATAATACCGATATTTTCCACACTATGATAAGCCAAAAGTCTTTTCAAATCATGCTGAGCCAAAGCAAAGACAACTCCTGTCACACCTGAGACCATACCAATTATTACAAGTGTCCAGCCCATGTATGCAGTAGGGTGTCCCAGTAAAACAAGTATACGCAGAATGCCATAGATGCCGGTTTTAATCATAACGCCCGACATTAAAGCTGAGATATGGCTGGGAGCAGCCGGATGAGCTTCAGGCAGCCAGATATGCAGAGGTACAAATCCGGCTTTAACACCAAAACCAAATATGGCCAGAAAAAACAGGATACCTATACTTAAAGCAGTATGATTTGATGCTGCTATCCGGTCAAATTGCAGGGAGCCTGCATCATTGCCCAAAATGGCAAAAAGCAGCAAAAGCGCTGCTGTTCCGATATGGGCAGCAATTAAATAAGTCCAGCCGGCTTCACGCACTTCATTTTTTTCATCATCATACATCACCAGGAAGAAAGAAGCAAGGGTCATTATTTCCCATATCATCAGGAACATCAAGCCGTTATTGGATATCATCAGCAGAAACATGCAGGCAGATAGAAGGTTAAAGAAAAACCAGTGTTTGCCCAAGTGTTTGTCTTCATGTGCCATATATGATTTGCCATACACCATTGCCAGGGGAGAGATGATAAGAACCGGCAGGCAAAAGAAGGCAGAAAGCGCATCAAGCTTAAAAGAAAAAGTTCCTCCGGGCACCATCCATCCAATATTTACCGGGAGATTGTGCATGCCCATCAGGGTTGAGATGACCGGAATACTGATAAGATAAGAACCTAAAAACAAACCGAGATTAGCTATGCGGTAAGAAGCAGTTTTGCTTTTTATCAACATGGCAAAAAACCCGCCAAGCATCATTATCAGGCATCCGTTGATAAATAAATACATTTATGAACCTAAATGCTTTTCAGCTTTGGCTATAACAGAAAGGATTGTTTCCCGTGGGGCTTGCTTAATAATTGTTTCCCGGCATAAATGGTCCCTTAGTAAATATGCCAGTTTGGCTAATATCCGCAAATGTGTCTGAACGTTTGGTGAGATTAGCAGAAACAGTATGTTTACAGGTTTTCCGTCAATTGCATCATATTCAATGGGCTGTTCCAGAAATGATAAAGATAGTAATGGCTGGCTGACATACCCGACTAATGTCCCTCTTGCGTGTGGAATGGCAATTCCATCTCCAATACCGGTGGAAGCAAGCTCTTCCCGGGTCAGGAACATCTGGAAGATTGGTTCCATCATTTTAGCTTCTACACCCTTGATTAAGTTTAGGGCATTATGCAGAGCAGTATTTTTGTTTTTTCCTGGAACATTGTAATAGATTCCGGCAATGGCAAGCATGTCGCTGAGGTGAAGATCAGAATCAGTTTTAGTGATTTCGCTTACAGGCTTTCTCAATTCTGCAGCAAGATTGGCAACCTCGGTTTGTTCCAGATAATATTGTTTTCCCAGACGGTGCGATGGAAGGCGTCCCTGGTCAATCCAGTGATAAATAGTTTTTGATGTAACTCCCAGTATATCTGCTGCTTCCTTAACTGAAATCATGCTACAAATCCTTAATTTTTCAATGAAAGATAATAATTATAAACATATAATGGCAAAATATACTTAATGTCAATAAGTTTATGTGTCTACCGTTTCAGACTCTACATTTTACCTAATTCAATCCGTTAGAGATACAAGGGAGATGCTAGGGTGATCTAAGGGTCGCACCCTTAGATCACCCTAGCATCTCCCGTGAATCAGCAACGGACAACTTATGATAGAATTGAGCGCGAAGAACCAGATACCTTTCCTACTACAAAAGACTAAACCATTGGCTTTAAGCATTCCTCCGAATTCACATTTACAGAATTAACCAGTTTCCTAACCGGATAAGAAGCCAGGATGTCATCGGCACAAGGCTTTAGAAAAGATTGCAGGGATGCAGGGTCCTGGAAGCTGTCTGTGAGCCAGCTTTCCCATGTATCGGGAGGTAAAATCACCGGCATACGTTCGTGTATGGGCTTCATAAAATCATTGGCATTGGTGGTAATGATGGCAGCACTCTGGATGTAACTTCCGTCTGAGCCATTCCAGTATTCCGTAATTCCAGCCATCAGAAGCAGTTCATCGTCTTTGGCATGGATGAAAAAGGGTTGTTTATCGGGCTTGCGCCATTCGTAAAAGCCGGTGGCAGGAATCAGGCAACGCCTGCGGAGAAGGGCATTCTTGAAAGTTTTCTTCTCCAATATGGATTCTGAACGCACATTTATCATAGAATATTGGGTACTGGGTTCCTTACTCCAGCCGGGAATCAAACCCCAGCGGAAAAAGGTTAGGAAGCGGTCTTCATGTTTATACATAACGGCGCCAATAGGATGTGTGGGAGCTACGTTGAAGTTTAGTTCAATCTGTTCATCCTGATTCCTGATATTGAGCTCATCAATTAGTTTCTTTAATTGGTTGTGCTTAACAACCTGGGCAAAGCGTCCGCACATATTTCCTCCCGGATTTTCATGTTTCAAAGCATTCTAATTTATTCATAACATATTTAGTTAAATATATATTTATGCTTCCTGTGTCAAGTTTTGGTTATTGAACTGAAAACTATCAGAACTTACTAAAACAATATCTTGACAATAAATAGACCTTGCTTTTATTCAAAAATAGTTTTTCAAAATACTTCGTATTCTTAAAAACAGATTCCGGAATGATATTAATGAATAAAAATAAAAATAGAAACCGCCCTTTAATAGTTCAAAGGGTATAACCTTGCTTAAGGTTTGGGGAAAGAGAGGTTCAGTGACATAATACCCAAAGGAGATAACCATGAGGAATATCCTTTTTTTTGCATTACTTTTTACATTTGTGGGACTGGGGGCTATAACCCGCCTTGTTCCATCCGATTACACCACAATCCAGGGAGCAATCACTGCCTGCAATAACGGCGATATGGTAAGGGTTGCACCGGGTACATATACCGAAAACATCAATTTTGAAGGCAAAGCAATTATAGTATCATCGGATTACATCTTCGACATGAATCAGCAGACAATCATGAACACAGTCATTAACGGCACAGGAAGTGGCAGTGTGGTCACATTTACCACAAATGAAGACACTACCTCAGTCCTGGTCGGTTTTTCCGTCACAGGTGGTAATTTTGCCCTGGGAGGCGGCATTTCTGTCAGGAATGCATCCCCGACCCTGAATAACCTGGTGATTTATAACAATACAGGTTCTTACAGCGGGGGAGTTTATCTGCAGAATTCCTGTGCGATTGTGAACAGGCTTACAATCTGCCACAACACAGGCTATGGAATAAGGATTAATGCCGGGTGTCCGGTTAACGTCAATAGTTGTATAGTCTATTACAATACCTACGGAGTAATAAGTTCCAGCCCCCTGGCTTTAGTTACATTTTGTAATATACAGGAAATGACAGATGGAACAGGAAACATCAATGAAGAGCCGGGATTTGCCGACCATTTAAATAATAACTTTCTTTTACAAGCTGCTTCACCATGTGTTAATACCGGTTCACCTTTTATTATTGCAGACCTGGATGGAACACGTCCGGATATGGGTGCTTTGTATTTTCAAAATGATGCTGAAGATATATATATCCAATTTGAAGCTAACCATACAGTAATGATTGCAAATCCTACTGTATCAGCAAGTTTTACTTGTTCAATAATTACGTTTAACTGTACAGACAGCACATATCTATGGACATTCGGGGATGGCGGGACTTCAGATCAAATATCACCAACACATATATATGAACATGGGGGATATTTTACTATTAGTTTAACCATAACTTCAAATACCGGAGCACAACATACCCTGGTCAGAGACCGCTATCTAACGGTTTATACGAGTATGAATTATGCGCCGCACTCAGGCACGTTATTAAACTCAATATCGCCATATTATGCCGAAATGCCGTTTGTGGTAACTGAAGGAACTCAATTAATAATAGAACCTGGGGTGGAAATATATCTGGATTCGAATTCGGATTTATCCATATATGGGGAAGTTGTAGCTATCGGTACAGAGCAAGACAGTATACTGATACAAGGCTATAATCACGTTAATACCAATTCAGTGAATATAATCTCTTCTGCCACAAACCTTTTCCAGTATTGCCATTTCAAAGAACTGAATGAAATAAATGTAACATGTATAGGTACGGGTCTGACAACTTTTGAAGATTGCCTGATTGAGGATAATGAAACTCTTGGCATAAGATTTATAGCTGGTTACGGAACAATAAAGAACTCTGTAATCAGGAACAATGGTGCAATGACTCAAACCAGCTGTGGTATTTATATTGATTCTCCGCATGTCCTGGTTGAAAACAATCAGATTTACGGTAATACAATCTGTTCTATTCAGGTATGGTGTAACGATGGATTGGGGACAGTTATCAAAGATAATACTATAGTAAACGGAATGATTCAGGCATCAACTGTTGCGGTTTTGACTAACAGTTCAGCTATCCTGATGGGAAATGATATATCAGGCGGATCGATGGGCATAGGTTTTGACTCAGGTAGTTATGCTTATATTCTAAATAACACAATTCACGATAATAATTGGGGAATTTATCTTTTCTATATGAATAATGATAATCCTACTATAATTCAGGGCAATCTCATCAGGGATAATCATGAAGACGGCATCTGCCATGTTAACTCCTCAGCGGAAATCTCCAATAATACAATAGTTAACAACAACGCAGCACATGCTGTCAACAGCGCAGGTATCTTTATTGCTTATGCCTGTAATTCACATATAGTAAATAATATATTCTGGGGTAACACTAACGATTTTGCGCGTTATGAAGGTAATTCTTTGCCGGAAGTTTCCTATAATTATACTGAATTTGCTTTACCTGCAATAGTAACTAATATGGGTAACAATGTTATTGGTGACCCTGGATTTATTTCCGAAACGGATTTCAGGCTTGCTGCTGATTCTCCCTGTATTGATACCGGAAATCCGGATTCATTATATTACTCTATCATTCATTTCGATTTAGCAGGTTTTCCCAGATTGTTTGATGGTGATAACAACGGAACAGCGACTATTGACAGGGGGTGCTACGAATACAATCCCGGTCAGGCAAATGAGGATAACTATTGTACTTTACCAGATAAGATTATATTGTCAAATTATCCCAATCCTTTTAATCCCAATACTACTATTACCTTTGATTTGCAGGCAAAAGGCAGGATATCTTTAAAAGTTTATAACCTGAAGGGAGAACTGGTTAAATCTTTGTCAGAAGGGTTATATGGTGCAGGCAAGCACTCCATTGCCTGGAATGGCAGAGATAACAACAATAAACCTGCAGCTAGTGGTTTGTACTTCTACTCAATTAAAGCGGGAAATAAGGTTTCCACTCATAAAATGATGCTCCTGAAATAGGAGGACCCATGAAATTTATCTTACTGTCCACGTTATGTTTGATGTGGATTCTTCCCCTGCATCTTATTGCTGAGAACAAAGATGTGGTAACAAAATGGAAAACAGATGAATTTGAAGTAAATGAAGTCCTGACTAAATCTTATGCCGGTTTTGTGCAGGCAAACTGGAAACTGGTGGGAGCCGGAATAACGATTAAGCATGCTCTGTTTATCCGTAATTCTAATGACTTGTTTGGATATAATTACAAGCACCTGAAGGAAGATCTGGATATGGATTATGTGATTACTCAAAATGATGTTATTCACAAAACCTTCCATGAAAATCAATCTTACTTGGCCGGATATATCCTTGATTTGGGTGAAGATTTTTTTCCCTTTGCAGCAGCTGGAGTTATCATAGACAGAAAAGTCTGGGAAATTCATGAAGGTGATAATCCGGTCTTTGAAGACGGGGTTTATACTATCAAGGGTAAGTATAAATCTACTGCAACTGGAATAATAGGAGCTTTTTATATGATTGGCATTGGTTTCTTTCTGGAAGGAAATCTCCAGGTTTACCCTGTAATGCCATATCTTGGAATCGGATATATGATACCCATAGAGCGGAGTTATAGTATTACAATAGAAAAATGACAAATAATAAATGATTAAGTTTCTGCTTATTAATCCCACTGGCTGCACCTGTGTAGTTTTACAGGGTTAAATATTAAAAGACTTGACAAATGCGTCAGTTACAAAGGTAATAAACAAAGAAGATAAAGATACCGAGGAGCCTCATCATGAAACTAACACTGATAATAATTATTATTCTTGTGTTTGCTATGTCTTGTAATTTGTTTGCGCAGACGTCTGATCCTTTAACACAATTAATCCCTCTGATGTTTGCGCAGAATGATACCTTAACAGGTAACTATTCTGCTTTTGTACATGCCAATTGGTCACAGGCAGGTGTTGGTATAAATATCAAACATGTGCTATTGATGTATAATAAGACTGTTTTACCGGTAGCAAAAAACTTTAAAGCAGACATGTCTTCTAATGATATACCTCCCAATTTACCTCTTGGTGCTCTTGAAGTAAGAGATACTTACGAAACAATTATGGCAGGGTACATTATCAACATGGGACGTAATTTCTATCCTTACTTTGCTACGGGAACTGCCCTCAGAACAGATTTGATAGAAGTAAATGACCCCAATACCGAAGTGTATACGGTCAAAGGCAAATATGTAACCTTTGGCACAGGTATAATCGGAGCTATGTATTTATATAGAAAAAATATTATGCTCGAAGGAAGTGTGCAGTTCAAACCTTTACTGCCTTTTGTGGGAGTAGGACTTACTTTTTAAAGCAACTATATTATAAGAATGTTAAATAAAAAAAAGCAGGCATTTACGCCTGCTTTTTTAATTATAGAAGATATATTATTCAGGTTTTTCCGGTATTTCGCTTTCAGGTAATGGTACATTTTTATCTTTACACTCAATTACTTCGTCAAATTTGCTGTGCTCTTTAAAACGGGTCATGTGTAATTTGCTGAAGAAGCTGTCTACCATGGAATAAATAACCGGGATGATAAACAGAGTCAGGAAAGTGGCAAATGTCAATCCGAAAGTAAAACTTACAGCCAAAGGACGCCATGCCTGAGTGCTGGGACTGCTGCTGAATACCAATGGCAGCATGCCGGCAATAGTAGTTCCTGTTGTCATAATAATTGGTCTCAAACGTAAAGAACCACTGTTAATAATTGCATGCCAGCGGTCTGTGCCTTTTTCACGTTCCTGGTTAATAAAGTCTATCAGCAGGATGGCATTATTAACAACAACTCCGGACAATGCAATTACTGATATCAAAGTATTTACTGAGAAAGGAAGTCCGGTCACAATGAGTCCAATCATCACGCCAATAAAACCAAAGGGAATTGTCATCATGACAATCAATGGCTGCACATAGGAACGGAATTGCGAAGCCAGGATAGTATAAATAATCAAAAGAGCAATCAGAAAAGCCGAAAACAGTGATGTATAGGATTTGCGTTGTTCTTCCTGGACTCCGCCAAATTCTATAGTATAACCAGGGAAGCGTTTTTCAAAACTGCCAAGTAAACCCTGTGTGTTCTTGAGTTTGTCTCCCATTAGAGCTGTCACCACTTCAGAAGGTGTGCGTTTACGTGTCTTGCCGTTATCATTATATTTAGCAACTGCACCGGTTATTGTTACCACTCTTTTCTTATCGCGGTGTTCAATTTTGGACAGGCTGCTGACAATTTCAAAATCAGCTAAATCCCTGATAGCGACAAGGTCTCCGTAACGTGTACGAACCTTAAGTCCTTTGAGGATTTCCAGATCCTGTGTGTATTTATCGTCCAGTTTTACAATTATAGCAAATTCATCAATTCCGCTGCCTCTGAATTTGGAAGCTTCTGTACCATAACTTGCGGTTCTGACAGTTCCTGCAACCTGGGCAACAGTAAGTCCGTACATGGCAAGTTTATCCAATTCAGGAATGATACGTATTTCTTTTTTACCACTGTCAAAGCTGTCATCAATATCCACAACACCGGGTATTTTCTTCAGGTTATCCTGGATAACATCGGAGATAAACGCAAGTCTTTGCAGGTTTTCGCCTTTAACACGAATTTCCACATCATTGCCTACCGGAGGACCAGAGCGCGGTTGTTTAAATCTGTAAGTATAAATACCGGGAGTTTTTTCAAGAATTTTGCGGATTGAAGCCTTTATCTGGTCATGTGTGTATTGCATTTTATCAATGTCTATCAAATCAACACTGATTTGAGCATTACTGGATTTGATATCCTGCCTGCCTTCGTTGCCAATGGAACCTACGGTGCTGACAATGAAATCAATATCATTTTTTTCCTTGAGGTTAAGAATCTGTTCTTCTACCTTTTTAACAACTTTCTCTGTTTCATCCAGATTAGTTCCAAGCGGTGTCTGTATAGCTATGCCAAAAGTTTGGGACAGGGTAGATGGAAAGAATTCAAACTTGATTAGCCCTGTTCCCATGACCCCGATTGATAATATCAGGATTATGATTATTCCCCATATTGTTATAGCTCTGTGTTTCAGTACCTTGACAATAATCTTCTGGTATAGTTTAACTAAAGGAGAAATTAACTTTGTTGTACGTTTACTGTCTGACTCTATGTTTTTGCCAAACTGCCATATATTATTGGGTAAAACAACCATGCTTTGGTACCATGAACCCAACAGAGCAATAGTAACAACCACAGGCATAACACCCAAAAACTTCCCTAATACACCCTGCATCAGCAGGAGTGGTAAAAAAGCAGCAACAGTAGTTAATGTGGAAGCAAAAACAGGCATTATCACCTGGTCTACGCCCATTACAATAGAATCTTTGTGGCAATAGCCCATTTCCCTGTATCGATGTGTGTTTTCAAGAACAACGACAGCATTGTCAACTACCATGCCGACTACAATAATCATACCAAAAATTGTCAGGTTATTAAGAGTTATATCAAAATAAGGCAACAAAATAAAAGCAATAAAAATACTAAGGGGAATACCAAAAGAAGCCAGCAATGCATTTCTCCAACCCAAAAAAACAAGAAGCATAATAAAGACAAGCAGGATTCCCAATAGAGCATTTCTTCCCAAAGCGTTAAGACCGTTTTTTACATCTATAGAACCATCATTACGAATACTGATATTCGCTCCGGGGACGCTCTTTTCAAACTCTGCAGCATAAGCCCTGACATCTTTCATAACTTTTACTATATTGCCTTCTGCTTTTTTGTAAATTAGCAAACTGACACTAGTTTTTCCATTAAGCCGGGCAATTGTTTGGGGTCTCTGCAAAGTATCCCTTACAGCAGCAACATCTAAAATCCGTATAGCTCTGCCATTGGGATCAGACTGCACAATCATACTGGCAACCTGTTCTGTGTTGTCAAATTCACCCAGAGTTCTGACCAGAAATTCGATTTTACCAAAGCTTGATTTTCCACCCGGCAGGTTCAGGTTTCTCCCCTGGACTGCAGATGTTAAATCACTGAGAGTAATACCGTAAGCATCAAGTTTTGCCTGGTCGGCATCTATCCAGATTTCTCTGTCACGGGTACCCAGGATATCTGATTTGGAAATGTTATCAATATTAAGTATACCATCATTCAGGTTTTCTGCTATCGTTCTAAGTGAACCTGGCGAGAAATCCCCGCCGACAACAAGTTGTGCAATAGGATTAACTTCACGCATATTAAGCCTGATAACAATAGGATCAAGCGCATCGTTGGGAAGATCAGTTACTTTTGCCAACTCATTATTGACATCAGTAAAAGCTTGTTCCGGGTCTTTGCTGACTTCAAAAGCTATTCTGATTGTAGCTCTGCCTTCTTCTGAAGTACTTGAAATATAATCAATTCCGTCAATATCAGTGATAGCACTTTCTATCTTTGTGACAATAAGTTGTTCTATTTCCTGGGGTGAAATCCCCGGATAAGGTACAATCACCAAAACACTGCCAAAATCAATGGCCGGATATTCTTCTCTGGGCAAGCTTATCATGGAAACCAATCCAAAGATAAGGATTGCCACAGTAAGCATGTTTATTAAGATAGAATTCTTGATTGAAGTTTCAGCAACAGAAAACATCTTAGCTCCTGATTTGGACTGGTGTTTCGTCTTCCAGGTTTTCCATTCCGCTTACTACTATTCTATCTCCGACATCTACTCCTGATAGGATAATTACATCTTCTCCGATGATGTTACCAAGAACAACTTCTCTGCGGACTGCAACATCTTTGTCATTAACAACATAGATATAATTGCGGTCGTATTCTTTGATAATATTATTGATTGATGTAAAAAGCTGAGTTTTATAGGTTCCGCTCAGAATCCTCGCAGTAACCACCATTCCGGGCAGAAGTCCTGAAGCATTGCTTAACTGGATTTCTACAGGATAATTAGCGGTATTGGGCAAAGGTCTGATACCATAACCTTTGATAAAACCTTTTACAGGTTCGTCCTTTCCGGGAGCAAAAATATTTACTTGCTGCCCCTGCCTGATTTTACTAACCTGGCTTTCTCCTACACCTGTTTTGATAATCAAAACGTTATCGTTTGTTATAAAAGCTACGGGAGTCCCATAATTGATAAACTGACCGACACTAACCATCAGATTAGAAATAACTCCAGATTCCGGAGCAGTTAGATATGAATTATCAAAAGCCTGGACTGCAGACTCCAGATTGGCTTTTGCGCCCTTAAAAGCTGCCAGAGCACTGTTGTATTCAACTTGTGAAATGGCTTTAGAAACAAAAAGATTTTCTGATGTGGTCAGATTAAGCTGAGATGTTTCCAGGGCCGCTTCTGCCTGCTCTTTCCTGATGCGGTAGATTTCATTATCAACCATCCCAATCTTTTCACCTTTGTTAATTTTATCTCCAAGCTTTTTGTACAACTGCAGAATACGACCGGAAGTTTCACTCGACATGGAAACATCGGTGGCTCCTTCCAGTTTGCCCGAAACTGTTATATACTCGTTCAGTGTTCTGGGCTGCAAAACTTCTATCATAACAGGCTGCTTGTCATCGCGGACAGGTTTTTTATCAGGGGTGGAATTGCTTTTATTACAAGCAGCTATCATTACTGATGCTGTTATTAATAATAATGCGATTTTTTTAAAATTCATTCTTCCTCCGTTTATTCCATCAGGGAGTTTAAAACATTTTTATCATCAGTTCCCAAAGCCTGCAAAAGTGATGACCTGGCTTTAAGATAAGAATACATAGCATTAGTTAGTCCTGTTTGTGCAGATGCCAGCATTATTTCCACATCAAGCATTTCAGTAGTGGAAATCATGTTATTGCGGAAGCGTTCCTGCATCTGCTGATAAGTCTGTTCAGCATAACGCTGTGCAATTTCCGCTGCTTTTACCTGCCGGGCAGAACTTATAAGATTGAATGCTGCAGCTTTAACGGCAAGGTTAATGCCGTCGGATGCAGTCTTGAAATCCTGCTCGCTTTTCTGAACATCATAATACGCCTTGCGCGAGCCCGAGTAATTATTCCATAAAGGGAGTAAGGAGACTGATGCGGTTAAGGCAATAGTATTTGTGGCATCAAATTCATAACGGTCCATTCCGTTTTCCCTGTACGAACGGCTGGCAGAAAGCAGAACTGTCGGCAGGAAATTACCTTTGGCAATACTGTATGCCTTTTTTGAAAGGTGTACAGAAGCTTCAGCGGTTTTCAGATTAAGGTTTTCACTGGCAGACACCTGTTCTGCTTTTTGGGAAAAAGCCTTTGTCTGCTGGGTATTATATTCGGCAAATGTACCCAGTTCAGTTTGTTCATATAATGGCTCAATTGCTTGCAGTTCAACTGTTTCAGTCAAACCCAGGAAGCTGAATAAATCCTGTTTGGCCAGCTCAAGCGCAGTCTGTGATTGTATTAATGCTACTTCTTTGGATGCAGCTTTGGAACTCATCTTCAGATAGTCTGCCTGGGATAGAACCCCATTTTCATAACGGGCAGCAGTGATATTAAGGTTTTGTCTGGTGTTTGCCAGGTCCTTTTCACTAATTGCCAGCAAATCCTTTAACTGTGAAACGTTGTAAAACTTGCTCTCCACTTCGTTCAGGATGCTCAGACGCTGGTTTTCCAGGTTCAATCTCGACATTTCAGCGCTTACACTGCTTATTTTGTATGCCTGCCAGAGTTTTCCACCCATAAAAAGCGGCTGGGAAAGAGTGAGAGCAGCACTGCGCGAGTCGTGATTGAGAGTATAGCCTGATGCCCCGGTATTAACTACAACGGCAGGGTCCTGATAAACATAACTACCGCTGGCAGTTAGTGAGGGAAACAAACCGCTCAAAGCCTGCTGTCTGCTCCATTTGGCAGATTCATAAGCAGCTTTCTGGGCAAGGTACCTGGAGTTGTTCCGTAAAGCCAGTTCCTTTGCTTCCTGCAGGGTAAGAGCGCTTAAAAGACATGCGCCAAGCATCAGAATCAATAACAGTACTTTTTTATTCATCTGTGTTCTCTCATGGTTATTTTCTCCATTTGTAACATTAATTTAATGAATCAGGTAAATATGGCAAGCAATTTCTTGTAATTGAAGGGAAATTGCAGTTAACAAAGTTTTTGAGTGTATTATGAACAAAACCAGAATAAGTTATCTATTGACAAATCAACTGTCGCAGATATTATATAGACAATATTACAAATGGAATTGCGAGGTAACAATGAAGTTATACTTTTTACTCATATTAGCTCAATTATTAGTTGGGACTATAGCTGCTATCAACACAACAGTTTTATTTCGTGAAATTGCTGCTAAGGGTGACACAACTCAAACCCTGAAGCTTATTTTGAAGGAAAAGCCTGATTATCCGGTAGCGTTTGTCAAAGTACCGGAAAAAGGTCGATGGCTCATACAATTATACAAAGACGGAGGCGATAGTATTATTAGTCCGCTAGATAACGAAGGCAATCCAACTGGAGACGACATTTTAATCAATCATCCATCTCATTTGCAATCTTCTCAAGGACTTCATTTTACAATTAGCCATTTCTGGACAATGAATGGAATAAATTTTTTTCCACCTGGTAAAAATCAAGATGCATGGCAAGGCGATAAAGTCTATCTTAGGATTTTTAATAATTCATCAATCGAAGAAGCCGATAAATACATAGTTTCACATACCCTATTTACTACCCCAAATTCAAATGAAGTGGTCGCATATGTACCTGATTACGGTTGGGATGCCAGAGGTTGGATATCTTTCCGTATACAAAAGGAAAAATAAAAAATCCAACCAGATTGCCTGATCCGCATATTTGCTGGTTATATCAAACGATTAACATTTGCCTATGTGATGTTATGGTATAGAAATTAACTATGGTAGGTTGCTATAAGTAGTTTGTGTACTGTATCACAAAGCTGCTGACGCTTTACAGATGGGTCAAAAGGAATAGGATCAAGTACAGTTACTTCAATTTCAACCTGGTGCTTCAATAGTTTGAAAAAATGAGGAACAAAACTCATATCACCATACCAGCAGACGATATCTCTTTGAGCTTGGGTTTCTATAAGCCCGCCATCGAGGGTTTTGTATTTGATGCAAATCGGCAATAACGGCTTTTGCGCGGTTATGGATGTCTGGAAGAGGGATTTTCTGAAATCCCTGATTGTTTCGCCATTGGTGCTGGTTCCTTCCGGAAAAAGGACAAGATTGAATCCCTGTTTAAGAGCGTTGGAAAAATTGTTTATTTCCTCCGGGAGTGTTGTATGTTTTTTGCGGTTTGTAAAAAGACTTCCGCCCAGCCGGGTAATATCCCCCAAAAAAGGACTTGCTGCCATATCTGTTGATGTGATAAAGACAAACGGACGGCATGATGCCATTATCAGTATATCTGTGTAGGAAACATGATTGGAAACAATAAGGTGGTTTTCAGAATTCAGAACCTGCAGTTTTTCGGGATTTGCAATATGTACTTTCAGACCAAACGGCTTTAGAAGTCCTCTGCTGATGTAAGTAGTATTCCATGAAAGTTTTTGGCGCTGCCTAACAGGGTCTTTGGTGCAGCACTTAATAATCCAGGCTCTGATAAAAAAAAGCTTAAGCCAGAACACGACACCGATAAATCTATATAACCAATCCATATATAATCAGTTCCGCACTCTAAGGGCACATCATCCCTGTTGAGCAGTTTCAGCGTTTTTCTGCTTTCGCAGATACTTTTCGCCCATATCGGCTACATCCAGCAATGTAAGAAAATCTATGCACCTGAAACTCTTATCTATAGCAGGACTGCCACAGACTTTTGCGCCGGCTTTGAGGTATGACTGCAGCAATGAAGGGATTTTTTGCAGGACTTCAATGGACTCAACTACTCCATGTGAATGGGGGTGTTTCCTCAGATGCCGCCGCAAACCGTGTACATTGAACTTTCCGCGGGGTCGGACTTTATGTTCGTCTGTGATATGGTTTTGCTGTTTCAGATAGTAATATATATGTTTTATTTCTTCTTTATCCATGGTTTTAATGCTGGAACAGCCAAACATATATCTGGTATCGCTTGCCAGCATATAAGCGTGGATGCCTTCCCATAAAAGAGATATTGTAACTCCGTTACGGTAATCAGGATGTACGCAGGCACGTCCGAGTTCCAGTTTATTGCCGGGAAGTTTGCGGATGTGCTTCATGTGAAACTCAGTGGCAGTATACCATTTCTTGGTATGCAGGGAAGACTGCATGCGGTAGGTGCCGATAAGCTTATTGTTTCTTTTGTCTATAATCAGCAGGTGGTCACATTTCCTGTCAAAATGGTCAATATCCATCCCGGATTTCTTTTTCTTGTGCAAAAGTTCTTCAATAAAGATTTCATGACGCAGCTTTAGAGCATCATAGAGCTCCTGGGCATTATCAGCAGTCTTGATTATGAAACTCTTCTTTTCAAGATAGATTGGGATTTTGGGAGCGTAGTTCTTTATTTTGCTTCTGCTTATAGCTTTAGTCATTACTTTGACCGGATTCTGTGGTTTCTTCTGTATCAAGTTTCAATCTCCTGTTCAAAAATCAGAAATAACATAAGAAATTTGAGGTATTATTTGTCAAGACACATATAGTGTCATAAATATGCACGGTATATTGCATTGTAATAAATTAAACTAATTTAGTTTGAGTGTTTTGATTACTCTGGTTTTTGAGCCGTTCTCAAGCCTGAACAGGTAAATACCAGCTGCGAGGTGGTTATTGTTAGAGTTTTTGCCATCCCAAACCCACTGTATTTTACCGTTTTGCGGGAAAAGCCTGGTTGTTGTTATCATTTGTCCTTTAATATTATAAACGCTCAGTCTGACTGGTTTGCTGCTTTTTGCACTGATATTAACAGAATTATTAAAAGGATTAGGTGATGCGAATACTTCCAAAACTGCCGGAGTGATGTTTTCATCATTATTGGATACAGGTGTGGTCTGCAAAACTCCCAGAGTGTCCAGTATTATGCTCAGGAATTCCGGGTAAGTGTAAAGGTCGGAATATACTCCAGCCAGTTCAAACGAACTGCTGATGGTTCTGCTTTCTCCAATCCTGTTCCAGATGCCGATAACATCGTTTACGTGTACTTGATTGTAAGAATGGAACAAAGGCTGAGATGTTGTGCCATATACTTCCAATGCGGGAGTGCCTTCGTTGTAGCCGTCATAATCCCAGATTTGGGTAATATCTCCGCAGGTGTATCTTAATTGCTCGATATAAGCAACATGGTCAAAGGGTGCCCAGGTTCCAAACCTGCTGAACAGGGAATCGGTAGGGTCCCAGTTTACCATACCTTCCATATAGACTTTTCCACCCTGCTGCAGATAGTCCAGAAGATAAGAATATTCCAGGCTGTCAGGTTGAAGGGTGTAGACATTCTGACCGTAACCAAGTCCGAATAAGCAGAAAACGGCATCAAACTGGTTGAGGTAATTGTAATTTTCAATCAAATGGTCTGTGTACACAACGTTAAAAGGTGCAACTTCCAGCAAACCGTTGACTACTGTGTTACCCGTGTTGCCAAGTGGTTCCCAGACCAGGATTTGCCCCGCAGGATTATTTACCTGAGAAGGATAACCTATTGCAGGATCACCATATAACAGGTATGTATATATGTTCTGCAGTTCTGGCCAGATGATTCCGTTGTCATCTATGGGATCGCCAAACAAGCAGTATTGTGTGTGTAGCCAATTAGCAAATCCATGAGCTTGACCAACTGTCATACCATTATTGGCATAATTTTCCAGGAAATGATAGTTATAGGAGCTCAATCCACCCCAGCCCGGATTTTCCCAGCCTAACTTATACCAGCCTGTACGGGTGGCAGCAATATTTGCAACTGCCTTTGTGGCGAGAAGGTATTCTCCCAAAGAAGCTGTGGTGTGATCTATCATGCCATTCTGGCAGGAAGCGCAGAAGAAAACAGAACCGCTTTGGTTAGTAAGATTATCAAAAGTATCAATATTAAGCAAGGTATACCATTGGAGTTCCTGAGGATTGGGAAGATTATCGTTATTGGTATCATTGAGCCAGACTTTTCTGGCAGAACTGGTTGGGCTGCCATGAGCGCTCCAGTTTACTATTCCGTAGTTTTGGGTGTTTAACAGCATGGACAATGTATCAGCTTTGAGCATATAATCGCTTGGAATGGAATGAAACAATCCCGCCTGTTCATACATGGTTGTATTCTGATAATTGCGAAGAACGGTGGATTTGCAGTATTCCATAAATGTAGCGCCGTCAGTCCTTTCAAAATTAACATCAGGCACCTCATCGGCATAATTCAGGATAGCGGCAGGCAAGAGAGTGTTTCGTTTCCAGGGTGGATTAGCAGATTCAAAATTGACTATCCTGGTGCAGATTTGAGAGACAGTATTTGCATCATTCCAGGGAATCCTACCGACCATAACCTCTGGTGTATAGTCCATTCCGGTGTTGTATTCTCCAAGTTTGCCATCAAAGTCATTATCAAAATTGGAACTCAAATCACTGTAATAAAAATCAGAGGGAACTGTATTATCTCCATTGGGTTCAGGCGTTAGATACGCGATTGGGATTACATCAATATCACCGATTAAAAGCAGATATGTAAATGGAGAATTGATATATTCAGTTACAAGGTAATTGCGCAGTTTATCTGCAGGATTGGTACCGGTGGAAGTTGCCAGAACAGTGCTTATATCTGCAAAAGATATTACCATGCCCTGGTTCTGATGAAAAGAGACCAGGGATTGCGCTGCAGAATACAATGCGGGAGTAGTGACAATCAGATAGTCATACGTTCTCTGATTGGTATGCGGATACCATTCAGCTATCCTTGAAGTATTGATAAAGGATGAATCCTTGCTGAGCAACTGCGGGACATTGGAAGACTTCTTGGGTTTGCTTTGAGCAGAATTGTAACTGATGCTTATGGTTACTTGTTCTGCAAATTCATACAACCGGGAATTCGCATTGTAAAGAGCCGGTAAAACAGCAAAACGTGCATAAGTTACATCACCCCATTTGCCGGTACCCTGAAAGATTACATGTTCATTTGGCTGCAAAGCAGGTTGGGATTGAAGGATTCTGTCTCCATCTGAAAAAGGAGTATTTATTTCCGGTTGCTTTGCAGGCACTGATTTTAGGGAATTTATTCTAAAGGACGTGCTAATCTCTGCTGCATCAGGAGGAAGAACAATATTTACAGTTTTAACAGGCAGTCTGTAACTCCCGGGTGCAGATGTATAAACATAGTCAGAATTGGGTGAAAATGTATAGCTATTAGCAATATGATTATATTCAAGTCCGGCGTTTTCGATAGAATGTGTAATCACTGCACCAAATAAATATAAAGGAAGAAGCAGGACAAGTAAGAACATATGCTTCATTAAAAAGCTCCTTGGGAAGTTATTATTTACTTATAGTATAAGCAATAAGCATTCCCTTTACAATCAGGAAATATTTCTTTGAAGCAAAAGCTGCCGGATTTGTGCCTGTTGTTCCTTAAATCTAACCATTTGGGAAGAGTTAAGTTTTTCTGCTCCAACCATTCTCAGGTTAGTTGGATTGATGTAACTTTTTCCGCTTTTGAGTCCGAAATGCAGATGCGCCCCGGTCGATTTTCCGGTACTGCCAACTCTTCCAACGATTTGTCCCCGCTTGACTTTCTGTCCTTTGTTTACTCCAATTGAACTCATATGAGAATATTGAGTTGAATAACCACTGGGATGCCTGACAATGACGGTCTTTCCATATCCGCCATACCAACTTGCCATTGTTACAGTACCATTGGCAACTGCAAAAACAGGAGTGCCGTATCCTGCCCGATAATCAATACCCTGATGCATTCTCCAGCTTCCGTAAATCGGATCTATCCTTCTGCCAAAACTGGAAACAGTGTGAATCCTGTTTAAGGGATAGCCGACACCGCTTACGTTGTTGCTTTTGCCGTCTTTAGTGTATAATCCGTTCAGGGTAGACTGCTCATCTGTATCGGTATATCGGAAAAGTTCGTGCAAACCGGTCTTTTTACCATTGTAAGAGGCATAGATGATTTTTGATTTGGGCAGACGTATTTTTCCCAAATATCTTTCTTCCAATAAAACCTGGAAGGTATCTCCATTCTTGGCATCGCGCTGGAAGTTGATTTCGCTTTCCAGTCCGTTGTTGATTTGCTGTTTTTCGGTAGGATTAAGCCCCATCGCCAGCAAAGATTTATCCAGAGTGTTATCCAAAGTTCCATTAAGTAAACGTATTATTTTTTGAATTGGCAGATTTGCTCTTCTGTAAACCAGAGAATCTCCTTGCAGGTAAAAGTGGTGCTGTTCATCTATTTCAGGAACGTATATCAAGCGCTCAATCTTCTGGTTATCGGGAGTGAGTTTTATCTTGAGGGTATCACCCGGCTGTATGGTGGTAACATCTATTTGCTCACCAAATTGGATGGCAAATACAGCTATTTCCTGCATGGGCAGGCTTGTTTTGCCAAGAACGGAATACAAGCTGCCGCCATCAGGAATAGTGAGAATAGTCCAGCTTTTTAGTGTGTCAGCTACCGGAGTTTGGTTTTTTTGCTTAAGACTACCAGCATTGAAAAAACAGGTTAATGCAATAAAGAGAACAAGAGTTAAGCCAATTATAACAAGAAGATACGTTCTACCTTTAAGCATTAATCATCCTTATGGGGGCAAAATTCAACAGGATGATAGTGGATATGCACTTTCCTGAGTGAACCTGAATATTTATCCAGCAAAACTTCTTCAACTTTATCAGCAATGTCATGTCCCTGCTGAATAGTTATACTGCCGTTCACACCAATGTTTATATTGATAATAAAATATGGTCCAAACCTGTGCATACCAATCACATCCACATGTCGGACTCCTTCGACCTGTTCAGCGGTTGCTTTAAGGTCATCTCTGAATGACAAATCCGGAAATGTATCCATGAGTTCAGATGAGGAATCCATGATTATGCTGATACCTGTTCTGAGGATGAAAACAGATACAATTGCACCTGCCAGTGGATCCATCCAGAGAAAACCCATCCGACCGCCAATTACACCTATGATAACACTGATTGAAGCCATAATATCATTTAAATGGTCATTAGCCAGAGCTCTGAGGGTAGGATTTTTTGTAAGTTTTTCGTTTCGTTTGGTAATCGTGTATAGATAAATCTTCAGAATAAGTGTAAAGATAGCAGCAATCAGAGCAAAAATAGATGCAGCTTGTCCGGGCTTGATATTAGTCAATAAGTCATAAATGGCATTGATAGTTTCCCAGAATATTGCCACACCTGTTGTAAGAATAAAAGCACCAACCACAATTGCAGATATCGATTCCAGCTGCCTGTGTCCGTAAGGGTGTTCTTTATCTGCAGGTTTGTTGGCATGCTTGGTCAGGATTTTGACTGCTACATAATAAACAACATCCGAAGTGCTGTTTATACCATCAGCCAATAGAGCCGAACTGTGGCCAAATATCCCGATAAAAGTTTTTATGATTGATAAAAGGATATTATAACCCAAGCCAAGATTAATCGTCTTGTTTGTAGCCTGTTCTCTGTCTTTCAACATATACTCCCAATCAGATTTCTAAGATATAAATGGTTATCCTTCATAGATATCCAGAACCAATAAAGATGGAAATTGCGTTCTTAGCTTTTCTCTTAATAGTGTACAATCCAAATGATTACCTGTGACAGACCAGCTATTTACAGCTATTGCAATAATATTAAACGGTTTTAAACAAAAAAGTCTATGAGTATTAGCCAGATAATCCAAATTAAGACTATTAATATGCAGTTGCAAAGGATGCCTGATTATTATATCTTTAATTTCTTTAATTGCAGGTTTTAGATTGTTCAGAATTGAGTCTGTAAGCGCACCCGCAAAGTACAGTTTATTAACGTAAGTCTTAGCAATCAGATCTGATAAAACTTGTTCATTTCCAATTAATGTATTCTGCTCAGTTCTCTGCCAGATTCCATGCCTAAAAATAGCAATGCTGTCTTCTATTGCTTTCAGGTTATTGTCTTTATATACCGGCACCCTTGAAAGCCTGTAAAGCCTAGATAGCTCAGCAGTAATTTTATCAAGACTGCCAAAACTGCTGCCTGTAACAATGAAAACTCCCTTGACTTTAGGACTCATAGCAATAGACTTTCGGTCCAGTGAACCATCTATGAGTACTATCTCCGCACCTTCTTTCAGCATCACTTCAGCAATCTGGATTTGTGTTTCAGCACTTCCGGGACCAACAATTTCCGTTTCAATGTTTCTGATTGTCTTTAGCAGCCAAAGTTGTTTGTTTCCTGCAGAATATGGCAATTTGGCAATAATCTCTACAGCAGAACCGAGCTTATTCATAGTTGCAGAGGAACTGGTGAAAAGAGTATTCCCGGGTAATTTGACGGCAGGCTTGGCATTACCGAAAATTACATCAATTTCTTCGCCGTCTCTTCCGGTAGTTAAAACTCCAAACTTTTGACTGGAATGAGTTGTTAAAAGATTATTAAGTAACGAAGTCTTGCCGCAGTTCTTGCAGATTCCAGCAATGGAATAAATCCCTTTGCTCAGCTTAATTTGGATATTTGTAACTGTAGATTTCATATTTTATCAGGGCAGAAAGATTACAAGTAAACAAATGCCGGTTTTGAGTCCGGCATTTCTGATTACTTCTTTCTTCTACCGTTGCGCCTTGTATCAGCAGGTCCAAGAGATACTTTTTTCCCTCTCAGAAGAGCCATAACGCCTTCTGTGGATTTTCTTTCCTCGGGGCAGGCATCCTTATAATCATCAGGATTCTGAGCTACAAAATCCGGCTCGGTATAAGATGTTAGCATACCTTCAAAATTACGCAGGATTACCCTTCCCGGCATCTGTGAAACTATATAGTTAGGCATTACAGGTATTTTTCCCCCGCCACCGGGTGCGTCGACAACATAAGTTGGAATGCAAAGCCCTGAAGTGTGTCCTCTAAGGCTTTCCATGATTTCAATTCCTTTGGAAACGGGTGTACGGAAATGCGCAATACCTTCTGATAAATCACACTGGTAAATGTAATATGGTCTAACCCTGTTCTTAACCAGCATATGCACTAACTGTTTCATAACATCCACATTATCGTTAATGCCTTTGAGCAAAACGGATTGATTGCCCAGAACCTTGCCGGCGTCTGCCAGTTTGGCAAGTGCTTTACAGGCGTCAGGAGTCAATTCCTGCGGATGGTTAAAATGAGTATTCACCCATAGAAACTTGTATTTTTTCATCACTTTTATAAGTGAATCGGTAATTCTTTGCGGAAGCACAACAGGCAACCTGGTACCTATCCGGACTATATCAACATGTTTTATTTTGCTTAGTTTGCCCAACACCTCATCCAGTCTTTCATCAGATAAAGTAAGAGGGTCTCCGCCACTGAGGATAACGTCCCTGATTTCCTTGTTCTGACGAATATATTCAATAGCTTTTTCCACATTATCAGGTGGCATGGGAGCATCCGTTTCACCGGCTTTTCTGCGCCTGGTACAATGACGGCAATACATAGCGCACTGATCTGTAAGAAGAAGTAAAACGCGGTCAGGATATCTGTGCGTCATTCCCGTTACAGGTGAATCGGCATCTTCATGCAGAGGATCAGGCATATCTTCTACTGAGATATGGCTTTCCATAATCCTGGGAATTGCCTGCATGCGAACCGGGTCGTTGGGATTCTTATGGTTGATTAGTGATAAGTAATATGGTGTAATCGCCATACGGAAAGAAAATATCTTGGATCTGAATACTTCCTCCTCTTCGGGAGTAAGTTTGATGTATTTCTTCAAATCCTCTGCTTTGGTAATGCGGTTGCGCAAGTGCCAGTGCCAGTCTTTCCATTCTGCCGGAGTGGCTATGCTTTTAATGTTCTTGATTGTTGCCATATTTACCTCTAAATCCTGGTTTGTAAACTTCTTATCTTCGTGTTTTCTTCGTGACCTTCGTGGTTTATTTAATCTATGTATCTTTCTTTGAAAATCTTCATTAAAGTGGGATTGCGTCTGAGTAAATCAACAGATATAATGGCATGATCATGTGCATAGCCATTACCCAGAATCATATCCACATCTGCACCGATGCCTTCTGCACCAAGTGCTGCCTTGGTAAAGCTGGTTGCCATCGAGAAGAAATAGACCAATCCTCTGTCTTTACAAGCCATGATAGTGGGAAGTTCTGTATCTTCAATATTTACCACATTGATAACAACGTCTGCCATCTTGCCGTTGGTAAGTCTCCTGACTTCTTTTTCTATGGTCAGAGCATCTGTGGCAGAAGCAATGATAACTTCGTCACAGCCGGTCAGTTTGCAGGTGTCAATATAATCAGGATTACGTACAACACCGATTACTTTACCGGAAACCTCTGCTCTCTCTTTGGCTATGGCATTGCATAATATGCCTGATTTTCCGTTAGCTCCGATTATAACAACAGTATCACCGGGCATAACAAGCCTTTC
This sequence comes from Cloacimonetes bacterium UBA6097, assembly GCA_002435865.1. GTDB lineage: Bacteria > Cloacimonadota > Cloacimonadia > Cloacimonadales > Cloacimonadaceae > UBA5614. Next base: position 35,569 of record DIWV01000004.1, on the reverse strand, counting down.
TACCTGGGTTGGTGCACCTGCAACGTCCAGTACGCTCAGGGCCAGGTTCTCATCCATATCTTCAGGCAATTTGGCATAAATTCCACTGGAGAACAGGATTGCCTGTCCTTCAATTTCCACCTGGTCTTTATCTAACAAGACTCTTTTTACTTTGTTAACTTTCAACGGAGTAAGGGATAATGAAACCAGACTGGCTATTTTATCACCGACTTTTATTTGTTCTTTCATTTCAAAATTTGGTCCAATCTGGGCAACCACGCCAATCAGCATTCCACCTGAGCCTGTATCCTCATTTTTATGCTTGCCTGTCCTGTTGGTAAGGTCAATCACGTGGTCGGCAAAAGCTTTTTCCATATCAGTGTGACCTTGCTTCAGAAGCTTGTTCTTTATCTGGTGAAAAGAAGCAGAATCCACATTCAAACGGATAACGTCAATCAGCAGTTCATTATCCCAAATCTCGCTCATGTCGTTGTTCAATACTCTTGCCGGTTGAGGTAAAACTCCTTTGGGTTCAATAACGCGGTGAGTTCCGTATCTGTCTCCGCCTGTCTTCATTAAAGCCTCCAATGCTTTTTCGATATATTTCTTTGATTTATTATACATTTATCCAGTCTGGCAATGTTTTTATACTATGGACTTATGTCAATGAAATTAAGGTTTTCAAACTATTGTTTTCGTGTTGCCATTCCTGCGCAGAAAGAAACTTTTCTCATGCGTCAGTATCATCCAGACTGTTTTTAAACCACAGAACACACAGAATCAACATGAGACACGGAAATAATTATTTCACCACAAAGACACAAAGAACCATGTTAAGTGGTAGTACAAATGAATCAATCATATCATAGTCATGTAATAACGAAATAACATAGATTGGGATGGAAACCCCAGTTAGAAAGACGAAATTCTAACTTACCCTTCATGGATGACATATGTCCAACTCACAAACAATTTGTATATGATTGCCAAATCGCAATACGGTAGCATTACGGTAGCANNGTATTGCATCTAAGAAGGATTAAAGAATTAAACGTTTAAATAGCAGATTCGTTTAAAAATGAGATATTCATGCATGTTGCTTAAATAAATGATTGACAATATTTAACGCTTTCCGGTGAGATTAACCGCAGATTAATTTGGAGTGGAAAGTATGTCAGAATGGTATTATTCCGAATTTGGCTCGACCAAGGGTCCTGTCTCTGAGAGCACAATCATTGATAAGGTTCTGAAGCAGGAACTGGAAGTGGAATCCTATGTAGCAGACGGCATAAACAAGCCCTGGAAAAAGATTAAGGACATTCCTGAACTATTAGAAAAAATTCATCAACCGGAATCTGCTATTCCTCATACCGGGGACAATACCATGGATGAGTTTCAGAAGTATCTGGACGGCGACACCACCCACAATGTTTATTTCTATATACCGCTCTCGCGTCTGATTAAAATGAGCATTTTTACACTGGGATTGTATCAATTGTATTGGTGGTACAAACAATGGTACTATTGGGCATGTAAAAAGAAGCAAAGCCACCGCTCTTTTGACCGGGAATTCGGCTGGATGCTGGCAGAACTGATGATTTTGGAAAAGATTGAAACGGATAAAGAACTGAATGCTGTTATCCGGTCAGATTTCAACGGAACAAGACTATTCTGGGGTTGGGTACTGTTTGGTATTCTGTTGTATGCCTTTTCCTATGTTTTAAAACTGAAAGGGGTCTTTGATACCCTGTTTTACTTTATGAGTTTTTCCTTTGGCATCGCCTTTCTGCTACCGGTTCAAAGCTATATAAACAAAGTCAATGCCAAACTGGGTAATAAATATGATAAACCGGGACTTGGGCATTATCTTTGCCTTGTCTTGGGAATAATCGGCTGGGGTCTGGAAATAATCCACGGAATAAGATACTTATTGTCAGTTATTTAGTAGGACTTCATCATCCTAAAAGAAAGTATGTTATTCGGAGACCTTAAATCACCCAAGATGTTTTTTAAGATAGCTACTAAAATAACTATCTGAATCGTTGAACCAATGAGACCCCCACTTATGGCTGCAGCTTTATGAGAACTAATCGCCTGCCTATGATACCCGTCGGAAAATCCCTTTTCTTCATACAGGTCAGGAATATTTGCAGGCGGACCTTCACTAACTGTTGAAGCAGCAATAATGGTTCCAATAAGGTTTAGAGTAAGCCCTAAAGTTAAACCGGAGAAGATATATTTTTCTGAACGTACAGTTGATTTTGCCTGGAAAGCTCCCTGATAAAAAGAATCCCTGTAATCCAATTTACCATTTGCAACCTTGAGTGTGTCGGTTATTTCAGAAAGCTGTTGAACCGGAACAATGCTCAAAGTGTCAGGCTCTTCAGCAACCTGGCAAGATAGCGATATGCATACCAGAAGTGCGGATAGAAACACTGCCTTTTGTAATATCTTATTCACAAAATCCTTCCTTGCAGGAAATCCTGCCTTATCGGTTCATCGAACTTCTCAATTGCATAACGCAGCATGGTGCGCGGCATGGTTTTGTAGTGTTTCTTCAGAAAGTCATATTCAGTCTTATAGTCTCTGTTGCCTATTTCCCTCAGCATCCAACCAACCGCTTTATGGATAAGGTCATGCTTATGGTGGAGCAGCTTTTTTGCAAGCTTTAGGGAAGTTTTGTACTGTCCCTTGCGGATAAAATGAAAAGATGCAATCATTGCAATCCGCTGACTCCAGAGATGATTGCGGTCTGCCAGCTCAAAAAGAATATCATGGGGTTTGTCTAAGAGCCACGGTCCCAGTATATAGTGAGCACTGGTGTCCACCAAATCCCAGTTGTTGATATAATCTGTATGCTTTAAGTAGATATTAACGATAGCTTCTTTCTCAGCTTCATCCCTGCTTTTTTCATAACGTTTGACCAGCATCATCAGGGACGTAATGCGGATGTCGTGTACCGGACTGGTTAGAAGCTCAGCCATTTCTTCCAGAGTAAGCAGTTTAAAATATTCTTTGGCGAGAGCTTTCTGGTCAGGAACAGTCATACCATAAAAAGTATCACCTTCTCCGTAGCCGCCGGGATGGCTCTGAAAGAATTTGGCACTGCCGATAGCTCTTTCAGGTCTGCGCAGAGCTTCAAGCTTTTTGTAAATTTCTTTTAGGTTTTTGGTCATAAATTCTTGTCCTTATATTTAGTTGTCATTCCTGTCCTTCCTTTTGTCATGATAAACTCCGACAGGAATCTTTAGATACCTGCCTTCGCGGGTATGACGTGCGTAGTGTAGGATTCCAATCCTGCACTTTTACGCAGCTTTGTAAAGCTACGCAACTTTGCATAGATAAATTGTCATCCTGAGCCTGTCGAAGGATAGCATGGTTCGACCAGCTCACCATGACGTACAATTAAAACAACCCGCTTATATTGCCGTCGTGCTCAACATCAATGACTTCTGCAGAAGGATGTTTGGGCAAGCCGGGCATACGCATGATATCACCGGTAATTGGAACAAGGAATCCAGCACCGGAAGAAATCAGGATTTCCCGGACAGTGACAAGGAAGTCTTTGGGTCTGCCCAAAAGTTCCGGATTGTCAGACAGGGATTTCTGTGTTTTTGCTATACATACTGGCAGTTTATCATAACCATATTTGTTAATTTTTTTTAGGTCTGCCTTTGCTTCGGAAGTATAGTCAACCTTTTGGGCACCATAGACCTCGGAAGCAACCCTAAAGATTTTATCTTCCACCGGCTGGTTCCAGTCATACAGGGAATGAAGTTGGCAGGCTTCTTTATCAACCAGCTTGATAACGTGTTCAGCAAGCTCTAAACCGCCTTTTCCACCTTTACTATGGAATTCAACAATGGACACATCAAAAGCCTGGCTTTTGGCAAATTCTTTCACTATTTTTAGCTCTTCATCCGTGTCAGTAGGGAAACGATTGATTGCTACAATGGATTTCATGCCGAACTTATGGATGTTTTCCAGATGCTTGGCAAGGTTGGGAAGTCCTGCTTCCACTGCCTTGGGATTGGGTTGTGAAACATCTTTGTATTTAACTCCGCCATGCATTTTAAGAGCTCTGACAGTTGCAACCAAGACAACTGCATCAGTGCAGAATTTGCCGTATTTACAGACCAAGTCAAAGAACTTCTCTGCTCCCAAATCAAAGCCGAAACCTGCTTCAGTAACAACATATTCACTCAGACGCAAAGCTGTCTTGGTAGCAAGGATACTGTTTGCTCCCTGGGCGATATTGGCAAAAGGACCGCCATGCACAAAGGCAGGTGTGTTTTCAATAGTCTGTACTATATTGGGCTTAAGGGCATCTTTGAGCAGGGCAGCCAAGGCTCCTTCATAACCAAGTTGTGAGACTTTGACAGGCACACCCTCATAGGTAAAGCCGATTGTTATATTGCCGATGCGTTCCTTAAGCTCGTCCATATTATTGGAAAGGCAGAGGATTGCCATAATTTCACTGGCAGGAGTAATATCAAAACCGTCTTCTCGTGGAAAGCCCTGTTTGCTGCCGCCCAAGCCAATCACGATATCTCTTAGCATGCGGTCGTTTACATCCAGAACACGCTTCCAGGTCAGACGACGGGGATCTATATTAAGCTCATTATCAAAATAGATATGGTTGTCCAAAAGAGCAGCCAGGGTATTATTAGCAGAAGTGATGGCATGGAAGTCTCCTGTGAAGTGGAGATTGATATCTTCCATGGGTAAAACCTGAGACCAGCCGCCGCCTGCAGCACCGCCTTTGATGCCAAAGACAGGACCCAGGGAAGGTTCCCTGATTGCCACGGTAGCTCTTTTACCTATTCGATTCAACGCTTGTGCCAGACCAATGGAAACGGTGGTTTTTCCTTCACCTGCGGGAGTTGGAGTTATGGCAGATACAAGGATAAGCTTTCCCATTGGATTGTCTTCAATTCTCTTTAATGCTGTATATCTTACCTTGGCTTTGTAGTTTCCGTAAAGATCTAAATCATCCGGTGACAAACCAAGCTTTGCTGCGATTTCGTTAATGTGTTTTAGTTCTATTTCACGAGAAATATCCAAGTCTGATTGCATTTTACCTCCCCAAAGTCTTCATCTAAAGAAAAGCAACCAACCTTTTAAGGGGTTGGTTGCTCTTCAAAATTAATTGTACACTCCAACAATTCAGAGTGCATTAGATAATTATCTGATAACCATTTTACGGGTTTCGACTGAGTTTCCGGCGGTCATTTTGTACATGTAAATGCCGGAAGACAGTTGTTTGCCATTGTCGTCTTTACCGTCAAATGTTACATTGTGCAATTGAGCAGCTTTAATTCCATTAACCAGAGTGCGGACTTTCTGTCCCTTAAGATTATAAACATTGATCTGAACGGGTTGAACGCTCTTGAGGTTAAAAGCAATTTCAGTTGAACCAACGAAAGGATTTGGGAAGTTGCCAATTAGCTTGGCTTCAGGAAGAATAACTACATTGTCTTCGACGGCTGTTGGATATAAATCACTTTCAGCACGGGGACAAAGACCAAAAATGTCAAATGAATAATCAACATTACCAACGATTTTTCCCCAGAACTGACCAATAGTGATTCCAGACCAAACAAAGCTATAAATCATACCGGTGTTATCAATTTGACCGGGTGCGCTGCCATCAGTAACGTAAAATTCCTGATAGGAGTTTGGTGTAGCGGTTACAGTTACATTTCTTACTTCGCATAATACGCTTTCCCACTGCTCTCCAAGAGCTTGTACAGCTGGATTTTGCAAAACGCTGGTCTGAATCAATGCCGGAGCAGGAAGGGGATTTCCACTACTTAAAATCTGAATAGTTGGGGTTGGACTTGTTCCGGCTACTTCTGTCATACCATAATATTCAATTATTTTACCCGTAACATTGACAATATCACCTATTGCTACACCTGTTCCAAACCTGTAAACATACAGACCGCTCCAGGGTCCGCCTGTAACATCAGATATAAAGAACTTGCCTTGGGGATAGGAAGAACTTGTTCCGTACATATTAGCAGTTACCACCCCGGTAACTGTTACTGTTTGATCAAGGTATGGAGTTGGATAAGTTCCATCTGCACCTGCTGTTTCAGTATATTGTACATCGTAGCAAGACAATGCAAATGTGAGTCCTAAACTAAGAATCATAAGGCTAATTAAAGCAAAGCGTTTCATATCACTTGCCTCCTTTTTTTTTATGTCCCTTTATATTTATGCCATTATTCTAAGTATTTAAAACATGACAATCTTTTTTTTTATTTTCAGGCTTAATCTTTATCAAAACCCCATTAAAAGCTCTTTCTGGCGCATGCTTCACAAATAAATAATGGAATACTTAACGTATATAAAATTTGCTTATCTCCCGGTAATTGCCTGATTCTCAAAAAGGAAGGATAATAAGTTCTAAATTAATTATTCTTAACAGATTGGCTTGTTCTTTGCATCACAAAGTTATTTACTTTTTTAGCTAAAGTGACTCTAAGCCGTTCTGATGATAAAAAAGAATTAGATAAAATACACAATGAGGAGAAACGTAATGAGTAATCCATTACTGGAAAAAGAGAACAAACACAGACTACAAGCAATACCTTTTCATTTAATCAAAACCGAGCATTTTATGCCTGCAATCAAAGAAACATTGCAGAAGGCAAAAGAAAAGTTCGAATTAATACGTAACAATCCCGAAGTTCCAACCTTTGAAAACACGATTTTGGAAATGGATTTTGCGGAAGAAAAACTTGAATACGTAGCAGGAATTTACTTTAATCTGCACGCTGCAGAATCTGATGCAGAATTTAAAGCCCTTGCGCAGCAAATTTCACCTATGCTGTCAGAATTCAGCAGTTCTATTATGACTGACGAAGTCATCTTTAACCGGGTTAAAGCTGTTTATGAGCAGGAATGTGTAAACAAAGAAGAGCCCAAACCTGATTTTCAAAATAAAGCACAGATGCAAATCTGTGAAAGATACCGTTACACAGAAAGGATTTACAAGAGCTTCAAACGTAATGGTGCAATGCTTTCATCTGAAGATAAAAAGAAACTTACAGAAATTGATAAAGAAATGAGTATACTTAGTCCCAAGTATTCTGATAATGTTTTAGATGCTACAAATGCCTATGAAATGCATCTTACCGACCCCAAAGAAGTGGAAGGTATTCCTGAATCTGCCCTGCAGGCAGCAGCTTTCAGAGCGAAACAGAAAGGCAAAGATGGCGGCTGGTTGTTTAATCTCCAGATGCCAAACCTGGTGCCTGTTCTTACGTACTGCAAAAACAGGAAAATCCGTGAGACTATCCAAAAGGCATATGCTTCCCGAGCCTTTAATGACAAGTTTGATAATCAGGAAAACATCAAGCGAATCCTTGAATTACGCTTTGAGCGCGCTAAGTTGCTGGGTTATAGAACTCATGCCCACTATGTATTGGAAGAACGGATGGCTCTTAATCCCGATGCTGCAATAGCTTTTCTTGAGAAGATATATGACATAGCATATCCTGCTGCCCAAAAAGAACTGGATGAAATTAAAGCTTTTGCCAAAGAAACTGACGGAATTACAGACTTTATGTCTTGGGACTTCAATTATTATTCCACTAAGCTTAAAGAAAAGAAATTCCAGTTTGACCCTGAACAACTAAGGCCCTGGTTCAAGCTGGAAAATGTCTTTGAGGGTCTCTTCCTGCTTGCAAACAAGATATATGGTATTACTTTAAAACAGGTTACAGATGTTCCTGTTTATCATAAAGACGTCACTACCTGGGAAGTCCATGATGAGAAAGGTGGTTTCCTGGGATTGCTGTATCTGGATATGTTTCCCCGTGAAACCAAAAGAGGCGGAGCCTGGATGAATGCATTCAGGGGGCAGGGTTTGTATAAAGATGGAATGAAGCGTCCTCATGTAGTTAATGTTGCTTCACTTACTCCATCTACAGATGAACAGCCTTCCCTGTTGCGTCTTGATGAAGTGCGCACTATCTTCCACGAATTCGGACATGGAATACATGCCCTGCTTTCAGATTGTAATTATAAAGCACTGGCAGGTCCCAATGTACTCTGGGATTTTGTGGAATTACCATCACAATTAATGGAAAATTGGCTGCTGGAAAAAGAAGCTCTTAATCTCTTTGCTAAACAATACAAAACCGGAGAACTCCTACCCGATGAACTTTTGGACAAGGTGTTGGCTGCCAGGAACTTTAATGCAGGGAATGCGAATCTGAATCAACTCAGATATGCTTTACTGGATTTTGCCTGGCACATGACTGATCCTAAAGAAATGGGAAGCATTAATGATTTCGAAAATAAAACTATACAAAGGTTAACACTGCTTCCCCTGATTCCTGAGAGTAATATATCCTGCAGCTTTTCACACATCTTTGCAGGTGGTTATTCTGCCGGATATTATTCATACAAGTGGGCAGAAGCCCTGGAAGCTGATGCCTGGTCACTGATTAAGGAAAAAGGTATTTTTAACCATGAAGTAACCTTTGATTTCAAAAATAAGATACTTTCTAAGGGCAATGCAGTACATCCTATGGATTTATTTGTTGCCTTCCGGGGACGGAAGCCCGATCCTGATGCTTTACTGAAAAGGGATGGACTTATTTAATATTTGATTATGATTCCTGCCTGTGCAGGAATGAGTAATAATAAAAAGGCTGTTTACAATTAAGTAGACAGCCTTTTTTTTATAGATTGAATATATGTGTTGTTAGTGTTTTTCTTTGCAGAGTTCTATTAAAACTCCCATGGTTGATTTGGGATGCAGAAAAGCAATGTCTGCACCATGTGCACCGGGACGGGGTTCTTTATCAATCAACTGGATTTCACTTGCTACTGCTTTTTGTAATTCTGCCGGTAAATCGTCTACTGCAAAGGCTATATGCTGAACGCCTTCACCTTTCTTTTCGATGTATTTTGCCACAGGACTGTCTTCAGCTGTAGGAGATAATAGCTCTATCCTTGTGTCTCCACAGGGAAAGAAAGCAACCTTTACCTTTTGGCTTGGAACTTCTTCAACGCTTTCCAGTTTTAGTCCCAGCTTTTCATAAAAAGCAATACCCGCTTCCAGATCTGAAACAGCTATGCCAATGTGTGAAATATGCTTAATCATATTATTTCCCGTAGTTTACAGCCAGCTCAAATCCGAGCTGCATGGCTTTGAGGTTCAAATCCAGAAAAGCCGGTTTCACAGAACCTGCAATTGCCTGTTTCAAAGATTCTTCTTTAACAATTCCTGTAATTTTAACCAGGAAAGCAAGAGAGCAGATGTTTGTTGTTATAGGGCTTCCCAGTTTTTCTGTAACGAGCTCTGTGAAATTGACCTCATAAGTGTGCTCTGACATTACAGAGATATTTTTTACCTGAGTATTATCAACAATCAGAATGCCCTTATCTTTAAGGTCAAAGATAAATTTATCACAGGCTTCCTGTGTGAGAGCCAGAAGAATATCAAATCGTGTGGCTTCAGGAAAGAATATTTCCTTGTCGCTGATGATTACATCAGCTCTGGAATATCCGCCACGGGATTCCGGACCGTAACTTTGAGTCTGGGTTACACGCCTTTTTTCTATGACAGCAGCGTTTGCAAGTATAATTCCAGCCAGTATTAATCCCTGTCCACCACTGCCGGAAAGCCTGATTTCGTGAGCCTTACTCATGCTTTCCTCCCATAACTTTTTTCACAAGTTGGGCATAAGCATCAGTAAACTCGGTTCTTTCATCACGTTTCAAAATTCCACGTATGATTTTACCTTCCGTCTTTTCTTTAGGAAGCTTTTCCTTGGCTGCTAATGTGATAGAATTATCACGCATGTGCTTTAACATATCAGCAGGACTACCTTTTTTATTTAGTCTACCATAGATAACCGGGCAGGAACTGACAATTTCCAGCATGGAAAAGCCGTTATGGTTAATAGCTTCTTTAACGTAATTCTGGGTTTCAATGGCATGAAAAGCAGTTGTGCGCGCTACAAATGAAGCACCGGCACCCATTGCCAGGTTGCAGATATCAAAGTCCGGCTCAATGTTTCCATAAGGTGCTGTTGTTGCAATAGCTTCATGCGGAGTGGTAGGACTTGCCTGTCCTCCTGTCATTCCATAAATGTTGTTATTTATCAGGATAACGGTTATATCAATGTTTCTGCGTGCAGCGTGAATCAGGTGATTACCGCCAATTGCAGTACAGTCGCCGTCTCCGGTAATTACTATAACCTTGAGGTTTGGCTTAAACATCTTTACTCCGGTGGCATAAGCTATTGCCCTGCCATGCAAAGTATGAAGAGTATTAAAATCTACGTAAACAGGCATTCTGGAAGAACATCCTATACCGGAAACCATCACAATATCATCCCGGTTGAGCTGCATATCAGCGATTGCCCTGATGATAGAGCCCAAAACGATACCGTTACTGCATCCTGCGCACCAGACATGTGGAAACTTCTTGTCGTGCCTGAGGTATTCATGTATGATTTTTTGCGGAATATTAGCCATTTTAATGTACCTCCCTGATTATACGCAGGATTTCATTTGGTGTAATAAGCGTACCATTAGCGCGCTGTATTGGAATTAGATTACCGTCTTGTTTATCTTTGGTCAGACGTCTGATTTCGTGTATCAATTGTCCCTGGTTAAGCTCAGGAACAATTACAGTTTCAACATTCCGCAGCATTTTTCTGACGGCATCATCAGGGAATGGCCATATGGTTAATGGTCTCAGTAAACCAACCGGTATTCCTTCTGCCCTGGCGGCTGCAACAGCAGATTTGGCAGCTCTGGCAGTAATTCCGGCTGTGAATATTGCAATTTTAGCGTCTTCCATTTCACGGCTTTCTATCTGAACCAGGTCGCGTATATTATAAGAAATCTTCTTGCGTAATCGTTCCATCATATCATTAGCTTCATTGGGTTTATTGGTCGGGAAACCCAGTGCGTCATGAGTAAGTCCCGTAACATTATATCTGTAACCTTCACCGAAACTGGCTAAAGGCGACAAATACTTTTGGTTCTCATCATAGTGTTTATACCAATGCCTGGGAATAGTAGGTTTTATACGTGAGACTATTCTGATATTGGCAATGTCCGGTAAGGTCACAGCTTCGCGCATATGCCCGATTACTTCATCCAATAAGAGTATAACACAAGTCCTGTATTTTTCTGCAAGATTTACTGCTCTGATGGTCAGTTCATAGCTTTCTTTTACTGAATCAGGATAAAGTACGATTGCCGGTGAATCACCATGAGAACCCCATCTTGACTGCATAATGTCGCCCTGGGCAGGACTTGTAGGCATTCCTGTGCTGGGACCGTTTCTTTGAACGTTCACTACAACACAGGGAGTCTCGGTTATTTTAGCAAAACCTATTCCTTCCTGCATCAGGGAAAATCCCGGTCCACTGGTGGCTGTTAGAGATTTTGCCCCGGCAAGTGAAGCGCCGGTTATAGCACTGATACTGGCTATCTCATCTTCCATCTGGATAAAGACTCCACCGCGTTTAGGCAGTTCCAACGCTAAAATTTCAGCAATCTCTGTTGAAGGAGTAATCGGATATCCGGCAAAGAAATTTACACCGGCATCCAGAGCACCCAAAGCAACAGCTTCATTACCCTGCATCAGGCGGATCTTGCGTCCGCTTTTGGCAGGAGTAACCGGCTTTTCTTCAACTGGTTTGGCTATTTTCTTTATTTTTGTTGGCATCAGCTTCTCCTTACTTGTCCTTGGCACCGGTTATGGCAAAATCAGGACATAACCTGTCACAGGTTTCACAATGAATGCACTTTTCCGGATTGGCAACATAGGGAGAGCCATCAGGTTTCCTGCCCAGACACCCGGTTGGACAAAATGCCACACAAATACCGCATCTCTTGCACCAGTTATAATAAATTAATACGGGAGAATCTTTGTCGCCGCGTTCTTTGACTTCAGTTACTTCAACTTCCATCTTCTCTTGCGCTTCTTCTTCCCGAAATATCGTGCCCACTCGGTCTTTCTCGACTTTCTTGGACATTATACCTCCATTGAAATATAGCTTTTGTGTCTTTTTATAATACCTGCTTTTTTTTTCAAGGTTTTTCTTATAAAATATGGAATTATATCCTTTTTATTTCCTTATTCGATCTTTTGGATATGTACGGGAGATGCTAGGGTGATCTAAGGGTCGCACCCTTAGATCACCCTAGCATCTCCCGTTAATCTCTTTTGTATCAAAATGGTAAGAATAAAGCTTGACTGTATAGCGGCTTCTGTTAAATGAGATTCATTCTCAATAAGAGAGGAAGTTATGCAAGAGCATGAGATTATTTTTGAAGCCTTTCTGGAAAAGCAGGGACTCAAATATACGAAAGCCCGTAAACTGATTCTGGAAATTGTCTTTAAACTGCATGAACACTTTGATGTGGAGTATCTCTACGACCTGATTCATCAGGTCAGCAAAGACGTTTCACGCGCAACTGTTTACAGGACTATTCCTCTGATGGTGGAAGCCGGCCTGATACAAAGGTCTGTGCGCAGCGAAAGCAGGGATAAATATGAACACATCTATGGGCATCCCAGGCATTCTCATTGGGTTTGCAAAAACTGTGGTCTTGTAATAGAAACCGATATACAGGATTTAATGAAGCTTGTGCAGTCCGAGGCAAAAACTCAAAACTTCCAAATTGATGAAGTGAATTTGACAGTTCGTGGTATATGCTGGAAATGCCGCAATAATGCAAATGAGTCTCAATAGAATATGATGCAAAAACCCGATTATACCATAGCCCTGATTGGCAATCCGAATGTTGGGAAAACTACTGTTTTCAATATTCTGACGGGTAGCAGACAATCTGTGGGCAACTGGCCCGGTGTAACAGTAGAACATAAGGAAGGTAAATATAAGCACCTGAGAAAGCAGATTGATGTGATTGACCTGCCCGGGATATATTCTCTCACTGCCAACACATTAGATGAAAAAGTCACCCGCAACTACATTCTGCAAAATCATCCCGATTTACTTATTAACATTGTCGATGCTTCCAATCTGGAACGCAATCTGTACCTGACAATGCAGCTGATAGAGATGAAAGTCCCAATGTTGATAACACTTACAATGCTGGATATCGCAGAGCAGAATAAGGTAAAAATTGAACTTGGGCATTTGCAGAAGCACCTTGGCTGTAGTGTTGTACCACTCAGAATATTCCATAAAGATACGGAACAATTGCTTAAGAATGAAATACACGAAGCTTTGAGTAATAATTGTACCCCCAACCTGCAAATCAAATATGATGATGTGGTCGAGACGGGATTGCAGGTGATTGAAGATGAATTTGAATTTGATAAATTTAAGCTTAATACCAATAAAAAGTGGCTGGCATTAAAGCTTTTGGAGCAGGATGAAGAATATGTGTCCCAACTGACTGATCCTGAATTGGATGGGCTGCATAATATTACGAAAGCCATTGAAAAACACCGCGCCCAGAATATAAAAAACGTTATTGCCGAAGACCGTTACAGTATTATACGCGGTCTGATACTTGATGTAATCAAGAGGAAATCCGGCTGGCAGGAAACCTGGTCGGACAGGATTGATACAATCGTCCTGAATAGCTACTTTGGACTGCCTATCTTTTTCTTTGTCATGTTCCTTGTTTTTTCACTTACCATCAGGGCCAGTCAGCCTTTGGTGGGGCTTATCAACAAAGGTTTGGGATGGTTATTGGTAAGTCAGTTCGGATTAGCTTTACAAGCTCTGTCATTACCTGTCTGGATATCGGATTTTTTGACTAACGGTATCGGCGGTGGCTTGGTGGTAATAGCGTCTTTTATACCGCCTATTTTGTTTATCTTTATGAGCTTAGCCTGGTTGGAAGATTCGGGATATATGTCCAGGGCAGCTTTTGTAGCAGATAAATTCATGCGCAGAATCGGTCTTCCCGGCAAAGCTTTTATTCCGCTGTTGGTGGGATTTGGCTGCACTGTTCCTGCGATTATGGCAACCCGCACACTGGATAATAAACGCGACAGGATAATGACTTCGCTGCTTACTCCGTTTATGAGCTGCGGAGCAAAGCTGCCTGTTTATACGTTCCTGGCGATGATTTTCTTCACAAAAGGTGCTAATCTGGTTGTCTTTGGACTTTATATGACGGGGATTGTATTGGCAATGCTGACCGGACTTCTGCTTAAGAAAACTTTGTTCAAAACCCAACCATCGGACTTTGTTATGGAATTGCCTGCTTATCATCTGCCGACTTTCAATGGAATAATGATGCACTCCTGGCACAGGCTGAAAGACTTTATCCTGAGGGCGGGAAAGACTATATTGATTGTCATTGCGGGGATTTATATCATACAGATGATAACCATACCGGTGAAAAACATTCCTGTGTTTGCCAAAGATACAACATCGGAACGGATTTCACTGCTTGAGATTGCCGGAAAAGCTATAACACCTGCTTTTAAACCAATGGGTATTGAAAGCAGCAACTGGCATGCCAGCGTGGCTTTGCTGAGCGGTTTATTTGCCAAGGAAGCGATTGTCGGTTCTTTGCAGTCTTTGTACGAAAAATCCAATGAAGAAGAACTGTCCGTTACCATCAGGAAGCATTTCCAAACAACTTCGGCTGGAATTGCCTATCTGCTTTTCATTCTGCTCTATTCACCCTGTGCGGCAGCTTTGGCAATGCTCTGGAGAGAGCATGGTAAAGGCTGGATGACCTTTGCCTTCGGGTTTCTGACGCTGCAGGCATGGCTGATAGCGACTTTGTTTTATCAGGTTTCACAATACAGGGTTAATCCCGGAAGGACAGTCTTCTGGCTGGGAATAATCCAGTTTGTCTTTGTGCTACAGTATTTTATCTTATGGGTAAGAGGAAAGAAATATGCAGCATCTGTTTAAGCATCTGGGCAGAAGAATGGGCAAAGGTTTGGGCTGGCACAGGAGAATAAAACTCCATCACGGACCCTGCGATAACCTGGCAGGAGTGAAGACAGATTGTACTGCAGTAATTGTCTGCAACAATGATCACAGAACAGTTGAAAGAGGACTCAGCACCGGAGTAGAGGTAAGGGTACTCCGGAACGAAGAAGATGAGCCAAATATGGTTGTAGCAGTTGGAGATTCTCGTTATGTTTTGGACCGCAGGATAGCTTTTAGAATTAAAGTTAAAACAGATTAAATGTTATTTAGACACAATTCCCGAAAGCCAATAAGCAGCAACTGCAAAAGCATTGCTTACATTAAGAGAGTTTTTCCAGCCATAGATTGGGATATAGAGCACTTCATCAGCAAGCAATAATATCTTTTCATCGATACCCAAAGCTTCATTACCAAGAATCACTGCAACAGGCGCAGCAGGTTTGTAATCAAAGATATTTCGGGCATTGGAAGCAGTTTCCAATGCAATAACAGGGATGCCCTTTTCCTTAATCATTTTAATTACATCTTCTGTATCTGCATAAACTGAATAGTTTACGTGTTCTTCTGTTCCCATGGAAGATTTCTGTATCTCACTACCAGACGGAATTGGTGTAATTCCACACAAGTAAAGATGAGCAGCTTTTACACATTCAGCAGTACGGAAAATAGAACCAAGATTGTAGGCAGAACGCAGATTATCCACAATCACATGCAGAGGATACGGAACATTTTGAAGTGTTTCTTTATCCAAACCGTCAAATCTGTAGATTTCAGGATCATTCTCATTGTAATGTTGTTTGTAAATACGCAGAATTGGAGTAATCAGTTTTATGACGTCATGCGGATTAGTATCAGTTTCCAATTTAGCAAGAATAAGCAAATCCTTTTGCACTTCAGAAGCACTCCATTTCAGGCATTCACTTATGGAAGGTATCAGTTGTTTCCTATACTCTGCATCAGATATATTAGCTTCCAGAGCTTTAAGCATACCAATAATTGCCTTTATCTGCTTTTCTGTAGGAAAGGCAGTGAACTTTGTTTGGGAGTAATGATGTAATTTTATCATATGAAACGTTACCTTGCAGATAGAAGTTATTCTGTCAAATACATTGTGTTTTGATTGACAGGGATTTGCCACATGTAATATTTGTTGCAGGATGTTCTGAGAGGTATATGACAAATGATTCTTACCAAAGAAAAGCTTGAGAAACATACTCCCTATTATTATCCCGAAGGTTTTGATGTAACAGATTGGAATCAGGTCTCTGCTGCATTTGATGAATTGGAGCATAAGCAGATTGACACGCCCAGGGATTTGCTCTCTATTCTGTATCAGGCGAATGAAATATTTTCCATGCTTACTGAGAAATATACCGAGTATTATTTCCGTACTCTGGCAAATTCTGAGGATGAAGAAGCATTCACTTTGCTGCAAAACCTGAGCAGAGATGTACTGATTCCCGCTCAAAAGAGGAATGCAATTATCCTTAAAATGTATTTTGACCATCCTCTCAGAAAACAACTAAACCAGGAAAACTACAAGCAAATCAACCAATTTTTTGAATCAGCAGAGATGCAAAACTTTGAAATAGAAAATGAGCATGCCTTGGAAATACACGATATTGTTGCAGAATATCAGCAGGCATATAATCAGGTAAGAGTTGAAATTGACGGTAAAGAACAGCCGCTCAATATTATAAATCACATTCTGATAAAGGCAGAACCGGAACAAAGGGAATCAATCTGGAGAGCAAGACAGCAATGCTGTCTGAAAAACAAACAACACTTTGAAGATATCCTGGACAGATTAATCAAGGCAAGGCACAGATTGGCAAAGGAACTTGGCTACTCTAGTTTTTATGAATACTCGCTTGCTTCAACTATTTATGGCAAGCTGACTGTTTCACAAGTTCAGGATATTCACTCTTCTATCAGCAATGTAATTCTGCCAGTAGTCAGGCAATTTCTGAAGCAGAGGCAAAAAAGGCTCAATCTCAAAACCCTGCGCCCCTGGGAGTTGGAGGCAGATCCGGAGACATCTTCACTTAATCCTTTCATAACGACAAATGAGCTTGTGGAGAAAGCTATATCGATATTGTATGACCTGCGTTTTGAATATGGAATTCTGCTGAATAAGATGTATAACACGGGACTGCTGGATTTGGAATACCGTCCCAATAAATTTAAGGGTGATTTCTTTTCCGTTCTTGCGAGTTTGGGAGCCGGCAACATCATGATGAGCTGCACCGGTCAGCACAAAGACATGACAATGCTGTTCCATGAGATGGGGCACATTTTGCAAAGTTCAATGATGCTGCGCAATCCACTGGACCAGTTTTTAGTAACACCTGTCCAGGTTAGGGAACTTGCTTCCCAGACATTAGTCTATCTTTCCACAATAGGCTGGGATTTATTTTATCCCGACAAGCAGGATTTGAAGAAAGCATTCCGCAGTCTTTATGAAACCGATATAATGCAGCTTTTGTATTGGTCGATGATGAACAATTTTGAACTGGTACTGTATTCACATCCTGAATGGACTACTGAGCAAAGGGGAAAAGCCATGCTGGCACTCTGGAAGCAGTATGACATCGGAGTAGACTGGTCCGGCCTTGAAGATTGGCAAAGCCTTGTCTGGATGCAGGAATTTACCTTGTTTGCCATACCCCATTACAGTTTTCTGAGTGCCCTATCGGTCTTTAATTCATGGCAGATTCTTAGGAATTACAGGCATGATGCTATGGATACCATCAGCAGGTTCCAGAGTTTCCTGGAAAAAGGGTCTGATTTGACAACAGATGAAGTTTTCCATGAGCTTGATATCAAACAGGATTATTCTGAGAAGAATATGCGCAAATTGATAGATTTTATCCAGGGTGAATATAAAAGGATTGGCAAATAAGCTTTAGGCAGACTTTTTTCTAAGTAGCAACCAGACAAAGAACGGGCATCCTATAAAGGCAGTAATCACTCCTACAGGCAATTCCAAAGCGGTTAAATGCATAGCCACAAAATCACAGCAAAGCAGGAATATTCCTCCCGCCAACAGGCTATAAGGATATACCCTGCGTTGCGATGTACCCAGAACCAGCCTTATGATGTGTGGTATTATCAAACCTACAAAGCCGATTATGCCTGCATAGGCAACGGCAATCCCGGTTAAAAGCGAACAGAATACAAAAAGCCGTCTGCGTATCCTGTGGACATTGATTCCCACGCTTCCGGCATATAAATCACCACTGCTCATGATATCCAGCGTCAAACTGTCTTTGTAAATCATATACAGCACGATTAAACTCAAAACAATCAGAGACAGGAAAAACCTGTATTCAACTAAGGCAAAGATATGCCCGAGGTTACCCATCAAAGTACCCAGAATCATCATTGTGTCTTTCTGGAACAGGTACATGATTAATGAAATGCAGGCAGCCAGGAACATCCCGGCTATAATGCCCGAAAGCAGCAGTCTTGTTTTGTCGAACTGACCTTTCTTTTGTGCCAAAGCCCAGACTATCAGCATGGTTATCATTGCTCCGGCAAAACCAAATAAAGGCATTAAAATGAATAAACCTGCCAGACCTGCCAAAACAGCTCCCAATGCTGCGCCGGATGATACACCCAAAATATATGGTTCTGCCAGAGGGTTATTGAGCATCATCTGGTAAACAGAGCCTATTCCTGCCAGGGTAATTCCGGTAAACAAAGTCAGGATAAGGCGCGGCAGCCTGATATTGAGAATAATGTTTTTATCAGCAGCTCCGAAAGTAAGGTAGAAATAACCTGCGATAATGCCAAATAATAATAAGGACAAAAGGAAAAAGCTCTTTTTCATATAGTTAGATTACCTAGTATTTTCAGAGTAATATTTGAGCTTAAATAAGTATGTAGCACCGCCTTCAGGCGGTTTTTTAAAACAGCATGGATTCCTGTCCCGTCCTTCGACGGGAGGGACCCTCGTACCGCAGGAATGACGTCCTTTGGGATTAAGGTGATTAATAACCCAAAAAGTATGTTATTTTCCATTATAGAATATTTCCTGCAGGCGTTTTGCGCCCAATACACATCTGGGTCCTGCCCTAAGCAGCCAATCGGGATTAATGTCGCTCTCGAAGTATATTTTATTGTCTTTGAGGGCAGGAATGTCTTTCCAACCCATTCTTTTACTGATATTTTCCCTGCTGTCCCGGGAATAGCAAATCATAATATCGGGTTTTGCCCTGATTATGTCTTCTGCTTTGACGCGAGAATAGTCTCTCTCCAAATCAGAAAAGATGTTATCTCCGCCTGCCAACTCGATTAATTCGCCGACAAATGACTTATCGGAAACACTCATCAGTGGTTCTCTGTAAATTTCAAGGTAAACTTTTGGGAGATAATCCAACGCAACCTTTTTCCTGATATTATCAAGTTCTGTCCGCAAACTGTCTGCTACAAAAGCTGCTCTTTCAGCTTTGCCGATGGCAGTTCCGACTGTTTGAATTCCGGTTAGCATTTCAGCAATGGTTTTGGGATAAACAGTGATGACTTTGATACCGAGCTTGGCAAGTTCAGATGCAATTGCCTGCTGCTCAAGGGAAGTTGCAAAAACGATGGAGGGTCTTAATGATATTATCCGTTCTTTATTGAGAGTCCCGAATTTACCCACCACAACCTTGCCTTCATAAGTATCGGGAAAATTACATTCTTCCGTAATACCGACGATATTATCCGTACCTTCGATAACGGAAATTATCTCAGCAATTTCCGGTGACAGCACTACATAACGGGTGCCGGTTGATTCAGGCCTGGGTGTTTTACAGCCGGAAAAAAGTAGTATAGAAACAGCCAGAAAGACTGACGTAAATACGGATAGTGCATAATAAAGTCTGTTTCTTTTACTTTTCATATCTGATAGCATAGACAGGAAGATTGCTTTTTTGTCAATCTTTCCATACAGTTGAATCCTTCTTTTCCCCCTATAACAATCCTCCGGAGATTAGGCAGAGATGTACGGGTGATATACGGGTCGCACCCGTATATCACCCGTACATCTCCCGTGCATCTCCAACGGATTGAATAAGGGAGGGAAAAAGATATTGAAGCAGACACGAAGACCAGGTCTTTATTAATTCTTTTACAATAATGGAATAAAAGTTGCTCTTTAAATTAAAATACTCAAAACATATATTGCCCAGCTGAAAGCAATAAATTTGATTTCAAAACAAGATAGTAAAAGTGTCAGGAATAAAGACGATTTTATCCTATGGAGGTAAATATGTTTAAGAGACTTATTCAAATATCATGCCTTCTGTTGGCAGTTGCATTCTTAAACGGAGTAATTGGTCCCGCAATACCGCTTTCAAATGTTTCGCAATGTTCGGAATTTGGCGGCGATGCAGCCATGAAGGTGGTCGATGGAGTGACTCACCTAGTGTATGTAAGAAGCAATTTCGGAGTGCATTACGCAAGAATTAATCCTGATAATTCTTATGTGACCCAGACAATAGAGCCAGGAGTACCTAATGCTACGAGAATCAGCAAACCCTCAATTGAAGTTGACGGGAGCAATATCTACATTTTCTACAAAAGAGGCAAGACTGTGAAAGCAGTTTCCAATAATGGAGGCAGCAGTTTCACAATTTCTGATGTTGATATCACAGAGGACTCTTCACCTATTGTCAAAAAGTATGACGGTAATTGGATTTCCTTCCTAACTCCTCATGACATGTGGTCCAACGGGAATTATCATGATTTTACACAGGAAAGACTTTCAACCAATGAAACACCCCTGTCTTTTAACGGTACTGATGTTGTCCACGGTATAGTACGTTCAAATTCGGACATTTGGATAAAACAGGAAGGTGGAGGGACTAACAATGGTTGGCCTACTTTTTACGACCCTGTATATACTTCCGGTCAAATCATGTCCTATAGTGGAACTCCACCCTATGCACAAGTTTTCAGAGCTGGATATTTTGAGTATGCATCATGGTTAGAGCCAGATCTGCCAACGCTAAGTTGGCAGATTGAACAGGATGACTTTATAGTGGGACCGGAAGAGATGTCGGAAAACAGGATTTTACTGGTAAATGTGAGTGGGAACACATATAATACGTGGATTGGTGAAATTGTCCAGACAGGATTCGACACACTACCAGTTTATAGTTCTTATCCCCCAATTACAGGATACCCCCTTTATGACAACATTGTTCCTCATATCGATACACTCTGGACAGTCGGTCCTGTGGGCACTTATACAGGCGGCATAGCCAGGGTCAATTCAACGCTCTGGATAAAGGGCAGCTTTTCCGGCACACAGGTCTGGTACAGTCCGTATAACATTATGATAAATGATGATATTACACTTGCAAGCGTGCCCGTGGGTCTTGAACCTGATTCACTCTGCACTGACCATGTAGCACTTATATCCGGCAAACAGATAATGGTGCAATACGGATACAAAAATCCTGCTACTTCTGTACGCTTACATCCTAACTGTGGCAGCGACAACGAAGGGGTTACTATTTACGCCTCACTTTATGCCTTAAATGATAACTTATCAAATCCCCGCTATGACGGCTGTTTTACGTTTGAATATCAGCACCCGCACCCCTCTATACCGGCTGTAAGATTATATAATGTTCTGTATGAAAACATAGACCTGCATAAAAGGCGTTATCCCCAGACTCTGACAGAACCCTGGCCCTCTAATGTTGATTATCCTTACTATAATCCTCTCTGGCCGGAAGGATCACCCTACAGTGAAAGGGGAACTATTCATCTATACGGCTCAGTTTACCAGAATCGCAGGGGTTACCTGCACAGGTATCTGTCAGATTCAGGTTATCCGAATCCTTCCGGTTTGTGGAACATAGATCTTGATTTGTGTGGTGGTATGAGCGGAAATTCATATACAGACACTGATACAGGATGGAGCTTTTCATGCATTAACGCTCCCGGAGCTTCAGGTAACGGAATCGGATACAAAAAAGACTATCATGTAGATACCAGGACAAATTATGATACCTTTCCATTTAATCCGTTCGGATTGGGAGTAAGGCTAAAAACCTCTGCAGATGCTGACAACTGGAATCTACATTACTATAAATCAATGAACGAACCTGTGGAATTCAAAACTCTGGATTACAGGCTCGACAAAACAGTATTTCACCTGAATCAACATGCTTATTGGATTGGTGCTGAGGGTACTCCTGTTTCCGAGCTTACACTTAATTTGAACCAGAATGAGAAATTGCAGAAAGTACTGATAACCAATAATAACAACCTGATGCTGGAAATCGGTAAATATACCACCACTATACCCGATTCTATCAGGCTTATTAAGATAAATCCCACTGATAACCAAACAATGGCAAGTTACCAAATTCCTGTTGTCAGCAACATCAACTCCCTGTTTAAAACCACTGAAGGGGTCTTGTGCTATGCAAGTCTTGAAAATGATGGTACAATAAAATTTCAGGTTCCGGAACTAAATGGTAATCTGCAGACATTGTATGTCTGGAACACGGGGATAGCTGATATTTTCAGTGGATTGTATAATCTGGAAAAGAGCAAGCTGTCAATCACCACCAACAATTCAGATTCATTATTTATTCTTCTCAGTCTTGCTGAACCAGTGTCTTCAATTTTTTATTATCATCTATATTTTGCCAAGGGATATCTGGATCCGGTGGGAAACCAGGATGTGACTGAACCGGTTCAGATGATATCTACAAAGATCTATCCCAATCCATTCAGCCAAACACTGACAGTTAATATTGAGGCAGGAAAGGCAGCCAGGACAAGCCTTGCCGTCTACAACATCAAAGGGCAGAAAATTAATACGATATGTCACGACGTGCTGCTTAGCAAAGGAGAGAATAATGTTTACTGGGATGGTTCAGACCAAACGGGCAGGCAGGTATCGGCAGGTATTTATTTTCTGAAAGGCACGATAGACAATAAACAGATGTCAGAAAAGGTCTTAAGAATAAGATAAACGATATAAACAATACATAATTAATCAGTTTAATGCCTCTATTTGCGGTAGTTGTAAAATTGTCGCAGGCAGAGGCATTTTATTTTGCAAAAACAGTTTTTCCTGTTTTCGGTACTCTTTTTGCTTATATTATTATTGTATTTAAGGAATTATAGTGTTCGCACATAGATAAGGAGATGTATATGAAAAGCCTCATGTGGCTTATCCTGTTGTTGTCAGTAGTGAATCTGACCTTTGCAATCAGTGGCAATATAGCTGTTTCACAAAACCAGAATAATGTGGAGCTTTTAAGCAACACACAAACCGGAATGGTTATAAATTTTTCAGTTGGCACATTAAATTATATGGATGTCAATACTACGAATGGTAACTTTACAGAAATCAATATAGATGGCTATACTAATACTAATCGTACCGGATTACCCCAATTGCCTTTACTGCGCAAGATAATCCGTGTTCCACTGCATGCAAATGTATTACCCCGTATTTCAAACCAGACGTCAACAACTGTTTCCCTGGCAAGCATGGGGATTAATTACAGATTATTACCCAGACAGGAATCTGTTTCTAAAAGTGAAGATCCGTCAAGTGTGCATTTTATTATTGACAATACTTTTTACAGTGGTAACGAATGGACAGCTGAACCTACAGTAAAAGTAGAAGAAATCGGAATGATGCGCGGAGCAAGGCTTGTAGCCCTGGACTACTCACCTGTACAGTATAATCCTGCTACGGGTCAACTGGAAGTTATTACTTCTGCCAGTGTGGAAGTTACCTATCCCGGAGCTGATTGGACAGCTACCGATGAACTGTACCGGAGATATTACTCAATTGCTTTTGAACCGGTTCTGGCACAGACTGTATTCAATTACGAACCGCAAAGAACATCTCTGGACAGATATCCTTTGGGTATGATAATTGTTACACCACAGAGTTATGTTGCTACTCTTACCCCTTTTATAAACTGGAAAAAGATGCAGGGTTATTATGTAACAGTTGCAACAACAGATATAACAGGTACAACAACCAGTTCTATTAAAACATATCTGCAGAATATCTGGAACTCAGCAACTACACAAAATCCTGCTCCCTCATATCTTTTGATTGTTGGGGATACTCCGCAGGTTCCGGCCTGGAGTGGAAGTACCAGCGGCGGGCACATTACAGACCTGAACTATGCCCGTTTACAGGGAACGGACTATGTCCCTGAAATGTATTTCGGCAGGTTCTCTGCCACCAATACTACCCAGGTGCTGTCTTATGTAAACAAATCTTTACAATATGAAATGTACACTATGCCCGATCCTTCCTATCTTTCTTATACAGATCTTATTGCCGGGTACGATGCAACCTATGCACCTACCTATGGAAATGGACAGATTAATTATGGTGCAACAAATTACTTCGGTAGTTCAACGACAAATCCTTACGGTCCATATAACATCAGAAACCACATGTACTTGCATCCTGCTGCCGGAAGTTCAGATTCTCAGATTCTTGCTGATATGAGTGCAGGTTTAGGTTTTATCAATTATACAGCTCACGGAAGTGAAACAAGCTGGAGTGACCCAACTGTTACAATCGGCAATATTAATAATATGACCAATAACAATAAATACTTTGTGGCTATCGGTAATTGCTGCCTTACCAATGCATTTGATACTGCAGAATGCTTTGGAGAAGCCTTTACAAGAGCTACAAATAAAGGCGCAGTCGTCTATGTCGGCGGTACTAACAGCACATATTGGGATGAAGACTATTATTGGGCAGTAGGACATAAACCGCCAGCAGTTGGTACCGGCTCTCCTTATGTAGCCAACAGAATAGGTGCATACGATGCTCTTTTCCACTATCATAATGAAGCTTTTGCCGATTGGGCAAGCACTGTCGGATCCATGAACTTTATGGGCAATATGGCAGTAGTAGCGTCAAACAGCAGCAGAATTAATTATTACTGGGAAATCTATTCTATAATGGGTGACCCCAGCCTGATACCATATATGGGAGTTCCTACTGATAATAATGCACAATATGCTCCCACGGTGCAATTGGGTGTTGGAACAATGCAGATTACAGCAGATCCTTATACATATGTTGCTATTTCACAAAACGAAGTCTTGCACGGTGTGGGTCTTACCGATGCATCTGGTGCTCTTACACTAAATTTTATTCCTTTTACCTCTCCAGGAACTGCAAAGCTGGTATTAACCCGATCTTTGCGTAAACCAACCATTGCAGATATCCAGATTACAACCAGTGCCGGACCCTATTTACTGGTAAATGATATGACTGTCAACGATGGCAACAATTCCATTGCGGAATCAGGTGAAACATTTTATCTGGATTTAGTGGTTAATAACGTTGGAACTCAGAATGCACAGAACATTACAGCAACTATAACATCGAGTAATCCATATGTTAATATTATAGATGGATCTGCTTCTCTTGCAACTGCCCAGATAAATACTCCCGTTACTATAAATAATGCTTTCCATGTAGCAATTTCTTCAGCTATTCCCGACCAGGAAATGATAGAGTTTTCTATTCAGTTGAGTGACGGAAGCACCAATACATGGAATGCAATCCGTAACCTGACTGTGAATGCACCTAATCTTACTTTCAGTTCTCCCGTATTCTTTGACCCCAATAATGACGGGGCTTTTTCACCGGGGGAAATGATTACAATAAGTTTTAACCTTACTAATACAGGTCACATGAATGCCGGCTCAGCTGTGTTGAGAATTATTATCAATAGTGATGATGCCACAGCTTCACAAAATTCATTTACTCTGCCGGGATTGAATGTCGGGATAAATATTCCCATAAACCTTCAGGTTACTATTGCTCCATCAGCACAAACCGGAACAGTAATTCCTGTCGGACTGGCTTTAACAGCAGGTTCCCAGATGGTGAACAGCATGGTACCCGTACTTGTCGGAGTTAACTCTATAGGATTTGAGGATAACGTTATTCCTTCGCCCATTATAAACCCGAGCACAATCCCCTGGACGATTGTAAGCAATGAAGCTCATCTTGGCACTCATTCTTTTAAATCTGGTGCTATCGGGCATAATGGCATGACCGAAATATATGCAACCCTGGATATTAGTGTTGCAGGAGATGTGACTTTCTGGAGAAAGGTATCTTCCGAAAGCGGATATGATTTCCTGAAGTTCTTCATAGATACGATAGAATTGGGTAGCTGGTCCGGTAATCTGGACTGGGCTGAGATAACTTATCCTGTGAGCGCTGGACAGCATACATTTACCTGGCGTTACTCAAAAGATTATTCCACTATAGGTGGTTCTGATTGCGCCTGGATTGACGATATCGTTTTCCCTTCATCAGTTGGAAACAATTTACCGGTTTTCTATTTACCTGTTACAAACCTTAACTTTACAGAGGTTGACCTTTATACTCTGACTACCCAGGACTTTGTCCTGCGTAATCTTGGCTCAGCTCCATTATCAGGAACAATAAGTGTGCCTTCTGTGGTAGATTTACTCTTCAACGGCAATCCTGTTAGTGATAACTATAATTATTCAATTCCAGCCGGCCAGAATGGTATATTCACAGTTAGTCTTTATCTTACTTCAATTACAGTATTGGATGAGTTTATTACTATTACATCCAATGATGCTTCTGTGCCAAGTCAGCAGATTGCTCTGCATATTGACACTGTAGCCAATGATGATGATAATAATATTCCTTTGGTTACAAAACTGGAAGGAAACTATCCTAATCCTTTTAATCCCGTTACCACAATCCGCTTTGCAGTAAAAGAACCTGGCAAGATATTAATCAATATCTATAATCCCAAGGGACAACTGGTTAAGACCCTTGTAAATGATAACCTCAAAGCCGGAAATCATAGTACTACATGGAACGGAACCGATGAACACGGCAAATCTGTTTCCAGCGGAGTATATTTATACAGAATGCAGGCCTCTGGCGTTTCACAAACACGCAAAATGATGTTAATGAAATAAATAGATAACAATAAACAGTTCTTTTCAGGAGGAACAAAATGAAAAAGCTTTTGCTAATGGCGTTGTTGCTGACGCTGACACTACTATTATTTGGTGAACAATATACCATAAACGGCAACCAGAATGAGGTGAATGTCATCTCTTCAGGCCCTCAGTCAACCATACTGGAAATGACATTGGGACACTTCAACCGGGAGTCCGTTCGCATCAATGGTGATGTTTACTGGGCGCTGAACCTCAAGAAAGAAGGCGCTACAATGGAAACAGGGATGCCCCAATTGCCATACATAAGCCGCAGTTTAATCATTCCGGGTACCGCATTAATGAATGCACAGATTCTGGAATCAGAATATACTGACGTTGTAATGCCTATTGCTCCCTCCAAGGGAAACCTCACCCGTGACATTAATCCGGATACAGTTCCCTGGACATTTAATAGTTTTTATCAAAGCAACGGTTATTACCCTACATCTCTTTCCAGATTATCTGAGCCTTTCATTGTGCGGGATTACCGTGGTATTACTGTTTATATGCAGCCTTTTGTATATTATCCTGCAACTCAGACGCTGAGGATTTATACCAGGATAAAGCTTTCTGTTAATAACAATGGTATAGACAATGTTAATGTTTTGACAGCAGCAAAAAGCTCATCCAGTGCATGGTTTGAAAACATTTATAAAGGATTGTTCCTCAATTATGAACAAACCAAGTACCCTGTTCTAGATGAAGAAGGCAGGATACTGATAATAACCAACAGCATGTTTAATGCTGCTTTGCAGCCTTATATAGACTGGAAACGCCAGAAAGGCTTTATCGTCAATGTTGTGGATATTTCTATAGCAGGTCCAACCGCAACACAACTGCAAGCATATATCCAAAATCAATATAACCAGAATAACAACCTTGCTTTTGTGCAGATAATCGGCGACCATGCACAAGTTCCGTCCTTAACTTCTGGTGGCGGTGCATCAGATCCGTCTTTTGCATTGCTTGCTGGCGGTGATACCTATCCTGATATTTTTGTTGGACGCTTCTCAGCTCAAACTACTGCTGATTTGGAAACACAGATAACCCGCTCAATAGCTTATGAACGAGACATTCAGTCAGGAAATGACTGGCTTGCCAAAGGTATGGGCATAGCCTCTAACCAGGGCGGTGGCAGTACAGGCGACCTGGGTGAATCAGACCAAACTCATATAGAAAACATCAGAACAGATTTAATGACTTATGGATACACATCAGTTGATCAGGTTTATGAGGCTCAGGGAGCAACTCAAGCCATGATTTCCAATGGTGTTAATGCAGGACGTGGTATGATTAATTACTGCGGACATGGTTCCGATACATCATGGGGAACTACCGGTTTTAGCAATACTCAGGTTAATCAACTAACCAATAACAACAAATTACCTTTCATCGTATCTGTTGCTTGTGTAAATGGTAACTTTACCAATATAACCTGTTTTGCAGAAGCCTGGACTCGTGCAAGGGATTCCGTTACAGGGAATCCGAGAGGAGCATTGGTATTTTACGGTTCTTCAATCAATCAAAGCTGGAATCCACCAATGCGTGCACAGGATGAGATAGTAGACCTCATGATTGCCAACCAAAAGAATACGATTGGAGGATTATTCTTCAATGGTTCTTCTAAAATGATAGAAGTTTATGGAACAGACGGCAGCAATATGTACAAAACCTGGCATATTTTTGGCGATGCTTCTTTACAGGTTCGTACTTCCGAGCCCCAACCTATGACTGCCCAATACAGTAATATATTATTTATGGGATTGGATACTTTTGCAGTACAAACCAATCCTGGTGCCTGGGTTACTTTGTCACATAACGGAGATGTTTATGGAACCGCAATTGCTGATGCCAGCGGTAATGTAAATATCCCTCTTTCAATTATCCCTACTGAACCAATGGATCTTACAATAACTATCACTGCCTTTAACAGAATAACTCATATCAGTACCGTACAGGTTGTACCCAACCAGGGACCATATGTCCAGATTGATAATCAGATTGTCACTGATGGCAACAATAATCAGGCAGACCCAGGTGAAACAATTTATTTTGACCTTGCTTTGCATAACTCAGGAAATTCTGTTGCAAACAATATCGTTGCAACCATCAGTTCTGCAGATCTATACATCTCTATAACTGATAATATGGACTCTTTTGGAGATATTCCTGCTGATAGTCTGGTCACCAGCATAAACGGATTCGCTATTAATATTGCTAATAACGCTCCAGATCAGCATGTTGCAATAATCCATGTAGTTATTACTGTTGACGGAGTTTTGGGGTGGGAGTATAATGTAAACCTCATTCTGAATGCACCTGCCTTTACAATCGATGCTGTGGTTATAGATGATAATTCGGGAAACAATAATGGCCGTATTGATGCCGGTGAAACATTTATGCTGACAATTCCTGTTACTAACAGCGGACATACTCCTGCAACTGATGTATTATTCTCGCTTCTGATTACTAATAACGTGAATTACATCCTTACTCCAATTGTGAATAACATTGCTCTTTTACCGGTTGGCGAAACTGTCCAGATAATGTTTGAAATAACATTTAGTTCTCAGGTTCCTATCGGCACTCAGGCGCAGTTTATTTTTATGGGTGTTTCAGGACAATATTCAGTTAACTACAGCTTCAGCAGCTATATCAGTTTATTGATGGAAACTTTTGACAATGGTGATATGACAGGTTTTCCCTGGACATTTGAGGGTGGAAACTGGACTTTAGATAATAGCGTTTACCACAGTTCAACAGCCAGTGCAAAATCGGCTGCCATAACTCATAGTCAGTCAACTTCTATGCTGGTGCAAATGCAGATTCCTGAAGCAGGCACCATAAGTTTTTGGAAGAAAGTATCTTCAGAAGCAAATTATGATTTTCTCAAGTTTTACATCAATGGTTCCCTGAAAAATTCATGGTCCGGAGAAGTAAATTGGAGTCAGGAATCATATCCTGTATTAGCCGGAAACAATGTATTTGAATGGGAATATATAAAAGACTATATACAATCAAATGGTTCTGATTGTGCCTGGGTAGATGACATCAACTTCCCTTCTACAGGTGGAACGGTAGGAACTCCTCAAATCAGTTTCAGTGAAACAGATATTGATTTTGGATCACACCTGGATGGGGATTTCACACCATATTTATTTACTATCACTAATAGCGGTGATGCCTCAATGCTCGGCACTATTTCCGGTAATGACATCTTCAGGATCAAGCCTGTATCTGAAGATGAGTACAATACTACTATGAATTATGTTATTCCTGCAGGTATGACTATAAACATTAATGTGATGATATTCCCTCCTTCAGATGGAACTTACAGCACTAACCTGATTGTCACTTCTGATGACCCTCTCAATCCTGTATCAAATATAAATGTAACAGCGATTGTACTTCCTGTTGCCAACGATGATAATCACACTGCTTTGGTAACAACTTTGAAAGGCATATATCCCAATCCTTTTAATCCTGAAACGACCGTTTCTTTCAGTATCAAACAGGATAGCAAAGTATTTTTGGATATATATAACCTGTTGGGGCAGAAGGTAAAGACTCTTGTCAGTACTAACCTTAAAGCCGGCAATCACAGCTACAAATGGAATGGAAAGGATGACGCAGGACGCAGTGTCGGGAGCGGAATCTATTTCTGCAGAATGAACACAGGCAGCTACAGTGCTACCTCTAAAATGGTATTAATGAAATAAGTCTACACATCTCCTTAAATAAAAAGCAGCCGTGTATTATTTCCGGCTGCTTTCTTTTTTAAGCTGAGATTAATCAGATGCTATGCGCCATTTATACAATCCTCACAGTTTTCCAGGTTAGGTGAGATTAGCTCCCATACTTCTTTTGTATTATCAGCAGTACTTATTTGATCTATCACTTCTTTATTATTAAATATCTTTGCCAGCATCTGCAGGATATTGAGTTGAATAGAGGGATTGGATTCCGGAGTAATGATAAAGAAAACCCAACGGATTAGTTTGTTGTCAGGGCTGTCCCATTCCAAGCCCTTGGAATTTTTGACCATAAAGATGAGCGGATGCGTTATGCCGGATAGTCTTGCATGAGGTAGGGCAATTCCTTTTCCGACAGCTGTGCTCATTTGCTCCTCACGCTTCAAAATCTCGCTTCTGACGATGTCTGTACTCAGCTTGGTCTTATGCGCTATAACTCCGCTCATATGTTCCAGCAAGTCTTGTTTGTCATCAAAATCGGCATCCAGGATAATGGAATCTTTGTTAAACAGGATATTGAGCAGCCCCTTCCTTTTCAATTTCAGTGCATTGGAAAGCCATGGCCCAAAGATTACTGTGGAAATTATGGAAGAAGTAATGATTGCTACAAATATCTGGGTTGTTATAAGGGCGTAAGAAATAGCTACCATAGCGACAACTATTTGCATATCACCACCGGTTGTGTGGCAGATGGCTATCAGCAAACGGTCAAACTTATCCTGTTTAGCCAGTTGTGCTCCGACATAAGCTCCTATGAACTTTGCAGAAACGCTGATTGCTGTAATGAAGAGAACGAGTTTCCAGTCAAAATTATTGATTAAATCCAGATGCAATCCTATATTGGCAAAGAATATAGGCACGAAGACAGAGTGCACCAAGCGGCTCATTACATGCCTGTCATTTTGTGAAAAATGTTTGGCTTCTCCTATAACTATACCGGCAATAAAGAAACCGAACAAGGAGTGTATACCAATTTTCAGGGTCATAGCGCCAAACAGCATTCCGACCACAAAAACGAAAGTGGTTTTGTAACCTGATTCAACTCCGAGTTTTACATGGATATAGGTCATAATTTTATCAATAACTTTGCGGAACAGCGTGAAACTTATCACGGCAAAAGCTATGGTAAAGAGAATCAGTCTTATAGCAACTCCTATTTGTAAAACCGCCTGGCTAAACAGTCCCATAATGATTGCCAGTAAAACCCATCCGATTATATCATTTATCGTTAGGGCAGAAATTATCAGGAAGCCTAAATCGGATTTAATAATATTGATGTCATGCATCACCCGTATTGCAACCGTTAATGCACTGATAGTGAGAATGCTGGCTATAAAGAAGCTGAACAGAAGCCTTTTACCCGGATCGACCAGATACACATCCGGAATCAGGTAAATCGGCACTATTAGTAGCGCCATGGGAATCAAAATATCCGTTATGGCTATTGTTGTTGCCTGTCCCTTCTGCTTCCAGATTCTGGAGAAATTAACTCCCAAACCTGTTTCCATCAGCAGATAGAAATTACCGAACCAGGCGATGGTCTCCAACATGGTTAGCTGTATCGGGTCTGTGGGAAACAGCAGGGAACGAAAGTGAGGAGAGAATTTTCCAAAGATCACGGGACCCAACAACAATCCTACCAATACTTCAGCAGTTATTGTGGATTGTTTAAATTTTTCAAACAGCAATCCTACCAGTTTGCTTAAGCCCAAAAGCAATGCAAACTGGAAGAGGAATATCAGTAGATTGTGTTCACTTAAAAAGCTCATATCTCCTTCCGTATAGTTTCAATTTTAATCAATACTTTCTGTTTCAATGGATACGTATACTATGTTTGTACAAAAGCCTTACTCTTATTAAATGACAATATACACAGAAGTTGGAAACGTACAAGAACAGATATTTTTTTTTGGGGATTTATGCAGGAGCCAGATGTTCTGAACAGTTTTCCAGATTGGGAGAGATTATTTCCCACAGGTTTTGTGGGTAATTTGCGGTTTCAATCTGTTTCACAAGGTCTTTATTCCTCAACAGCCTTGCCAGCATCTGCAGGATTTCCAATTGTGCTGTCTGGTTGGATTCAGGTGTAATAATAAAGAATATCCAGCGCACGAGTTTGTTATCCGGGCTGTCCCATTCCAATCCTAAATGGTTTTTAATAAAAAAGACATAAGGATGCGTAATACCTTTTAGCCTGGCATGGGGGAATGCCACACCTTTGCCCATAGCTGTGCTCATCTGTTCTTCACGCCTGTTTATCTCAGACAGGACAAAATCGGCATCCAGTTTCAGTCTGCGTGCAATAATCTTACCCATATAGTTTATCAGGTCATGTTTGTTGCTGAATTCAGTTCCGGTCAGGATATAATCTTTTCCAAAGCCTATTTTGAGCAGACTCTTTTTCCTTTGATTAATTGTATGTGAAAGCCAGGGTCCGAAAATTATGGTGGAAATGATTGAAGCAGAAATAATTGCTACAAAGATACTGTCTGAGATAAGCCCGCTGGAAAGTGCCAGAATAGCTACAACAATGTGCATTTCTCCACCGGCAATGTGCGAAATGGCAATGGTTTTAAGATTAGCTTTATCCTGTTTTGCAAGCATTCCGCCCACATAAGCACCCAGATAGCGGACAGAAATTCCCAGCACAGTAAACAGCAGTACCATTTGCCAGTGAAAATTCACAAATGTGTTCAGGTGCAGTCCAATATTGGTAAAGAATACAGGAATGAAAAGCGAATGCACCAGTCTGTTCATTACAAAGCGGTCATTTTCGGAGAAGTGCTTTGATTCACCCAAAACTATTCCGGCAATCAGGAAGCCAAATAGAGAATGTATGCCAATTTTGATTGTTAACGCGCCAAACAGCATTCCCACGACAAAGACAAAGGTGGTTTTGAGTCCTGTATCTGCACCGTATTTATTATGGATTATGGTCATTAACTTATCGACACCTCTGCGGAACAGGGTCAGGCTGATTACTGTAAAACCAAGTGTATAAATCACCAGCTTGGCTATTATCATAAAATCTATCCTGGCTTGACCCAGCAAACCAAGTATGATACTAAAAATCACCCAACCGATTAAATCGTTGATTGTCAGAGCTGATACAATAAGAAATCCGGTATCGGACTTAAGGATGTTGAGGTCCTGCAAAACCTTTATAGCCACCGGCAAAGCACTGATAGTCATTATAGTAGCTATAAACAGGCTGAACAACGTACGCCGGGAAGGATCAACCAAAAAAGCGTCAGGAATCAGGCAGATAACCATAAAAGAGATTGCCAGGGGTATCAATAATCCGGCTCCCGCAACTGTTACGGCTTTTCCCCGCTGTTTCCAGATGCGGTTAAAGTTTACACCCAACCCGATTTCCATCAGCAGGTAAAAGTTTCCCAGCCAGGCAATCGTCTCCAGCATGGATATTTGCAATTGGTCTTTGGGGAACAGCAATTCCTGGAACTGAGGAAGGTATTTTCCGAAGATAGCAGGTCCCAAAAACAATCCAACCAGCATTTCTGCAGTGATGGTGGGTTGCTTGAATTTTTCAAATAAAAGTCCCACCAGTTTACTGATGCCCAGAAGCAGGGCAAACTGCAGTAAAAAGATAAGCAGGTTATGTTCACTCAAAAACTTCATTTGCTAATCCTAAGGACTTTTCGGCACTGTTAATGAATTTAGTATTTTGATTCAGCATGATGCTATAGTTTCTCTCCCATGTAACAGTCAAACAGACAATGTGTTAAAAAAACAAATGCATGGTTTATAATTTATCAATTACTATAAATTAAGTCAAGAAAATAATTATATCGTATACGACTTGAGGGAGATAAAGGTTGATATCTTAATCCTGAGTTTAGTGAAAGATAAAGTAGTAAAGACCGTTTTTATTCTCTTTTATCATCATTCTCCTGCCTTTTTTTCTTGACATATTTGTACTTGATAGCATTCTTATCTTAATAAAAAGAAATAACTTATTAGCAATACAATTAAAATCATCTGGAGGATGAAATGACTCAGAAAGTAATATTATTAGTGCTTTTTGTTGCTCTGATATCATCAGTTTTATTGGCACGTGATTACAAGGAATATGGAATTGGAGATCGAGTATCCAAGTATCCAGAACTTGAATTCGACAGCAATATGGATGATGGAAAGGTTTATACTTCTCTGGGGGACATTGCATATTATTGCGGGATTTATTCAAAAAATCTGTATATATACACTAACGACAGGGGTATCATAACAGGAAAGACAATAACGGTAAAAGGCACAAATCAGCAGGATGCCGGTCAGATATATAAAATCTGGAACGACAGGTTAACAAATTATTTTAAGCAAAAGGACGTTATTCTGATTGATAAAGTTCCTTTCGGGAGTATTGATAATTTAGAAACTGTCCTTCAGGACTTCTTTACAGAGGGTAAGATTTTTGAAATAATATATTACGGAGACGCTACAAAGACCATTGCCAGCTTGGAAAAAAACGATACTGACAAAGGTGCTGCCTATGACGTAAGTGTCATTATGACAAGAAAATAAACGCACAATAATATAAAGATAAGAACTAAATAAACATATTTAATATCCAATTTATTGCACAAATCTACCTTGTTTCTTCTTTTTTTTTCATGCTCATTCCTTAATAAATCCGTGGGATATGCAAGGGGTTTCTAAGGGGTATCTAAGGGCTAACCCCTTAGATACCCCTTAGAAACCAGTTCAATCTCATATGGATCTGTTAAGTAAGGAACAGGGAATGCATAGGAAATAATAAGAAGATACCTGCTTATTCCTTAATCAATCCTTTGGATATTCACAGGAGATGTACGGGTGATATACGGGCCGCACCCGTATATCATCCGTACATCTCCCGTCTATCTCTTGTGGAGCAGGTAAGGAAGATATAAGGGACAATGAGTCGTCCTAAATAAGTTGACA
>DIWV01000012.1 GCA_002435865.1 Cloacimonetes bacterium UBA6097 | reverse complement strand
CAAGAGCAAAATAACATAGCCCAGAATACATATTGTTTCATTTAAATTAGCTCTGCAAGAGCGAAATAACATAGCCTGGGGTGTAAACCCCAGGAAAACATGTCAACCGACACCTTAAACCCCTTGCGGGTGACATCATATACATTGTTATCTTTTATAAACAATGTCTATTTATCATCATAAACAAAACCATGCTTTTCCACATACTGCTTAAATTCATCCACAAAGGATATACGTTTGTGATGCAATTCCTGATTCTTAATATATGTTTCAACCTCTGAAATACTGGATTTACTGACGCTGAATGCGGCATAACCCTGCTGCCAGGCAAATTTGTTGATATGGGTTTGACTGAACCACTTGCTGGAATTTGATTTGATTGTCTGAACAAATTTGGCAATGCTGGTTTCTTTGGGTAGAAGACACAAAATATGTATATGATCTTCAACGCCATTGATTATTATCGGATGACCTTGCAGGTTTTTAATGATACCGCCGATATAGAGATGTGTTTCTGTTCGTTTTGAACCAGTAAGAAAAGGATACCTGTCTTTTGTGGAGAAAACTATATGTGTAGCAATGTGACAATAAGATTCTGGCATAATCAATTCCTTTTTTAAATACATGAAAATAATATGTCACCCGCAAGGGGTTCATTGTCTGTCCATCTACAAATCCCTGGGGTTTACACCCCAGACTATGTTATTTCACCTCTTCGAGGTTAACAATGCATAGATAGTTTTGCTATAGTTACTTTTTTTTATTAAACAATATTTCGAATTAACTACTACGGAAACAAGACCGATAATCCGATTGAGTGTGTCCAATCTAATTCATTATGCGTCTGCAGACCATAACATATGTGCATCCAGCCAACTTTAAAATCACTTCCAAATCCAAACCGGCCGGGTTCGCTTTCCCATGAGACTATTGTCTGTAAATTATCATAAACAGGGAAACGACAGCCTGCCTTGAAATTGGCTTTATTATTTGCTGATGACGTTAAACTAAATGCTACGATTGTATTTGTGGCAATCTTCTGTCCTATTGATATATTATACTCCATTGACCGAGAATCCGTGCTGTTATTGGCTGAAAGAAAGTTATTAGCTGAAACATCAAGAGTTGTGTGCAAATAATTTAATCTTAATCCTGCATACGGATCTGAGTCTCTTTCACTTCCATATCCAGTAATCTCGTCATAAGACAACCTGCAGCCTATCGCAACTTTAACAGACCTGAAGCCATACCTGATACCCAGGCGGTAGTCTTGTCTTGAATATCCATCACTATCCATTGCCTGCCAGCCGACTACTATGCCATAGTTATTGTAATCCACCACAGATGTGAGTTCATATTGATTTAAATTGTGCATTCCGAATAAATAGCAGCTGGAAGTTGAGATACCGTTTTCTCCTGAAGCAGGATTGATAATAGCATTTGAAGGATCGCTGGTCAGGGTTGTGATGTTGCTTGAACTAACCAGATAAGGATTTGTAAAGGGTAACTGTTCCAGGCTGAAAAGCCTGAATGTAACTAGGCAAAATAGCAGGATTATCAAATAATGCCTACTAAAACAGAACATAACGCCCCTATTTGTTTATACTAAGCAAACCTCGGTCTGTGTATCAAAGAAATGGACTTTTCCCATGTCAAAAGTAACAGGGAAGAGCTCACCTTTGGGTGGTAAATCTTTTGGATCAAATCTGGCTGTGAAATTGTGGTTTTTGGTTTTTAAATAAACGATATATTCATTACCCAGAGGTTCTACTATTTCACATATAACATCAACTTTATGCGGGTCGCCAACCATGGAATCAAAACGTGAATCGTAAATATCTTCGGGGCGAATACCCAGCTTGATGTCTTTATCTTTATAAGCAGCCAGTAATTCTGTCTGATTTGCAGTAAGATTAAGAGTGAAATCATCGCACACAAAGTCAAGTCCCTTTTCACCTGGTGCAATCTTACCTGCAACGATATTAATTGCAGGACTACCTATAAAACCAGCCACAAACAGATTGGCTGGGTGATTGTATACGGTAAGAGGTAAATCTATCTGGTGAATGATTCCATCTTTCATCACTACAATTCTGTCTGCCATTGTCATAGCTTCCACCTGGTCATGTGTTACATAAATCATGGTGTTTTGCAGTTTTTGATGGAGTTTGACAATTTCAGAACGCATCTGAACCCTTAGTTTTGCATCAAGATTGGAAAGAGGTTCATCAAAGAGGAAAACTTTGGGATTACGCACAATTGCTCTTCCCAGAGCTACTCTCTGCCGCTGTCCGCCGGATAGCTGTCCAGGTTTATTCTTCAGCATGGATTGGATTCCCAATAAATCTGCTGCATGCTGAACTTTTTTATTTATTTCACTTTTGCTTTCTTTACGCAACTTCAATGCAAAAGCCATATTATCATAAACTGTCATATGAGGATAAAGAGCATAGTTCTGGAAAACCATAGCTATGTCACGGTCTTTAGGAAGGACATTGTTAACAACCCTGTCACCTATTTTAATCTCTCCGCTGGTGATTGTTTCCAGACCTGCAATCATTCTGAGGATAGTGGTTTTGCCACAACCGGAGGGACCAACAAGAACTACAAATTCCTGGTCTTCTGCTACAAAACAGGCATCCTTTACAGCGTGAAATCCGTTATCATATACTTTGTTAATGTTAGCTATTGTAACCTTCGCCATTACAACTCCTTTGTCTCTAGGAATACATTTGCATTAATCTTGTCAAGACAGAAATATAAGTCATCCAATTGTTCAATCAGAGATAGACAACAGTGGAAGTGATCCTGTTTTTGCCGGTAGTTTTGGATTTATACATTGCTGCATCTGCATCTGATATCAACCTTTCCAGGTCTATTGATGCTATCGTGCTTTCGAAAATACAGGACGCTATGCCAATGCTTACAGTTATATGCAGATTATAATTCTGAAATATATAAATATTGTTAACGATATTATTCCTTAATGTTTCCAAAATCTGCTCGGTCTGGAGGTGATCTGAATTGAACATAACTATCAGGAATTCTTCCCCCCCATACCTGATGATAAAGTCACTCTTACGAAAGTAACCCTTGAACATAGTGGAAAGTTCTGACAGGATATAATCTCCTGCAAGATGTCCATAAGTATCATTAATCGGCTTAAAATCATCAATATCAATTACTACGAAACTTAGGGGAGATTGCTGACGTGCTGCCAATAAAAGCAATTCATTGATGTTATTATAGAGAAAGCGACGGTTATATAATCCTGTTAATGTATCTCTGAGTGATAATTCCTCAACCTGATGATAAAGTTCTTCGATTTTGTCGAAATTTGACTGCAGAGTTTC
This sequence comes from Cloacimonetes bacterium UBA6097, assembly GCA_002435865.1. GTDB lineage: Bacteria > Cloacimonadota > Cloacimonadia > Cloacimonadales > Cloacimonadaceae > UBA5614. The sequence continues at coordinate 6,995 of DIWV01000012.1, read as the reverse complement.
CACATATGCATTGCTCTGTATATTTATCAGATTTATTAACTCTACTGTTTTATGTTCTAATCTCTCCAGAATCGCAAGATAGTCTTTGGGAGAAAATTGGCTTTTGAATAGATGGTTAACGTTTTTTATCCAACTCCAGTGCTTATATATGTAATAATTTGACTGTTGGAAATCTGATACTGATTCCATAAAACTGGATTGGATGGAAGACTTGATGCTGCCTGAAAAATAATATATGTCCTGCAATTGATTGACTGTGAACAACTCATTGGGCATAGCCTGAAGGCTGCTCAGATATGTCAGCTTTTCTCCTGTGGCAGTTGCTTTATCAGGAAGATTAAACATCTCAAACAGAATAATAGCCTGGTTTTGAATGTCTGACTGAAGACTTATACCATATAGCGCCAAAAGCAATTCTTTCCTGATTGAATTAGGTCTTACCCAGTGCAAAGAAATGATCCACTGTGAAAGGAAGTAAATTGTGTATTTTTTATCAAGATACAGACATGATAACATAATCAGTTCGAGCCAGGTTGCCTGTTCTTCAAGTTGCCTGCCTTCAATGGAATATACCTGCGCAGTAACCATTAATACAAATAGAGAATATCGATTGGGAACTTTATTTGCTTTGATAACCTTGTTAAGCTCCTGCAGACAATCGCCTGACTTTTCAGATCCTAATTCTATCATCAGAGCACAAATCTGTAAGAGATAGAGATAATTTTGCGGGGTCAGGGGAGTAACAGCGTTGGCATCAATAGAAGCTAATAAAGCCTGATAAGAAGCTGTCTGTTCATCATAAGGCAAGCTCATAATGAATGAAATTAAGCCGGGATTCTTTTCTTCTTTTTTTTGTTGTACCCTGGAAATTTCGGGAATGAGTAATTGCAGACAGTTTGCTACCCATAACCCTATTGATTGTTTATGATTACTGTTTGTTTCCGAGAAAGTGTTTAACTGTTTTTTGAGTTCTGTTATAACAGTTTTGCTTTTATTTTTATTCTTGGCTGAGAAAAATTCTTCAATCAAACGATTTAACTGCAGATTATCGTCTTCTTTAAAAGAAAAGGATTTAGCTGTTTGAGGCATGATTATTCCTTTTGTTTTGAAGTTTTCTCTTCATTTTGCGGAGGAATAAACCTATAAACTTTTTCATCATTCTGTTGATATCCCAACTGCTCTCTGGCGATTTTTTCTATAACTTCCGGATTGGTCTTAAGTTCATGGTTTTCTTGTTTTAATTTTTCATTTTCAGCCCGAAGCATATTTACCTTTTCTTCCAGTTTTGCAGTTTCACTTTTAAAAAGGATTACTTTCAGGAAGCTATTGCGCCCAAAGAATAAAGTGATTGAAATAAAGATAAAGATAATCAACCAATAAATAAAACGTATAGGTCTTTTTTGATCAAGAGAAGTGGTCTTGATTTTCATTGAATCTACTCCTTGTTAGCCCAATTCAAGATAACAGTCTTTTCTGAGGATAGCAATTCTTGTGTTATTTCTATAGTGTTTTTGCCATGGTTGAAAACATTAACAGAGCTTTGTGTAAACGCAGCAAGCTCACCTAACTGGAATCCCAAAGCCGTCGTTTTAAAATGCATGGGAAAAATCAATCTTGGTTTTATCGACTTAATCATTTGCCATATTTCTTTCAGGGCAATTGTATATACTTCTCCTACGGGTACCAGTAGCAGGTCGGGGTTATCTATTTTGGTTAAGACATTTGATGAGGGCAAGTGCCCCAAGTCACCGCAATGTATTATTTTTAATCCATCGAGTATTAGCATAATAATGTTGTTCTTCCCTCTGCGAACTCCATTTTCATTATCATGAAAAACTGATATAAACTCAGCTTTCATATCAGGTAATTCATACAAACCGGAATCCCTGATTATCCGTGGATTTCCCTTTATAATAGAAACATTATTATGGTCATGGTGCTCATGGCTGACGAAGACATAATCAGCCTTAAGGTGTTGTGGAATCGGGTAGCCGATATTATCAAAAGGATCAATAACTATTGAAATTGAATCAGTGACAATTCTCCAGAAAGAGTGTCCGTAATATTCAAGTTTCATTGGTTACCTCTTTTTTAAGCCATTAAAAGTTTTGCCAGCACCGACTTATGAATGTCTATCGCCTGATAGGGACACATCTCATGACAGCACAAACACCGTATACAATTATCAGTTTTAACAACAGGCAGCTTATCTTCCCCAATTTCTATCGTTTTAACCGGGCAGCTTTTAACACATATATGACATACTTTACATCTATCTGTTATATAGGGATAGAAGTCAAACATTTTCTCAAGTACCAGATGAATCTTTGGGGGAACATAACGTAATAACTGTGAACTGAAGTGAGAGCGCTGCTTATTTACCTTATCCAGCCTGAAACTGTTAAAGCTTACAGGAAATTCAATGCCGGAGGGGATTATGCCATCTTCATGCAAGGCTTCCTTTACATAACCCACATGCTTTAATGAAAAACCCATATAGGATGAGGCCAGATAATCAAGTGAGGGAGCTGAAGCTGAACCGAACAGCAAGCCGAAATTGCGTGGCTTCCCTGCAGAAGGACCGGCTCCGTCCATACCAACGATACCGTCCATGATATTATATACAACCCTGTGCTTAACAGCTTTATATACTGCAGCAAGCATATGCCCAAATCCGTCAGTATCAGGATATTGCTTGTGATATTCTGTCTTTATCATTCCCGGTATCAAACCATACAGATTCTTTACTGCTCCCGTATATGCCATCAGGCCATGAGTCTTATATTTACTGACATTAATGATAGCATCAGCTGCCCAGACTATCTTGGAAATCTTCAGTTGAAACCCGTTAACATCAACTTCCTGCACTCCAAATGAAGCAAAATTGACTAACTTTATGGGGTATTTATCTGCCAGTTCCTGTATTCCCGTTGTCTGCCAGATTTGTTTAATATTTCCTGCTCCTCCGGGACTGTCACCAAGCCAGACTTCTTTATTAAGCTTTAGCAGGTATTTTATGATTGCTTCCAATACGACAGGATGGGTAGTAACTGCCTTTTCAGGGGGGAAATTGGCAAGTAGATTGGGCTTTATTAATACTGTTTTTGCTTCTTCAAACCGAACAGAATCAATGCCTGAAAGAAAGTCCCCGACTGCTTCCATAATAGGTTGAAGCTGGTATGTTTCAATCTTTCGGATAGCAACTTTGGCTTTCATTAATCAAATATCAGGAATTTCTTCCCTTTTAAAGTATCAAGATTAAATCCCAAAGCCATAGCAAACTGTGTTGCAGGGACATTGTCCATTACATCTCTGATCAGTCCGAGGGAAAGCTTCCCGCCATTAAAATGATAGGTAAAACCTATTGTTGCGTACAGTTGGTCAGTATCACCGATAACGCCGCCTCTTGCTATGGGATTCCACCATAACTGATGGCTGGGCTCTGCTGCTTCGTAGAATGGAAGCCGATATGGACCTTTGTACACTCCGGGGAAACTGATAAGACCGGCTCTGTAAGCATAATTCCTGATTCTTTTCTCGATGCCTGCCTTGATTGTCAGCCTGTCATCAAACTTACTGTCCATTTTACTGAATTGTTCCCAGTCAATATCTGCAAACAAACCCAAATTATCATACTTAGCATTGACTCCGGCACTTATCTTCATGGGCAGAACTACATCATATTCAGCATACTTAATGTCCATCTTAACCGAAGTTTCAGGAGTAAAAGCTGCTCCAATATTAATGTTATCCATTTGATACAGGACACCCGGTTGAAATCTTACTACGTAAAAGGTTTCATCGATCATGTCAAAAGTCTGGAACACAACAATATCATTAAACTGGTGAAACTGATTGTGTATATTAATGCCAAGCCTGAGTTTGCCAATATCGCCTGCCAACGTTGCAGTAACCTGATGCAGGTAATAGGTGGGATAGCGTGTTATTGCATCTGCGCCTTGACCTGTTTCAATTGTGAAGTTATCATATACAAGGGACTTCGGAACGTTATAACTTATTGCTCCATATATTTGTTTATACATTCTCCCACTCAATCCAATCATACCAAACGGTATGGGAGAACTATACATCATGCTATCCGGTACATTGATTTCACCAATCGGAGGTTTAATTGTAAGTTCCATATACATTGCAGATTTATCACTGCTTAATGTGGCAGGATTATTTACTCCATTTTCCACTTTGCCCAATACTGCCATGGTTGTAAAACCTCTACCCATAGCTTCCACGTTCAAGTGGTTCTGAGAGAAATGGTCATAAAAAGGCAGCATATATTGTGGAGCAGGAAAATCAAGGCTATCCTGTTGTGCAAATAAACCCACACAAAGGAATAGCAACATTGAAATTAAAAGTAATAAATCTTTTTTGTTAAACATAGCCTTCGTCCTTTCAATCATTTGATAATAATCGTCTGGCTGCGTTCCTTTCCTACTGATACAATTTCTATCGGCACTGCCAGTAAATCCTGGATCACTTCCAAATAGTCTTTTGCTGCCTTGGGAAGCGCTTTGTACTTTTTGACTTGTGTTATGTCTTTTTTCCAGCCTTTGAGGGTCAGGTATTCCGGTTCAGCTTTATAGAGCAGGAAGGGATCGGCAGGATAATCTTCAGTCCTTTTGCCATCAATCCAATAAGCTGTACAAATCTTAAGTTCATCCATACCGGAAAGCACATCCAGCAAAGTGACTGCCAGCCCATCCAGACCGTTTATTTCAGCAGAATATTTGGCAGCTACAGCATCAAACCAGCCTATGCGTCTGGGTCTGCCGGTGGTTGCGCCAAATTCATTACCCTGTAACCGGATTTTATCTCCAACAGGATTATTAAGTTCTGTGGGGAAAGGTCCATCTCCAACCCTGGTGCAATATGCTTTGTAAACACCTATAACCTTATCCACCATTTTTAGAGGAACTCCAACTCCTGTTGCTATTCCACCTGCAATGGTATTAGAAGATGTCACATATGGATAGGTCCCATAGGTTATGTCCAATAGCGTTCCCTGAGCACCTTCAAACAGAATACTGTCACCCTGTGCATATCTCCTGCGGATATAGGTATCCGTCTGCTTAACGTATGATGCCAGTTTTTTACCTGCATCCTGCAGTTTCTTTATCAAAAGCTGCAAGTCTTTATCGGTAATTTTAAGGTTGTGGTATTTATAGAGATTTTCAATTCTGTTTTTAAGATGGTCTTTGTAATAAAGGTCATTTAGTCTTATACCTGCTCTTGCCCTGTCATCCGAATAGGCAGGACCTATTCCTTTGCGGGTGGTACCAATTTTATTTTTTCCGGATTTATCTTCATTGGCTGCATCAAGGTCCTTGTGTAAAGGTAAAACCAGTGATACTCTGGGGTCAATCATCAGCCTGTCCGTAAAATAAATCCCCTTCCTCTTTAGGTCATCTATTTCTTTCAGCAAATCAAAGACATCAATTACTACTCCGCTGCCTATCACACAGACAGTTTCGGGATATAAAATACCGGAAGGTATACCGTGGAATACATACTTTTTTTCTTTCAGGTGAATAGTGTGCCCGGCATTGCCTCCACCCTGAAAGCGTACAACTACATCTGCGCATTCGCCCAGCACATCTACAATCTTGGCTTTGGCTTCATCGCCCCACATGCAACCGAGTACTGCAATTGAACTCATTTAATTCTCCTTGACACAGATAAAAACTCATGCAATTAAGCTTTCTGTGTTTGTCAATATAAAAAGGAGAACCTCTTATGCATCCCATCAGTTTTGGCAGTGATAATCATTCCGGCGCGCATCCACTCATTTTAAAAGCGATAGAAACAGCCAATAATGGCTTCTGGCACGGTTATGGAGAAGAAGAATATTCAGAAAAAGTGCAAAACAAAATAGCAGCAATGTTTGGTAAAAACGCCAAAGCTATGTTCCTGATGACAGGCACTGGTGCCAATGTCCTTGCTTTGCAAAGCCTGATAAAATCCTATGAGGCAATCTTTTGTGCTGAAACATCCCATATCAATATGCACGAAGCAGGTGCCGTTCAAAAGTTTACCCAAAGCAGGTTAATTACTATCCCCACTACTGACGGTAAACTTACAAAGGAATTGATTATACCGCATATCAATCTGATGGCAGACCAGCATATGTCCCAGCCCCGCATCATTTCCATTTCACAGGCAACAGAATACGGAACTGTTTATTCTTTGAATGAAATCAAAGCCCTGGCTGATTTTGCCCATGCCAATAAGATGCTGCTTTATATAGACGGTGCACGCCTGGCAAATGCCGCTATAAGCCTTGGCTGCACAATGGAAGAAATGACTGCACAGTGCGGAGTAGATCTTGTAAGCTTTGGCGCAACTAAAAACGGATGCCTTTTTGGTGAAGCGCTTATCTTTATCAATCATGATAGTGCTGCTGCCGACGCAGTATATTACCGTAAACAGCTTACCCAGCTTATCTCTAAGATGAGATATATTACCCTTCAGATGGAAACCTATATTGAAAACGACCTTTGGAAAGAAACTGCCCTGCATGCGAATCAAATGGCACAGTATCTGGCAGAACGCTTGTCTGAAATAAAGAATATTACAATTACACAACCTGTCCAGGTCAATGCAGTCTTTGCTATCTTTCCAAAAGAGATTATCCCACCTCTGCAGGAGAAGTATCATTTCTACACCTGGAATGAAGCAAGATATGAAGTGCGCCTGATGTGCTCCTGGAATACCACAAAAGACATGATTAACGCTTTTATTAAAGACATTGTAGCATAGGATAGCATCCTGTTGCATACCGGCATTAGTAATGCCGGTTAATTACTGTCCGACAATACTATTGTCGGAATGCAAAAGATTAATAATCTATGCTACATAAAGCTTCGTTTCTTTTGAATATCTATTGCTGTAATACTCACCCTTTTTATTAAGAATAGTTTTATGATAAATTGTTTTATGTCAATTACTATGTTTGTGTCTAGTCCTAATATAGTTGACAG
>DIWV01000014.1 GCA_002435865.1 Cloacimonetes bacterium UBA6097 | reverse complement strand
TGTCAACTTATTTAGGACGACTCATATTTCTTAAAAGCATTACGCTATCATTACGCTATCATTGCGCTATCATTACGCTATCATTGCGCAGTAATAGCGTAATGATAGCGTAATGATAGCGTAATGCTAATAAGGTACAAGATTAGAAGTGAGGTTAACTCTTAAGTTTATTCTGTTTTGATTACAAAGGCATTAGAGATATTTGGACTTGTTTTTTATTTTTATGGTTTTATTCTTGCATAATTTAAAAAAGGTGTGAATTAAAGATAACTGAGGATTTTATGAAGAACGTCATACTTGCGATATTATGTCTTTCATCTTTTATGGTTACAGGCTTGCTTTATGCCGCTCATCCGGCGTTATTACCGGATTACAGTTATACAAGTGGTTTATATACTCCCGAAAGAGCTGATTCTGCGCATGGATTTGATATTACTAAATATGAAATCACTTTGACAGTCAATGACCAGTCGCATTTCATCAACGGCTCCGTAAAAGCACATGTCACAGCTGAAGAAACTCTGACTGGAATTGACTACAATTTGATAGATCTGACTGTTTCTCAGGTTTTGTTTAATAATACAATTACGACTTTTACGCATCAGAATGGGATACTGCATGTCAATCTAAGTGCTGTACCTATGCAGGAATTTACAACAGAAGTATTCTATTCCGGCACTCCCCAACACTCACCTGCGCCTTACAATTTGGGCATAATTTTTGGCAATAACACAGTCTTTACTTTGTCAGACCCGGATGCCTGCCGTTATTGGTGGCCCTGTTATGACCACCCCTGGGACAAAGCTGTTGTGGATTTGCATATTACCATGCGGGACGACTGGCTGGTTGCCTGCAACGGACTCAGGGAAAGTATTGTCGATAACAACAATGGCACCAAAACGCATAACTGGATAGGCAGCAATCCCATGGCACCTTATCTTGCCTGTTTCACAGCAGGTCCATATGTGGAAATAAACCAGACTTCCGGAACCTTGCCTATCATGAATTTTGTGCAGCAATCCCAGTACAACAACGCTGTAACGGACTTTTCCACTCTGCCCGAAATCATACAGTTTTATGAAAACCAATATGGTGCTTACCCATTTGAAAAATATGGAAATGCAGTTGTTAATATGACCACTTATGGTGCAATGGAGCACCAGACTATGACCACATTGGGCTACCAGTTCATTACAGGTAACCACTCTGGAGAACTCACCATAGCGCATGAACTGGCGCATTCCTGGTTTGGCAATTGCCTAACCCCTCTCACTTTCAAGGATGTCTGGCTAAGTGAAGGTTTTGCCACCTATTCTGAAGCGCTGTGGATGCATGAGAGAGATGGCTGGCAGGCTGCCTGTAACTATATCAACAACAGCTTTCACCAGTATTACATAAACTTTGAAAATGCCAACAGCGGTTTGCCAAATATCATCTATGATCCGCCCTTTAACAATTACTTTTATCCCCAATCCTATGAAAAAGCAGCATCAGTGCTGCATATGCTGCGCTTAAAGATTGGCAATGCCAACTTCTTCCAGCTTCTGCAAAACTGGTTTGCCACCTATCACAATGGTTATGTTATCACTGCTGAGTTCCAGGCAATGGCAGAAACAATCAGCGGACAAGACCTCGACCAGTTCTTTGCTCAGTGGATTTATCGTGCAGGTATTCCATCTGTCGAATATACAGTCTTTTCCAGTGAAGCTTTCGGTCGTCTTAAAATAATCGCCAAGACAATCAGTCCCAATGCCACTCAGTTCCATCTGGAAATACCTGTTTCTCTGGCTGCTTCTCCGGCTGATTCCATGGTTATTAAAGCAAGTCCCGAAGGCTATGTAAATGATACAGCTTTTAACATCAATCTTGACCTCTCCACTTTGACCTGGGATCCCAGGCACTGGATTCTGGCAAGACAGCATACTGCAAGGCAGCTGCAGCTTACACAGTGCCTTGGTTCCAATGGGCTGGTAATTCTGACCTGGAGTGCTTTGAGTGACTATATCCCAATTGCCGGCTATAATATCTGGCGCAAGCAATCGGTTCAAACTGACTGGATACTGATAAATGATAATCCTGTAAATGCCCTGACTTATGAGGATACTGATGTTAACAATGGAACTCAGTACCAGTACAGGATTACTGCGGTTGACAACGGCGGCTATGAGAGTCTGCCTTCCAATGTTATGACATCGACACCTCTGGCATTTGCCTTTGACTGGGGTATGCTGGTTGTGGATGAAACGAGGGATGGAACAGGTACAACACTTTCCCCAACTGATGCGATGGTGGATGATTTTTATACTTCTGCACTAACTCCATTGAGCTTTACAATGTGGGATTATGCCGCGATGGGAGCGCCATCTCTAAGTGTATTGAGTCATTATCCGATAGTCCTGTGGCATTCTGATGATTTCAGCCAGATTCAGGTTGCTTCTAACCTGGATGTTCTTGGCAGCTATTTGTTTGGAAGCGGTAAACTGGTATTGTCCGGCTGGAAAACTGCCAGTACTTTTTCAGCTTCCTTCACAAGTACTTTTCTGCCTGATGTGAACCTGGTTTTTGATAATAATGCAGTTTTAGTTTCAGCACAATCAACAGAGTACCCTCAGTTGTTGCCTGACCCTGATAAGCTTTCTGCAATCTGGAATGGCATGATTCCTATGGTTTATACATTCCAGGGAGCAGGAAATGCCCTATATACCGCACAAATGACTACTGATGCATCAGGAAATGGATTGCCTGCTGCTGCAAGATTTGAAGATCATGGTAATCTTGTTTTGTTCGGTTTTCCACTTTTTTATATGCAGCCGGCCGGAGTCAGAGGTCTTTTGCAGCAGCTTTTACCGGAGCTTTATCCTGCTCTGCCCAATGACGATAATACTTTGGAGCCGGCACAGCTTACTTTAAGCTGCTATCCCAATCCATTTACCGGTAAACTCAATATCAGTCTGAATCAAAAGCTGAATCCGTTGAGCACTCTGAAAATCTATAATATCAAGGGACAACTGATAAATGCAGTTGAAAGCAAATCCATCAAAACTACTGAACAAACAATGGAGTGGAGAGCTCTGGATAAAGCAAATAATCCACTGCCTGCCGGTGTTTATTTAATCAGATATGAAGACAGTACAAATGTCTTGACCAAAAAAGTTATTCTTCTGAACTAAGACAATTCAAATACCAATAGTTTTTAGCCTGAACTAATAAGGAGCACAAAATGAAACACAGGCATTTGTCATTAATACTGATTTTCTTATTACTTAGTCTGACTCTTATGTTTGCCCAAGCTGAGCAAAATCCTGTAACTGATGATGCTAAATATCAGGAAATGGCTTATAATATTTTTGATATGCTTTATGACAAAGATATGAAAGTTGTCGCAGACATTGACTGGAACGTCCTCATAGTTGATTATGACACTCTTGGTGTAAAATACGCTAAGCTGACAACAGACTCTGAGCGAATGGAATTCCAAACCAAAGTGATTGGAGATTTGTCTTACTGGTTGCAGATTTATGAAGATGAGGGTGATTATTACGAGTGGAGCTTCTCACAGTCTGAAGATGGAACCTGGTATTTGTATGGAATCACTGAATTCTTTGATGTCTATCTGGATTTTGCTGCTAAAGATGGCAAGCTGAAATTAATAAATGTCAGTTTTGAGGATTTTTATTAAACCACTTCTGTTCTTTCCTGCAATAATCAGTCAAGCTCACAGATAGATTTTTACATTGACAGCAATGCAATGATTTAGGATTTTGTAATTCATAGTTAAGCAATAGGTTGTTTCTTTCAGCCACCCTGACTAAGCGTTGGGGTGGTTTTTTTTATATAGTATTTTATTGGGGATTTGGAGAGGAGGTTTCCTTGAACCGCTTATGTTCTGTATTGATACTTATAACTATTGTTTTAATGATTTTGGGCTGTCAAAAAAACAGACCGAATGCTCCTGTCAGGATTGGTATTATTAAGCCTTCCATAGACCATCTGCCGTTAAGTCTTGCTCTGGATAGAGGTTATCTTAAACCGGCAAAATATGAACTGGTCTATTTCACATCAGGCTGGGAAGTACAGGAAGCAATTACAGCAGGTAGATTAGACCTGGCTATTATGCCTTTTACTTATGCCTGGTCCGCTATTGGCAAGGGTTATAAACTTAAAATCTCCTGCTGTCTTGAACGTGAAACTGACGGGGTACTTACATCAGTATCTATCAAAGACATCAAAGAACTCAACAATCGTAAAATAGGCCTTTTGCGTGCTTCCACACTGGATATACTCATGCAGGATACAGCCAAAATCAAAGATATTATATATACTCCGGTTTATTTCAGAACTCCTGCCGAGATGATTGCAGCTCTGAAGGCTGATGAAGTTGCTGCTATTGTGTGCTATGTCCCACTCATCCAGAAGATGGAAAATGATTATCATGTAATACATTGGTTTTCTGAGACATATCCCTTTCATCCCTGTTGTGATCTTGTTATTACAGAAAGCATTCACACAGCAAATCCCAAGCTGATAAATGAAATCACTACCGGACTGGTAAAAGCCATTTCTGACATAGATAATCCAACTGAAGAAACTTATAATCTGGTGTCCTATTTATATGGCTTAGATAAATCACAGACTGATGAAGCTTTAAATCATACCCGCTTTGCAGTATGCATCACTGAATCGGATAAGATCTTTGAACAACATATGATGGAGTCTTTTCTAAAAAGTGATTATCTAAAAAAAATGCCTGAGATCAAGGATGTTTACCTCGACTAGGACTGAATTAAGTGAATTATAACACTATCCTCAGCGATATTTTGTTTTCTTTCAGCAGGGTTGTGGTTGCAACTTCAATCTCATGGTTGTTTTGCGTCAGTATTGGTTTCTTCTTACATAAATTCAGGTCTCTTTATAATATCTGCCTGCCTGTAATAAACTTTATGCGACAGATTTCCCCGTTTGTCTGGCTGCCTTTTGCTATTATGCTGGTAGGATTGGGAGAACTCCCGATCGCAGTGGTACTCTTTACTGCAATGTTTTTCCCCGGTGTCGTCATGGTGTTTGAGGTAATTGAGAGCTTTCCCCGGGATGTCTACGAAGAAGCAATTACCTCGGGAGCAAATCATTTGCAGTTGTTCTTTAGAATTGAGCTGCCAATTCTCTGGAAACAGCTTGTAAACATCTTCCGTATCTTATGGTCGGTAGGTTGGTCGACAGTTATTGCAGCTGAAATGCTTGGGGTTTCCAGAGGACTTGGATTCAGGTTGCTGGATTTCAGGTATCTGCTGGAGTATAAAATGATGCTGTTGTATATCTTTATCATCGGCAGTATAGGTATTCTCAGTGATTTGGGTATCCGTCGATTTTCCAGGCAAAACTGAGTATCATAAGATGTGGGAAAAAATCTATAACTTATTGCAATGGTAGAAGATTTTGCTTGACAGCAATCCCCTCCATTAATCTTTGAGTACATAACTGGTTGATATGAAATTGAATATATTCCCGACGGTAGTTCTACCGTGAAATATAGTTTCCTAATAAAAAATAAAAATCTCAAAGGAGTTTACCATGACAAAAGCCGATTTAGTTAAAATCATATCAGAGAACACAGGTATTATCCGCAAAGACGTGGCTGTGGTTGTTGATTCCCTGCTTAAATCTGTTAAAGACAGCCTGATCGACGGCAATCATATTGAAATCCGTGGTTTTGGTACTTTCAAACTTAAAACCCGCAAACCACGTGTCGGACGCAATCCCAAGACCGACCAGAAAGTTCCCGTTCCACAAAGAACAGTTCCTACTTTCAAATTCTCCCGTGAATTCAAGCTCTCTGTCATTAATGTAAAGACCGGCAAATAAGTACGGGGTGAAGAATGCCTTGTGGTAAGAAAAGAAAGCGTCATAAAATAGCGACGCACAAGCGTAAAAAAAGACTACGCAAGAACAGACATAAAAAGAACAAATAGTAAAATATACAAAGGCTGTCAGCTCACTGGCAGCCTTTTTTTCTAAGAAACAAAATTTCTTGTCTTAAGTTTTTACCCATTCAATGCTTTTAGCTTGACAAACTGTTTGTTTTTTATTCAATAGATTAAGAGGTAATAAATGATAGAAGTAATACGCGATAAATGTGTCGGATGTTCTTTATGTATAAAATCATGCGCTTATGATGCAATTGTTGTAACTGATAAACTTGCTGAGATTAACATTGATAAATGCACCTTATGTGGTGCCTGCGTTCAGGCATGTCCTTTTGATGCAATCATTATCCGTCGTGCTGCCATTGAACAAATTGATAAAACCGCTTATAAAGGAATCTGGGTTTATGCAGAACAGCGGGACGGTATCATTGCACCGGTAGTTTTAGAACTCTTAGGCAAAGCCAGAGAATTGGCTGAAAATCTTGAAGCTGAACTTTCTGCAATCCTTTTGGGTCATGAAGTTGAACATCTTACCAGTGAACTGATAGCTTATGGTGCAGATAAGGTTATTCTGGTTGACGACCCTGCTCTGCAGCATTTCCAGGATGAACTTTATGCCAAAGCGATGGGTCTGCTGATTGAAAAGCATAAACCTGCTATTGTTTTAGCCGGTGCAACTGTGATTGGAAGGTCTTTTATTCCGCGCGTTGCTGTGGATATACATACAGGACTTACAGCAGACTGCACAGGTTTGGACATTGACATAGAAACAAAGAACCTGCAACAGACACGTCCTGCCTTCGGTGGTAACATCATGGCTACAATCCTTACTCCCAATCATCGTCCACAGATGGCGACTGTACGACACCGTGTTTTTGACCCTCTGGAAAAAGATGAAACTCGTAACGGAATAGTTCTGGCTGAATCCATTGATTTCGATTCTGAAGGAAGTTCTGCCAAATGGCTTGGATTTGAAAAAGAAAAGACCACTTTAGTTAATTTGTCTGAAGCCAATATCATTGTTTCCGGCGGACGTGGTATCAAGGATGCTAAAAACTTTGCTATGCTGGAAGAGCTCGCAGAAGCTGTTGACGGTGCTGTTGGCGCCAGCCGTGCTGCTGTCGATGCTGAGTGGATTGCTTATGCGCACCAGGTTGGTCAAACCGGTAAAACGGTTAAACCCAATATCTATATCGCCTGTGGTATTTCGGGAGCTATTCAGCATCTGGCCGGGATGTCATCTTCTGATTATATAATTGCTATCAATAAAGATACCGATGCACCCATATTTAAAGCAGCAGATTTGGGTATCGTGGGTGATTTGTTTGAAATTGTACCCAAATTAACCAAAAGGATAAAAGAAATCCGCAAATGAAGATAAAAACTACGGTCAGTGTGATAAAAGCTGACCGTTTTGAGTATGAAACAGAACTGCACCTTAAAATCAAGGGTGATTTTCTGGGTCCTGATAGCATAGACATCCCAGATACCTATGCATATGCCCCATTTATCAATTCTCACGACCATTTGATAGGCAATTGGTTCCCCAGGTCGGGTGACAACCGACCCTATGCCAATTCGCATATTTGGGTCGAAGATATGAAAGAGTCTTTTGCCTATCAGGAAAGAAATAACTTTTGGGTTAATGATGGCAAATTTGAACTTACTGAACCCAATGCTTATATATTAGCTCAGCTTGGCTGTTACAAAAATCTGTTCAGTGGTTGCGGATATGTCCAGGACCACGCACCTGTGCAGAAGCCTTCATATTACAAGGGTTTCCCTATTTCTGTGGTGAGCAGTTACCGTCAATGCCACTCCATTACTTTAGAGAACTGGTGGGGTGGGAAATCTGCAGTGCAGGAGATGGCCCTGACTAAGGGCAAAATGCCCTTTATCATTCATTTATCCGAGGGCACAGATGATATTACCTGTAAAGAGTTTTCTCAGCTAAAAAAACAAAATCTGCTGCAGCCAAACCTGCTTATTATTCATGGAGTTGCACTTTCAAAAGCAGAATTGAAAGAGATTGCTAAAGTTGGTGCTTCCATTTGCTGGTGTCCTACTTCAAACTATTACCTGATCGGCAAAACTCTCGATATCGAAACCTGTCTTGAACTGGGTGTTAATGTGGTTTTGGGAACTGACTCCACTCAGACAGGCGGTATCAACATCTTCGATGAGATAACAACTGCTCATCTGAAGTTTCCGGAAATCCCGCTGGCAACTTTGTATGAAATGATATCAGTAAATGCTGCTAAAGCTCTTTATCTGCCTAAGGATGTTGCGCTTTTGCATCCCCAAAACACTGCAGATCTGCTGCTGATTGACGCTGTTGAGCACGACCCGCTGGAAAACTTGCTGGAAGTTAATAGCGAACACATTCAACTCCTTCTGCACAAAGGGCTGCCTCTATATGGTGATGCACAGTGGCTGGAATATTTTAATTCTGTCCCCACCGATTATACAGAGTTCAGGGTTGGAAAAAGAGAAAAGTTTGTCATAGGCGACCCTCTTGAACTTAATGACATCATTGATGCCGCTTTGGGCTATCACAAAGACTTTCCCTATTTACCATTTTAGGTAGTTATGAATATCTGCGAAATCTTTTTCAGTATCCAGGGAGAAAGCTCTTTTGCAGGTCTCCCCTGCATCTTTATCCGTCTTGCCGATTGTAATCTCAGCTGCAGCTATTGCGATACTCCCCAGAGCTATGAAAAAGGAAAGGAGTATTCTCTGGAGCAGATAATGGAAGAGGTCAGTAAATTTAATTGCAGGCTGGTTGAAATCACCGGCGGAGAACCTTTGCTCCAGAAAGAAGTAATTGAATTAATGAATAACCTTAATTCAGCAGGTTATAAAATTTTACTGGAAACCAACGGCAGCCAGTCTATTGAGCAAGTGCCCTCTTTTGTGCGCGTAATCATTGATGTCAAATTACCTGGCAGCGGACATCCGAATAGCTTCCTGACTGCAAATCTGGAATGGCTGAAAGAAGGCTGGGACGAGATAAAATTCGTTATCACTGATAGGAACGACTTTGAAGTCGCACTCGAATTTATTAAGACCTATGACCTTAATCCTAATTACTATTTATTTTCGCCTGTTTCTGATAAGTTGAAACCTGCTGTTCTGGCAGAATGGATCAAAGAAACCGGGCTTCCCCTGCGTTTAAATCTTCAACTGCACAAACTTATAGACATTCAGTAAATCCTTATTTACGATTTTCAAAAAAAGAAGAACCCCCACAAATAGCAGAGGTTCTTCAATTTTCTCGAGTAATTTAGCTAAATTACAAACTTAAGTTTACTTAATCATCACCAGTTTTTTTACTCCCTGATAGTTCTCACTGTTCAAGCGGCAGTAATAAACTCCGGAGCTGATGATTTTGCCTCGCATGTCTCTGCCATTCCATTCAATGTTATAAAGACCTGCATCAGCATTCTTATTACCGTAAGACCAGATTAATTGCCCTTTCAGGTTGTAGATATCCAGTTTTACGCTTGATTTTGAAGATAATGTAAAAGGAATTAATACTCTCGGATTGGAGATACTGACAGGATTGGGATAAGGGTCATTGAGAGTTGTTGTTACTCCTATCCCGGGAGTCAGGTCAGGATTATCTCCTGTGGCTACCAATACTGAAATAGGTCCGAATAATTGAACACTTCCATTAAAATCATTGCTCTGCAGCCAGTAGTATATTGTTCCCGGTTGAATTTCAGGATCAATAAATTCATAATTAGCTGCCATTGATGTATTGGACGCTTCAATTAGCCCGATATTCAGCTGCATGGCACCGTCAGCTTCGTTAGAGCTGTTTCTGAGTACATTGTAGCCTGAAACCTGGGTTTCGGATTGTGTAATCCAGTTCAATCTTACTACATCCTGATTTTGGAGCTGGGTTAAAGTTGCAGTAAAGGATGAAAGTTCAACTGGAAGAGTCGAATCTCCGCACTTGTCAAAGTACATGTACTTGAGCGGTGTAGGTGGAGGAGGAGTAGGAATGATGCGGATATAACCTGGAGCAAAGCCGGTTAAATTGATGATAAGCGGTTCCCACCAGCCTTGAGATGCCCAGTATTCACCTACTGCATTCCACGTCCCGGTCAGATCTGCTCCGGGCACACCGTCTTCCACCTGGAATTGCACTATGAACTGGTAATTGCCGGTATCCTTCTTGTGTACGAAACAGTAGTACTCACCCGGGTCATTCTTCAGTGGAGATATCATGTAATTTCCAGGAGCTGAACTCATACCGGCGCAGTAATCGCCTTCATATGGCTCCGTGGGTTCCACGAGTCCGAGAGGGTCTGTTGTTGAGGTGGCTGATACCTGATACACCCCGTTCGTGAGCCACCCGGCAGGTGGGAATGTCCCTTCAAAGCCGTCGTCAAACAAACTTATAGGTTGAGCATGAACGAGCGTTACTAACCACAGTAGTAACAACAATAGAACATGTGTTTTGAGTTTCATAAGTTCCCCCTTATGTTATTTGTATCGTCCTGCAAATAAACACTTTATTTATGCAGATACGTTTTTTATATGTGAATTTTACAATCAGTTTGAGGAGATAGTTGTCTGGTGGGAAAATTGAACCTGGAAAAGTAGACGGATTTGTACTGGAATAGCTTAAAGAAGCTTTAAATAATGTCATGATTGTCTTGCCTGAATCAGCAACATCTGATGCTCAGCATTTACAGATTGTAAAAAAACATTCTGAATATCTTCTGCTGCAACCCGGTTTCTTGCTGGATAAATACGTAACCATTTGATATAAATATCAGTTACAATATATCCGGCTGGGATTTGCCTATTTTCTTTAAGCTAAATCCCGGCAGCAATACCCAAGTGCTGATTTACATTCCTGTATGCATTTGATGAGGTGCTATTTAACAGTGGAGATAAGAATTATTTGTAAATTACCTGCCGAAAAGATAAAATACGACAACAAACTCCACCCAGGCTCATAAGCCTGACTTAAACAGCACTCAAATGGACACAATACTCAAGCTTTTAGGCTAAGCTGATTCAACTCCGGTTTAGATTTTTGATGGCAGAACACATCATAATGGAGCACAGGACCGTTTGAAAAAATCCGGAAGTGCCTGAGTGTAACGTAGAGTTACAGTTTCCTGTCGTAGTAAAAAAAATAAAAAGTAATTTTTGTTCATATTTCCCCCATGTATTACTAGTTGCACTCAGCAAATATTCACTATTTGCTTTCATGTAACTCTATGCATTTTATTATAGTTCCATAATCCATGTCAAGGATTATTTTTGATATTCTGTTAATTTTCAACATATCAATATATTTTTTTAGTATTATAAATTCCTGACTTCCTATTACTTACATTACACCGAAAGATAAAGGCCTGGCTCTTTTTCTATCCCTGAATTATGCCAGATCCCTTATCAAGTGGAAATAATATTCTTTTATTCTATTATTTCAATAACATCATCCTACGGGTAGCCTGATAATCACCTGTCTGCATTTTGCAATGATAAACTCCACTGGATACTGCATTACCGTAATTGTCTTTTCCGTTCCAGATAACCTGGTAACTACCGGTGTCAATTTTAGCATTAACCAGGGTCTTAACCAATTGTCCTTTGGCATTATAAATCTCAATTCTAACAGGAGAAAATCCTTTGACTGCATAGCTGATAGCAGTTTCAGGATTGAATGGATTGGGATAATTGCCTATCAATATTGTTGATGTTGCCTGAACTTCATCGTCATTGGGAACAAACATATAGAAATTGCTGATTGTTGTTTGTGCCTGATTGATAACCACGTTCTCGTTGGTTTGGGTAATATAACCTGCTGCAGAACAAGTCACTGCATATGTTCCTACAGCTACCTGCATGGTATAACCGCCATTGGCAGAGGTTGTAGTTTGAGCTGTACCTGCGGTTACAGTTGCACCCATAATCGGCAGGTTATCTGCTCTTCTCACTACTCCTGCCAGAGTACCATATACAATATCCAGAACGCTGACGTTAAGGTTGGGAGACAGGTTATTCAGGCTGTCCTGGTCTCCTGCAAGAACAACCAGTCCGGCAAGCTGAAAAGCTCCGACAGCATTTGGTGTCCAATTCAAAACCACATCTGCAGTAGAGCCTGATTCAACAGACGTTCCCGCAACTGATGCCAGTTCAGTTGTCCCAATCATCAGTTTCACCGTATAGTCTGCCTGCGGGTTTGTACCGTTGTTTCTGATCGTGACAGTATAAGGTGTAAGTGAACCAAGGTAGGGAGACTGGTCACCGCTAACTGATTCCGCCTGTAAATCATCCGTATAAACCGGTTGGTTATAATACTCAAAGGTTAAACCTCTGGGCGGCATGCAGGTTACTGAAAATGTACAATTAGCTGTATTTACTGTGCCTGCTGTGGTGGCTGCCCAATTGGTTGTAGTTGTGCGATTGACAAAATCTGTAGCGGCTGCACCTCTCATTCCCACTTGTGGAAAATACGTCCCTGCTGTCGCTCCGTGCCTGAATACACCATAGGTAAAAACAACTTTATTCATATGCTCGTGCAGTTGTATCTGGAAATTAATCGTATCTCCAACTCCTGCAGTACCCCATCTCTTGTAGTTTTTCCATTGGATAATACAGATACGGTTGGGCTGGATGCCAATAGTTTCCATGCGCAGAGTAGCTCCTGCCTGTGCAGTTAAATCACGGGCAAAACCCGCCACACGGTTGTGTAGCTGAGGTGGAACTGTTACAACAGCAGAGCCCAATGGCGCATTGATGCTTGTGGATGTGTTATCCACAGCAAGTGCACCAAGGGAAGACTGCCCGAATGTAATCCAGCCATTCGCATTGATGGCAATCACATCAAACACAAAGTCATTGAATAAGAAGTTGAATCCTATCGGCAATCCCGGACCTGTATAAGGTGCCACGGTTGTACCCAAAGGAACTGCAGGATCAAGAAATCTCTGGTCATCAGTTGTTTCATCACCGAGTAATGTACCGCCGGTGATTTCCGTGTAGGTATTGGATGATTGACTAAAAGTATAATCCGTAAGCAAAGCATAAAGCGGTAATCCGCCAGCCAGGATTATTACAAATGCAAAGGTTAAAAGGATGTTCTTTCTCATGTTAACTCCCCTTCCTGTATATAATTATAATGCTCATTTTAGTAACATCATTCTGTGCGTGGCAGTGTATTTACCTGCCTGCATTTTGTAAAGATAAACTCCATTGGAAACACTGTTATTTTGTTCGTCCCTGCCGTTCCAGACTGCCTGGTAATGTCCTGTTGACTTGCTTTCATTTACCAAAGTCTTAACTAACTGACCTTTAGTATTATAGATTTCTATCTTAACAGGAGTAATGCCTTTTACATCATAACTGATAGTCGTCTCCGGATTGAATGGATTGGGATAGTTGCTCTTAAGTTCTGTTTTTGTAATCTGCACTTCTTCTTCAATAGCATCGCCGGCAGTTATGAAATTACAGATTGTTGTTTGTCCTTCATTGATGACGATATTCTCACTTGTATAGAAATAATAGTTCGGGTGTGTACATGTAACAGCATAAGTTCCCGGCCAAAGCGGCATTGAATAGCTGCCATTGGCAAGAGATGTGGTAGTAAAGGTTCCTGCTGTAATCGTAGCACCCTCTATCGGGTAATTATCCCACGTTCTAACTGTACCCACTAAAGTTCCATGTGGGAGCGGACCTATTATAGTATTAGAAAATGCAGGAGGAGATAACACGTTTCCTGTGTATACAGCTTTCACAGCCCATAAATATGTCCCGTTAGCTAATGCAGCATATCCATTATCTGTGTATACCAAAGCCCATATCGCTTGTGGTGTCAGCAAAGTCCATGTGGCTTCATTTTGCTCCTGACCCAGTACCAACCGCCAGACTTTATAGCCGATTACAAAAGCTGTAGGGCTCTCTTCAGGTTCATCCCAGGTTATATTCACAGATGGATGATTATAAACAGCAGCAACATTTTGGGGAGGATAGGCAATTTCATTCACAATAATAGTTCCCATATTATAGTTCGTTGTTCCGATAGTAATTGTTCCTGTGGCATCAGAATAATTTTGTGCGCTTACTGTATACTGATATGTCTGGTTGTTGTAAACACCAGTAATTGTAAAATAGCCCTGAGCATTGGTGGTTACAGAGTAGTTTTCATAACCGGTTAAAGATATTGTGGCGTTCGGCAAACCTATTGTGGGAGCGTCGCTGCCTGTCACTGTACCTGTTACAGATACAGTCGGTCTCAGCTGCAGATGAAAATCCTGTATTACTGTTTGCATGAAATCTACTGTAACGCTTTCAGTTTGGTCAATATAACCATGATAACTGGCTGTAAGCTGACGTGTCCCAAAAAGATAAGGTATATGATACTGCCCCAGATTATTTGCTGTTATCAGGGAGCCGTTTAATATCTGCACCGTTGCTCCCGCCAGAGGAAAATTCTCTGCACCATAAATTGTACCTGCAACCTGGGATGGAGGAGTGGTTACAAACATAAATCCCATTTTGGGATACTGACCAGATAATGTAAAATCCTGGGAAGGTGGATTTGCAGGTTCAAAGTCAATCGTGTCACTGCTTGCCATTCTTGTTCTGTTGGTTCCTGATGTCTGGCATAAAAACAAATCCTGCGGACTATAGGTTGTGTTGCTCATTACTCGTTCCACCAAAATCACAAGATTATCTCCCACGTAAGGATACGGAGTGTTAAAAGTTATAAGAAAAACATTTGAGCCGACCGGAAAATAGACTGCCCCGCTGAAAACCAATGTCATTCCTGTGGAAGGTATCCAACCGCTATCCAGATTTATCTGATTGGTTGTACCCATCCAGATATTGACAATAGCACTTGAGGAATCACTTACGAAGTTATTATAAAGAAAAATATTAGGAATTAATCCTCCGAGGCTTATTTCATCTGGAAAATAGATAGTTTCAAACAGAGAGTTTCTGTAAGCCATATTAACAGGCATTGCAGATTGTTCAGAGCCGTTTCCTACTGTGCAAACAATACTACCTCCGCTTATTACAACAACATTGAAGATTGGGGTCTGGTCATTCAGGTTATTTTCATCTCCCGTTAGAACCACTTTCCCGCATATATGTGCGTTGCCCTGTGGGTTGGGAATCCAGCCCAGTACAACCTGCACCTCTTCATTCGGATTTATTGAAGGACCCGGCATTGCTGTAATTTCTGTATTGTCTGTCTTGAATAGTTTAACCAGGTAATTGCTTTGAGGATTTGTGCCTGTATTAGTTATTGTAACCGTAAAACAGGTTGGCATACCATAGGTAAGGATGGTATTACCGGTAACTGCAGTGGCTGCCAAGTCATTTGCCTGGGCACAGATAGAAGCTGATAAACATATCAAACCGAATAATAAAAGTAATTCTTTTAAGCAAGGTTTCATCGTATCCCCCTCTTCCCTGGAGATTGTCAGCTTATATTGCAAATTTGTTGCATAATATATTCCATGTCAAATAATATTTTAAAAAACGGAAAAATAGATATCGGGAAACACCGTAACATCAAATCCATGGTCATTGCTATTCGCGAAGTCCATAATTCCCTTGAGAAATGTTATCCATCTTCATTCGCGTCGGAATTATGAACTCCTGCAAGCTTAGAGTATCATAGCTTCCGGGAGTCCTTTTTGCCAATGAATACTATCAATATTAACTCACTCAATGTGCAAAATGGACTTCGGGTATAACACAGTCTGTAAATGATTTCCGTCTCTTTTCAGTACTTATTCTTTTTTTAATAGCTTCAGTATATCTGCAGTATAGTTGCAGTATAGTTTCTGTATACTGATATACAGAAACTATACATTAAATATACTGTGAATATCTATTTGATTTATTGAAGTAAATGAGAGGTAAATAAGTCTAAACAAGTAGTGACATGCGTCCCGCATGTCTTGGTTGCATGATCTCAATGCGTCCCGCGTGCTAACTATCGTACAGGCGAGGACGCCTGTACCTACGACAGACACCTGTAGCGACATATAATCGTAGTGACATACGTCTCACATGTCAGATTTCATATTTTAACGAAGTCCATAATTTCCTTGAGATAGGTAATCAATCTTAATCTTCGTCGGAATTATGTACTCCCGCAAGAGTGGAAATGAATCAGACAATTTCAAAGAAAATTTTTTCAGCTTGCTTTTGCAAAGTATTTCAGTTAATTTATCTTGACAAGGAGAGAGTACAAACAAAATAAAAGATTGTTATCTTTCATCAATGCAAAAAAAGATTCATACATGTATATAATTATAAAATGGAGGAACTTATGTCCGTTTATTCAGTAAACGAAATCATCGAATTAGCTGTGCAGATAGAGCACAACGGCTATGCCTTTTACAATGAGGCAATCAAGCATAGAGGTTTGGATGCCAAATCGTTAAGCCTGCTAACTTTGCTTCGTGACCAGGAGCTTAATCATGAAAAAACTTTTTTAGCTTTGCGCGATGACCAGGATATGCAGAATCTGATTCTATCGCAGGATTGGGAACTGGTGGCAAGTTATCTGAAAACTATTGTAGAAGCCAGGATTTTTAACAGTCCTGATGCAGCAATTAACCTGGCAACCAATGCCAAAGATATTAAGGACATAATAGATTTTGCCATCCAGTTTGAAAAAGATACCTTGCTGTTTTTTCATACAATCAAAGACGCAATCAGCAATCCCAAAGCCGAGAATGCCTTAGCGATAATCATTCATGAAGAGATTAGCCATATCCTGAAACTTACCGAATACAAAGCGATGAATATTTAAAAACAGGGATTCTTATGAATAAGACACCCGCCAAAAAAGCCCCGCCCAAAGTAAAGAAAAATGATAATATGAAATTTGATTTTGAGAAACTGCGTTTTGCCGGCGAAACTGAACTGGTGCGGATTCTGGAAGATGATTATGCCCTGGCTTCTTATTATGACATCTTTGATAATAAGGATGAACTGGAAAACATCACCAATCACATGCTGTCAAACACGGTCAAACTCAGTAAGGTGATAGCGCCAAGGTTGTATAACCTCTGCTCTGAAATACAGGAATTCTTTGGTTTTAAAGAACCGATAGATTTTTACCTGTATGCTACTCCGGAAGTTAATGCTTTTTCCATTAACGGATTTGGGATTGTAAATCATATCATCTGCTTTACCTCTTCGCTGATTCAACAGTTGAATGATGATGAACTGCGCTTTGTGATAGGGCATGAAATCGGGCACCTTATCTTTAAACACAGCCAGCTGGATGTGGTTAATAAGATACTTGCCAACCGTGAAAATGAAGAAATCCCGGCAGCTTTGGCTATCTACTTCCTGCGCTGGCAGAGGTATGCGGAAACAAGCTGTGACAGGATAGGCTATCTTGCCACTCCGAATATCAAGACTATCGGGACAGTATTCTTTAAATTCGCCGCAGGACTAAGTGAAAAATACCTGAATTTTGACATTGACGAATACATGAAGCAATTGGAAAAGATAAAAGAGATAGCGGTCGGTGACTTCTATTCTACTCACCCCAATAACCTTGTGCGGTTGCAAAACCTGCTCAATTTCTCCTCTTCTGTGCTGATGCCGGGTAATACAAAGAAAACTGCATTATCTGAACGCGCTTTGCAGAAAAAAATGATGGAACTGATGAACATGCTGGAAATCCATCCCAAAAAAGAAAAAGATAAACGGTTCGTGCAGTTTTACAGCTGCGTGGGCATATATCTGGCAGGAGCTTCAGGCGATATCACAGAGAAGGTATGGAAGGCACTTTATGACTGGCTGGCAGATTACACCACCCAACCGGAGAGGTATCTGAGTTTTAAAAACATGAAGCAGGTGGAAGAATGCGTGCAGGATATCTGCCGTTATTTTGCCCGAAGACATGACGGGGATAAATATGAATTGTTTGAAAAGATTACTCAGTTAGCTTTGCTGGATGGCAGACTGGAACTGGCAGAAAAGGACAGGATATTTGAAATAGGCAAACTGCTGAAGATTTCCAAAGACGAGATAATCCATATCATCCGGCGCTCCAGTGAAAACTTCCTCAGTCCCAGCAGGAAGATGTATTTCAACGGATTGTTATAATAACTCACTGATAAAGATAAATACCAAAAAGAAAAGACGCTGCCCATAAATGAGCAGCGTCTTTTGCTATATTAGCTTGTTATTTTGTTATTTCAATAGCATCATTCTGCGGGTGGCTTTGTAATTGCCTGCCTGCATCCTGTAATGATAAATACCGCTGGCAACAGAATTGCCGTGGTTGTCTTTACCATTCCAGACTACATGATGTTGTCCCTTACTTATAAATTCATCTACAAGGGTTCTGATAAGCTGACCCTTGGTGTTATAAATCTCAATCCTTACCTTGGAAGCATCCTTAACATCAAAGTTAATGGTTGTTTCCGGATTGAAAGGATTAGGAAAGTTGCCCTTGAGGGCTGTCTGCGTTACTTCAATGATATCGGTATTTCCAACCGTTAATGTGAAGTTAGCGATTGTAGTCATACCTTCATTGATAACAACGTTCTCTGTAGTTACACTGGAATATCCGGGAGCAGAACAGGTAACAGCATAGGTTCCTGTTGCAACCTGCATGGCATAACTACCGTTTGCAGCACTTGTACCAACAAAAGCACCGGCAGTAATTGTTGCACCCATTATGGGCAGGTTAGCCTGGTTTCTGATAGTCCCTGCCAGTGTACCCATAGGAGTTGCATCTTTTACAACAGGATTAGAGAAAGCACCCAGGGAATATACATTACCTGTGTATATGGCTTTAATTGCCCACTTGTAAGTTCCGGGAGCAAGAGCTGCCCAGCCTGTATCTGTTAATGTAAGAGCAGATATCATGACAGGAGTTAACTCTGTCCAGGTTGTTTCATTCTGTTCCTGTCCCTGTACAAGGCGCCAGACCATATAGCCGAGGAGTGAACGGCTGCCTTCACGTGTATTCGAATGGTTATTAGTATCAATTACCCTGGATACATTATCTAAAGACTTACTGTCAATTGCTCTGGACATCGGCATATCAGTTACAATAGTCTGCGGCTTAGTTATCTTTGCAGATGCTGACCTTACAGTCATTTCATCTTCTGAGAAAACGATTGTCCTGACAGTATTGCTGATTATAACGTTATCGATAAACCAATTCCACCACATACCATCGCTTGTGGTATTCGGGTCGTCTGCATGCCAGGCTATCTTGATTTGCTGACCTGTGTAAGCCGACAAATCAATCTGAACCGGAGTAGCATAATTATTCCAGCCACCTGTCAAAGCAGAAGCATCCCAAACTATATCCCAGCTTACACCATCATTATTAGAAACTTTCACATAATAATGGTCATTATTCATTGAACCTCTGTAACAGTATGTTCCAAAGGTTAAATAAGCTCCTTGCGGGCAATTGAACTGTGGTGTTATCAGCCATTCATCCTGATGGTTATAATCCCACCAGAAACCGCATTGCCAGCTGCCTTCAGGCGGAGTTACAGTATCTGTACCACTGATTACTTCACCGAAACGGCACCAGGTTGGATATACACCGGCAGTATTGGCTGGACCATTATTGGTTACTATTCGTGTCCAGTCGGTTGGCGGGAAAACAGCACCTTCAAAACTCTCGGTAATATCCACGGCATTGGGATCAGGTGCTACCCAGCTTACTGTTACCTGTGTGTGTGCTGTATTTTGAGTAGCTGTTACATTACGCGGAGTATAGGCTATCTCGTTAACTATAATATTTCCCATATTAAAATCAACTGTTCCTACATTCATGGTTCCTGAAGTTACCTGATAACCTAAAGCAGTTGCCTGATACTGATAAGTCTGATTTGTATAAACGCCGGGAATGGTAAATGCTCCCTGGCCATTTGCTGTAACAGTGTAGTTTTCATAACCTGTAAGGTTTATAACAGCACTTGCTAAGCCTGCACCGGTATCACTGCCTATTATTGTACCTGTAACGTTCACTGTGGGCATCTGTGTAAGAGTGAAATCAAGCACTTGTGTCAAATCTTCCACGATGGTTACAGGTAAAGTATCTGAAATATAACCATAACGGCTGGCTGTGACCTGATAGTCATCAGCTATAATATTTATTATTGAATATTGTCCTTGTGCATTAGTGGTAGCCTGTGCTCCTCCGATAATCTGCACCGTGGCATTCTGCAAAGGAATATTGCCAGCACCATACACATGTCCGTTCAGATGTCCCACTCCGCCAGGCAGCATAAATATACCAATATTGGGTCTATATGTATTCAACGAGCCATTATTGGTCGGTGGAGCATTATCTGCATACCAGTATTGATGGCTGCCAGTAGGACCTGTTGTATAATTAAATCTTGGATATGTTGTTACACCAGCGCCGCCGTAGAATGTTTCAACCAGAACGATAAAGTTTCCACCCAGATAAATATACGGAATATCAAACGTAATAGGTGTCCAGCCAACCTGGTTAAAGGCGAGGGTATCTTCGTGAACAAGTATTGCACCTGTAACCATTGTATCCCAGGGTTGAGCTACCATTGCAGTTTCTGTGGTTGGTTTAATATATACTTTGAAAGGTACCGGAGTTGCATTTGCTGTGTAACACATCCATTGGAATCCGGTTAACATACCTATCATACCGATATTAGTACCTTCTATCAAAGACGCATCACGTTCATACCCATAATAGATACCAAGCGGTTGCCTCTGGTTAGATGTAGTCCCGGTTCCTATCGTAAATACAACAGTTCCTGCAGGGTAAACATTAACCAAATAATCAGGTGTCCTGTCATTTAGATTGTTTTGGTCACCGGTTAGAACTACTTTACCATAAATTGTTGCTGCTCCTGTTGCTGAAGGAGCCCAGTTTATCACTACACTTCCTGCAAGTCCGGGATTTATTGTCGGTCCCGGAACTGAGGTAAGCTCTACATTATTGGAATCGAACAACTTAACAGTATAATTTGATTGTGGAAGTGTTCCCCAGTTAAACAAGCCAATTGTATATGGGAAAGGCATTCCTACAGATGGGCTGGAATTTCCTGTTATGGTTGTGGCTGCCAAATCATTCTCAGGAATGACTTCTATAGTTACATCATCAATGTAGATATATTGTGAGTTAGCTAAATCGCCGTGTTTGATGCACATGAACTGACCAGCTCCAGTATAAGTCTGGAAACCTACCACGTATTCAGTCCAGGCAGTACTGGTTAAATTGAAGTTTGTAACTTCAGTATATGTTGCCACATTATATGGATCTGTCAATGCACCAATAGACAGATTATAAGTCACTGCGCCTTTTGCCCAGAACTTGATTCTCATTGTGTTCAGCGGCATCGTATTGCTGATGGGAGGAGAAATCAGGAAAGGACCAATTGCAGAAGTTGAATTATAAAGTCTCACACAATTTGGAGTTGAGTTAGGTGTGGTTGTATAAGTAACGCAAATACCGGGGGACTCAACATATGCGGTCCAATCAATCGGCAGTACCGGTGCTGTAACTGCATCGAAGTTCTGCACATACGGAGATGTGTATATCGTCGGGTCTATGCATTCTGCTGTTAACTGCACAGGATGCTGCAGACGGGAACCGTCTCTGTCTTGTCTGCCCACTCTGTATGTATAAGTACGTGCCAGGTCATCCGTAATTGTAATAGTGGCTGTGTGGTTGCCAACAGCGGTTGGATTGTATCTGGCTACAAATGTGGTGGATTGGAATCCGCTCAGGGAAACCGGCAGGGTTGGCATATTCTGAAGTGTAAAGAACGGACTGCCGGATATTGTTATGCTGTTTATAATCAGAGGTGTTGTGCCACCGCCGATATTAGTTATACTGAATGTTTTGTTTATGGTCGTATTCATAAAGGTCTGACCGTAGTTATAATTGGCAGGAGATACAGCAAACGCAGGTGTTGTGCCGATTGCTCCAAAGCTGATACCAATATTGGGTTTTGATGTTGTAAGATATCCGTTTGAAGTTGGAGGCGTACTCTCCTGATAAATATAATGATGAGAAGCAGTTGGACCTGTTGTATATCTGAAGTATTGGGATGATGTTGTGCCTGTGCCGCCATAGTTGGTTTCAACCATTACAACTAAGTTTCCACCCAGATAAACAAAATTGGATGAATCCGGGAAGGGGAAGTATATCCAACCGGTTTGGTCAAAGGTATGTGTTCCTTCCACCATTAACGTGGCATCGGCTATCGATGTATCCCAGGGTTGAGTAACAAGGGCAGTGGCTGTGGTGTTCTTAAGGTATATCTTGTAAGGAACTACATTTCCATATTGGGTTGTGGCATACCACTGAACACCTGTTATGCGCCCCACTACTCCATTAAACTGGTCTTCAGTATAAATAACTTCATCCCGTTCATAGCCATATAATGAGCCCATCGGGTAACGTGCTGTGGATGTACCGTTTCCAATGATAACCATTTGTGTGCCTGCAGGATGAACATAAATTGGCATGGTCGGCGTGCTGTCATTCAGGTTATTCTGGTCTCCTGTTAAGACAACCTTACCGTAGATATTCGCTGCGCCCTGAGTAGTCGGTGTCCATTGAACAGTGGCATCAAGAGTCAGCCCGGGTGCTATTGCAGGTCCTGCAGCACTTGCTAACTCAAGGTTATTACCATCATACAACTTTACCAGATAGTTGGTTTGAGGTAAGTTACCCCAGTTAGTAATTCCAACTGTATAAGTATAGGGATTACCGACTGACGGCGACTCGTTTCCGGATAAGGAAATAGCTGCCAGATCATTGTCGGCAATAATCTCTATCATTACATCATCAACATAAATGGTTTGTGAAGTTGCAGCATTGCCATGTTTGAAGGTTATAAAATGGCCTGCTCCTGCATAGGTCTGGAATCCGACCACATATTCAGCCCAGGAGGAGGTCAGATTAAAACTGGATACCTGTTCATAGGTTCCTGAATCCAATGGGTCAGCTGTAACTCCCACAGATAAGACATACGATGTCGAACCTTTTGCCCAGAACCTCACCCTAACAGTGTTCATCGAGATAGTGTTCACTAATGGAGGAGCAATCAGATATGGTCCTGCTGTGGAGGTAGAATTGTAAATCCTAACGCAGTTTGGAGTACTATGAGGAGAAGATGCATAGGTAGCAACAACACCCGGAGAAGTAAATATTGAATTCCAGTCTACCGGTAAATTCGGTACAGTAACTGCATCAAAGTTCTGGAAGTACGGCAGGCTGTAAATGGTAACATCAACTGCCGTTGCAGTAAGCGGAACAGGATGTATGTTGCGCAGGTTATTGTTACTGCTTCTTCTGTCCACATCAATAGTATATGAACGCGCCAGATTGTCGGTAATCGTAATCGTGGCTGTATGTTCACCTGCTGCCGTTGGATTATATCTGGCAATAAAGGAAGCTTGCTGGAAACTGCCAAGAGAAATGGGTAACGTTGGCAGGTTCTGTAATGTAAAGAACGGGCTTCCTGATATTGTGATGCTGTTTATAATCAGCGGATTTGTGCCGCCGCCGATATTTGTAATACTGATTGTTTTATTTACAGTAGTATTAATCAGTACCTGACCATAAGCGTAACTTGCGGGATTAACATTAAACTGAGGTTCTGTTCCACCTGCCCTCAAGCTCATACCTATATTCGGCCTGTATGTATTCAAATAACCATTTGTGGTCGGCGGATTGGTATCGGCATACATATAGTGGTGACTTGCAGTAGGTCCAACGGTATATCTGAAAGCACCAGAAGTTGTTCCTGCACCACCGTAGCTGGTTTCAACCATAACTACCAAATTATCTTGAGTATAAGGGAAATGCGTTGTAAGAGGGAAGAAATGCCAGCCAGTCTGAGTGAAGGTGTAGGTTGTATCCAAAACCACTGTGGCATTAGTTATAGTAGTATCCCATGGTTGAGCTACCAGAGCTGTTTCTGGAGTTGTCTTCATTAATATCCTGAAGGGTACAGCTCCTACAGCAGTTGTTGCACAATACCATTGTACACCGGTAACTAAACCTAACAATCCGATTTCATCCTGAGTATATATTGTGGCATCACGTTCATAACCATAGAGGATACCGAGAGGTTGACGCTGAGAAGATGTGCCATCACCGATTACAACAAAATGTGTGCCAAATGGATGAACAAAAACATCTATCGAAGTTGTGCTATCATTAGTTGGTAATGTATCAGTTGGCAAGACAACTTTCCCATAAATAGATAGTGCACCTTCCGTAGTTGGAGTCCAGGGAACAATAACGTCTATCGTTTCACCTACACCTATTGCAGGTCCGGCAATTGAGGCAAGCTCAGTGGTTCCGCTAAAGATCTTTACTGTGTATGATCCAGCAGTTTGAGGGCTTGAGCCTGTATTACGGACCTGAATCGTATAGTTGTATGGATTACCGACTGATGGATTTGCTGAACCACTTATTGATAATGCAGATAAATCATTCGGACGTTTCATAATCATATTGGAGAAACTGGGATTTGATAAGACGTTATTTGTGTATACACCTTTCACTGCCCATTTGTATTCGCCATCAGGCCAGGTAAGGAATCCTGTGTTTACATAGACAGTATCAACTATCGTAGTAGGTGTCAGAGTAATCCAGGATGTTTCATTCTGTTCTTCACCCTGGAGAAGTCTGAATACTTTGTAACCTACTAAAGAGCGGTCATTCAACGGAGTTAATGAACCAGGTATATTGTTAGATAATGACCTTGTAGGAACACCGTTTGCGGATCCTACATATACGTCATCAATGTACCACCCGGCATAGGATACAACAGAAGTTGCATACCATTCAAAGCTGATCTGGACATTGGGATTATTGGCATATGCAGATAAATCTACATTAAGAACCTGCCACGGCATAAACTCTGCAAGTGCACTTGAACCCCAGACAGTGGTCCCATTAACTACGATCAAACCATAATCCCAGGTATTGTAACCATCCATATAATGCCAGAAGTTAATAACAGGATTAGTTATGCCTGTAAAATTATATGTTTTCCTCAGATATGACCATCCGGTGCAGTTGGAATAACCTCCCTGGATAACAGTTCCCCACATACCGGTACCGGAATGCGCTGTTGTTGGAGGAACATCGACGTATGTGTCAATATCTGTATAAACGGCAGGGTTGTAATTACTGGTCCATTGCCAGTCACCTAAAGGATTGCTCCAGTTTGATGTAGGTACCCAGCCACCATCTGTGGTATCAAAATTATCAACATCACTCGGACCTGCAGCACCAGGTGCTCTCCAGGTTACAGTAACATCTGTTTGTGGTCCATTCAAGGTTGCCGTAACATTTCCGGGTGGTATTGCAATTTCATTAAGAGTAACCGTACCCATGTTGTAGGTTGCATCTCCTACAGTAATTGTACCTGAAGCATTCTGATAACCTTGTTTTGAAATGGAATAATCGTAAGTATTGCCGGATAAAACCCCGGTTATATTAAATACACCGGAAGCATTAGTCGTTCCAGAATAATCAACAACACCCGTCAGGTTTACTGTAGCATTAGCTAAGCCAACCGTCGGAGCATCACTGCCTACCACTGTACCGGTAACACCCACAGAAGTAGAAGCTACCATGGCAAAGTTTAAAGTTGTTGTAGCCCCCACAGCAATAGTGGCCGGTAAAGTCTGAGTCTGATAACCAAGCTTGCTGCAGGTTACCTGATAAGTACCGGGGGACACAAACGGGAAGTTGTATGTGCCCAAAGTATTAGTATTTGTATTCAGGGGCGTTGTATCAATGTTTATATGAGCGCCATCAAGCGGACTTCCGTCGGAAGTTACCGTTCCACCCAGAGCTCCCATTCCACCAACCTGAAAACTGATCCCGACATTTAGTCTGGAAGTTGTTAAATATCCATTAGTAGTAGGTGGTGTAGTATCAGCATATATATAATGGAAAGCACCAGTAGTACTGGTTGTATATCTGAAAGTAGGTGAGTTGGTTAAACCTGTCCCACCAACATTGTTTTCCACCATTACCTGTAAATTATCACCTGAATAGAAAAACGGTACTGTAAAGGGGAAGTATATCCAGCCTGCCTGGTCCACTGTGACTGTGCCTTCTGCACATAATTGGGCATCGGTAATTGTAGTAGCCCAGGGTTCCAATACATTGGCAGTTAAAGTAGTATTTTTCATCAATATTCTGTATGGAACAGTAGCACTGTTGGGGACAGCACAATCCCACATTATACCTGATATCAATCCCGGCTGCACCAATTCTGCCGCGGTATAAATTGCTGAGTTTCTGGAGTAACCATATGTTGTATAGAACAGGTATGAATTTGCTGAAGTTCCCGTACCTATTATTGTCATCAGTGTTCCCGCAGGGAAAACAGTAACATTAAAGGGTGGAGATACATCATTCAGGGTGTTTTCATCACCTGCCAAAACAACCATACCGGTTATTGTCGCAGGTCCTTGTACCGTAGGAGTCCAGGGAATCACAACATCAATCACCTGCATCGAAGCGATAGCTGGTCCGGGAACACTACCCAGTTCCGTTGTACCCTGCATCAACTTAACAGTATAGTTGGTCTGCTGAGCACTACCTCTGTTTCGAACGCTTATAGTATAATTCGAAGGAGAGCCGACTGACGGTGTTGAGGTACCGGAAACAGCCAAAGCCTGCAAATCATTTGTTGCAGGAACAGGCGGTGCAAAGGTAAAAGTTGTTCCTGAAGGTGGGAAGATTGTGGCTGATAAAGCGCAGGTAGCTGCATTTGTGCCACCCGGCGTAGTGGTAAGCCAGTCGGTTGTATTAGTGCGGTTAAAGAAATCTGTTGTATCTGAGCCGCGAAGACCAACCATAACTGTTGTAGCTGTTGCATTATTAGTTATAGTACCATAAACAATAGCTACTTTGCTTTGGTTTTCATGCAATTGAATCTGGAAATTATATATATCACCTGTTCCGGTGGTACCATATCTTTTATAGTTTTTATATTGAATAACGCAGATACGATTGGGTGCTGCCCCAATTGTTTCCATACGTAATGATGCTCCAACCTGTGCCTGTAAATCACGTGACATGGCGGCAACGCGATTGTGCAGTTGTGGCGGAGTAATTACTGATGTGCTGCTGAGGGGGTTGTATGAGCTGCTGGACGTGTTATTTACTGAAGGAGTAAGTGCGGATTGTCCAAAAGAAATCCAGCCATTGTTATTTACTGCTATGACATCAAAGACATAGTCATTAAAAGCGAAACTGAAACCAATAGGTAATCCCACCCCGGTTGTGGTAGTACCACCTGCAGGAATGGTAGGATCAACGAATCTTTGGTCATCAGATGATTCTGTGCCAAGAAGTAATCCTCCGGTGATTTCAGTGTAAGTTGTTACCGTGGTTGTAAAGCTGTAATCCGACAAGAGTGCATACATGGGAGTTGCTAACCCTAGGATTACACCCAATAAAATAGTAAAAACAAGTGAAGGTCTCATCTTTGTCTCCTTGTTAGTTATTGAGTATTGTTTTGTATAT
The DNA here is from genome assembly GCA_002435865.1 of Cloacimonetes bacterium UBA6097. Taxonomy (GTDB): domain Bacteria; phylum Cloacimonadota; class Cloacimonadia; order Cloacimonadales; family Cloacimonadaceae; genus UBA5614. The sequence continues at coordinate 135,002 of DIWV01000014.1, read as the reverse complement.
TTATCTCAAACTTATTGATAACGACTTTTTAGTTCTATATCACTTTCAAAGAGTGTGTACCACTATCCATTAGATTACAATGCAAATTTTATGCCATATATATGTCAATGCTTTTTTGTAGTTTTTTTGATTGTGGTTAGTTGAAAATCATGTCCATAAATCCTGAATAGCCTTTACATAATGTTTTGCGGATTTATCCTGAAATATCATTCGGTAAAAAAAAGACGCCACCCGGAGGCAGCGTCTTTTTTGTTTAGATTATATCTTATCCAGACGTTATTTCATCAGGATCATCTTTCTGGAAGATGTATATGTTCCTGCTTTCATTTTATAGAAATAGACACCGCTTGTAACTCTGTGGTTATTATCATCGGTTCCATCCCATTTTACGTTGTAATTACCTGTAGCTTTGGTTTCATTTACCAGGGTCCTAACTCTCTGACCTTTGGTATTATAAACTTCAACCACGACGGGTAAATTGCCCTTGACTGAATAGCTGATACTTGTCTCAGGATTAAATGGATTAGGATAGTTGCCATTTAACAAAGTAGCAGTTACAGCCGGAACAGGATCTTCATTGGCAGTGTTAATTGTTATAACAAAGTCATCAACCATGAAGATGAAGGCATCATTAGAAACACAATTGATACCAATGCGTACATCTCCGGGAATAAAGGAAACCGGAATATTGTACTGATAGTATGTCCAGTCAATCGGAGCCTGTACATAAGCACCGGGAGATATAATTGTGAAATCTGCAGGAGCAGTTCCACCGCTGGATACTCCGACTTTGAAGCGTTCCAAACCGTAATCAGCAGTTAAAGAACGAGCCCAGAATCCGGTATAAGCACCATCTCCTACCGGATACATCTGAGAAATCATCCAGTCGTTGTTAGGAGGTGTGGTTGCTGCCCAGCAATGAGCCATTTTGTCTCCACCATGAGCAGTTCCGATATCGTCAGTTGATGCAGGTACGGTTGTTAATGGATTGAATATCATGAATGCCATTGCCTGGTATTCACCGGGGAAGTCAAATCCGTTAAAACCATATGTGCCTGATTGGTCAACGTCCACATTTATCCATGGAGCAAAGTCTATAGCAAAATCAGTATAAGTTTCGAAACCATCTGTTGCCAGGGTGGAAGCTTCCAGTATGAAGTTAACTTGTGTTGTTACACCGGTTATTACGACAACACCATCCTGCGTACCGGGCATATAGTTATCCGCAGTACATGTTACAGTGTATGTGCCTGCAGGAACCTGCAGGGAATATGCACCTGTACCATTGGAAGTTGCAGTATAAGTCCCGGCAGTTATTGTTGCACCGGCTATTGGACTGTTGTTTGTCTGACGTACGATACCGGCAATGGTTCCAATCTGTGTAAGCTTTTGAATTGCATTGGAAAAAGCCGGCATAGCGAGTACATTACCTGTATAGACAGCTTTAACTGCCCATTTATATGTGCCGTCAGGGACAGCATTCCATCCCATATCCTGGTAAGCTGTGGCTGTAATAGTATTAGTTGTCAGCAAAGTCCATAGATTTTCACTGGTTTCCTGGCCTTGTAACAGACGCCATACTTTATAGCCTTCAAGCATACGGTCGTTTCTAAGATTTGGTGTAATCTTTAAAGTGCTTCCGGTGCTCTTTTCGGCAAGGATTTTTTTGCTTTCACGTACTTCACTGAATGAGATTTGTGTCATTGGTGCCAAGCCCCTTGCAGTAGGAGCGCTGTAACCAACATAACCGGCTATATTCCAGTCATAGTTTAGTGATGTCGCAAGAGTGTACAATGTAGTCCAGGCACCTGAAGTATAAATCATATTGCCAAGCCCATCATGAGCAGGACCTGCATCGCAGCCTGCAGGATATGCGCCTGAAGCATGAGTTACATTATAGCCAAACCATAATTCCTGACCGGGTTGGATTGGAATCGGAGTTGGAAGAACATAAGTATTAAACTCATCTACAGTATAACCGGGATATGCTTCATCCACAACCATCTGGTCAGGAGCAGTTGCAGAACCGCCCGTCCAGACACGAACCCTGTATGTTCCAACACTTCCGGGCCAGAACTTTACAGCATATAATGACTGACCAATATAGTCTGTTAAATCAGCGGCAGGCCACCTTGACGCAACATCAAACGTTCCGCCGGCTGTCATACCGATACTGTCATTATTCAAATTACTATCCCACTGTATCCAATCTCCGCCGCCGGTACCGGGCTGCATCCATGTTACATTGACATTGGGCGCTGCTTCAACTGCCTGGACAGTAGTGGCTGGCAGGGCAATTTCATTCAGGGTAATAGTGCCCATATTATAATCTGCATCTGTTAGTGTTATGGTTCCGGTAGCATTTTGATATCCAACTTTACTAACCGTATAGTTATATATCTGATTAGCATACACAAATGGTATGGTAAATTGTCCTGAAGCATTGGTCACAGCTGAAAAGTCAACAGTACCCATTAGAGAAACTGTAGCATCTGCCAGACCAACAGTCGGAGCATCACTGCCCACAACTAAGCCTGTAACATCAATTTCAAGAGTTTTATAAATCATGTTTGAAAACATGGGAACAGACATCACATTATTGGTGTAAACAGCTTTGACTGCCCACTTATAATTACCGTCGGCCAGTGTAGCCCAGCCATTGTCGACATAGAAAGTATCTACGGTTACATTTGCGGTAAGCGACGTCCACAATGTTTCATTAGCTTCCTGTCCGGACAATAAACGCCAGACCTTATATCCCAGTAAGGAGCGGTCTATGGTTGGATTAACAGGATTGAAATGATGATTACTCTCAACATCAAATACCTGACTCCTGGTTGGCACTCCTGTTGCTGTTCCCACGTAAATATCATCTAAATACCAGCCGGCATAGGAAACAACTGACGTTGCATACCATTCAAAGCTAATTTCAACATCGCTTTGTCCGGCAAAGGCAGTCAAAGCGACATTAAGATTTTGCCACGGCATAAACTCTGCTGAAGCGGCGGTGCCCCATACTGTGGTGCCGTTTACCAGGATTAAGCCGTAATCCCAGGTATTGTAACCATTCATATAATGCCACATATTCAATACAGGATCTGTAATACCCGTAAAATTAAAGGTCTTCTTTAAATATGACCATCCACCGCAATTGGAATAGCCGCTCTCAAACCCTGTTCCCCACATTCCTGTACCGGAATAGGCTGCTGTGGGCGGTTCATCTACATAAGTATCAATATCTGTATAATTAGCCATATTATAATCGTTGCCCCATTCCCAGTCACCAAGGGGATCTGTCCAGCTGGAAGATGGAACCCAGCCACCATCATCAAACTCAAAATCAAAGAAATTGCCCGGACCTGTAGAACCCGGAGCATTCCAGGTTACGGTTGAAGTTGTATGAGTTGGATTCAGTTCAGCACTGACGTGCGTGGGAGGATTGGATATTTCGTTCAATATTATCGTACCCATATCATAAGCTATAGTCCCGACTGTGATAGTACCGGTAGCGTTCTGATATCCCTGTTTAGAGATTGAATAGCTGTAAGTATTATTTGTCAAAACACCTGTAATAGTGAATACACCAGAAGCATTGGTTGTACCGGAATAATCAAGGATACCTGTCAGGTTGACCATTGCATCGGCAAGGCCTACTGTAGGTGCATCACTGCCGGTAACTGTGCCAAAAACATTAACTTCAGGCAAAGCAACCATGACAAAGTCCTGGGTTACAGTCTGGTTTTCTATAACAGTAACATTGGCTGTTTGCGGAGCATAACCAACTATGGAGCAGGAAACCTGCTGCGGACCCATTGGTACATATGGGAAGCTATAGGTGCCATTGGGACCTGTAGTTTGGGTAAGGGGAGTGCCAACTACAGAAACAACAGCGCCTGCTAGGGGATTTCCACCTACTGTTACTGTACCCTGGATAGCTCCCATACCACTCACTACAAAGAATAATGTGGTCTTGGGGAATTGTCCTGTTGGTGTAGCAGTTGCCGGAGCAGCAGGATCATAAGTAACTGTGTCGCTTTGAAGTTTACGTGACCTTGCAGTTCCGATTGTCTGGCAGGCAAAGTTATCCGTAGAGTCGAAATATTCTGTATCCATCGGACGGTTAACCATCATGACCAGATTTCCACCTCCATATACATATGGAGTAGAAAATGTAACGATAATTATGTTTTGTCCAACCGGATAACTAACCAACCCGTCATAAACCTGGGTTAACTGCGTGGAAGGAATCCAGCCGGCTGATAAATCAGTAGCAGTTGTTTCTCCTATCCAGATTTTAGTGGGCTTTCCGGCTGCAAGTTCGGTAGAAGTGAAATTATTATAGAAGGCAACTCCTGTTAACAGTCCGCCCAGATTAATTTCAGAAGCAAGATAGATGCATTCATACAAGCTGTTCTTCCAATAAAAATCTATGGGCATTCTTGCCACCTGGTCGCCGGCTCCTATGGTAACAGGAACTACGTTGGCAGCCTGGACATTAACCGTGATTGGAGCAGTTGCATCATTGGCAGGATTAGCGTCACCGGCTAACACTACTTTACCGAAAATGGTTGTAGGACCGGTTACTGTGAAGGTATAACTGACCGGAACCTGAAGAATTTCTCCGGGCTGGATTGCAGGTCCTGCAACAGAAGCGAGCTCAGTAGCGCCACTCATCAATTTAACTGAATAAGTCGTTTGCGGGTCTGTGCCGCGGTTACGGATGCTTACATTATAAGTTTCCGGGGAACCTGCAGTAGGTGCAGTATCGCCAACTATAGTAAGCGCTTGCAAATCATTGGGAACAGGCACAGGGGGTGAGAATACATACATATTGCCGATAATAAAGGGAACATGTGTTCCGTTGATGGCTGTAAATTCTGCTGTTGAAGATGCTGTAGCTGTAGGAGTAGCGGGAGTTACACTTATATAATTACCTGCAGCTGCACCGGATATTCCGATGGAAGCAGAAGCTGTAGTCCCGGGTGTGGCACCCATTGTACCATAAACAAAATTAATAACATTAGTTGTCTCATAGAGAACAATCTGGAAATTAATCAGGTTAACGGGAGAAGCATTGTAATACCACTTCATGTTTTTGTACTGAACGTACAAGGCTCTGTTTGGCGCAGCGCCCATTAACTGATATGATACGCCGGCATTAGTGTCATCAGATTTCAGGTCGTCCCACAGACCACCCAAAATAAGAAGGCGTGTTGCCAGAGCGTTTGTTAATGATGCTGTGGATGCCAGATCAAGCGTGATAAACCCGTTGGAATTGGATTTGAACTGTGTATACGGCATATCGTCATACACAAAGGTAAATCCAATGTCAATCGCCGGGGACATGGCATCATCAACAGCTGTTGAATGAATAACTGTCGGACTTGGCAGCTCAGTATACTGAGCTCCTGTCTGCGTGAACGTGTAATCTGATAAAGCTGCATATACAGGCATGGCGATAATCATGATTACACCTAATAAAATTGTAAATACAAGTGAAGGTCTCATCTTTTTCTCCTTGCTATTAATTGAGTTACTTTTTATAGGGATATTACGTAACTTTAAGTTAAAGGAAAATCCCTTTCCATAATATTTTAATCTCAAAAAAACAAAAGCAGTAAAAAAGTAAATTCCACTACATTACTCATATAGATTGTTGGAAATAAATGTCAATATATTTTTTAACTATCTTTGCAGATAAAAAAAGGACAACCGAAACCGGCTGTCCTGAATAAATAATGTTTATGCTTTGTTTATGATTAGTTATTTTTGTTTTTTGCTTCTGCAGGTTGCAATGGGCAGAATCATTTCCTCCATGGAAACACCGCCATGCTGGAAGGTACCGTTATATTGTCTTTGGTATTGATGGTATGCATTGGGATAGATAAAATAATAGTCATCCTTGGCAAAGATAAAATTATCTACAATACTTTTGGAAGGCAAACCGTATTCAATGGGTTTCTTTACAAAGATAGCGTGCCTTTCATTAACAGTCAGGTTCTTGCCTTCCTTGTAACGCACTGTGATGGAAGCATCCCTGTCACCAACCACCTGTGTGGCTCTGTTAACTTTGATTGAACCATGGTCTGTGGTTATCACCACAATAGCATCCTGTTTGGCAATCAGCTTAAGTGCTTCGTAAAGGGAAGAATGCAGGAACCAATGCTTGGTAAAGGCTCTCAATCCTTCCTCATGAGGTATGGTTTCCTGCAGGATCTGGTCTTTGGAACGGTGATGCGCCAGCAGGTCCAGGAAGTTATAGACCAATACAACCAGCTTATCTTTGGTCCAGGTTTCTATCTTTCTCAAGACAAAGTTGCCTTCATCCATATTAAATATCTTCACATACTTGGTTGCCGGATTCAGTTCATATCCCAAATCAATAATATGTTCGTCCAAAAGCTGATGCTCGTTTCTGTTACGGCTGTTATCCATTTCAGATGAGGTAGTCCAGTAATCCGGGAAACGCTTGGAAATATCGATGGGAAGCATTCCGCTGAACACCGAATTCCTGGAAAAAGGAGTAGCAGTCGGCAGAATACTGTAATAAGTGCCCAGCTCTTCTTCAAACAGTTCCTGGATATAGGGCTGAATGGCAATGTACTGGTCCAGGCGCATGCAATCTATGATAATCATATAAACAGGCACATTTTCTTCAAAGTGAGGCACTATATACTGGGAAATTACATCAAACGACAGGTTCGGGCGGTCATCTGTCTGCAGCCAGCCCTTGTAATTGTTTTCCACAAAGGAAGTAAATTCAGTGTTGCAGTCCCTCTTTTGCAGGAAGTGCATCTGCTGCAGGCTTTCGTCATTAACCTGGTCAATCTGCAGTTCCCAATAGCTGAGGTCACGGTAAATCTGAGCCCATTCTTCCCAGCCGGGATTGGCAAACAAACGCTGGTTGAGCTGACCCACAAACTTGCTGTACTGCTCACCTATCTGGTTGGCACGTATTTCGTCTGCCTGGAATATCTTCTTGATAGCCATGATGATTTGATTGGGATTAATCGGCTTAATCAGGTAATCAGAAATCTGGGAAGCAATAGCTTTGTCCATCAGCCCTTCTTCCTCATTTTTGGTAACCATGACAATCGGTATAGAGGAATTTATCCTCTTGATTTCCTTCAGGGTTGTAAGTCCGTCCAGACCGGGCATCATCTCATCCAGTATTACCAGGTCATATTTATTTTCTACTACCAGTTCAATGGCGTCGCTGCCATTGTTGCAGGTCTTTACTTTATAGTTTTTCTCTTCTAAAAAGAGGACAAATGGCTTGAGTAGGTCAATCTCATCATCAACCCAGAGGATTCGCATCTGTTTCATTCTTTGGTCTCCTTAACACTTTGGAGTTCTTCTTCAAATTGTCGTTGTTTTTGAATAATAATCTTCTTGATTTCATCCAGGTTAACGTCCTGGAAATACAAGGCAAGTTTAAAATTGAGTTCTTTGACAGAGCAATTAAATTCTACACGCATCCTTTCTATATATTGGCTTATCAGAACGTCTTTAACGTCCTTTTCCGAGTCTTTTTCTTTCTTCTTGAGTTCCTTTATATGGTCTTTAAGCTCATTTACCGGCATAGTCTCGGCTTTTTGAATCCATTCATCGCGCACATCCCAATCAGCTTTTGCCACAAAGGGCTTAATCATGCTCAAACGGTCAAAACCCAGTTCTTTTACGGAAGTATCGTCCAAATCCAGTTCCCCGATATACAGTTCATACACAGAACTCAGCTTGCCTGCCAGGGTGGAATTGATGTTATACTCAGCTTCCACAAAGTCTTTGAAGTTATCAAATCCCTTTAAGGTATACATCTTTCTGCGTTTAATAGTGGAAAACAACTGACCCAGGGTAACAAAATTCTCTTCCAGTTTCTTTTTCAGGTTATGTACTGCTGCAAAAATATCATTGGCATTCATATCTTCAGGTTTTTCGATAGCATCGTTCATCGTTTTGCTCCTTTGGTTTAGTCAGTCAGAATTCCTTTGGAATCCTGTTTTGATAGAGTGATTACCTGTCTGATTAATTTAATTATAAAGTGTCAAACAAGCTGTAAAGATACAAAAAAGAAATGATTAAAGATTAGTCAATAGGATAATATACCTGCTCCTGGGTTGGAAATGAACCGTCTTTGACCTCTTTGGCAAAAGCATTTACTGCATCAGTCATGGTCTGGTGGACATCTGCGTATTTCTTTACAAACTTAGGCAAAAAGTTGCTCCAGCCCAGCATATCGTGAAATACCAGGACCTGTCCGTCACAATACCGCCCTGCTCCGATTCCGACCGTCGGTATTTTAAGCGTATCTGTAATTGCTTTGCCCAAAGCTTCGGGAATACCTTCCAGTACTATCATAAAAGCGCCGGCTTTTTCTATCTGCAGCGCTTCTTCATATAACCGGTCATATTCAGCCTGAGTTTTACCCTGCACTTTATATCCGCCGAGTTTATTTACGGATTGAGGAGTTAACCCTATGTGTCCGCAAACAGGTATCTCGCAGTCTATAATGGCTTTGATGGCGTCAATCCTGTTCGGATTTCCTCCTTCCAGCTTTACTGCATTTGCCCCTGCGGAAGTTATCAGTCTGGAAGCATTAATTTTGGTATCTTCCAAAGAAATGTGAAAGCTCATATAGGGCATATCTGCTATGATAAAACTGCCCGGTGCTCCGCGCCTGACAGCCTGGGTATGATAAACCATATCATCCATCGTTACCTGCAGAGTGCTGTCATAACCAAGAACCACCATGCCAAGGCTGTCGCCAACCAGGATTAAATCTATTTCAGCATCTTTTACAGTGCGTGCCATGGCATAGTCATAAGCTGTTGCCATGGCAATCTTATAACCCTTCTCTTTCATGGTGAGAAAGGTGGAAATGCTGTGTGAATTGATAACGCTGTTACTAATCATTGGTCTGGTCGGAGACGTCCCCGGTTTTTTCTGCGTCGTCAGATGTTGTTTCTGCTCTGCTCGTGTCTGTATCGTAAAGCTGGTCGCCTGTGTAAGCGCTGTCTTTGAGCACAAGGTCATAAATCACTGCTCCGAACTGATACCAACCCTTAAAGCGCCCGTTTAACTGGTTATTGCGGTAGTTTGCTATCAATTGCGGTTTTCCATCCGGATACCAGACGTACATTGTTCCGTGTTTCAAGCCTTTAATATATTGAGCCGTATGCTGCAGCTGACCGTTATCATAAAGTGAATATGCAGATCCGGTAAACAGCTTGCCATTAAGGTACATAACGCTGTCGATTTCGGTCATGATAGAATCCGGCAGTGCCTTTTCAGGCAGTTTGTATTGTTTCATCATTAGCTGGTCTTCATCAAGAGACTGGGCAAACAGCATGCCTATACTGCTGTAGATGATACATATCAGGAGTATTAATGCGCTTGTTTTCATCTTTCTTCTCGATACATAATTTATTTTGTTAATAGCCTATTTTTTACATTTATAAACAAAGTCAATACATTTATTACAAATTAAGCATAAAAACACTGCAGACCACTGGCAGATTTCATTGGTTAAATCAAGGGTTACTTTTAAATTGCTGCTACATTGTCAATTATCTCTTGACACGGATTTAAGGATAATTTAGTTTACATATATAGATTACTTTTCTTTATTAAGAAGTAAGAAGGTAATATGAACAGGCTGTGCATATTTGTATTATTACTGTTTAGTCTTATTTTATTAATACCCCTGCACTCACAGATTACATATAACTGGGGCGTTGTTTCAGGAACTCAAGACAGCATTACTGCCTATGTAAATGCAGTTAATGTATCCGGTAATGCAACGCTTGGAATTGTTATGCAAAATTGGCCTTGGGTAAAACTCTTTGTGGATGGCGCTTGGGACCTTAATGCACCCGATTCAACCGGATTCTTGCTTTGGGACAGCTTAATTGAGTGGGATAATTATACAGAGTATATTAGCTTCAATCCAACCGATCTGATTCCGTATGGCAACCATTCAGTCGAAGTCAGAAGATATGCGTCTCCCAATAATTATATTCCATTTTTGGGCCCAGAGCTATATTATCTGCCAAATATGTTCGAACTGCTTACATATACACCAGCGGTTAGTTATTTTTCCACCGATCTGGTAAATGCCAGCCTTGCCTTGCATAATGTTTCAAATTCAACCTGTATTCTCAATTACCAGGATAATCAATGGATACAAATGTATTTCGATGGTGTCCTGATAACTCCCAGTTATCAGACCAATAATTCTTTCGCTTATATTGTGCCCGATGAAACCTATATGGTTTATTTCCAATATAATCCTGCGCTTCAGATTACTTATGGAGAACACTCTTTCTATTTCAGTATTTCAGATTATGGAACTACCCCCGCTGTATCTTTCACATTAATAAATCCTTCAGGGAATTCAGATGAAACAACCCCTGAAACCTCGATAGAAGTTTATCCCAATCCTATGGGCTCTCACCTTCAGATTCTCTGGAAAGCACCACATCCAATTTCCTTAACTCGGCAGATAGTATGCGTTTACAATCTGAAAGGGCAGAAGCTTAAAACAATCAATCTTACCACAAATAGCTACGGGGATTATCAGGGTCTCTGGGATGGCACTGATAACTCAGGAATAACTTGTAGCTCGGGAATATACTTTCTAAGGTCAGATTTTAATCACGCGAGATTTTCAAAAAAGATAATCCTCCATCACTGACAATTGATAACAAATTTAATTTGACACATCGCCCTTGTCTGCAACCCTGTAAAAAAACTCATAAGGAGTTGAATATGCGTATCATTACAATATTGTTAATAATCATTTGCTGCAGTCTGCTGACTGCCAAAGGAGTTAAATTGCCCCAGAAAGCTGAAGATTTTTTCACTGACGGATATTGCCGCCAAACCACTGCCGAAACTGCCTTGAGCGGAGCTAAAACCATCAAAGCTTATATAGATGGCTCCTGGCATAATTATAATATTGTCCAGTTTCCCAAATCCTTTATGGATTGGAACATCGGTAAACGAATCAGTTATATGGAAGTTATCCGCAATATGATGACAGGCAAAAGCGAGCAACAGCCTGAGCTTGCCGGACCTCATAATGGTATAGTCGCCACTTACGGTTATCCCGGACAAGACAGCCAGTTCAAGCTCAATAATGCCGTCAAAGGCATGGGATTCCTTCCCAAAGCTGCCAAGATGGATTCTGTTATTACTATGCTCAAAGCTACCAAAGAAAGCCCGATGCCGGAAAAGCTCAACATCCTGGAAGGAATGTATAAAGATGCGGAGAATATCTTTGATTTGGACAGACAGGTTTCCCTGGAACTTTATTCCGAACCCAAATACCTGACTTCAACCTTTTGCAATCAAATGCTTAATCCCGTCTCTACCATTGTTTTTCTGGATATTCCCAGTTTTAAACTAAAGACTATTTCCCGCCTGATAGACCCTGCAGACCCTAATCTGACTACTTATGAAAAGCAGGTGGAAGAATATATCAACCTCATCCATAGCTATTTCCACGGTGCTTTTGACAAACAGTTCATCGCCGTTATCTATTATGTGACAGAGGTATTTGATAATTCCCCCGGACGCATGGACGCCAGAGGTCTAAAGATAGTCCCGTAATTAACCACGGATTACACGGATTTGCACGGATTATTTCACTTTCCCATATTTATTATCTTACCGGCGCAGGCCGGTATCCATTTTTTTTTATAAACGCAAAGCAGCAAAGACACATAGTCGCAAAGGATTAACTTCTTAGCTGATTATTTACCGCATTTTTTTATCATTCAAGGTAGTACCCTTTCGTCTTTTTTCTGTTTTTTCTGTGTTTTCTGTGGTTAACCTCTTTTCAATTCATAATTCATAATTACACTGTGTGTTCCGTCATCCCGCTTCAAGTAGCGTAGCTTTCCAAAGCTACGTATAAATCTGTAGGATCGGAGTCCTACACTACAGTGTCATCCCCCAACCGTAGCGACATGCGTCCTCGCTTGTCATTCCCGCGAAGGCGGAAACTTTTCTCGTGCTCTTTTGCACCATCCATTCATTTTTTAAACGCAAAGCCGCAAATCTTTTCGTCTTTATCTTCTGTTTTTTCTGTGTCTTCCGTGGTTAACTACTTTCAATTCTCAATTCTTACTGTTCATTGTTCATTGTTCATTGTTAACCCTCCTTCTTCCTTGTTCATTGTTAATCGTTCATTGTTCATTGTTACCCTTCCCTCTTCCCTTCCTTAAGACTTACAGTATACTTACAGCATACTTTCTGTATAGTTGCAGTATACTTTCTGTATACTAAGATACAGAAACTATACATTTAATATCCTGCAAATACACTACAAATACCCACATCCATCTAAGAAGCAAGTAAGAGCCAAAAGACAGCCACCCCAGATTTCCATTCATAATTCATAATTCATAATTTATAATTTACCAATACACCCTGCTATTATGTAACCCATTACTCATAACCCATAACTTTTTAACTGATACTTCTTGACAGTTAAGTCTTAAACAAAACATTATTCTTATCGATAAAAATTGTATCAAGCATTTAAAAAGATAGGGAATTGTATGAGTAACTTTATTACCAATAGTGGTGACGCAACACTCAAGTCTCGGATCGTTACGCTAATCAAAGAAAGCACAGAGTTAAAGTTCTTAGTTGGGTTTTTCTACTTCTCCGGCATACGTGAATTATACGAAGGTCTGAAGAATAATCCAGATGCTATCTTAAAAATCCTTGTTGGCTTGAATGTTGACAGTCAAGCTTATGGCTTGGTTGAGTATGCGGATAGATCAGGGAAAAATAGAATTGAGCGCTTGGAAGATTATCATGAGTCGGTATTGAAAGCAGTTAATAATGATGAATTTGATAATGAAGAGTTTTATGAGCAAGCTAGATTTGTCATCGAACAACTTGTTGCAGATAAAATAGTAATAAGGAAAACAGCAAAACCAAATCATGCTAAGCTATATTTATTCAAACTTAATCAAAGTCAGATTGTTAGTACTGATTTATTCATTACTGGCAGTAGTAACTTAAGCAGAACAGGACTTACAGAACGTGAAGAGTTCAATGTTGAAATCAAAGATTATGGCTATACTGATGCTGAAGGTTACTTTGATGATTTATGGGAAACTTCGATTCAAATTACTGAAGACACAGTTGAGAAAAAGCGTCTGATTGATAACCTTAAAGAAAAAACTCTGTTGAAAACAGTGCATCCTTTTGATGCATATATGTTTGTAGTTAAAACTTGGCTTGATGCTTTTTATCACCAAGAATCAGGCAGGTTTATAGGTTTATTGCTGGAAAAGAAGGGTTATAAAAAGTACAAATATCAGATTGATGCGGTTACTCAAGCTCTTTCTATAATTGAAGACAATGGAGGAGTTATCCTGGCTGACGTTGTTGGTTTGGGAAAATCAATTATTGCGAGTTTAATTGCCAGAAAGATGGATAAAAGGGGAATTATTATCTGCCCTCCTGGTCTGATTGGAGATAAAACAGCTTCTTCCGGATGGACTAAATACAAAGAGGATTTTGAACTTTATGATTGGGAAGTGCGTTCCGGCGGTGATCTAGAAGGGATAATTGAGTTTATTAACAACACCGATAATATAGACACTGTGATAATTGATGAGGCTCACCGATACCGCAATAGTAATACTGAGACTTATGAGCTACTTAAAACTATTTGCAGAGGAAGGACTGTCATATTACTGACTGCTACACCTTTTAATAATACGCCGGCTGATATTCTTTCCTTGCTAAGCCTCTTTATTGTTCCCAAAAAATCTAATATTACTCTGAGCAGTAATCTGGTCGATTTGTTCCGTTTTTATAATAACCTCTTTAAAGAGCTTGCCTTTATAAAGAAGAACTTGCAGTCGAAAGAATCAAAGAAAAGACAAGATGCTCAAAAGAAATATGAAGCCATATTCGGAGAAAAGGCAGTAAACATCTCTAAAGTAACGGGAAGAGCTACGCTCCTATCAAAACAAATCAGAGAAGTTATTGAACCTGTTACAATACGCAGAAATAGATTAGACTTGCAAAATGACCCGGATTATAAAGAAGGAGTAAAAGAGCTTTCCAAGGTAGATAATCCCAAGGAATGGTATTTCAAATTAAGCATAAAACAATCTGAATTTTATGACAGAGTTATTGAAGAGTATTTTACTGATGATGACAAGATTAAGGACCGCTTCAAAGGTCCAATCTATAAACCTTATAAATATGAGGGCAATAAAAAGGATGAATCCAAATTAAGCCGTCAGGAACAGATTGACCAGTTAAGCCAGGACAACTTATATGACATCTTGAGAAGGCAAATGGTAAAACGGTTTGAAAGCTCCTTCGGCGCTTTTGCTCAGACAATTGTCAATATCAGAAACTCATACGAAAGAATTAAAGTCTTTATCCAAAAATCAAATGGCAGATATGTGTTGAACAGAAAACTGATTAATAAATCTTATATTGATGACCCCGAAGTTATTGATGAGATTCTAAAACAATTTGCTGAAGATAATAAAGACAACGACAACAAGAAGAGCATTATTTACAAGGTAAATGAATTCTCTTTTAGGGAAGAGTTTTTTAGAGATATAGAATCTGATATCAAACTATTTAATAAGATTATTAAAGAAATTGATGCTTTGCAATTGGTCAAGAATGACCCCAAGAAACAAGCGCTACTGGAAAATGTAGACAAGTTCGTTAAAACCAAACCAAATAAAGGTGAACCTGATTACAAAGTTGTTATATTCTCTGAATATGCCGATACGGTAAAATATCTTGAACCCGAATTAACCGCACATTTTAATCAACGGGTGCTTGTGATATCAGGCGGTATTTCAAAACATCACTTAGATGAAATTAATACTAACTTTGACGCTGCTTTCTCTAAGAATAAGCAACAAAACAGCTATGATATTCTTTTATCTACCGACAAACTATCTGAAGGATTTAACTTAAATCGTGCAGCTATGGTAGTGAATTATGATATACCCTGGAATCCGGTACGGGTAATTCAGCGAGTGGGACGTATCAACCGCATTAGTAAAAAAGTATTTGAAACACTATATATTACTAATTTCTTCCCAACCGAACAGGGTGCAGATATTGTTAAGAGCAGAGAAATTGCTTCTCACAAAATGTTTATGATACATCAGACTCTTGGTGAAGATGCCCGTATCTTTGATGCTGATGAAGAACCCACTCCGGCAAAACTCTTTGCCAAAGTACAGACCAATCCTTATGAACTGGAACAGGAAGGGCTTTATACCAGACTAAAGAAACAAATGCGAATCTGGGAAGAGCAATATCCGGAAAGAGTGAAAGCACTGGAGGAAATGCCTATCAGAGTAAAAACTGCTAAACCATATCAAGATGATTCATTTGTTTTGTTTATTCGAAAGGGAAAACTGTTCTCTGTTTCCCCTGATTTTAGAGATGAAAACAATCAGCTTCTTTCTCTGCCCATAGAGGATGCTTTAAAATTGGTAGAATGTGAACCTGACACCACTCGATTATCTCTTAGCCCCAAGTTCTGGGATAACTATAAGCAGATGAAAGATGAAGCAGATAAATTTAATTATAAACAGTCTCAACAAAGCAACACTATCAAGTCCTTTAATCTGATCTCTGACCTGTTAGACAATAATATACCTGAGTTGGTCGAATGGAGGTCTTTCCTGATTATGCTCAGAGAGGATATTGATAAGTTCGGGACCTTACCGGAATATACACTAAAGAGAATCGCTGATTGGTATAACGATGGAAATCCTGATTATTTTTACATTAGCAATGAACTTGAACAACTCAGCAAATCATTAGGGAAAAACTATTTAAATAGAGTAAAACATGAAATCAGAGCTTTTGAACAACAAGTAATAGTTGCAGTAGAAAATCAGAAAGAGGAGTCCTAAGCATGAGCAGAATAGTTACACCCGATAATTTCTCTAAGGAAAATTGGATAAGTTTCTTAGATACACACTCTAATTACTTTGATGAGGACACATCATTAAAACAACAATTAAAAGACGATACATTTTCGGATGTTGCTAAGCTTGGTTCTTTAGATTTACCTGATGGCAATGCTGTAATTGCTTATTTGGTAAAAACCTCAAGACCTCTAACGGAAAGGTCATATCGAAAAAAACAATTTGATAAAGCTGTTGAAATATTGAAATTAGAAAATCCACAAGCAGGTTTGTTTGTCTTTTATGATAGCGATAATTCGTTCCGGTTTAGTTTAATATACCCGATATATAAAGGCATTAAGAAGGAATTTAGCAACTTTAAGAGATACACATTTTATCTTAAAAAGGGTGCTCCTATACATACATACACTCAACAGATAGCTTTTGCAGATTTTGATTCTCTAAATTCAATTAAAGATGCATTCGCCCTTGAACCAGTAACAAAAGAATTTTATACTTTTATAGCCCAGCAATTCAGCAAACTTGTAGGGGGTGAAAGGAAGATTGGCACTAAGATTCAGCCTTTCATTCAACAAATTACTTATCCTGAAAACAATCGTGATAAAATGAGAGAGTTTAGTGTTAGGCTAATTGGAAGACTTATTTTTTGCTGGTTTTTAAAAAAGAAAATTTCCGGAAGCGGACGTCCCTTAATACCAGATAATATTTTGTCCATAAAGGCAGTAAGAAATAAACCGCTTTTTTCTTATTATCACTCTGTCTTGGAACCTCTATTTTTTGAAGTATTAAATAAACCGATGCCTGATAGATTAGAAAAGTATAAACTTACTCCATGGGACACTATTCCATTTCTAAATGGCGGATTGTTTGATAACGATGACAAGGATTATTACTCTATTAATGCAACAAGTAATTCCGATTATCTTAATACTTTAAAAATCCCCGACAATTGGTTTTTAGAATTGTTTGAAGGCTTTGACAGGTTTAATTTTACTGTTGATGAGTCCTCAAGTAATGACATAGAGATATCAATAGATCCAGAAATGCTAGGTCGAGTATTTGAAAACCTTCTTGCTGAGATAAATCCGGAAACAGGCGAAACAGCCAGAAAGTCCACCGGAAGTTATTACACCCCCAGACCTGTAGTTGAATATATGGTAGATGAAAGCCTTTCTTTGTATCTATATGATAAAACAAATCTACCAAAAGACATAGTTGATGTTATTGTTACAAATAGTGTTGATAATTCAGACATATCTGTACAATATAAAAAAGAAATCCTGGGAGCCTTAGATAGCATACGCATACTTGACCCTGCTTGTGGGAGCGGAGCATTTTTAATGGGTTTAATGCACCGAATGCTGTTTATCATCAAGAAAATAGACCCGGAGCTTGAATTTTGGAAGCAGAAACTTATAGCTAGTATTAAGGATACAATTTTCAAAGATCATATTCTAAAACAGCTCAAATACAAAAATTTTGAGTATATAATTAAGTTAGGTTTAATCAGAAACAGCATATTTGGAGTAGACATTCAACCAATTGCTGTGGAAATATCTAAATTAAGGTTATTCCTGTCTTTAATAGTGGACGAGTTAATTGATGATGATGCGGAAAACCGCGGGATATTATCTCTACCAAATCTTGAGTTCAAATTAGTTGCAGCAAATTCCTTGATTGACTTACCATTAGAAGTCGACCACGTTCTTATTGGTTATATATATAAACTGGCTGATCTCAGGAATGAATATTTTGCCCAATACGGCATGGGAAAAACAGAAATTGTTAAAGAATATTTAGAAGTTAGAAATGAGCTTGGCAAACAAGCTGAAATATGGCACGAGAAAAACCAAAACATCAGAAAATTGGTAGCTTGGAATCCCTTTTCTCATGACAAATCAGATTGGTTTGACCCTAAATGGATGTTTGGGTTTGAGGGATTTGATATTATAATTGCCAATCCACCTTACATTACAGAAAAAGGTCACAAGGAATTATTCCAGCCCATTAAAAAAGGATCTTTAGGTATATTCTATCAAGGAAAGATGGATATTTTCTATTATTTTTTTCATTTAGCAATTAACATAGCTAATAGAAATGGTATAGTCGCATTTATCTCAACAAATTACTACATTACAGCAACATTTGCTCACAAATTGAGAACTGATTTCAAGAAAAGAAGCTCAATTCATAAATTGGTTAATTTTAATGAACTGAAGATTTTTGAGTCAGCCTTGGGTCAGCATAATATAATTAGTATATTAAAAAAGGGACAAGAAGATAGTTATATAGCAAACACAATCGTTACAAGGAGAAAGGCATTTGCTACACAGGATGTTCTGCAAACAATATTATACACTCTTGATTCAGAATCAGATTATTATCAGGTTTCAAATAAGGATTTATTTGAAACTAATGAAAATTACATTCGGTTAGTAAATGATAATAATGAATCAAATTCACTTAACTCAATACTAAATAAGATAAAAGAACAAGGTTTGTCTCTTGAACCAAATTTTGCTAGAGTAAACCAAGGAATTGTTACTGGAGCCGATAAAGTATCAAAGAAGCATTATAATAATTATGAATTAGATGCCAGTATTGGAGACGGTATTTTTGTTTTAGATTTACATGAAGTTAGTGAACTCAATTTAAACACACATGAGCAAAAACTACTTAAACCTTTTTTTAAAAACAGCGATATTGATCGATGGCTAGTTAATATCAAAGAACAGAATTTGATATTATTCATAGGCAAGGATATTTCAGAATATGAATTGCAGAATACCTTACCAAGTATTTATCAACATTTACTCAAGTTCAAAGATATAATGGTTGATAAAAGAGAAAACCTTAATGAAAGGTTAGATAAATGGTTTACTCTAAATAGGGGAACTTCACATCCAGAAATATTTGTTTTACCTAAGATTGTCGCTCCACAAAGAAGTCCAAGAAATACATTTGGGTATAACGAAATACCTTGGTATGCAAGTGCTGATGTGTATTATTTAACTCAAATTGATAAAGACAAGTCGTTAAAATATCTTCTTGCCTTACTAAATTCAAAACTTTACTACTTATGGTTATATCACAAAGGAAAAAGAAAAGGTGAAATGCTGGAGTTGTATCAGAAACCTCTGTCTGAAATACCTATAAAGATAATTGGAAAAGACGAACAAACCGTATTTATTAAATATGTTGATGAGATATTAGAAAGGAAAAGTACGAATGAACACGCCGACATCTCTGATTTAGAAGCTATGATTAATGAATTAGTCTATGGTCTCTATGAATTGACAAAAGAGGAAATTGACATTGTAGAGAAGTTCAAATAGTATAAGTTGTTTCTTATTAATTTATGGATGGAGATAAATTATGTATACAGATAGGATTCATGACTTTAAGCATAATGACAAAGAATATCAGGTATGGAAAAAGATAGAAACAACACCCCAAAGAATAAGCTATGGTATCTTTGATAGTAATGATGCCTTAGTTTTTCGCTGTGAATTGGCGTTTATCGGTGACTTGAAGTTTAAAGATGTCAATTTCTATACCCTTTATGATGACCTTGATTTTATCATTGCCACAGGCTTGGAAAAGCAATTCACTTTAAACACAACCAATGCTGTGACACTTAAAGACCTAAAATTGCAGAATAGATTAGCAAAATTTGATGCCAAAGTAGAGAAAGAAAGGCTAAAGAAAGAGAAAGGTAAGAAGGATTGATAGATAAGACTGATAAGCCAATTGAATATCTTTGTCGGGATTGATAATGAAACGTATTGTATTAAAGGAGAAGTAATGGAATTCAAGGCCAGTTATGATGGTTTTGTGGCAGCATTAGAAAGAGCCAGGGTTGAATTGCGGGATGGATTAAGGTATCTTGAAACAGAGGATAAGAGTATACAAAATCAACAGAACATTATGTTGTTTAAAAACGTTATAAACAGAATTGATGAGATTCTGACTGCTTATCATCCTGATGTTACAATTGATGATCCCTACACACGAAAAGTTAAGTATAATATGAAGTCCAAAACTAAGAACTTCATATTTGATTATGTCCTTTTGGAAACCTTATGGGAGCATCACGGCAGTTTCAAAATCAAAGATGCTATTATTGAGATAGGAGAAAAACTCGATAAGATTTTCACTCATTTGGAAAGAATCAGAACCGAGGGCACAGGACAAATAAGATGGATGGTTTACGTGCGTTATGCCAGATTAAGACTGGCGATTTCAGAGATTATTATCTATATAAAAAAGAACCGGGGAATCTGGCAGCTTAATCCAAACAAATCCGTACTTATTGAAGCTATAAAATATCACTTTAAATCATTAGATATGGAAGAATATCTTAATGGTCTTCATAACATATTGACAGAGATAGAAAAAACACCTGTTATTGATACAGATAATGACAAATGGTATTAAACAGCATGGATGATGCTGACGCATGAGAAAAGTTTCTTTCTGCGCAGGAATTACGGTAAGATAACTGTGCAAAAGCAAAAGCAAGAAGGATTGATAATATGAATAAAATTAATGTGTTGAAAAGAGAACTAAGGATTGAAAAAACACTCACTTGGTGTTTATATATCATTAACCGATATCGCACGGTATAAAGATATGGATAATAGTGACGATTTAATACGAAACTGGGTTCGAAAAAGGAACACTATCGAGTTTCTTGGTATTTGGGAACACATTAATAATCCAAGTTTTAATTCCGTCGAATTCGACGGAATTAGAATGAAAGCAGGACTCAATCAATGAACAATGAAGAATGAACAACAGTAAATTGAGGTCATATGATTATATCTATTATTTCAAAAGAGTATTGGGTCAAGATAGTTGAATTTCTACAGCAGAATTGGGCTTTGATCGAAAAGAAAGACGAGACAAGCAAAGTTATTGTCTATTTTATAAGTGATACATCAGGAGTTTTTGATACGTTAGAATTTGAATCTAAAAGAGAAGCAGAAGAATCGCTTTTAAAGAATAGATTTAAAAAATACCTTGATCCCAATGAGAATTTTACTGAGTTTCTATATCCTCCTCAACCTCCATTCGAATGGAGAGACCATCCTAATGGTGCAATATACTCATCAGGAAGATATTGGATAAGCTGACATGAGCAACGCAAAGATGACAATATAAAGGAACTGGATACCGTTCTGCAACGGTAAGGCTAATAAGGATATGGATCCCCGATCAGGTCGGGGATGACAGTGAGGAAATAGATTCCAAATCAAGTTTGGAATGACGAAGCGGAGGGACGACAAATAAAGTATCACATTGAGCATAGTCGAAATGTTAGGCACTGAGTTGCGTTGTTCTTCGACTAAGCTCATCCTTCGACTAAGCTCAGGATGACACGAGTAACGCAAGGATGACGAAACACAAAGAGTGTAATTATGAATTACGAATTACAAATTATGAATTGAAACACGGAACTATTTTAAGACATGCGAGGACGCATGTTGCTACGGTTGGGGGATGACGAAACACACAGAGTGGGTTCCAGATCAAGTCTGGAATGACAAAGATCCCCGATCAGGTTGGGATTTAGAAGAATATTAGTTAAAATATTTATGGACTTATTTACATAGCTACCGTAAAATTACCTAGGGGAATTTACGGTATGCACCGCAAAAAAGTTGTTGACAGAATTGTGTATATCTACTAAAAAGTATCTTTAACTTAAGAGTTGGAGATATGATGACTTATTTTAAAAGAACATTGGAAAGCAAATTACTTAAAAGCCTGGATAACAACAAGGCTATTTTCATACTCGGACCCCGCCAGGTAGGAAAAACCACTCTTATTAAGCACATTATAGATGTTGTCGGATTGGAGAATTCACTTTACTATGATATAGACCTGCAGCAAAATCTTGAAGTTTTCTCCGGAAATCTGGAAGCAATTTTAGCCAGATTGCGTTTTGATAAAAAAACCAAAACAGGTAAAACCTATGTTTTTATAGATGAAATTCAGAATGTTGCAGATTTCTCGAAGACCATTAAGCTATTGGTTGACCATCATAATGAAGAATTTAAGTTAATTCTGACAGGATCATCTTCTGCTCTTATTAAAAAGCAATTTGAAGAATCCCTGGCAGGAAGAAAAGAGGAACATATTCTATATCCCTTGAGTTTCCCGGAATTCTGCCGCTTTAAGGGTGAAAACAAAATTTCAGATTTACTTGAAGATGGGTATAAACATGAGAAAAATAATCCTCTGAATCTGATGACAGGTAAAATGAAAAACCTGGAATCTGAATACATGACCTTTGGTGGATATCCGGAAGTTGTTTTAAGTAAAAACGCGATAGAAAAAGCTGAAATTCTGAACGACCTGGTTTCATCCTACATAATAAAAGATATTAAACATCTGTTCAGGATTGAAAAAATAGAGCAATTTAATAAATTGATAGTTAATCTTGCAGTAAACACCGGAAAAGAAATTAATCTGCAGAACCTCTCCAGAGAAATAGGCTTGCACCGTGAAACGCTACATAATTATCTCATGGTGTTGGAAGCTTCATACATTATTTCTACAATTACACCTTTTTTCTCAAACAAAAACAAAGAGATTAACAAGATGCCAAAAGCCTATTTCATTGATACAGGCATTCGCAATAAACTTATCAATAATATGAATAATCCGGAGACGAGGTCAGATAGAGGAGAATTGTATGAGAATTATGTGTTTCTGAACCTTCTGCATAAAAAAGATGTACTTACTGAAATAAAATACTGGAAAAACAAGTATCAGCAGGAAATTGACTTTGTTGTAGAGCGTAACAGCACTATCAAGGCTTATGAAGTAAAATTTGGCGATGATACCGGCAATCACTTTACAGCCTTTAACCAAGCATATCCAAGTGCTGCATGTTTCTTTGTTAGATTTAACTATAAATACAAAGTAACAGATTTACCGGGATATTTTTAGGATTACATGCATCCTTTTATTATCTTTTCATATTAATCATATATTTTATTTATAAGACTATATGTGGGTCCAGGACCCATGCTTCGATTTTGTTATTTTACGAAGATGCTCATATCCGTATTTTATCACTTTTTGGATGTGAGAGATTTGTCATATCCGTTTACTCGATAATTTGGATGTGATAAAAAAACGGAGAGGTACTGGTTCCAATTAAGAAGTATAAATTATGAATTATGAATGGAAAAGAGGTTAACCACGGAAAACATCCCCGATCAGAGCTTGCCCCTGCGAAGGCAGGGGTCGAGGATGACGATAAGCGGAGTGGATCCCCGATCAGGTCGGGGATGACAGTGAGGGAATGGGTTCCCCGTCAAGCGGGGAATGACATAGTAGTATAGGATGATGCGCAAGCGCATGAGAGAAGTTTTAATCCTGTACATTTCACGCAGCTTTGGAAAGCTACGCTACTTTAGCGGATGACGTTAGAAATTGTAGCTGAGGTTGATTATCTGTGGATTGACTGAAAGGTTTACCTGCAGTTTCGGGGTGGTTCTCAGAACCAGTTGTGAAGTAAGATAGCCGATAGTTGCGCCGGCAAAGACATCAGATGCCCAGTGTTTGCTGTCGTGGATGCGGGCAAAGGATGTTAAACAAGCCACCGTATAAGCTGTTGGAGCCACCCAAACAGTTTCTTTATACTGTTCCGCCAGAATTGGGGCTATGCTCCATACAATTGTCGTATGACCCGATGGGAAAGATTCCCTTCTATGTGAAAAGCCTTTACCGTTCCAGAACTGCTTGCCGTTTTCACTTATTGGTCTCTGGCGTTGGGTAAGATATTTAAGGCTGGAAGTCACTCCATTTGCCAGCAGGAAGCTCTTAAGCGAAAGCATTGCAGTATCCATTGTCTTGTCTGAACCAAGCAGATACCCGCTTAAGTAAGTCACTCCCAAAGCAGGAAGTACGTATCTGCCATTACCAAATTGGTTGCCTACCTTTGCTAAACCTTTAGTAAAATCAGTACGGTTTCTTATCACCAGGTCAGAAAGTTCCTCATCAAACAGATACAGACTGCCTGTAATAAAGACAACACCGGCAGCTTTGGTCCAATCCTCTCTTTCCCATTTAAAAGAAGCTTTAGAAGCAGTAACTGCAGTTTCGGGATAGGAAAGCAGGTATGCTTCCGTGAAGCCTGTTGGTTCTGCATTAAGGTACACTGCAGATAACAAGAGAAGAACTAAAAGATACTTTTTAATAAGTTTTTCCGCCTGTTTGTATATATGCTGATTACAGTAGTTAAAAAGAAACCGGAGCTATAAGCTCCGGTTTATGTATCATTAAAGCATTGTTTATTATTTCAAGCCCTGACTCATTGCCTGGCCAAGATCGAAGATAGGCAGATATATAACTACGATAATTGTTCCCACTATACCAGCCATGAGGATGATAAGAAGCGGTTCAATCAAAGAAGTCAACCTGTCTATAACAGCATCAACAAGCTTTTCGTAAAACTCTGCAGCTTTACCCAGAAGTTTATCCATATCACCTGTTTCTTCACCTGTGGCAGTCATTTGCAGCAGGGTGGAAGGGAACACACCGGTTCTTTTGAAAGCGCCGGCAACACTGTATCCTTCTTTAACCATTACACGGGCTTTGCGGATAGCGTTTTCAATCACCGCATTCTGTACTACATTTTCTGACAATTCCAGTGTATCCATAATCGGAACACCTGCAGCCATCAATATCGAGAACGTACGGGCAAATTTACTCATTATTGAGTTATTAATCACCTGCCCGATAACAGGAATTCTAAGCTTAAACTGGTCCATTACATAACGACCGCGGTCTGTAAGGTAAACCAAAAACAAGCCGAACAGAAAGAGCAGGAACAGCAATACACTTACAAATAAATTGTTTGTGATAAATTTACTGACTCCTATAGCGGCAAGAGTCGGTCCCGGCAAGTCTGCATTGAAGTTTGAATAGACTTCAGAAAACTGAGGAATAATCCAGTAAAAGATACCCCAAACCACCAAAATCAGGAAAACCAGTATGAATATCGGATATGCCATTGCAGATACAACTTTACGGCGTGTGTCTTCAATCTTCTCCAGATAATCGGATAATTCATCCAAAACAGTATGCAAAGTACCAGAAACTTCACCCGCTTTCACCAAAGCAACATACAGCGGATTAAAAACACCCGGATGCTGTTCCATGGCTTCTGACAAGGAATATCCTTTTTTGATATCATCAGAAAGCCTGCGCAGAACACGTTGGAATTTCTTGTTCTTCTCTTCCTTTTCCAGATTTGAGATTGCTTTTTCAATAGTTAGACCTGCAGAAAACATCGTGGAAAGCTGGCGCGTAAAAAAGACCAGAACTTTCAGGGAAACACCTGTCCTGATTTTGTATACTGTAAGCATCACTTTATCAAACAGTGATAGTTTTCCCTTAAAAGCACCTTCAGCGGCTGCTTTTACAGATATGATTGTGCTTCCTTCTTTACTCAGCTTTTCGATTGCCTGGTCAAGAGTTTCAGATTTAAGGATACCTTCTACACGGGCTCCTTTGGCATCTTTGACTATATAGGCGAAATTTGGCATATCGCTTACCTTCTATTCTTAATTTTTGTTGTTTTACTCAACTACTGTCATCTTTATAACTTCACGAATTGAAGTTACACCCTGAACCATCTTATTATATGCAGCATCATGCAAGGTTCTCATACCTGCCCTGAGTGCAGCTTCCCTGATTAAATCCTGGTTTCCGCCTTCATAGATTATGCGGCGGATTTCCGGGTTAACTGTAAGCAGTTCAAATATACCTGTTCTGCCGGAGAAGCCTGTATTGTCACAATGTACACAGCCGGTACCGATTTTGTACTCAATTTTACCCATCTGGTCTTCGGGAATACCGCAATCGGATATCTCCTGGTCAGTTGGTTTATAGTCAATTTTGCAATAAGGGCAGATGATACGTACAAGACGCTGTGCCATAACTAATGATAATGAAGAACCCACCAGATACGGTTTAATACCGATATCAATCAAACGTGTTACGGTTGCAGGTGCATCATTGGCATGCAGAGTGGTAAACACAAGGTGACCGGTGAGAGAGAACTTGATTGCAATATCAGCTGTTTCTTCGTCACGAATTTCACCTATCAGAACAATATCCGGGTCCTGACGCAGAACTGAACGCAAGGCAGAACCGAAAGTCAGTCCGATTTGTTCTTTTGTTTCAATCTGTGTTATACCTTCCAGACGATATTCGACCGGGTCTTCCACTGTAATGATATTCGTCTCAATATCCTGGATGGTTTTAAGTGCAGCATGCAAAGTAGTTGATTTACCACTACCGGTGGGACCGGAAACGATAATAATTCCATAAGGTCTGTGAATGATCTTGGAAAAAATTGCCATGTCTTCTGCTTCAAAACCAAGTGTTTGCAGTTTAAAACCGAATTCACCCTTATCCAGAAGACGCATAACGACTTTTTCACCCAAAACTGTCGGTGTTATGGATACACGGACATCAACACTCTTGTAGTGTGTTTTTAATGAAATGTGACCATCCTGCGGAAGCCTGCGTTCTGCAATATTCAGCTTTGACATAACCTTAACAATAGAAATCACACCCATATGCATTCCGATCGGTGGATTCATTACTTCACGCAGAGCGCCGTCAATACGGAAACGTATTCTGGTGTGCTTGGTTAAAGGTTCAATATGAATATCAGTGGCGTTGGCTTTGATGGCTTCATTTATAATCAGGTTAATTAATTTTACAATCGGAGCATCTGCATCTGTGGATGCCTGTGAGATACTGATTTCGTTCTCATCATCGTCAATGGCTACAAAATCAAAACCGCCTACAGCATCTTCCACCTGAGTGGTCGTGCGTATGCTCTTATAATATTTTTCCAAAGAATCATGCAGCAAAGAATCACCAATCAGCATTGGCTTAAGATTCTTACCGAGAATTTTCTTAAGGTTGTCCACTATTGCCAGGTTTTCAGGATCAGCCATTGCAACAACAACACTGTCGCCATCATCCCTGAGTGCTATAACTCTATTCTCAACTGCAAAAGGTTCCGGTATTAATGAAACAGTTTTAACATCCAGGTCCATCATTTCTGCTTGCTTTACGATTTCGTAACCAAGCTGCAGATGCAGGGATGTCAACAGATTCTTCTCGGACAGATGTCCAAGTTTAATCAGTGTTTCACCAATCTTGAGACCGAAATTATTTTGTTTTACTAAAGCTTCTTTTAACTGATCCTCAGTAATATAGCCTTCGTGGATCAGGATTTCGCCAA
The DNA here is from genome assembly GCA_002435865.1 of Cloacimonetes bacterium UBA6097. GTDB lineage: Bacteria > Cloacimonadota > Cloacimonadia > Cloacimonadales > Cloacimonadaceae > UBA5614. Next base: position 107,786 of record DIWV01000014.1, on the reverse strand, counting down.
GACGTGCGAATTGCGGGTTAAAACTCATTTTATCCTCTTAATTATCGCCCGGATGAAAGATTATTTGTGTAATCTGCCGACAGTTACACAAATGCACTCTCAATCAGGCAATACTTATAATTTAGCTAAAGTTTGGTTACAGAACCCGTTTCCGGATTCTGTAACCATATAAATCATCAATAAGTGATTAAATCTATTATTATTCCTGTAATTAGGTCGGGTATCTGATCAGCGTTGTAGTAGATGTTGCCGATGCTGCAGTACCCAATAACCTGGCAGTAACAGTAACAGATGTGATACCCGGTGTATTTGTCATCGGGTCACCAAACGGAATCTCCCAGGCATAGAATCTAATCAATCCCTGCGCCAATCCATCCTGTCCGTCATTGACATCGTTATAAGGTATTGGTGTTATATCTGGATTAGCAGAATTTTGATCATACCAGTCTGTTACTACAATCCACGGTGTGGATTGCGAGTTACTGTTCATTGGGTCTTCATTAGTTCCGACCGAGTACTCAAACGTACCTCTGGTAGAAGTCATTGATATCTCGGCATTATGAATTGCACAACCCTGAACATCGAATAATGCCAGATTAAGCAATGCAGTTGCAGATGCGGGAACTGTATTGGTGTTACCATGATATACTATGTTGCCCGGAATAATTTCCAGCTCCAACTGCGGCTGGTTCAATGGAAGGACTATAAAGGACTCGCCAACAACTTCGATACCGTTAATACCACCTGTTACAGCCCTGATTTTAAGGCTTTCAAAGGTGTATATTCCGGAATATAGTAAGGTAGTATAAGCAACACCTGCAGTGGAGTCGCCCTGGACACTTTCATTGCCTACATAGGCATTTGCACCTATCTGGCAATTGAGAATATCGCTTGGCAGATAGAACCAGACGCTGGTTCCGTAATCCACAGGATTATTATAAATATCGTATACATTAGCTTGGGCGATAATCTGCCACAAACCACCACCCATGTTTGTACCGGTGTTAAAGCCGCTGGCAGATGGAACTACCCTGTGAGGTGGTCCTGCATGGATAACGATGTTTGGCTTGGTTGCTTTTATATATCTGCCTTCTGAAGTGCAGCTTGCGCGAATATTCAGAATACCGGATTCGGTTCCGCTATTGACTGAGATTTGCGCTTCTCCACCATTTGAAACAACTAAAACAGAGTCGCTTACCGGCATATTATTAAGGTTAGCTCCATCAGGCGGGTTGGGATTCATAATCCTGAACCATACATTTTTGGGAGTATCAATCAGGTTCCCGTTGATGTCGTAGAGCTTAACCTTTAAGATTGCAGATTCCGTTCCGCCAGTGTTGGCAACATTAAGGTCAATCTGACCGGCTTGCGCAAACTGGATAGAATGAATCTTTGTCGATTTGATGCTGAATATAAGCTGGTCTTGTAATGTATCACCATTTGCATAAGCAGTGATAGTAGCTGCACCTGCTTGTAAACCGGGAGTAAAGCGAACTTGTGCCATACCGTCAGCATCGGAATTTGTGGTAATTTCCTGAACTGTGTTAACGAAAGTACCAAGGTTTGTGCCGAATTTAATCGGTTTGGATGGAACGACATTGTTATAAGCGTCCTTGATAACTGCTTGCATCCAAATATAATTTGGACTGTTAACAGAGCTGGTATCCGCTTCTACTAATTCACCATTAACCTCAACAAATGATTTCAGGTTTAGGTTTGCAGGTCTTCCGGGACTGACGAGGATATTACGGTTGCTCATCTGGTCAGATATTCTCGCTGTAATCGTTCCTATTCCGGCAATCGGACCTGCATTGAACGTTGTCGTCGCTCGCCCGTTTTCTGTTGCAACAACAATTGAATCTCCAATGGGATTACCTTCGATATCCGTAAAATAACCTGCTGTTGAAGCAAAAGATATCAAAGTGTTATCCGGTACGTCATTGCCCAGAATATTCTTTGCCCTGGCACGTACTGTAATGGACTGCATTACATTCAGGGGTTGCGGGTTTAAAGAAGATGGCATTTCTAATGCCAGTGATGAAATAGGAGGTACATCAGCAATAGTAACTGTCACTGAAGTAGTGTCTCCTGAAATTAATGAATCCGGATTTTCAATAGAGTAATTTCTAACTATTGCCCAAATAGTTGCTACTCCTGTGGTACCTTCATCCCAAAACGTGGATCTAGCTACGCCTGTACTATCTGTTCCAACACTTGTTAATATTCTGCCTAAAGATGTTTTGAACATAACAATCTGACCGGGAACTGCGAAATTATCTCCATTCTTCACCGTAACGCTGATCGTGGAGTATGTGATGCCATTATCAGCATAAATAGTCTCCGGAGAAGCAGATATTCTGGTGATCTCACGTAATTGGTCAAGTGGTGTTGGTTCAGGTATTGGCGGTACAAGTGGTGGTGGATTACGTTTGTCACATGATGTGGCAAAAGCAACCAAAACCATAACTAAAACCATGATTAGGGGTAAGAGATTTAGCTTACGTTTCATAGTGGCCCCCTTAATTTTGTTCTTCTACGTCTTCAAATTCAATCAGACGTTTACTAAGACGTTCGTCTACTTTAATCTCTCTTACAGGTTCATTTCCTGTAATTAATCTGGGTGTAATTTCCATAATAAGGTCAGTGTTTTCTATGGTTTCATCCTTATGTTGAAATATCTTGCCTATTAAAGGAATATCACCCAATAATGGAAGTTTGTTTGTTGTTTGTGAGATTGATGAATTTAACAATCCGCCTACAATAATCTTCTGTCCGTCAGGGACAGTAACTGTGGAAGTAACCCTACGTACTTTAGTGCGAGGTAAGTATCCTGCTACAAAGTCAACAATTGAACTGACTTCAGGAGTTATCTTTGCAATAATTTGCCCATCTTTATTTATTGTTGGAGTAACATCCAATAAAATACCAACTTTAGTTATCTCTACTGAAAAATCGTTATCCAGATTTCTTGCCACATAAGGTACCTCTTCACCGATTTGGATTATGGCCTGTTCGCCGTTCATCGCAGTAACTCGTGTATCGGTAAGTAATTTTGCAGCGTTATTTTCTAATAACCAATCGATTGTTACATCAAAAGCAGATAATTGACGGCTAAAGTGACCTACATCATCAAACGAACCCATCTTTTGGAAATACTGTTGTTCGGGAAGTTTCCCCAAGTCCGTAGGATCTCCAAATGGTAAATAGCCTGTCTCATCGATAAAGTTATATGGTAAACCTGCCCCGGCTCCATTTACCGGGTCTTCAGCAAGAATAGTAGTAATCTGATTTAACCTTGACCAATCAATACCATATTTCTTGGCACTTGTAACCTGAATCTCAATTAAGCGTACCCTGATTTCAATCTGCTTCTGTGGAACATCCAATCCTCTTACGATAGAATTTATCATGTCATAAGAATCAGGATTTCCCACGACTAATATAGCATTCTGGCCTTCAATAGGCACGGTTTTACCTGGTGCACTACCTAATGCTTTCGAAATTTTTACAGCATCAATGTTATTAAGCTGAATAACATAAGTGCGTTCACCTGTTTCTTCACTAATCTTAGCTTTGTCTCCAACTAAAAAAGTGTTTTCCCCAACGACACGGTAAGAAAGACCTGCAGATCTTGCTACCAATGAAACAGCCTGTTCAATCTGAACATCTTTAATATGAACGGAAATTCTCCTGACATCTTGTTTCTCTTTATCCCCGGCAGATTCAACCGCTAAAACAATGTTAGCGCCGCTCAATCTTGCAAGGGCAGTGAAGATTGAAGACAATGAAGCATCGTCTGCATCATACGACACTCTTTTATTAAAGGATGCAGATCCATTCATCTGTTGTGCCACAAGCGATGATGTAATCATTAATAACATCATTATGACAATTAAACCTAGCCCACGTGTGGATATTTTCGAATATTTCATAATTTCTCCCACTTTCTATATTAATAGTTAAAATCTGTTATGTTTTTACTTTCATCTATGTCAGCCGGTTTTGGAGGTATGGGTTGAACTACCATTATAGAACGAACTCCCCCGGATGTGTAAATAACTTGTTGTTCCTGGATATCTACAATATGCCTTCCGGCAATTATATCTCCAATACGATAGATATCACTTTTACCCTGATATGATATGATAGCACATTTTTCATTGTCTTCATTAATGAATGTGGCTGCCACACGCACCATATTTGCAACCATGTTTTCCCATGCCTGAAGCCTGTCCAGCCTGTCTTTAATGACAGGATCCTGACGAAGTGGATCAGTGGGAACATTAAAAGTAAACATCTTTCTGTCTTTGATTGATGATTCAATTGTTTTAATTTTATTCATCAGTTCTTCATTAACCGAGATGTCAGTATATTTAGATTGGTACTCAATTCCAGTTACTTTTTTATAAACTGTATAATCTTTGACTGCAAAAGCAAAAAGAATGATAAAGATAAGAGATATTGCCAGGTCTTTTACAAAACGTGCTTCCATTATGCCTCCCTCTTTACCTTGAATACAGATAATTCCAAAGCAACCTTATATCGTGCTATCTTGGGACCAGTAGTTGTTTCGGTTTTCTTTTTTCCGGAATCAGTTTCGGCTACAGGCATAACATCGAGAGTATTAATTTTTACTATGTTATCCAGTGCTTCCAGATTACCAAGAAACTGACCAAGTTGAACATATGTAGTATTCAGTTCTAAAATGTACTGCTGTTCCACTAAGTTCACACCGCTCTGAATTTCTTTGGGATAGATAGCTAATACTGCAATTCTATTTTGATCAGCTAAATCAGCCAGATTCTTTACAAACGCATTGACTTCTTCAAAATTGAAAGTCTTCTGTTTGGTCAGACTGTTATCAATAATCAAAGAAAACTGGCTCAGCTGTTGATCCATAACTTTGGTACTGTTAAGTTTTTCCTGAGCATTTTTTATTTTGTTATCCAATTGTTCAATCTCAGTAACTTTCTTACCAATCAGGGAACTGCTTATCATGAAGAATAATACTCCAATGAGAACCATGAGCAAGGTTAAGATTAGATATTTCTGTTTCATCTGACACCACCTTTACGGCTGTTAAAATCATTGCTGAAGCAATCAATCTGGAATCTGATAATATCTGTATCTTTAACCTTATCACGACTAGCCCTGGCATATTTGATTTCAGGGAAGTCCTTGCTGATTTGCTCATTTGCCTTTAAATTAGAAATAAACCTGTCAATTAAATCAAATTCTCTTTGGGTGGCATCTATTGAAGTAACACCGTATAAACTAAGAACTCCATTTTTATAAGAAAACTGGGTTATTGCCATTTTGTTGTCTATCTCATGAGATAGTGCAACCAGTTTCTTAGCCCAGAATATTCTGTCTGTAAATGTTTTAGCTAACAAATCAAGATCATTACTGGATAAGAAATCTGCAGTCTCCTGGAATGTAGCAATCTTTTGCTCAGTTTCCCGCAGGAAATCCTTGCGGTTTGCAACTTTCTTGGCAAGCATGGAATCAAGATACAGGACAAAGCTAAACAATATGATCGTGCCTATAGCAAAGAATAATATCGCTTTAATGAAAGTCTTTTTCTCTTTCTCCTGCTGGAGTTTCATTTCTCCGAATTTGTTCAGGTTGATTTTAAAGTAAAATTGTTGCGTCATAATCTCACCTCTGCCCTATTCCACGCGCATTGCCAGACCGATTGCCAATGCCAATTGGGGGTCTTTTTTATCTTGGAATTTCTCAGGCATTTCTATGTTTACGAAAGGCATATAAACTTCTGTTGGAATATTTACTTTATCCTGAACGAACTCTTGCAAACCTTTTAATTTTGCAGTTCCACCCATGAGATAGATTTTCCTAAAGTCACTATTACCGGCTTCTTTAACATAAAACCTTAATGAGCGTCTAATTTCTTCAACTATCATATCTTCAGTTGATTTCTCGGAAATATCCAGCATGCTGATTGTGCTCGCAGAAGCTGCACTCGGATCATCAAGCAGACCCCATTCCATCTTGTAGTTGTCAGCTTCATTAAATTCCAGCTGCCGCTTTCTCATAATATCCCGTGTGATGTGATAGCCCCCAAAAGGAATATCACGAGCAAACATTTTAGAATTAGGTCCCCATATAACCATATTGGTTCTGTGGGCACCCAGATTCAAAAGCACATATACACCATCTTCTACAAATGAATTTAGCGCAAAGCTATTGGCAACAGCTAAAGAATCAAGGTCAACAATATTGGGAGAAAGACCTGCTGTAACCAATATATTTGAATGCTCGTTCAATATGTCCTTTGTGGATGCAGCCAATAGTATATTCATATTATTGGTTTTTTCTTCCACATTCAACACCTGATAATCAAGAACCATATCATTTCCGCTGATAGGGATATGTTTCTTAGCTTCAAAAAATAAGGCAGATTCCAATTCATCATCGGGTAAGAAAATTGTCTTAATCTGCTTGATACTAGTGTTGTCTCCACCTATTGCTGAAACTAAGTGCTTAATAGTCTTGGGGCTTATGTGCAGAGTCTTCATCATTTCGATAATAATCGGAGCAAAGCGCTCCGGTCTTAAATCTGATGGCACATACTCAACACCCTGGGGCACTGTGGGTCTTATCTCATAATTCAGGAGCTTAAAACCTTCGTGCAGACGCTTTAGGTGAACGATTTTTACGCTGTGAGAACCTATATCGATTCCCACAGATTCTCTGAACTTTACCGGTTTCTTTTTCTTCATAGTTCCTCTTTATCTATCACATTAATTTTGCGTTAAAGTTTTCGGTGGTTTCCTCAATGCCCAAGCCTCTGATTCAAATGGTGTTAAGCCGCCCCTCACATGTACTTCCGGAAAATCCGGTGGAGTAACAAATGAGAAACGCTCGTCAAAATTATAGTCTTTTGTAGAATAGCCTGTTCCGGAGCCGGTAGCGTTTGGAGCTGGTTGTGCACGCCATGCAATGCCCAAAACCGGATCATTATATGTGTTGCCTGCTGCTCCTCCGCAAAAATCTATGGGAATATTCCAAAGCTGGTCAGGATTAGGATATTCACTATCAGCCAGATTACGGTGTACATAGCCACGTCTCCTCTGTGCAACTGAGCCCCACAAATGTATGGTACCTCGCTCAGTATATGGGAATCCTTCCGGCCATAAGGGATTGTACCATGGATAATCTATGTTCCCGGGCCATCTTGAAGTAGCGGTTTGAGGGAATCTCCTTCTATGTATATCTATTTTATCCCATACATAATTATTAGTGCCAAGTCTTACTGCTGGAACAGATGGATGCGGATGTTGGTATTCAAAAGTAAAAATTCCATCTTTCTGGGTAACACCAGCGCCATCGCCCAAAGCGCAAAGAGCTGCATAAATCCATATAGCTCCGGCTGTTGTATTCCCATCGCAGTTTGGTTTGTATCTGGTTGAGTCCTGGGGATCGCGATACCCGTATTGAATCAAGATAGATTTCTCAGATACTATGCCTAAATAATCACTGCGGTTGATAGAAGAGCCAGTAACAGTTCCATCCGGGCACGAACCAAGTTGAGTACCCGCCAGATAGCAATTATCATTAAGATATAGCGTGTCAACAGAGCACCAGGTTTGAGCTCCCTGGAATCTTCCTTTTAACCATAACTTGGAAAATACAATATTGGAGTGTCCAATGCTCGGACCTGAAGGTCCTGCAGTCCACATAGTATCATATTTTGTCCAGCGGTTACGGAATAAGTATGTACCTGCGCGCGGGGGATATTGAGTCCAGACATCTGCTGTATCGGGTCCTGCATTAATAATCTGTCCCATCCATGAATTATATGAACCCCCGTTAACTTCTACAAACAGAATACGGTTGGGATCATAAGCTGTAGAACCGATTGCTGTGCCGTGAGCTCGTATTAAATCTGCAGTTGGATTAAATTCCAGCTGACTGACATGTTCAAAATATCCACCTCTGAACACCTGCGCATAGGGTGGAGTACCACTGAAAGATTGTATTTCTCCGGCAGTATAGACGGGACCATAAAACGTAGGCCAACCATTGTTGCTTCCGCCCCCTAATTGTTTAATCCAGATATCAGAATTACTGTGAACTTTGCCATGAATTACATCCGGACCCCAGAAATAAACATTGGTGCCATTCATCGATTGGTCTGTATCGGTAAAATAGTGGTATCCGGCAAAGCTGTTGCGTCTTATACCCTTCTCACCATACTTGGATACCATGGACTGCTTGATTTTGTTAACATATTGAGATGAATTTGCACCTCGATAGGCATTCACTAATGTCCTGATATTGTATCCTTGTGAAAAATATAGTCCGCCACCGGTTGATATATTCTGCTGAAGAATTTGCGTGTTCATAGTGTAGGTAGTTTTTGCATGTGAACTGACTATAATAGCTTTCCGGGGCTCAAGAGTAAATCCACCTCCCGAATAATCCAGTTTTTGCGCCACTACCTGGGCACGTACAGTTTCTGACCTGAGAAGATGTAATTCTTGAATGCCGTTAAAATCATGCTGAGCATCAATAGTATCCTTATAGGCAAGCGTAGCCATCGTAATGCCTGACATGATACCAACCACAGCCAGGGCTAATGCCAAGGCTATGTTTCCTTGTTGATTGCGAAGTAATTTATACATCCCTACCTCCTTCGCTTTTTGTTTTGTTTTTTCATAATTATTTCATGTTTAGAGTCATTCTGGTTGCATAGTTCACATATGCGTATTCAAATTTGTTTTTATGTACTTGGCGTATGGGAACCCTGGCACTCAGCTGGACTTCTAAAACTTTTGTCACTGCTCCCGCATTAACTTTTTTAAAGTTAAGATCGGTCACTTCCATAGTGTTGCCCCTGGTGTTTTTGGGGAATAGATATAGAGGTGCCGGTGGTTGAATAGAGCCATACAGATACGTGGAACGCACTGACCAACTGGATTTTTCATAGAAAATCCTAATAAAATCATTTTGATGAGTATAATCCGTAACAGGTGGATACAGCCTGATGCTTTTACCGCTGGTTGCATTGGTACCTTCAAACAGAACCGAATCAGAAGTAGCAATACCCTGAAATCTCAAGCCTGCTCCACTGCCGATTGGAATACCGTTTTTAATGGTTTGCAGGCAATTAAATGCATCTCTTTGCAACTCCATCGTTTTGGTCATTTCATTAAATTTACTGAAGAAAGAACTGAAGCCGGTTGCTGCAACTGCCATCAAAAATCCTGATATTACAATTACAACCATTATTTCTGTTATGGTAAAACCGGTTTGTGAACGTAATAACTTCATATTTTTTTTATCCCTTCAGTTTCCCTGATTAATAAAAATCTTCCCGGACAACAATGTGGCGCGTCTTTGTTTCATCAGGTTCCAACCATTTTACGGTAACTTCGACCATCTCGTAATCCACGTTAGTACCATTGGAATTTTCTGACTGAGGTGTTATCTTCATGGTCATTTGCCCGGTCAACGTTCTACCCCGAGCCAGAATGTCAATATTGACAGTTTTAGAATTAAATGTGTCAAATTGTTTATAGTTCTTTCTGTAATAATACTGCCAATCAATTTCTCCGGATGCGTGCAGTGTCGCCACCCGATCATGATAATTACGTTGGACCTGCTTGTCTGCGTAAATGATTCCCAGATACAACCCCACCATAGCAACTCCAACAATTAATGCAGTTGCTATTATTTCCAACAGAGTCATTCCGTTCTCATTTTTAAGTCTTGCAATCATGCCTTATCCTCCAAATAGGAGCAGCTTGTATGCAGAATTCATTATATTAATCAATCCAATTTACTACAATTTAAAAACCAGCTCCGGTAGCAAACATCTTGGGGTTTTCCGCCAATTCTTCGGCTATAGTTCTTTCCACCAGGTTGTTCATTACCAGATTATACAATGACTGGTCTCTGGTTTGCATGCCTTCTTTGCTGCCTGCCTGAATTACAGAAGGTATCTGGTATGTCTTTTCTTCACGAATCAGATTTCGCACTGCTGCATTAGCTATCATGATTTCCACGGCCGGAACACGTCCTTTACCATCTTTCGTAGGTAAAAGAGTTTGTGCAACAACGGCTTCCAACGATTCAGAAAGCATCGAACGCACTTGCTGCTGTTGTTCCTTGGGGAACATATCAATGATACGGTCGATTGATTTTGTACAACTTCCCGTATGCAGAGTGGCAAAAACCAAATGTCCTGTTTCTGCAGCTGTTAATGCCAGAGAAACAGTTTCCAGGTCACGCATTTCACCTACAAGAATGACGTCCGGGTCTTCACGAAGTGCAGAACGCAATGCTGCTGTAAAGGACCAGGTGTCATGACCCAATTCACGCTGATTAATTAATGAATTCTTACTTCTGTGCACGAACTCGATGGGGTCTTCAATTGTGATAATATGGCAGGCACGCATGTCATTGATACTATCAATCATCGTCGCCAGGGTAGTGGATTTTCCGCTACCTGTAGGACCGGTGACCAAGATCAAACCCTTTTCCTTGGTTGTCAGTTTCTTGAGAACTTCGGGCAGGTGCAATTCTTCGTACTGTTTAATTTCGTTAGGAATCACACGAAAGGCTGCGGCTATGCCATTAATTTGGTTAAATGCATTTACACGAAATCTGACATCGTTACTAAGTTTAGTTGAGAAGTCAATTTCCAGATTTTTAATGAACATTTCCTTCTGTACTTCGTTCATAACGCTGAAGACTAAGTTTTCCATTTCTTCAACAGTCAGGATTGGAAGATTCAATCTTTTCATGCGACCGTTTACTCTCACCATTGGATGAGAACCGGCGCTTACATGCAAGTCAGATGCTCCCGCTTCCGCTGTGAAGCGTAGTAAATCTTGAATTGTCAAGTTATCCTCCCACGGAGACTATTCTGTTTCAGTTCCCCCGGTGTCTGGATTAGTCCAGTTGTCAATACCATAACCGTGAAATTTTGATTCTTCTACGTCATACCAAACCTGTTTGCCTTCTCCGGAAGAGAAATCTGCAGTTGAAGTAGCAATAAACTTTTTAGGTGGATTGCCTACGACTTCAAAAATCCAGTTTTTTAAGGTTGATGCGCCCAAGCGTGAATCTTTCAGTGCTAAATCAATTGTGTAACCTTCTGATGTGCCATTGGTTTGAATGTATACATCATAAGCGGTACGAACTGAGCGGATACCTGTTTGAGCCTCAGTTGAACGTGATTTCTCCACGTAACGAAGATAACGTGGTACTGCGAATGCAGCAAGTATGGCCACGATAATAACCACGACCAAGATTTCGATTAGAGTGAATCCTTTCTGATTCTTCATTTTTCTCAGCATTATTTCCTCCTACAGGGGTTTTATTTCTTGTGTTAAATTATCTTGCACATTGTGTGCCAATCCGGATGAAAATATTTCCGATCTTGCCATTTTACCCTACATTATTATCCCAATAAAAATCCTATGACTATATGAATCAGTGATTTCCTGTTTTCATATAATGCCATACAACCATGCAAATTCAATAAATATGCCTAAAGTTATTAAATATTAATTATGCCATTTTTCGTCAATGATTAATTACGTTTTTTTTACCCTCTACCCTATAAAGTAATGCTATTTGTGCTTAAATGACAATTTTATCTCATATTTTATTAGTTTGTGCGTAAGTCAAAAATCCTCCACTGCTTTTATCATTCCGGCAAAGGCTGGAAACCAAGTCCTTAAAAAACACTCAGTGCAGCAATAGATGCTGCAGGTATAATTCATTCTCGTTCCTTATTCTCCTTCAACGAGCCTTAATAGCATTACGGTAGCATTACGGTAGCATTACGGTAGTAATACGGTAAATTACCGTATTACTACCGTAATGCTACCGTAATGCTACCGTATTTCATCTAAGGGAAAGCAGAGGGTAATATAGCTATAAGTACGATATTATCCATGGTACTGATGATGAGTGAAAGCAGTTAAAAAGGCTTTTGAGAAAAGGACAAAGCATGATTATGGAGCTTGAGATACTGAACCTTGGCAGCTTAAGATTAGTTTCTTTAAAAAAAATGCGGGGGTAATGATGCGATGTGATAAATCTCTTGACGACAAATATCTGAAAAAAGAAGTTGTTTTCAGATTACTATGCAAGATATAAAGGAGTCTACAATGTATCGTTTCTTCAGATTACCTGTAATCATCATCTGCCTGACCTTGATTTTTTCTGTCATATATGCAGTAAAAAAACCTCAGCCCGTAAAAGCTAAAGACAAATCAACCGAACCTGTCGTAGTTGTTCCTCAGGCTGATATTTTAGCTGAATATCAGGGCGGAATGATAACCAAGAAAGACCTTGAAAATAAGATATCCAAATTACCTGCCCAGGCTCAGGGACGCTTTAAAACTGTTGAGGGACAGACCCAGATACTTGATATAATGAGCATAGAAGACATCTTCTACCGCAAGGCACAGGACATGAATCTATTAAATGACCCTGCTGTTCTGGAAAAAATAAATGCTGCCAAGAAGCAAGTTTTAATACAGGAATATTACAAACGTAATGTGACAGATAAAGTCCAGCTTTTTGAATCTGATAAACAAGCCTATTATGAAGAGAATAAGAAAGATTTTTATGTTCAGCCTTATATCTCTGTAAAATACATTCAGGCAGCAGATGAAGCAGATGCTGACAAAGCGCTGGCAGAATTAAATAAAGGCGTTCCATTCGAAACAGTTTCCAACAAATATAATATCAATACATATGCTAAAAACGTTAATGGCAAGATAAAGAATATCCGGTTAACCGGTTCGATCCCCGGAATTGGTACTGATACAGAACTTGATTCCATAATTGGTGCTGCAGTTGTAGATACCGTCAATTATATAGGTCCTGTACAAACCAGTACGGGCTGGAGCATATTACAGGTTATTGAAAGAATAGAAGGCAGACAGCGTCCATACCTGGAATGTGAACCTGAAGTAGACCAGAGATTGAGACCAAAGAAAGAAGCCGGGTTGCTTAACTCTACTATAGACAAGCAGAAGCTTGTATATAATGTTATTATTGATTCCACTACCCTGAATATGATAAACCTGCGCGAACCGGAAAAGAATACTGAAATTGAATCAAAGAAAGTAGTTTCAGCTTCAGACCCTTCCCTGGAAATGACAGTAAAACAAATTCTGGACAAATTGGCAAAAATGTCTCCTCAGGAACAAATAATGTACGTCAAAGGCGGTGGAGCACTCCAGCTTGTAAACCAGGATTTAACCCGTACTATAATGTTTCTTGATGCTTCAAAAGATAAAACCTATGATGAATATCTTGCCAATAATGAAGATTTCAAACAATCCCAACGCTATTACGTCTTGCAGGAAGCATATAAAAAGCTTGTGATTGACGAAGTAAATGTAACTCCTGAAGAATTAAGGAGTTATTATGACACTCATCTCAGCGATTACACAACTCCCTCTTCCAGAAAAGTTATGGCGTTGTGGAGCAAAGATGAAAAGAGTGCCAAAAAAGCTTACAAGAAATTTGCCAAGGCTGTTAAGAAAAATGATTCCAAAGTAGTAGCTGATGTAATTGCCAAGTATTCCATTAAGCCAAAACTGGATGTTTTGGATAACAATTATCAGAATGGAGTCGTTACAGGTGTTGGTCCAGACCAAAATCTGTCCGATTTAATATGGAGAACTCCTGTGGGTAAAGTAAGCCCTATAACAAAAACCTATAAAGACGAAGTTTTATTCTTCTATGTGGTAGAAGAAAGACCAACTTCTACCCTGAGCTACACTGAAGTTGAATCACGTATTCAGAATCAGCTTAAGAAAGAGAAAGAGAAGACTCAGATGGAAACAGTTAAGGAACAGCTTTTTACTCAATACGGAATGAAGAAATACCCTGAAAAACTGGATATTAAACTAACTGCAGAAGAACTTTTTGATATGGCAGATAACTCTGCCCGCCAACGCAAGTTCAATGATGCAGCTATCTATTATGACCAGATTATCAAGTTTTATCCCAATGGCTCAGATGATTACAAAGCTTTCTTTATGAAAGCATTCCTCACATCTGAAGAAATCGGGGATAAAGAACGTGGTCTGGAATTGTTTAAAGATTTCCTCAAGAAATATCCCAAGGGAGAACTTAATGAATCTGCCCAGTACATGATTGATGAACTGGAAGGCAGACATCCTGTGATAGATGAGATTGTGCCTGAAGAAGGCGATGAATAAATACTAAATTAAATCAGATAAAAAAGCCACACAGATTTAACACTGTGTGGCTTTTTTCTTGACTTGCCTGTGAAAATTACTTATCTTCTGTAAGTTATTTTACTTACTGACCTCTGATTGCCTTTCTTCATTTCGAGATAGTAAATTCCCTGGGCGGATAATCTGCCTTTTGTATCTCTTCCATTCCAGTTCAATGTGTAAATACCGGTTTCCATATATTTGTCAGTGATGCGGTTAACCAGCTGACCTTTCAGATTGTAAAGGCTTAACTTAATCCTTGATGGTTCAGTAAGAGTAAATGATACATTGATGCCGATATAATCTGGTTGCGCTACTGTGCCTGTTATACGAGTCTGGATAGGGGGTTGTCCATTTGTAGAACGGTGGGTTATAACTGGAATGTCATCCAGAAACCCTGGATAGAGTTCAATCAATCCTTCATTTGTAAAAACCGCCAGTTCATTGTAATCAACCTGAGTTTCATCTGCATTCGGTAAACCTGTCCGCACACCCCAAAATCCTCTTTCGTTATATTTGAAACTTAGTTTATAATTACTGTTAACACCTGACAAAGGGGTAGAGCGGAATGCGTAAAGGTTTTGACCATCACTGAACACAAAGTTTACAACGTTAGTTGACAGTTTCATGAAATCAGCTAATTTAATCAGACCCAGTCTCATACCTGTGTAAACGTCAGAATTACATGCCTGAATATGGCACATGAGGTAATTAAAAAGTACTTCGCTGTCAATCCAGTACGATGGGTAAAGCGCAAAGTCAAAATCATAATAGTTTGGTGCATGCTCTGTAAACCATTCAGGATCCAGAATGTTGATTTCATTAATCATAAATGTCCGTGTTACTTGAGAAACAAAGCCATTGTGCATCAATGCATAAGTACGGTCATTCAAATCCATTCTGAAGGGGTGATTACCCGGTGCAAAGGGATTGGTGGAAGCATTTCTGGAATGGCACATGACGATGGCTGCATCGACATCCGGAGATGACATCTTTTTTAACGCAACATCGAAAACATCCGGTGCATTGGTTGAAACAAAGTAATTACCGGTGTAATAAATGTGATTTGCATCTGCTGCTGAGTGTACATATTTATACCAGTAATTATCGGGAGTTAACTGATAATTATCCTCAGGATAATATAAAATCCCGTATCCGTCATTATTGATAGCAGATTGTGACCTGTTTATTACGTAAGCCAGATAATCATTGGGAACATTAAAATCACTAAAACCCGGAGTGGTAAGCGTAGTATAAAAATCAGCCAGGACTGTACCGCGTTTCATAATAACTGCACTCATGTCACATGCCTGTATTGTGATATACAGAGTTAAAAATAATATCAGGAATACAGTCCATTTTTTCATCATAGTCAAATTGTAACTTCTTTAGTTTCATTGTCAAGAAGTAATTTGCTTGCCAAGATTTATCGTTTTGAATTCTTTAGGTACAAATAACAAATATTACTCTTTTAATAAGTTGGATTTATGTTTAAGTTTACTTTACAAGCCAGGTCAGGGAATGCCCGTGCCGGTATAATGAAAACCTCTCACGGTGAAATTCTTACACCTGTTTTTATGCCCGTAGGCACTGTCGGCAGCGTTAAAGCAATGTCACCACACGAGTTGGAGGAAGGGCACGCCCAGATTATTTTGGGTAATACTTACCATCTGTACATGAGACCCGGTCACGAACTCATCCGTGATGCCGGCGGTCTGCATAAGTTTATCTCATGGGATAAACCAATGCTGACAGATAGTGGGGGGTTCCAGGTGATGAGCCTGGCTGTTCTGCGTAAAATAACTAAAGAAGGCGTAAAGTTCCAATCCCATATAGACGGCTCATATCATATGTTTACACCTGAAAAAGTGATAGAAATACAGGAAGCGCTCGGTGCTGACATCATCATGAGCTTTGACGAATGTCCACCCTATCCTGCCACACGTGAATATGTGGAGAAAAGTCTCAAAATTACTCTTAACTGGGCAGCCAGAGGTAAGGAAGCTTTTACCAACACAAAGAACCAAGCTTTGTTTGGCATTGTGCAGGGTGGTGTTTATGAAGACTTAAGAGAGAAAAGCGCTGTTAAGCTTATGGAAATGGACTTTGACGGCTACAGCATCGGCGGATTGGCAGTAGGCGAACCCAAAGAAGATATGTTCCGGCTGACTGAGTTTCTCAACCCGATTTTACCTGTTGATAAACCCAGATATTTAATGGGTGTAGGGACCCCGACTGATTTACTGAATAACATCGCTAATGGTGTGGACATGTTTGATTGTGTAATGCCCACCCGAAATGCCCGTAAGGGAAGTATCTTTACCCGTTACGGCAAAATGATAATCAAAGCAGCCCGTTATAAAGAAGATTTCAAACCAATTGATCCCTTATGCAATTGCTACACCTGCAGGCACTTTTCCCGTGCCTATATAAGACATCTGATAACTATGAACGAAATTCTGGGTATGCGGTTGACAACCATTCACAGTCTTTATTTTTACCAGGAACTTATGAAGCAGGCACGCAAAGCAATCCTGGAAGACAGGTACGAAGCCTTTTTAGCAGAGCAATTACCCATTCTGGACAGAATTGTAGAATAATAGCTCAGCACTAACAAATAAAGCTCAAATATATCTGTGATATTAGTCAAATGGGTAAGTTGAGTGTTCATTAAGAAAGTTTATTAATTCTATGTTAGTTCCGGCAAAACTGATAATTATATAGAATCCTATAGCTGATACAGCTCCATTTACAATTGTATAGCTTGTATTTCCACCAACTGTAAAACCGAGCAAATTATAAACTCCATTCTGACTGCTGCACGTGTAGATAATGTAATTATCGATTTCTAAAGGAATTCCGGTTGTTGATTGAATAACAGCCTCCCAGGATAAGTTTATATCGTTCCACAGTTTAGTTATATTCACGTTTTCAGGTGCTGTTGGAACAAAAACCAAAGTAGTAGCCGCTGCTGATAAATATGCTCCGGAGTATACCAGGTATTCAACTTGCCTGGAACTCCAAATTCTGTAATAATAAGTTGTGAAACTGTCTAATCCGACATGGTTGGGAAGATTTTCTGCCGGTCCTGTGTATAAAACAGTACCTCCCCCGCTGATTGAATCACCGGGATTAAATTGACCTACAATGGGATTCCCAAAAATACCAGTTGTAGACCAAGCCACTAAAACCTGGTCTCCGAACATATTAGCAACAGCAGAAAGATTTATCTGATTAGTGGTAGTCGCTGTAGCAGTAAATGCAGATGGTGGCAATAATGGAGGTGTGCAATCAAATTCACCTTCATCAGCACCAATGTCAGGCCATAATCCACTTCCTGAATATCCGGGCTGACCATAGCGAATGTCTCCATCAATATCATCCGTTACGTCAGCAATAAATGTACCTCTGCTTTCCACACAGGTATATGTAAACGGTTCAATATGCAGGTCAATCGGGTTTGTTCCACTCACAAAAGGTACGTCTTCTGTTTCTGATTGCTGGTCTTTGGTTGCTATCAGGGTTTTGTATTCTGTAATTGTCTGTATTGGGTTGCCTGTATCATAATAAATCAGGTTGGTTACACCCGGGTCCCCGGCATAGAAAATATTATTATTGGTAGTGGCAGATATATTGGTGAAACTTCCGGCATTACCGCCTTTACGGAAGGATGCTGTTATGCCAGATGAGCCCGGAGTACTTTTGTTGACGAAGATATTATTCCTCAGGTCAACCAATGTACCACTATACAGGTATAGCGCATTGGAACTGAAGATTTCACTGGTTCCGGCTGCATTCAGATATACCGTATTGTGCCAAAGATTGATTGTATTAGCTGCGGAAGTATAGATACCGTTTATGCTTGATGTTGTTGATGTTCCACCGGGAGACTTCAGGTCATAAATGAAGTTGTTATAGAAATTGATGGTAGTTGTTGCTGAACCAAATAAATATGCACCATATAACACTGAAGTGCCGGTTCCTGTATATGTAATGTCATATACCTTGTTCTTATACACGTTTTGAGTTGCACCATTATAAGCATCCAAGGCATAAATAGTTCCACCGCCGGAAAGTCCGTGTATTTCGTTATTATATGTGTTCTTTACTGAAGTGCTTGTACCATTGTATATATAAAGACCATACAAAGTGGAATTGCTGCTAGTTGTTATGTTATAAATCCGGTTATTGTATGTATTCATTACATTACCGTAATAAATGTACATGCCATATGCTGATTGGATATTGTTAATGTCATGCACTGTATTGTCATATACATTGGCAGAACAAAGTGTTGAATTAGCACCGATATAATAACCGTAGAAAGTGCTGCTATAGGTATTGGTAATATTATATACATTGTTGTCGTGCAACTCAAACTGGGCTGATGGAGTTATGCGCATAGCATATATATAGCTTGAACTGGTTGAGATATCATATACATCATTATTATAGATATAGTTAATCTGCATGGGATCACCCTGAGACAGGTATATACCATAAATATATGCTGTGGTTCCTGTTGAAGAAAAACCATGTATCAGGTTGTCATGTATATTGGCTGAAGTATTTGCTGCTATATATATACCATAAATATCATAAGAGGAAGCAGTTGATTGAGAAGCCTGGGAAATATTGTTACCATAGACAGCTACGGTATTGTTTGCTCCATAAGAGCCATATACGGCATATGCGTTTGCAGGTATTTCTCCCCCTATCAGTACAATATCCTGGTTGTAAATCTGCAGGCTTAACTGGTAATTATAGTTTACACCCTGGATGCAGCCGGTTATTGAACCGTCTGTTACAGCACCAACTTCATTGCTTTGGTCATAGTATGTTGAGTTGCCATTCAGGTAATATCCATAATAGCAATCGACCAGGTCATTATCATAGTACTTATTGTATGAATTGGTACCTTCGTTACTGCCCGGAGTTATTGCATTCTGATAGACACCACGGGTTACTGAAGCCCCAGACAATGTAATATCGCAATTCACAATAGTATTATGTGAAGCACCATCTGCAGCTCCGTTATTTTTGACATTGATCCCAAATTCCATTTGAGTAATGCCGTCAGTATTGGCAGGATTTTCCCTGATATCGAACCCGTCCAAAGTGACATAGTCGCATCCGCTAAATGTAAGGATAGCATCCAGAGTGCCGACACCTGCCAATGGCATGAGTATTGGTTTTGTCCTGCTGTCTGAAGCTGCTATAAATGTAGCCTGAGTAGTTGCTGTTCCGTTATATGTAATTGCAGGAAAAGCTTCAGTGAACGTTGAGTCTGCAACAATAAAGGTAACCCCACCAGAACCAACACCATTAATGTTTAATGAATTAATTGCAGCTGTGAATGTAGTGAAAGTATTGGTTCCACCCGCTGGATCTATGTAATAGATTCCGTTCAGTGGATCACGTGTAGTTAGGTTAACTGAATCCAGGCAAAACAGTCCGAAGGAAAGGATTATCATGATAAGCATCCGAGAGTTTTTCATACGAAAATACTCCTTTTACTAAGTTAATTTTTGAGTAGACTTGAATATATTAGTTGATGGTTTGAATAACATATAACAGAGATACATTGCTTCCCCAACATTCTTTTCCCATTTTATAAACTTCTAATATATTAAGAAATTACCAGAGTGTATTTGTAAATTATTATCTTTCCTGTCAAGCAATTTATAGAAATATTTTTTATTAAGTTTACTTAAATACTAAGTTGTGATGCAAACAACATTACAAATGCTTCTATCTACAACCAGACTGCCTGTTTATTGCCCTTTTCTCCTTCACTTGACTGCAGGTATCGTCAGGAGGTCATCAGGGAGTCATCAGGGACTTTCTCCCTGATGACTCCCTGAAAAGTCCCTGCGTGAAGAGAGTGAGAAAACACAGTGAAGTATATCCATTATCATATCTAACTTATTGATGTAATAATCAGTTAATCTTGCATTTTTTTATTGACATATAAAACTTAATTATTTAATTCGTGAATTGAGTCAAACTTGGGAGGAAAATATTATGAAACGTACAACATTCATTTTATTTTTAATGCTTATTCCAATTATTTTGGTAAGCACAGTTAATCACTTAGCCACATTTGATAAAGCATTTCACTTTAACAACTTCAAAAATAACCTCATGCGCACCTGGAGACTGAATGAAGTTATTGAAGAAGAGTATGATAATAATGCCTGGGTACTTGAATCTAAAAGAGTATATGTGTATAACTCAGTCTATACAACGCGCATAGATACTTTAAAAATATATGGTTATGATACCTCAAGCAGCCAATGGATTTTATCAACAAAGATTGCTTATATTTATGATTTAACAGGGCAGTATGTTACAGGTATGTCATATCTATACTATTTTATGGGGATGGAAGTGCCTTTTTTCAGGGCTTCTGCTCAGTATAATCCACAGAACAGGCTGGAAATGTGGACTGTAGAAGCTTACAATATGGGGACTTCTCAATGGAACCTGTTCATGTGGGTAAAGATGTTTTACAATACCAATTCATTCAGTTCTATGTATTATTATGTCCCCGCTGATGATCCTGATCCTCAAAGCTGGGACAAGACTACGTTTACAAATGACGGTGCAGGCAGACCGTTAATTTCCATAAATCAGACTTCTATTGATTCACTAAATTGGGTAAACGAAGACCGTATAGAATATAATTATCATGATAATGATACATCAACAGGCGATGATTTTATTGCGCTTTTAAACCAGATGTTATTTTCTTTCGATTATTTTGATACAGGTTATTCTGGCATCCAGATTATGTTTGATGAAATTACAGACATGTATTATGATATGGGTTGGGAAAACGATCACAGGGAAGTTTACACATATGATACACAGAACAGGCTGACTGAGCTCCTTGATAGAAACTGGGATAATGGATGGGTTGATGAGAGACAGTCTCTTTATGAATATGATACAAACGGTAATCTGACGATTAGTACTCAATACACCTGGGTTGCACGTACTTGGATGCAGGACACACGGCTTGGTTATACATTTGGACTGGATACTGCTAACGATGATAATGTTATGCCTGTTATTAATGACTTGAACCTTACTGCTTCACCCAATCCTTTTTACAATGAAGTATCTATCAGAAGCTACAGCAAAACTACCCAACCTGTTAATTATTCCATCTATAATACTAAAGGACAGTTGATAAGAACAATCAGTTCATTTTCTAACACAAAAACGAACTGGGACGGCAGAGATTCGCATAATCAGACTGTATCCAACGGAATATATTTTATTAAAGCGGAAGTAACCGGTAAAAGCAATACTATCAAGGTATTAAAGCTACATTAGCTAATTTACAAAACCTATTAAAAACGCAGGTAAGTGATTGCCTGCGTTTTTTTTATTGACAATAGTCTGCTCGATACTTAGATATGCTTCGATAATGAATACAGGAGGATGTACTTATGAAAAAATACATAATTATCTTTCTTTTAGTTCTCATCCCACTTGTGGTGATGAGCAGAGCATTCGATATTAATCAGTTAAAATTAAACAAGATATTGCCCAATATGAAACTAACAGACCGTACCTGGAGACTGAACCAGGTACTTGAAGAAGAGTATTCAGGTTCAGCCTGGGAAAATAACAGCAAGAATATCTATGTTTATAACAATGTTTTAACCACCAGGCTGGATTCAATATTTTACAGCCAGTGGAATTCAGATTCTCAAGAGTGGATAACTTTTATGAAATCCGGCTTTACTTATGATATAACTAATGAATATGTAACAAGTGCGATGGCATATGTAAACTTTGGGACCGGATATAATCCCTATGTTCACTACACTTTTACCTATGACAATCAGCATCGGGTAACTTCTCAAAGAATATATTTTTATAATTTTGACACTTCTGAATGGTTCTTGTTTATGCGGTTTGAGTTATTCTATGTTTCAAACAGTAACTATACTGTTCATTCTTACATGGCTGGGGATGATGAAGATCCTGAGCAATGGACAAGAATGAGCTTTACCTGGGATACTCAAGGCAGAATAATTACAGAAACTGATATGACTTCTCCGGATTCCTTAACCTGGTCAAATGATTACAGATACACAACCACATATCATCCCAATGATACATCGACCGGAGATTCTTTTGTTAGTGACCTGGCTCATACAATGTGGACTCAGCAAATTGAAAATTATGATTACCTTAATGGAAGTATGTTTGGTATGGTATCACAGGAAATTGAAGAACACTGGGAAAATAATGCATGGGTTAATGACAGCAAAGATACCTATGCCTATAGTACCGGAAATAATCTTATACAAAGAAATAATTTCTCATGGGATTCGGGTCAATCGGTATGGAATAATGGCGAACGCATTTTATATGGTTACGATGGAAACAATAACATGACCATGGCTGTTGTAGCCTATTGGGATGGTTTTGCAAATAACTACATGGACCACAAGCGTTTCGTTTTAAGCTGGGGACAGGATACTGCTAATGATGATAATACTACTCCTGAATACTCCGGATTAAACTTAAGCGTTTCACCTAATCCATTTAACAGTGAAATCAGTATCAGAGTAGACAGCAAATCACTGCAACCTGTAAAAATGTTTGTCTATAACTCAAAGGGACAGTTGGTGCGCACAATTGACGCACAGCCCAATTCAACAGTAACCTGGGATGGTAAAGATACAGACAGCAATAATGTATCAAACGGTATTTATTTCCTGAAGGCTGTTGGTGCCGAAACAAGTAAGACTATTAAAATACTGAAGCTAAAATAAAATATTATTCCCCGAAATAAAAAACCGCAGCCTGATTTAGACTGCGGTTTTTTAATAATTACTAATTATGCTTTCTTAAGCGCTCGCCAGCACTTAAGATTTGGTTGTCTGACGAAACCTGCTTTCTCATATAGTTTTTCCGCTTTTGTGTAATGAGCATATAAATACAAATGATTGTCGTTATGTTCTTTGCTATAGTTAACAAGGTAATGCAAAAGTGCACTGGAATAACCCTTTCCACGATAGTAGCTGAATGTAAAGACATCATCTATTCGTGAATATCCTTCAAAAATACTCAGGGATGCGATAGTAACAAGGTCTGTATTAACAAAGCCACCAATTAAATGATATCCCGGATTTTTAACATGACGTTCAAGATATTTAATTGCCCAATCACCATATTTTTCTGCGAGTATAAGCTCCTTAATATCATCTTTTATCTGAACCAGCCTGGAAAAAAATATACCACTGACAGGTGTTATCGAGCTTTCATTTTCTTTTACGTAATATGCATGGTCAAGCATTTCAATTTCGAAACCATGGTTTTTCAAATGCGGCGTCAATATTTCCAGTTCTTTCTCCTGAAGTGAAGGAAACAGACAGGGAGTTATATTTTTGGATTTGTAAAAGAAGCTGATATCTTTAAGGGATGATTCGACACCCAGATGGTCTGTAATAATAGCATGATTACAAAGATATGAATCTTTATTTGCTTCATTCCAATATATAAATCCATACGGCTTCTGGGTAACATTAGTAAACCGCCTGGCATAATTTACTTCTGTATCAACAAGCCTTTTAAGTATAAAAGGTGGCTTCATATCACTCTCCTGAAATCATTTTGCCTTACAATTATAGGATAATTCGTTCACTGTATTAAGTCAATAACTAATTTATTTTAAAACAGTAAAACGTATGTTTTGCGGTTTATATCCCAGTGTCTCTATCCTGGCGATGTAAATGCCGGATGCTTTATGTTCAAAAGGAATAGACATATAATTGGCTTGTTTTGTTGTTCGATTCGACGATACTAATTGTCCTTTAATGTTGTAAATGCTTACCTGAGCGGCGGGAATAACATGTGATTGCTTACTTCTTATTAACAAGGTTTTATCAATATAAAACACCTGAAATGGTAACAAAGCATCATCAGGACTTGGGATGTTTGTACTACTTACTGAGAAAGAGTAATTGCCATGGGCATTTAGCTGAGGTATAGTAATTTCTTGAGGTCCATAAGTAAAAGATAAATCGGTTATGTCATAATTAGAATTATTTCTCAGGGAAATTCTTACAAAGCCAGGATATACATCATCTTCAACAGATTCAATATCAACTTGTTCAATTGCCAGCATCCTGTCAAAAATATTCTCCACAGTATCAATCCACAGTCCACGGTTCTGCTGATAATCATTAAGCATTACTAAAACATCGTTAAAATCGTCTCTTATAGTATATTCATCTCCTGGTAATAAATTATAAAAGGCATATCTGTTGCTTGCATTATTGAAGCTAAAATGCGTATATCCAATACATAATCCATTATCTTTGAGCAAGTTATCCAGATTTTCTCCAGTCATATTATGTTTGAAATCGTAGAGGTAATAGTCGCTCAAATATTCCCATGTCTCCATCCTTGTTCTGCCAAAAATCCATATTGGTTTAGTCAAAGAGCTAAAATAATGTAATTTATGAGGAAGCCTCCATGGTTCTTCAAAAGCATTAAAAGCGTTGTTATAAGGAATATCATAAATCCAAAGATAATCAATCTTCGAGTTATTTAAAACGTCCAAAACATAATACGGTGAGTTAGGATATGAACCGGACATACTAATATCTTCAAGATTATGGGCATGGTCAATCCATAACCGAACATCAAACTCATCCATGTCTGTGTTTAAGGACTGATTAATTACTGAAGTGGTATCATCATAACCTGAATAAGTATGATAACCTATAGAACTTCCTGTGTTCTTTATATCAGTCCATATATCATACAAATAATTAATGTTAACTCCAAAAACAGTATTGGAGATCTTAATCTGATTAGCAATAAGTCCTTTGGTTAAATAATCAGGGCTTTTGATATTGCTGCTGCCATAAAATACTGATTGCAGTTTGCTTAAATTTTCTCCATCTGCGTCATTTGTTATAGCCAGAGCAGCCAATTTATCTGCAGGCCAGCGATTTATACTTATTAAGTTGGGCTTTTCAAGAAATATTAAGAAAGACCAATTATCCCTTTGCCCACTGACTCGTGGCAGATAATCAATAAGTTTGTCATATAGAGCGACCTGGTTATATAATCTTGCATAATGCAGCGAATTGTCATATAGTTTGATTGAACTATCGGTAATACTCTCAATTCCCTGACACCCCGCATAATTCGAAGCCACTATCCAGAAACTTGAAGTAGGTCCTTTATATTCAATTGCTTTATCTGTATAAGGACATAGATTCTTCTGATCAGGCATAAGTCTTGAATAAATTGCCTGGGGACCTTTGTATATAGCTATTTCACCGGGATTTGTAAAATTTATATTTAAGGAAATGTCTGAGATTGATACTGCTTGTTTATAATCTGCTATAATACTAACTTGCCAGGCTTTTTTTATGAATTTTGTAACCGGCACAATCTTAACTTCCAAATCAAAATTTGAATTTCCGTATATAATTGTACAGCTATCCGGATATAATGCATTAGTTTTTACAAAGTCAAGTTCCTGAGAATAGATATCAGGTGTTCTGATAACTGCGCTTGGTTCAAGTGAAAAACTGATGTTATTAATATTGAATCCATTACTATTAATTATATGAGTAGCAGAAATCAAAAAAATGGGGAACGCAAGCATGAAAAGCAGTGTTATTTTTTTCATCTTAAACCTCTGAATTGATAAATCTAATGACGACAAGTGTTTCATATAATTGCTTAAGTTTCTTAAGAAATTGAAAATCCTAAGTAAAAAGCAATCCAAAAATATATCCTGTTATTGAAGAAAATACAATTACTAAAAATACATATACCAGAGTCTTTTTGGTACCAAGGAAAGAATTTATTACCCATATTCCCGGTAGTGAAAATGCAGGACCGGCAAGAAGTAATGCCAGAGCCGGACCTTTCCCCATACCACTGCTTATGAGTCCATTTAAAATTGGTACTTCTGTTAAGGTGGCAAAATACATAAATGCACCTGATACTGATGCAAGAAGATTTGCCCAAATAGAATTGCCGCCTACCAAAGCAGTGATCCATTCTGAGGGTATCCAGGCTTCCTGACCCGATCGTCCGAATAAAGCTCCGGAAATCAAAACACTTATGAAAAGAAGAGGAAATATCAATTTTGCAAAACCCCAGGTGGAGATCAGCCAGTCATGTAACACTCCTTTCTCCTGAATCAGCCATACACAAACAAAATAAAGCGCTACTAAATAGGCAGTTAACGGCTGACTTGGTCTGACATAACTGATACCCCAGACAACGCCTGCAGTTAAAATCACCTTCCAAAGCCTGAGACCATAAAACAATGTAAGATAGAGTCCCAGAAGCATGGCAATGATACCTGCTGCCAGCCATTTGTGTTGATACATCCGGATAAACAAGTGTGGAGAGGTTGCCATGTCCGGTCTTACCCACTTTAATACCAAAGGAATGGCTATCATCAGGGCAAAGATAATCAATGTTTGCCATATGGGTCTTCCGGTTTTACCAGAAGTTTCTTTAGGAATGTCGACCAGATGTTGCTTTTCTTCTTTCCAAAACAGAAAGTGCATTATCACCCCGATTACAATACTAAAGGTGATAGCTCCAACTGTTCTGGCAATCCCGAGCTGCCAGCCAAGAATCCTGATAGTCATAATAATTGTCAAGGCACTGATAGCAGGTCCTGAATAAAGGAATGTTATGGCAGGACCCAAACCTGAACCACGTTTGAGTATTTTGCTGAATAGCGGTAGTATTGCACCGGAGCTTACTACTAAAACTGTTCCTGATAGTGCTGCAACTACATATGCCAGAAATCTGTTTGCTTTGGCTCCCAGAAAATTTATTATCGAATCCCGTTTGATAAATACACTAACAGCACCTGTAATAAATAATGCCGGAACGAATATCATCAGAATATGAAGAACAGCATATTCCTGTGCATTGAAAATAGCTTCGTGCAATCCATTCAGGAAATTGGCTGAATGAACAGGTAAAAGGTATACTCCGGCAAAAATACCTGCTATCAGTATAAAGGCTTTTGTTTCCTTATATTTTTCAAACATAAAAGACTATATACTGCTACTCACTATTTTTGTCAATGACTTGGAAACCAATGGGAAGTTCGGTTGGCTATTTTAACCAGAGTCAGCATTACAGGTACTTCTACCAATACCCCGACAATAGTTGCCAATGCTACAGGAGATGTTGGTCCGAATAAAGATATTGCAACGGCTACAGACAACTCAAAGAAATTAGAAGCACCAATCATTCCGGCAGGAGCTGCAATATTATGCAATAACCTTAGTTTACGGGCAGCAAGGTACGCAATGAAAAATATCAGGAATGTCTGGATTGTAAGTGGGATGGCTATTAGTACAATATGTAAAGGATTATGGAGAATTACATCACCCTGAAAAGCAAAAATAATAACTAAGGTCAGTAGCAATCCACCTATGGTGACATTTTTGAACTTATCTAAAAAGGTACTGTTAAAATATTCCTCACCTTTTCTTTTAATAACTCTATGACGCGTAAAAGCACCACCTGCCAACGGAATTACCACAAATAATACGACAGAAAGCAATAGCGTATTCCATGGAATTCTTATCCCACTGATACCTAAGAGAAATGCAACAATCGGTGTGAAAGCAACCAGGATTATCAGGTCATTTGTTGCAACCTGAACTACAGTATATGCAGGATTGCCTTTAGTCAGGTGACTCCAGACAAAGACCATTGCTGTGCAGGGTGCAGCTCCCAGTAAAATAGCTCCTGCAAGATAACTTCTTGCCAGTTCTGTTGGAATCAACGATTTAAAGACAACGAAAAAGAAAAACCATGCTATCAGATACATCGTAAACGGCTTAATCAGCCAGTTAGTAATCCATGTTACATACAAGCCCTTGGGATTTTTCCCCACATTTCTTATACTGGCAAAATCAACCTTCATCATCATTGGATATATCATCAGCCAGATCAGGATTGCTATCGGAATAGATACTCTGGCATATTCGAATTTACCTAAAAATATAGGAATAAATGGCAGGAACCTCCCAATCAATACTCCAAAAGCCATACAAAGAATTACCCAAAATGTTAAGTATTTTTCAAAGAAACTGATGCCTGTCTTCTCCAAAGTTACCTCCAAAAAGATATGATTTACTTATTTCTTTACTTCTGTACTTTCCTGTTTTACCCTTTTGATTCCCAGATGTTTGTCCACCAGATTCATTATATCTGCTTTGGGATAAAATCCTTCGTGACGATGGAATTCTTTCCCGTTTTTATCCAGGAATACCTGGGTTGGAATAAGCTTGATTTTATATTTGGAAGCCATTTGTCTGTTTTTGTTTACATCATAAAACACGACTGAAATTGTATCGCCATATTCCTTTTCAATTTCTTCCATAACAGGCTTCATCATCTTGCAGGGAATACAGTTTACTGAACCCAACTCTATAAAGGTTACCAATGGTTTTGGTTTTGTTACCGGCTTTTTTATTACTTCTTCACCGGCGAACATTGTTCCGATAAACAGAAGTAAACATACAGCTAAAATAATCTTTCTCATCTCAAAGTCCTTTTGCGTTCAGCTTTTCAAGTAGTTTATCTATGATGCTCTTATCATATTCGAATGTCGGTTCTTTGGCTATACCGAGCTGGGTAATTATCACCTGATTATAGTTTTTGATGCCCAGTTTGTCAAACATCCGTTTCATGCATCCTACTTTACAGCCATCAATCAGCAGATGTTTCTTTCCCTCAATAACTTTGTCTTCCACACATTCACAATCCCCCACTCCCACGCAGACAGAACAACCCATTTTGTAACGGTTTGCCTTATGCAGGGCAATAGTCAAATCAAGGGATATCATCCCCACATTACTGGCTCCAACGCAGGCATAAACACTAGTCGGTGCGCTATTTGTTACACATTTGTTATCATTGTCTGAACAACCGCAGGAACAACTGCATTCACTCATTATTTCTCCTTTATACAATTAATTTTATTACATCTGTTACGCTTAGAAGTTTACCTGTTGAAACCACCTTTTCATCTATAACAACAGCAGGTGTCATCATCACTCCATAAGCCATAATATCTTTTAAATCAGTAACTTTTTCCACAACTGCTTCAATGCCTTTTTCTGCAATGGCTTTACGCACATTTTCTTCCAGCTTTTTGCATTTACTGCATCCGCTTCCCAATACTTTTATTGTCATCTTAAACTCCTTTATTTAAACATTAGATAAATACCTGCAGCAATCACAAATACTGCACAGATACGCTTAAGTATAATCAATCCTCTGGAACCCTGGTTCCAGTTTAACAACTTTTGGACAAAACTTAGTGATGTTCCTGCAAAGACTATCACAAGGCAATGCCCGATTCCATAAGCTGTCATAATCAGGATTGCCATTAACAGATTCGTTTGTGCCAGACTAAAGGCAAGGGTCAATACAGGTGCCATAAATGCAAAGGCACATGGTCCCAATGCCAGTCCGAACAGCAAACCTACAACCAATACAGTTGTTGCTTTGGTGCTGTCAGGTTTGTATTTTGACAGTAAAGAAACGCTACCCAATGGGATAACATCCAGTAGCAGGACTCCACCCAGACATAGTGCAATCCCGAAAACCAGATTGGCATGACTGCCCAAGTCTCCCATCATTCTACCCAATAGAGCAGTAATCAATCCTATCAGAGCAATACTGACCAATACTCCGATAGAAAAGACCAGGCTTAGTCTGAAGGTCTGTTTTATGGTAAGTGTTCTTTCACCTATCAATACTGCCACTACCAGGGGGATACTGGATAAATGGCATGGACTCAACAATACGCTTGCTATTCCCCACAAAAATGCTGAAGTTATTGCAATGCCAAGATTGCCATACAGAGCAGTATAGAGAGTGTTGAAGATACTTTCCAGCATTACATTATCCAGTTAAACAAATAGCCTGTAAACACAATTCCCACTCCCACAATGGCTATAAAGATGCCTAATAGCTTTGGTTTGAGTACACGTCTGAGCAATATCATTTCCGGCAGTGATAATGCTGTAACTGCCATCATAAAAGCCAGTGAAGTGCCAAGTGCAACACCGGCACGGGTGAATTCACTCACCAATGGAATGATACCTGCAGCATTGGAATACAGGGGTATGCCTATTAAGACTGCTATAAATACGGCAAAAGGATTGCCTTTCCCGGCAATATGCGCCAGAGCATTGGTCGGAACCCAACCATGCATTATGCCGCCGATTCCGATGCCGATAACCACATAAATCCATATCTTTTTAAGTAAATCAAATGTAAAAGTCCAGGCATCCTTCCATCTTTCCTGTTGGGTTGGTTTTGTAACTTCTTCAGAATTACC
The DNA here is from genome assembly GCA_002435865.1 of Cloacimonetes bacterium UBA6097. Lineage (GTDB taxonomy): Bacteria > Cloacimonadota > Cloacimonadia > Cloacimonadales > Cloacimonadaceae > UBA5614. The sequence continues at coordinate 77,180 of DIWV01000014.1, read as the reverse complement.
GACCTTCATTTCCCAGACCATGCCTTCCACCTGTTTTTCCAGTTTCAGCCTGCCGATTATCAAACCGCTGACAATGGCAATGATTTCACCTGATATTATGTAAATAAGTGCTATCTTCCAGCCAAACATTACCCACAGCAAACCTAAAGCAACTTCATTAACCATCGGTGCTGCAATCAAATAGGAGAAGGTAACTCCCAAAGGAATTCCTGCTTCCACGAAACCTATGAACAACGGCACGGCAGAGCAGGAACAAAATGGCGTGACAATACCCAGTAAAGCTGCCAGGATGTGCCCGATAAATGTTCCGCCTTTGCGTTTTGCCAGGATTGCCCTTGTCCTTTCCGGTGGAAAGTAGCTTCTTACATAGGTAATTGCCATGATAATTATTGTAAGAAGAATAAATATTTTAACAGTATCATAAAGAAAGAACTGCAGTGCAGCAGCCCAGTGGCTACCATCGGAAAATGCCAGAATTTTATATACAAACCAGTGTGTTATCGAGTCCCACCAACCGAACATCAGTTCCTCACTTTATTTTGACTATGCATTGATAAAAGTCCAGTACGCAGGGGCACAGCAAACTGTAAAAAACCATGTTGTTCTGTTTCCTGTTGTCGATAATCCCGGCGTTTTTGAGGACGGAAAGGTGCTTGGAAACAGTGGACATATCCGCTCCAATCATTTCCTGCAGTTCACAAACGCAGTGTTCTTTTTCATTCAATTTATCCAGAATAAATAATCTGGTCGGATGTGCCATGGCTTTCATAATCATCGCCATGTGCTCATATCTTGCATCAGCAGTCATCTTTAACCTCTTTCATAAAAGTAATTAGTTATTATTGGCTATTTGGCAAAATAGCCAATTACTGTCAAGTCAATAATTCTGTAAATTGATAACTGATATTTTCACTCATTTCCAATATTGTTCATAACATTCTATCTTTATTTAACTTAACTATTCTTCTCTTTTTTCTTATTTAACAGCATTACGGTAGCATTACGGTAGCAATACGGTANNGTATTGCTACCGTAATGCTACCGTAATGCATCTAAGGTTGAAATAAGGAAGAACTGAGTTAGGAATGAAAAGAAATCGAGCTTTTTTATTGACAGTCAAAGTGATAGTATCTAATATGCAACTATGTCAAAAATAGTGACTAATATAAATCTAATGACAGGCGGAAAGTAATGGATGCACTTTTAACAAAACTTGGCAAAGAAATGGTGGAATCACCTTTTTTATCGGTGATGATACTTGATGATGACAATACAATAGTCTGGCATAATGAGCGTTTTGCCAAAGACTTTAATCAAGGTGACAATCTGGTGGGCAAGAAATGTTATAATGTAACGGGAAGCGATAAAATGCACCTCAATTGTCCTTTGGAATTATCCCTCAGAGAAAACAAAAGAGTAAAAGGATACATAGATTTTGGCAACATTAATTTCTTGTATTTAACAGTTCCGCTGGATGAAAAGCATGCGGCAAAGATACATGTTTTTCTACCCAAGGAACCTGATAACAAATCAGAAACACAATAATTAAATCAACAAAGGCAGGAATAATGAAACTTCATGTAATTACACTGTTGTTATTACTTTGCGCAATTCTTATGCTTTCCGCTCAGGAGATTGATGCTCAGTTCCAGGCTGCAGACCAGTCGCTGATGGTAATTCCCACAGCTTATACTATGCCCAAAGGTGCCAGTACTTTTACGGATTACGAGATTATTATCGTTCAGTATGCTTATGGATTAACAGACAGAACTCACCTGAGCATAGGCATGCCGTTTCCGATTTCCACCGAGGTATTTCAATATTCCGCTCTTGGTGTCAAACAAAACTACCTTAAATATGGTAAGCTTCAATGTGCGGCAAGTTTAAGCTGGATGCCCAAAGCAGAAGGCGGCGCTCTTTCCAATGTTGTCAGTTATGGCGGTGTAAAGGCAAGCGTGCATGGATTTATCGGAATAACTTTCGATTATGATAAAGTCAATAGCGGCTCTTTATTAGCTTTGGGTGGAATTGTTGATGTTTCCAAAAGGGTAGCCCTGATGTCGGAAATTATCACTTATTCCGCAATTTTAGAAGAAGAAGCCAATGGACTATTGACCTTGGGAGTCAGGCTCAAAGGTGACAGAATGAGCTGGGATTTGGGTGGATTCAGACCGTTGTCAGGAGATACAGGTTCGTTATTGCTGTTTCCGCTGTTAAAACTTACAGTGCTTTTCTAAAAACCAAATGAATTGTGCCTTTTGTTCCCTGCCTGAAGATAAAATCATTGTCCGGAATGACAGCTTTATAGCCATTAATGATGCTCTGCCTGTCAAACCTGGACATATATTGATTATCAGTCAAAGGCATGCGGAAACTATCTTTGACCTTAGTGAACAAGAATTCTGCCAATTGCACAATATAATCCATCAGGTTAAAGAACATCTGGAGAATAAGCATAAACCGGACGGGTATAATATAGGTGCTAACAGCGGAAGTATCGCAGGACAAACAGTGCATCACTTTCATCTGCATATTATCCCGCGCTATAAAAAAGACCATAAGTTCGGATTTATTAAAAATACAGTTCGTAACTTAAGAGAATATCATCTGGAATAACAAAATCAAAGCATGAAAAAAACAGCTTGTCGCATTGAGATTAGTCTAAATGACAGACAAGCTGTTGTTTTATTAACTAACTTTATCTTTCTAAATCATTCCTTCATATCTGCAGGATACAGTACTCCTTTAACCAGATTAGTATCCTGTTTTAAATACTGAGCAGCGATGTTCTGTAATTCCTTAAGGTTGATATTATTGATTTCCTTTTTGTCATTCAGCAGGTCATTCATGGGGAAATCATTCCATGCCTGATCGTAAACAGCATCAAGCCACCAGCGGTTCTCTGTTAAATCTGTTTCCATTTTCTTCTGAAGGGTAACTTTAACCGTATTAACATATTTGGGATCAAATAAACCTGCTTTCAGGCTATCCAATGTCATTATAACAGCTTCAGAAAGTTCATCCACCCGGTCAGGAGCACATTGCATGTAAATAAACATCAGGTAATAAGGAACCGGATGTTTATAAGCGCTGCCCCAGGAACCGACAAAATAGACTCCGCTTCTGGCTTCACGTATGTTTTCTCTCAGCTTTTCATTTACCAGTAATGACAAATTACGTAGTTTATTATTGGTCATATTATCGACCACACATTCACCACCAAAAGCCATTTGTACAATGCTTTTGGGATCCTGACCCTTATAGATTGCTAATTCCTTTTTGCCCTGGGAAAAGCGGACTCCGTTATCCCTGGCTTGTTCCCTGATGCCTTTAGCCGGAAGATTGGCTAAATATTTTTCACAGTAACCTTTTAGGATTTTTTCATCAAAACTGCCTACCACGATAAAAGTAAAATCGGTAAAATCTGCAAATCTCTCCATATATATCTGCATAACCCTGTTCATATCTAGATTGGGCAAATCTTCCACTTTCAATGTACGGGTTCTGGGGTGATTGTTAAACATCATGGCATTAATAGAATCAGAAAAACCGGCTTCAGGACTCAGGGCTTCATTCTGCATCCAGGCAGTTGTTCTGGACAACCAACTGGTGTAACTTTCTTCATCCATTCGGGGTGCAGTGGCATACAGGTAAATCAACTGGAACATCGTTTCCATATCAGCTTTGGAGCAGTTTGCGTTGAAACCTTCGTTATCAGGATTGATAAAAGGCTCAACATTTGCAATTTTACCAGCCAGTTTCTTCTTCAGAGTGGATTTATCAAAACCGTTTACACCACTGTCTACTATTATGTCATCAGCTTCCCGTGCTTCAAATAAGTCTTCCAGGTTATACAATGATGTACCTCCTGGACTGAATGCCTTAAGCAGAACTTCGTCATTCTTAAAATCTGTTTTCTTCCATAGTACTTTGATACCATTGGAAAGTGTCCACTGCTTGATTCCAACTTTGGAATAGGACTTTTCTTTTACTATCTTTCGTGGTTTTAGTTCTTTTTGCAGCAGTTCTTCCGCACTCACCTTATCCTGGTAGACAGCAATTTCTTCTGTTTTAACCTGCTGGATCAAGCTGAGCAGTTCCTGTTCGGTTGGAATAACCAGGTCATCTTTTTGCGGAGCTGATACAGAAATCACCAGGTTGTTATCTGTCACCAATTCACGGCATACACTGTTTACTTCATCCAAGGTTATACCATCATACAGCATCTTGTTCAGAGTGACATTTTGTTCGATGCTCATAACAGGATTACCAAAGCTGAAATTACCGACATATCTCCACACCAGTCTGTCAGAATCCTGTTTATCTTTTTCAGCCAGCATACGTTCGGAATTACGAAGCATCATCTGCTTGTTACGTGCCAGTTCAGATTCAGTAAAGCCAAACCTGTTGACTCTATCCGCTTCGGTAAGCAAAGCTTTGAGACCTGTCTTGATGCCTGTTTCCGGAATCATTGCCACCATTGCGTATGTAGATTTGCTTCGCACCATGTTAAAATTGTAATTAAATGCCATTGAAAAAGGAGGATCTGCCTGTTGTGTAAGCTCCTGCAGACGCATGTTCAGCATTTGGGTATAGAGATTTACAATAAGTGTCTTGCGATACTCATTAATCGTCTTATTCTCCGTTTTGTCATGTTTCCACGTTAACTGTACTGAAGTATCTGTAGCTTCTTTATCTGTTGTTATTACTATCTTTGGTTCTGCATGGTCAGGTACATCGTATAGTACGCATTCACGCGGATTATCTCTTTTGGGAATTGTATTAAAATACTGTTTAATCAGGTTTTCAACAGTCGTTGCATCAAAATCACCCACAGCTACAACAGCCTGCAGATCGGGACGGTACCAGTCATGATAAAACCTTTTAATGGTCTCAGGTGTAAAATTCTGCAGCACTTCCAGTTTACCAATAGGCATACGTTCTGCATATTTGCTTCCAGCAAAGATTACTTTCCTCTGGGCATCATACATTCTTTGATCAGCACCCTGACCCATACGCCACTCTTCAATAATAACTCCGCGTTCTTTATTGAGTTCATCAGTATCAAAACTTATGCCAGAAGCCCAATCACTTAAAATCAGGAATCCTTTTTGAAACTGCTCCTCATTATCCGTTGGAATTGTAAGCTGGTACACGGTTTGGTCGAGTCCTGTGCCTGCATTAAGTCCGGCTGCATAGCCCATGCCAATGGAATTAAGATAATCCACCAGTTCTGATTTCTTAAAGTGAGTAGTACTATTAAAAGCCATATGCTCAGTAAAATGCGCCAGCCCTTGCTGGTCATCGTCTTCCTGTACAGAACCAATATTGGTAATCAATCTCAGTTCTGCCCTCTTTTCCGGTTTACGGTTGACTTTTATGTAATAGGTAAGACCATTAGGCAGCCTGCCAATCTTCAGGTCAGGGTCAACAGGCAAAGTTTTTGTGCTGTCAGCAGCATTCTGGGCAAAGGCAAATCCGATTGCCAGCAGCATAATCAGAATCAACGTATTTCTTAGCATAAATCTATCCTTCTATATTCTCAGTACTTGTATTGCGTTTTACTATTTCATAGGCTTTGCTCATATCGGCAAAGATTTGCCAGAGTTCTATCTTATCATCCTTTACAATTGCTTTCCAGGCGGCGGGAACAATCCAGGAATTATCTTTTTCTTCAAATTTCAGGTTTTTATACGTACCGCTGGCAATTCCTGTGACGATTACCACTTCATTCTTGGTGAGGACTTCATTGACTTCCAGATGATAATCGGGGAATAATTTGTAGAAATCAATCCAGGCTTGTTTCATAGGTTCTTTACCAAGTGTCTTGTTATTCTGTGAATCAACAAAGACATGGTCGTCTGTCATCAGGTTGTAGATTTTATCCACATCTGCTTCATTGATAGCTTTAATAAAATTAATCACTGTTTGTGCATACATAAAAACCTCCAAACGGTAATTTAGTACAACATCATAGTTTCACGTTTTGTGTAAAGAGAATTAAATTGCTTTTTCACCATCTGATGTTCAGGTTTGTCAAAAGCAAAGTCAATGCTGATAAGGTCAAATGCATCGTTGCGAGCCAGTTTCAGGATATGCTGGTCGCGGACAAGATTGGCAAAACGAAAACGTGGCATTCCGCTTTGTTCAGTACCAAAAAACTCTCCCGGTCCCCTGAGTTCCAAATCCTTTTCTGCAATTACAAAACCGTCTGTTGTACCGGTCATTGTTGCAAGCCTTTCCCTGCCGACATTAGAAATGGGGAAATGTTCTATCAGAAAGCAATATGCCTGGTCTGCACCTCTGCCGACCCTGCCCCGCAGCTGGTGCAACTGCGCCAATCCAAAGCGTTCTGCATGCTCTATCAGCATAACCGTTGCATTGGGAACATCAACCCCTACTTCTATCACTGTGGTGGAAACCAGAATCTTTGTTTCTCCCTGTTTGAAGGCATGCATGATAGCATCTTTATCAGCAGATTTCATCCTGCCGTGTAAAAGTGCAGATGAAAACTCAGGAAATACCTTTGTGCTTATGTGTTTAAATAACGTTTCTGCAGACAAAAGGTCAGATTTTTCACTTTCTTCGATAAGGGGACAAACAATATAAACCTGCCTGCCTTTTTTGAGTTCATTCCTTATTTCTGTATACACAATATCCAGCTTACCGGAACTACGGACAAATGTACTGACAGGTTTGCGGTTAGGCGGCATTTCATCCAGGATACTTACTTCCAGATCACCATAGACAGTCATAGCCAGAGAGCGGGGAATTGGTGTTGCACTGAGGTATAGCATATCGGGATGAGTATCTTTTTTAGCAAGTTTGGCACGCTGCTCTACCCCGAAACGATGCTGTTCATCAACTGTAATAAAGCCCAGTGCTTTGAACAAAACATCTTCCTGCAGTAGAGCATGAGTGCCGATAATCAGGTTGATTTCACCCGATGCTATCTGTTCTTTAAGTTCTTTCTTGCCTTTATACTGTCCGCCTTTGAGCAGACAGACCCTGACACAGTCATTCCTGATATTTCCATCGTCATTCCTGCGCAGGCAGGAATCCACGCTGTTTTCTTTACTTTCTTTGCGTTCTTCGACAAGCTCAGAATGACCTAACCCTGCAGTATTTAACAGATGCTTGATATTCTGATAATGCTGTTCCGCCAATATTTCCGTCGGTGCCATCAGGGCTGCCTGATAACCATTTTCTAAAGCCAGCAGCATAGCAAAGAGCGTTACAATTGTCTTTCCGCTGCCAACATCTCCCTGCAGTAGCCTGCTCATCTGCTTTTCCGTGGTCATATCAGCAAAGATTTCCGTTATTACCCGTTTCTGGGCAGCAGTTAACTTAAAAGGCAGTTTGTCATACATCCTGCGGGTCAGCAGTTTTTTATTTTCAAACGTGATTCCGTGCACTTCGTCTTTATGAAAGCGGTTGTGCCTTGCCCACATCAATTGCATGTAATAGAATTCCTCATAAACAAAGCGTCTGCGCACAGCTTCTATATTCTCCGGCTTGGTTGTGAAGTGCATCATCTGCAAGGCAGATTTGCGGGGTTCAAAATGATGTTTGGCTATGATATCCGCAGTCAAATTGTCTTCGATGAAATCTGCATACTGGGAAAAAGCCTGCAGAACTGCATTGCGGATTACTTTCTGAGTCAGGTTTCCTGATAGCAGATACACAGGCAGGATAGGTCTTTCTTTCCAAAAACCGGGTTCCGTTTCTTCATCCAGTATTTCAACATCCGGATGAATCAATTGCAGCATATTCTGATATTCGCTGACGGTACCGCTGAACCAAGCCGTCCCGCCGGGTTTAAGCTGTTCTTCCAAACCGGGATAAAACTTGAACCAGGTGCAGACCATGGCGCTCACGCCGTCAGAAATTCCAATGTTGATTTGGGGCTGGTGCTTCTTCGTCATGCGTTTGTCAACCCAACAAATCTGTGCAGTAAAAGCAACCTTTTCGCCAACTTTGAATTCCGCTATTGGAGTATTCATCGTGCGTTGGATATAAGCGCGGGGGAAAAACTCCATCAAATCCAGAACAGACCTCACCCCCAGCTTGCTTAAAAAGCGGGAACGCACTTCTCCAATGCCCTTGAGGAACTTAACGGGAGTAAGAATATCGGGTACCCGTTCTTGTTTTGGCTTTGCTTTTTCCATATCAGAGAAAAGAAAAATAAGTATATGAAATCGGGCAAGATAAATTCATGTAATTCAGTAAAAATCCTGCTAAGCTTCCATTATTAGGATGTTTGATTTATAATGACTCTTTATTATATCCGATTTCATCCTTATTTACCAATATGGTTTTTCTATATATCATCAGTATCTTTACAGTATAGTTTCTGTATCTTGGAATACAGAAAGTATACAGAAAGTATACTACAACTATACAGAAACTATACTGAAGCTATTAAGAAAGAAAAGAGGGGAAATTAAGGAAAGTGAAAAAGTGAAGAGGTGAAAAAGTGTAAAAGTGGAAGGGATTAAGGACAGGCACAAGACCTGTCCCTACGTGTCATCCTGAGCTTAGTCGAAGGATAAGACACGCCCAGGGATAAATCCAAACCTTGGCGTCATTGTGGCTTTGCATCTTTGCGTTTGAATTATGTCACCCATAAAGGGTTAAATTGATTTATTATTGCATCGACACTGGGGTTGACACCCCAGCCTATGTTATATCGTCATTACATGACTCTTTTTTCCCTCTATGTCTCATTTCCTCTCTGTGTCTCTGTGTCAAAATTAAGGAATAAACAGCATGGATCCCTGTCCCGTTCTACAACGGGAGAGACCCTCGAACCGCAGGAATGACGATGGGATAGAAGATGTCCAACCTTTCTTACAACTTTCCACTCTTACACCTTTCCATTTGTACCCTAAAATTAATTTGCAGGAAACTATGATTATGGTTGTATAACATATACACCCATAATTATGACAGAGGTCTATCTATATGATGTATAGTCAAATGATGGACTTGAGATGCAAAAAATTCTTGACGAATTTTTAGCTTAAAATGATTGGAATACAGAGGTGTTCAGAGGATTAGGTAGCTTTCTTTTGCTTTTTATCTTTTCAAAACTAAATTACAGAAGAGGAGTCTTAAAAATGATGAAATGGAAAAATGTATTAGCTACTGCATTATGTATGCTCATGTTTCTGCCGGTACTGGCAATACCACCGGTAGTCGGCGACAATGGTAAGAGCCCGTTTGTAGCAGTTGTAAAAAATGTGCGTGAAGCTGTCGTACAAATCAAAGTCGAAGCTAAAATTGCTGTTCCCCAGATGCAGAATCCTTTTGGGAACGATCCTTTCTTTAAGTATTTCTTCAATCCCCCGCAACAGCAGGAACGTCCCTATACTGCTATGGGAAGCGGATTTATCTATGAATACAATAAAGTTACCAATGAAGCTTTGATAATGACCAACAATCACGTGGTGGAAAAAGGTAAGGACGGTACGATAACTGTAACATTGGCTGATAAAATATCCTATACAGCAACAATTATCGGTAATGACCCAAATACAGACATTGCCGTTATCAAAATCACACCCAATAAAGATGAAGTATTAACCGTAGCCAAACTGGGAGACAGCAGCAATCTGGATATAGGCGACTGGGCTATCGCCATTGGCAATCCCTTTGGAGATGTGGGTCTTGACCGCACAGTTACAGTAGGAGTTATTTCTGCAATTGGCAGAGCTAACCTGAACTTTGGCGAAGGCAGCCCTCAATACCAGGATTATATCCAGACCGACGCCGCCATCAATCCGGGAAACAGCGGCGGACCATTAATCAATATGAAAGGTGAAGTAATAGGCGTCAATGCAGCTATAACCAGCACAAGCGGCGGAAACATCGGTATCGGTTTTGCCATCCCCATCAATCTTGCCAAGAGAGTTGTGGATGACCTGATATCTTCCGGAAAAGTGGTTCGTGCCTATATGGGTATTACTCCGCAGGAAATTACCGGTGATATGATGGAAACCCTCAACCTGAAAGAAGTTGCAGGCGTGCTTGTGACCAAGGTTGAAAAGGATAGTCCAGCTGATAAGGCTGGAGTAGCCAAAGGTGATGTAATAGTAGAATTCAATAGTGAGAAAGTTCCCAATGTATCCAAATTCCGCATTGCAGTTGCCACAGCAAAGATAGGAATTGATATTCCGGTCAGGATCATGCGGGAAAACAAGCAGGTTAATATCAAGGTTAAGCTTGATCCTTATCCCGAAGATGTTGTAGCTGCCGGAAAAGATAAAGACACCAAGAGCTCAGTTGCATCAGGAATTACAGTGGAAGCTAATGACAGTCAATTTGCCAAACGCCTTAACCTGAGTATAGATAAAGGTGTTGTTATAAGTAAGATTGATGCTGACAGCCCTGCTGCTAAAAGTGACCTGAGCATTGGAGACGTTATCTTGGAAATTGATAAGAAGGAAGTTAACACTCCGGCTGATTTTTACAAAGAATTAAACGATGCCAAAGATAAAATGGATGAATCGGGCAAAAAGAAAATCCTGCTTTATGTGCAGGATAGAAACAAAGCTTATAAATACGTTGTTTTAAGTTTTGAATAAGTGAATTCCTAAAAACAATAAACTATCCTAAAACAAAACCGACCTCAGGTAAGGTCGGTTTTTTTTAATATGTAGTTTTGTTTATAAATGTTACTGGATGTAAAGCAGGACAACTTCGTTTACATTCAGAGTTGAGTTTTCAGGAGGAAGGAGAGCATCTATAGCTTTAAGAGCTTCAAATGTTTCATGTTTTTGCATGCTTGCAGCAATATCGATACCTTTATCCAGCAAAGCCTGTTTGGAATTGTTATCAATAAAGACGCCTGCTGTATCGTAAAAGACTTCTACACCACTGGTATTATACACCAGCAGAGCACCACTCATAAGTTCTGATATACCCTCAACAGCAGCCATGGCAAGTTCTGTAACCCTGCCAACATTTCCTCTGCCCTTAACGTTTGCACTAATTATACCGCCAAATATCAACAGGCAGGGAGTAGCAAAACCAGCAATTTCTTTGCCTTCCTGATGCTGTATCAATTTGGCAAGATTAGCTATTTCTCTGCCATGCATCGATGCTTCACCTGATAATTCTGTATCAACAATATGGACAAGGTCAGCTTCCAGAGAATCAAAAACATCGACAATTGTCTTTTTGATAACATCCAAAAAGTTGCGGTTGTTGGCAATAATCTTGTAGGTTAAAGCTTTGTGCTGAGGGATATATTTGTCACTGGTCAGGTTGTCAAAGGTATGAAAGCTGTCTAGTCCCATTGCTTCTGCAGCTTCTTCTGCATCCAGATGGAATGGATTGGATGCAATATACCTGGGAATATCGCCCGGAATATCCGACATAGCATAGATTAGAATTTCCTTAGGTTTTACATAGTATTGCAGCTTACCGCCTTTCACTTCGGACATCTTTTTACGGGCAGAATCTATTTCTTCAATACCGGCATTATTATTATAAAGTTCCTGTATCTTCGTGTTTAAATCATCCAATGTTACTCCAACAACAGTCTTTTCAATCAGGCAGGAGCCACCACCTGATAAAAGTACTAACAGTATGTCGTTTTCCTGTAGCTTACTTAAAAACTGTATTGCCTCTTCACCTGCTATCAAACTGTTTTGATCTGCAACAAGATGGTTCGCTTCAAGTATTTTCATGTTCTCTATCGGACCCTTGTTGTTGCCATACCTGGTAATAATCAATCCGCCCTTAATTCTGATATAGTCTTCATGGCTGGCATGCAATAAAACGGCTTCTGTCATTTGGTAAGCCGCTGTACCAAGCGCAAATATATATATGGGTCTGTTAAAGGGCAGGGATAAAAGTTGTTCGTATAATAGACTGTAGGGAGAAAACTTCTCCATAGATTCCTTAATTACCCGAAGTAAATTGTCTTTTAAACTCATTGTTCTGACCTGTTTTTTCCTTTGTTAAGTATTATATTAATGCACATAAAGCATCACAATATCGTTAACGTTGATATCTGTGGGCTCACTTGGAATGATTGCGCCAATAGCATTTAGAGCTGTGTAACTATCATTATTATCCAGGGATTTTTCAATATCGATACCCTTTTCCAACAATGCAGCTTTTGTATTACAATCCACAATAGCGCCTGCAGCTTCGCAATTTCCGTCTTTACCGTCAGTTGCATAAGTTAGTATCGCGCAGTTAGTCAGCCTGGAAAGTCCTTCGACAGCTGACAGAGCAAGTTCAGTACATCTTCCGCCGACTCCTTTGCCAATTACTTTGACATTGGTTTCACCGCCAAAAATTAATAAACAGGGAGTTACAAAAGCAGAAAAACCACGTCCTTTTTGCTTAATAATAAAGCTTGCCAGATCGGCTATTTCTCTTCCTGTCTTACCTGAATCACCCGAAATGTAAGTGGATATCAAATGAATCTTGTTGCGTCGTAAATTTGGAAATATACCCAGGACAGATTCACTTATAGCTTCGCAAAAGGAATGATTATTGGCAATAATTCTATACATAATGGCTTTGTCATGAACGTTAAATTTTCTGGTGGTAAGATTATCAAAACGATGATGTTTTTCTATTTGCCTGTCATCATTAACCATCTCAATCTGTGGAAGAAAAGGATTGGAAGATATATGCCTGGGATTATCTCCGGGTACATCTGACATCGCATAAATATATATATATTGAGATTTTATATATTTTAGCATTTTACCGCCTTTAACGGCAGAAAACTTTTTCCGGATAGCATTAATTATATCAATTGAAGAACCGTCTTTTAATAACTCCTCTGTCCTGTTAATGATATCTTCCAGGCTAAAACCATCAATAGGTTTTTCCATTAAGGAAGAGCCACCACCTGAGAGCAATATAAAGAGGATATCATCCTTGTTGATTTTTGAGAGGAAATCTATCGCAGTATCAGCTGCTTTTATGCTGTTTTCGTCGGGAAGGGGATGACTTGCTTCAACAATTGTAACTTTGTTCAAAGGCTCTTTTGCATAACCGAATGGGGTTATAACCAAGCCTTCTATAAACTTAACAAATGAATCACTTTGAACATTTGACAAAAACACTTTCATCATCGGATAAGCTGCTTTACCCAATGCCATAATATAGACAGGTCGGTTGATAGGTATTCTTTCCATCTGCTGCCGCATAATGTTTTCTAATGAAAACTTATCTCTTGCTTCTTCTAAAACTTTAAGCAGAGTATCTTTTAGCAGCATTTAACTATCCTTCTCATCCGGCCTGTTTGATATGGATATTGCAATAAAACTAGCCACATCAGTTGCATAGCTGCCTGTACCAAAACCGGCATCATAACCTAATTCGATAGCTAATTCATGGCTGATACGGGGACCTCCGCAGATAAACAGCATTTTGTTTCTCAATCCTTCTGCTTCTGCCAATTCTATCAAACGTGTTAAATTCTTAATATGAATATTCTTTTGTGTTACAATCTGGGAAACAAGGATAGCATCCGCTTTCTCTTCCCTGGCTCGTTTGAGCAAATCTTCACAACTAACCTGTGCTCCAAGATTTATGGCATTAAAGTATTTATATCTTTCCAGTCCATAGCGATGATTGAAACCCTTCATATTCATGATTGCATCAATCCCAACAGTATGTGCATCACTTTCAATACAGGCACCAAAAACAGTTAAAGGTCTTCCTATGTGCGCTTGTATATACTCATCTGTATCTTCCATAGACATTACTTCAGTTTCAACAGTTTTAACAGTAACCTTGCTATAATCTATGCTTGCGCTGGTGCTTGCATAAGCTATGAAATGTGTAAAACCTTCATACAATTCCCTTACGCCACAAATGTCTATATCGTCGAAGCCAATTTTCTTCAGCAGAAGTCTTGCAGCTTCCTTGCCTTTTTCATCAGGATTAACCTGCAACGAAAATGACAGCTGCATCTTCCCGTCGTTTAAAGTATCGCCATAAGGTTTGATGATGTTTTCTTTGCTTTTAGTCATAACTGCATCAATTCTGCTTTCATTCTATCCATGAAAGGATTTATATATCCAATGTCTTTACGGAAGACCCCATCAAAACCTTTGCCGCCATGTTCAGGTCTTTTGATATCTGCAAATTCGCCATGGGACATTGCATTCAATAAACCTTCATCTGCTACTTTTTCCAAAAACAGGGTTGCTTCTTCGAGAACTGAATTAGCCCTTTGATTGATAAACCCATTGCTATCAAGATTCAGTTCATTTCCTAAGTCTTTAATTGTGTTGAACACATACTGAGCATTCTCAATAGCTAAAGACCTGTCTGCTAAATGTGGGGTATGAATAGCTTCTGTCATCATGCCAAGCAATTGGACACCCTGTCCCGTTAACTGACCAACAAAGTTAAACATTGCATCCATCAGATGCGTTTTAAATACATTACCAGAGGCAAATTTAGTGGGAGGCATATATTTTACCGGAGAATTGGGGAAAAGCTCTCTGGTAAGCATAGCATGTGCTAATTCGTACAAGAATCCATTTTCCAGATCAGGATTAATTTCAAAGGCATGGCCCAGCCCCATTTTATCCGGTCTTATTCCGCTCAGAAGAGCGAACTGCTCATTTATAAGTTGCGATGCTGTCACAGTATAAGCTTTTTCTATGGCATCCGACGTTGTCAGATAATTATCTTCTCCGGTCTGAATTTCTATCCCTGCATACGCATTTATCATACGTGAAAAGTATTGGTCCAGAATAGTTCTTTGCGGATTGATATCTCTGAATAAAATGCCATACATAGCATCGTTCAGCATCAGATCAAGCCTTTCCATTGCTCCCATAGCAGCAATTTCAGGCATACAAAGACCTGACGCATAATTGGTTAAACTGATATATCTGCCAATCTCTTCGCTAACATCATCCAGTGCTTTACGCATAATCATGAAGTTTTCCTGGGTTGCATAAGTGCCGCCAAAACCTTCCGTAGTTGCCCCATAGGGAACGTAATCAAGCAAAGACTGGGCTGTGGAACGTATAACAGCTATGATGTCTGCTCCTTCCCTTGCAGCAGCTTTAGCTTGAGTAACATCTTCATAGATATTACCGGTTGCAACTATCACATAAATTGCCGGAATCCTTCTTGGTCCGTATTTCTCGAACATCTTTTCACGGTGAAGCTTTTGCTTTTTGATATGGGTAAGCATTTTGTCTGTATACTGGTTCAAAGTCTTATGGATTTCTTCATTAGATTGAATTGGAATTTTTGTAAGGTCTAAACCTAGAGTTGCAACAGCGTGCGCCACTTCCTGAGGAGACATGCCCCTTGCTGTCATTGCGTTAACTACCCACATGACAGCTCCTTTACCCAATGCAGACTTACTTTTTAAGTCATCTACAATAATATTGGGATAGGGTTTTCCATCCTGGAGAGCACCATCAATACCCATCAACCTGATAACAGTCCGTTCAATTGTAACTGAGCTGTAATCATCAAATAAGTATCTGAATGAACCGACAATATTCCTGCAAGCATTTCTAGCTCTGATGACCAAATCCTGCTTCAGGTTTAACTTTAACAAATTTTCCTCCGGGAAGATTTTTTGCCAGTTTTACATAAAATCATTATTTGAAAAGATATTGTATGCGTCAAGATAAAAAGACTTTCAATATTTTTTGTTGACTTCAATGACAGGGTGCTTTAAATGACTTTGTTTTTTTGAGAGGTGGATTATGCAATTGACAAGTTTATTAAATCCCAAATTAATTTATTATGAAGACAGGGAGCTCACTAAAGAGCAAATTCTTAAAACACTTATAGATAAAATCTGTGCTTCATTTAAATTCAAGAATTGTTCTGAACGTATTATGGATTTGGTTATTAAACGTGAAGCAGAATCTCCCACAGTTTATCCGACCGGAATGGCTATCCCACATGTCAGGATTGATGGTTTGGATGATACTATTATTGCAGTTTGCATACCACGCAAACCAATAGTGGATAATGAACAGGAAGTAAAAATCTATATCTTAATCCTGACTGATAAAAATGTATCCAGCCTGTATCTCAATGTTGTTGCTGCTTTTATGAGAATTTCCAAGGATAAGGAGCTTTTTAAAACATTATTGGACGCAAAGGATGCGCATGCCTTTATCAATCATATCAAAGATGCAGCTATTAAAGTTAAAGATGAAGTAATTGTCTCAGATGTAATGACTCCAAATCCCCACGTCATTAATCAAAATGAAACTCTCAAGTCTGCAGCAGTTATTATGAATGAAAATCGAATCCACTTCTTACCTGTAGTCGATGATAATGGAGACTGGGTAGGAGAAATTAATATCCTCAGGTATTTAAAAATAAGCCTGCCGGATTTCATGCTAATGATAGACAATTTAAATTTTCTCCGTAATTTCGAACCTTTTGAACGTCTTTATAATGAAGAAGAAAAGGTGCTGGTAAAAGATGTTATGCTTCATCCAGAAAAGAATATGAAGCCCGATTTCTCCATTATAGAAGCTGTTTTTGAAATGATACAGCAAAACAAGCAATATTTCAGTGTAGTCAAGGACAAGAAAGTAGTGGGCGTTATCACTGCCATGGATATCTATCGCAAGGTGGTCAGAGCCTGATGTTTTCAATGATTCTTGTCTTATTTATCTTTGTTTTGACATATATGTTTATCATTACAGAATGGGTCAATAAAATGACCATTGCCCTCTTAGGCGGTTTCTTAATTATCTTGTGCCATGTTATGACAAAAAGCGGCAAAGTATTTACCCAGGACATAGCTTTAACATACATAGACTGGAATGTGATTTTTCTTCTGATTGGTATGATGATAATCATGGGTGTACTCAGAGATACGGGTGTGTTCCAATACATAGCGATAAAAACAGCCCAGTTTGCTAAAGGAAATCCTTTACGTATTATGTTATTCATGTTTGTTATTACAGCCACCATTTCAGCCCTGTTAGATAATGTTACCACTGTAATGATCATAGTTCCGGTCAATATACTAATTGCCAGTGAATTGGGTATCTCCCCTATTCCTTTTGTCATCACCCAGGCTGTAGCTTCCAACATAGGCGGTACTGCCACTTTGATTGGAGATCCTCCCAATATCATGATTGGCAGCGCTACAGAGCTTACTTTTCTGGATTTCCTGATAAACTTAACACCAGTTATTATTGTGATAACTTTAGTGAGTCTATTGGTTATTACATTGCTTTTCAGGAATACAATGCAGGTGAACAATACAAAAAGAGCAAAACTCATGGAGTTTGACACCAGCAATTTAATTACCAACCGAAAGTTGCTTAGGCGGATTCTGATTGTAATAGGTTTGTTATTAATTGGCTTTACCACCCAGGAATTGCTTGAGCTAACTTCCGGTACTATTGCTATCATTGCAGCTTTGGTGATTTTGATAATGAGCAACCGCAAGGAAGTGGAACATATCATGTCAAAATCTGTGGATTGGGTCTCTCTTTTCTTTTTTGTCGGTCTCTTTATGATTGTAGGAGGATTAAAGGAAACCGGTATTCTGGATATTGTAGCACGTTTTATTTTAACAGCAACTCATTCAAATCTGAAACTTACTTCTCTGGCAATGGTTTGGTTTGCAGGATTTCTGTCAGCTGTTATCGATAACATACCTTTTGTAGCCACGATGATTCCTTTGATTAAGGATATGGCTTCCAGTTTCGGTGGCGTTTCGATTCATCCTTTGTGGTGGTCATTGGCTCTGGGATCTTGTTTAGGCGGTAATGGTACTATGATTGGAGCTTCAGCTAATATCATATCAGTAGGTATTGCCAAGAAAAGCGGACATCCCATATCGTTCTGGCTGTTTACCAAATACAGTATCATTTTAACCGTGGTTTCTTTGGTGATTTCTACTCTGTATATCTATCTAAGATATTTTTTCCATTAAATGAATTAAGGTGATACGCTCATGATGCTGGAAATGGTAATTGCCCTTGTTATATTCCTTCTGACTTATTTCTTTATCATAACAGAATGGATTAACAAAATGACTATTGTCCTATTGGGTGGATTTCTTGTAGTCATTTTCCAGGTAATGCCTCAGCATATTGCGTTTAGTTATATTGACTGGAATGTAATCTTCCTTTTGATAGGAATGATGATTATCATGGGTGTGGTAAAAGAAACGGGAGTTTTTCAATACATAGCTATAAAAACAGCCAAGATTGCCAAAGGCAGTCCAATCCGCATAATGCTGATGATGTTTTGCGTCACTGCTGCAATTTCTGCTATATTGGATAATGTAACCACAGTCATTATTTTAATCCCTGTTAATATCCTGATAGCCAGTGAACTGGGCATTACGCCTGTACCCTTTATAATTACGCAGGTTTTAGCTTCAAATATCGGCGGAACAGCTACCCTGATTGGCGACCCTCCCAATATCCTGATTGGAAGTGCTAACGGCTTGTCATTCATTGACTTTGTCTATAATCTAACCCCTGTTATCATTATTATAACTATTGTCAGCCTGCTTATAATCTATCTCACCTATCACAAACACATGCATGTAAGCAACCAGAGAAAAGCCAGGATTATGGAATACAACGACAAACTGTTGATTACCAATAAAGCTCTTTTATGGAAATCTGTCATTGTTATCTTCATACTTATGGTCGGCTTTATTGTTCAGGATATAATTCATTTCAGTTCTTCGACTATTGCCATGACTTCAGCCCTTGTGTTATTGATAATGAGTAACAGAAAGGAAGTGGAACAAATTATCACCAAATCCATAGATTGGGTTTCACTGTTCTTTTTCATGGGTCTGTTTATGATTGTAGGCGGCTTGAATGAATCCGGACTGATAAAAATTGCTGCTCCGTTCCTGGTAAAACTTACCAACAGTAATTTCAAAGTAGCTTCAATAGCAATGGTCTGGGTTTCTGGATTAATGTCTTCTATAATGGGGAGTGTTCCTTTTGTTGCCACAATGATACCAATGATAAAAAGCATGGCTGCTAGTTTTAATACCATAACCATGAACCCCATGTGGTGGGCACTGGCTTTGGGAAGCTGCCTGGGTGGTAATGGAACTATCATCGGCGCTGCTGCCAATATCGTATCAATAGGCATTGCCAAAAGAAATGGTATTCCAATATCTTTCTGGAAGTACATGCGTTTAAGCTTTGTTGTAACTTTTGTTTCTTTGCTGATTTCCACTCTTTATATCTATCTCAGATATTTCCTTTTTTAGAATAAACAGCCCCCAAAAAATATATCTGTTGACAGAATATAACTGTATGAAAAAAAGTTCTTTATTGCGATTTAACATTCCATGAACCGGTTCCCGTTTAATTTGGGCAGCCCTGACACAGATTGCTTAAATCCCAAAATTAAACCTAGGAGACCGTTATGGCCGACAAAACATTAGTCTGCAAAGATTGCAGCCAGGAATTCATCTTCACAGAAGGCGAACAGACTTTTTATCAAGAAAAAGGTCTACAGAACGAACCAATGCGTTGCCCCGATTGCCGCAAAGCTCGCAAGCAACAAAGAAATTCAAACCGTGGATATGGTAGACGCGAGTATTAATCAATAAAACTTGCTTAAACATATAACAATCAGACTGCTCTTTTAGGGCAGTCTTTTTTTTTGTGTTTACAAAATACTTCCGTCAAAATAAAAAAATAAATTGACAGAAAATAATTATCTTAAAAAGTTTTACTAACTGTGATTTAACATCCTTGAGTCGGTTTCCTTTTTTTCGGGATTCCTCAACCCTGAATGCTTAAATCCCGAAAAAAACATAGGAGACCATGATGCCCGACAAAACCTTAGTCTGCAAAGACTGCAACCAGGAATTCGTCTTTACAGAAGGCGAACAGACTTTCTACCAGGAAAAGGGATTACAAAACGAACCACAACGTTGTCCCGATTGCCGTAAAGCTCGCAAACAGCAAAGAAACTCTAACAGAGGATTTGGCAGACGCGACTATTAATTTAGTTTTTTAACCCAACTAACTGAAAGGCTGCTTTTAACCGGGCAGCCTGTTTTTTTCCTTTGATTTAAAAAACCCTTCTTCCAGTTTATGGCAAAATTAATATATCTCTTTGCAAAATAATAAATTGGATTATATTATATGTGTTGACAGATAATCGCTGTCAGCAAAAAAGTGATACAAATGCGATTTAACATTTCTTGCAATGTCTCCCAAATGATTCGGGATGCTACACAGAGTGCTTAAATCCCGAAAAAAAAGGAGACCATAATGGTTGACAAAAACTTAACCTGCAAAGATTGCAGCAAAGAATTCATCTTCACGGAAGGCGAACAGACCTTCTACCAGGAAAAAGGACTAACCAACGAACCTCAGCGTTGCCCTGATTGCCGCAGAGCTCACAAGCAGCAGAGAAATTCTGAAAGAGGATATGGAAGACGCGAATATTAATTTAATTTGCTAAAACATATAACAAAAAGGCTGCCCGGTAACGGACAGCCTTTCTTTTTTACTTCTTCAGATTCTCCATTGCCCTGTCAAACCACAAAATCACATCACACAATTGATTCAGCATAGCGGTAATTGTATAAATAGTAATATCATCAGGATTCCCTGAAGTATGGTTGGCAAAATCACTGGGAATCTGCCACAGTGAATACAGGCATTGGCGGATGTTTTTGTTATAACCGATTTTATGCCTGTTATTGATTTCATCCAGGCTATTAATAAAATCCTTTTCCTGCAAACTGACATTGCCGTGGTACTTATCCCAGTATCTGGCTTTTTTATCGTTGATTTGATTTGCCAAAGTCACAAGAAATCTCTCTGTTAGGGGTCGTAATTTCTGCAGGAAGACAATTTTGTTTTCAATGTTATATGATAATTTAACAATGGAGATAAACTGGTTAACTTCTTCTTCTGAGAATTGTTTCCTTAGGATATCGCATTGTTCCTTATACTTATTTTGAATGGAAAAGGTAGGTAGGTCGGCAATAATATGACTGATTGCATATTCATCATCAGTGCCTTTTTCCAGGATTCTGTTCGTGGAAAAATGAGTAATATTGATTATAGTTTCCAGTTCAACAGAGCTTTTTACTATGTCTTTACTATTTTTTGCCAGAAAATAAACCTTATCCCTGTAAGTCTGATCTATCCTCAAAAGTATCAGTAAAAGCAGGTCACCCTCTTTTCCATGATATTCTGCCGGATTATCCACCGGATCACTAAGACTCAAAAATTTTAAGTCTGCCTTGATTCCTTCCCAGTCTTTCGAATAATCATAAGTGGAGAGATCCCTGTCGATAATTATCAGGTCATAATCCAAGTGATGATGAACGATTTTATCCAGGGCTATCGAAAACTTGTAAACAACATCAAGCTCTGTAGCTTTGTTGCAAATCCTGACAATATCCCGGTTAAATATCTGTTTGCTGTCCTCTATCTCAATAAACTGCTTCAACAAGTTCCTGCTCGCTAAAATGGGAGCAAAAAATCTCTTTAAGGTCGGGATATTCTTTGTCAGTTCATCTTCAATATAAAGTACTTTGCTCATTTTTCCTCTCCATTGCTTGTATATTCACTTGTAAGTATAATGTTTATCAGGTCAAGCAAAAAAGCTACCCATCAATTTCACCGGTATTTTTCCCTCGGTTGTCTCATTCTCATCTCTTATTATCTTCAGTATAGTTACAGTATAGTTGCAGTATACTTTCTGTATAGTTTCTGTATACTTGAATACAAAAACTATACTGTAAATATGCTGTTGATATTCTGTAAAACGATAGATGCATGAAAGAAGGAAAAAAGGGGTATGAAGGAAGAAAGAAGAGCCAAGGAATTACCAGCCAATCCAAAGGACCAACTCGACAAAACAGACAAAATGGAATAATATTTGCTTAATAAATTATAAAAGACTAATAATTTAGATAAATTAACTCATGACTTGTTTCCTACTTAATGGAGGTCTCTAATGAGCAGATTTTTTACTATCATGTTGGTTAATTTCAGTATCTGTATTTTGAGTTCATGTTTACTTAATGCGCAAATCAACGGAGTATGGAGAATTTCCCAAAGAGATTCACACTATGAAGGCTATGATTATAATGGAGGAAACTGGATGCCCCACAACAGTTACTCGCGTGAGATCCCCTATTATCTGGCAGAGCATACAGATGTGATAGATTCCATCTATGCCGAACACCGCGATGTAATAAATGGTGTTGATTCCGGTTGGTTCCATCTGAATACAGTTTACTATAATCCCTCAGTATTCCAGACTCCCGATTGGAAATCTGTCTCATACAATATCAGCGTTGGTCAGGGAGATGTTATGCTTTTCTGGAATGGGCATTATGATACTCAGAACAGACTGGTGGAATATAACTCTACCAGGATATATCATGAGGCACTGCTTCTCACAACTCACGAAAATTATTACTATACTACAAGAAATGAGCCGGACAGCAGCTATAAGCACACCTACGATAATTACGTCTTTGGACATTATCAGAAAACTATCAATGTATATGACAGCCTTGGAAGAAAAACATCTGAATTAGTCTATACATCAGCCGATCCTTTAAGTTGGCAGCTAACTAAGCGTGTCTTGCTTTATTATAGACCGGACATGTATCCGGACGGATATTATTTCAAGACTCAAAACCCGATGTTTCTGCAAAGGATGGGATATATGCCCGGCAGTTGTCTGGACAATAATTTTTCAGGTTTGACTGCTCCATATCTTGTAGATTCTTTATGTGTACAGGTTTATCAGGACAGCGTCTGGTCGGATGTACGATATGATTACTATCAGATACACTATTACACTCCCGGTATTCCACAGATTGATATTGAGCAATGGGAGACGCAATTTATTCCTCCTCCTCCAGATTTCTATCCGCCCCATTATTGTCTGGTGTTTGACCAGAACGGTCTATTCAAGGGTGAAGGTTACTCTGTTGATGATGGATTTTCTCCCCCTTCCAACTCCGGTATCAGTTACACATGGGAATACTATGTCTCCAATGAGGATAATGCGATTCCTTCTGTCAACGGATTGACTCTCAAACAAAACTATCCAAATCCTTTCTCACAAACAACTAAAATAAGCTTCTCCAACCGGAAAAACGGTGCAATAAGTCTAAAGATTTACAACTCACGCGGACAACTTGTAAAAATACTGTATGATAAAGCTCAATTAAAAGCAGGAGAACACTTTATTGATTGGAATGGAACAGATATTCAAGGGGAAAAAATGGCATCAGGAATATACATTTATAAGCTTTCAAATGGAAGAGAAACTGTAGTGAAAAAAATGCTTCTTTTGAAGTAAGATATAAACTAAATAAAAGATATCGGATTTTGTGTATTAATAGTCAGGTCTGCCAAAGTCATTCTGCCCAGGATTATTGGTTCATGAGCAACATTTTCAGGGCTTAGTTTAATACCCGATAGAATGCGTTTTATGACTTCGCTGCTATTCTCTTGAGAATTGGTAAACAGAGTTCCGATTTCCTGTCCTGCACTGATTTTGTCGCCTACTTTGGGATAGAATATTGCGCCCGTGCCATATTCAATGGGGTCTGTAACGCTGGTTCTGCCTGCTTTTACACCTATCAATGCATAGCCGATGTTTTTAGAGTCAATGCTTTGTACAAAGCCTGTCTGCTGAGCAATAATGGGTATTTTGTGCTGTGCCTGGTCAAACCTGCTGTAATCGTCACAAACAGAGGCATCGCCGCCCTGCGCTGTAATCATCTCTTTGAATTTCTGCAGAGCGCTACCGTTTTGCACAACTTCTCTAATCTTCTGGATTGTTTCTTCCAGCGTTTTAACTATTTCAGCGCTGAGCAGCATTTCTGCCACCAGAGTTTCGGTAATGATTTGCGTGTCAGGCAGATAAACACCCTTTAGATAATCAATCGCTTCAATCACTTCCAGGGCATTGCCGATATGAGTTCCCAGTGGAGCGTTCATATTGGTGAACACAACTGTGACTTTTTGTCCGAAACTATGTCCTGTTTTAATCAGCAGCTCTGCCAGTTCCTTTGCTCTTTGCAGGTTTGGCATAAAAGCACCGCTGCCGACTTTTAAATCTATGACCAGATGCCTGGCGCCTTCGGCAATCTTCTTGCTCATAATGCTGGCTGTGATGAGACCCGGACTTTCCACAGTTGCCGTTACATCACGCAGGGCATAAATCTTTTTATCTGCTGGCACAAGCTGGGCAGATTGCCCGACCATTGCCACTTTATGTTTGATGGTCAAGTCCCTGAAATCTTCCATGTTGTACTGGGTTTGAAAACCGGGAATAGCTTCCAGTTTGTCCAGGGTACCGCCTGTATGTCCAAGACCTCTGCCTGAAATCATCGGTACATACAGTCCCAAAGCAGCAGCAATCGGAGCCAGCATCAGGCTGATTTTGTCGCCTACTCCACCGGTGGAATGTTTGTCTGCGGTAATTAAACCAACAGGAAACTCAATGCTTTTGCCGGAATCAATGTAACATTTGGTTAAAGAGCTGATTTCTTCAGGCATCAATCCCTGGAAATAAATCGCCATCAGAAAGGCGGACATTTGGTATTCAGTGATTTTGCCGCTTAAGTAGGAATTGATAAAAAAGTTTATCTCTTCGGCTGTTAAAATATAGCCATTACGTTTTTTAAGTATCAGTTCAACAGGATTCATGTGTTTTTTTCCTTTTTTCGTCGTTCCTGCGTAGGCAGGAACCCATGCTGTTTTATTAAATAACCGTGCCTGCTGTCTCTAAGACTGGATTCCCGCCTTCGCGGGAATGACAGACCTGAAAGTAGTTCTTGTTAATTGTCTTGCCCAACCTGATCGGGAATCCATTCCTTGATTTCTATATCTCACTCAGGCTTTGCCGTACTGCGCCTGAAATCATATCCATTATCCAGACCACCAATGCAATCAGCCACATAATCAGTCCAACGTTGCGCCATGCCAGCATTTGTTGCTGCTGCTGCAAAGCCAGTCCGATACCACCGCCGCCAACAAAGCCGACTATTGTTGCCATCCTCACATTTATGTCCCATCTGTAAATGGTAAATGCCAGATAAGGTGACAGGATCTGCGGAATCACAGCATAACGCCAGACCTGCAGAGTTGCTGCGCCTGTGGCTTTAATCGCTTCCACAGGACCGGGATCTATGTTTTCTATCTGTTCTGAATAAAGCTTTATCAAAGATGCTATGCTGTGCACCCAAAGCGCCAGCATGCCTGCAAAAGGTCCGATGCCTACCCAGACACAAAAGATTATCGCCCAGACGATTGCTTCAATTGAGCGTCCAATTGTTGCTACCGTTCTGATGATAACATAAACAGAATTGCCCAGCCAGGTTTTTGGCATCAGGTTTCTAGCAGCAAAGAAGCTGATCAGGAAAGCGAAAGGAATGGCAAACACTGTGCTCATCAAAGCCAGGAAGATAGTTTCTATCAAAGCCTTTATCATCGGCATCAGGGCTGTGAAATCAGGATTAAAGATACCGGACATGATTCCTCCCGCATTTTTAAACTGCAGGAAAAACTTACCCGGATTGATTTCCACGACCATCCAGCCGGTAATGAAAGTAAGGATTAAAACCAGCGCTATCTGCCAGCCCCAGAGAGTTTTGTGCCATCTGGCAGGTACAATTACAGCGGTTGTCTTTTGATTTTTGGATGTAGGCATCGGGACTTTGGGCTTGGTGAGATATTTCCCGATATTGGTTTTTGATTTCATACTCAATAAAGTTAATATAAACGAAGCAATAAACACATACCACCATTTGTGGTTTTGCTCTGTGCTAACGTTTAGAATATACAAAGCGCAGGCACTGATATACAACCAGAAACCGAAGTTTATGCTGATTCGTTTGATTATCGTAGCTATCTTCATGATAACTCCCTGATAACTTCAGTAAATATATTATTAATCATATCCCGAGAAGGTTCTTTTATTAATCCTTCTTTCATCAGTAAGGCTGTTACAGCCCTGGACTCGTCAATTTCCTGCTTTGCTTTGTTATATGCTTCATCCCAGGTTAGCTGGATTCTGGCAACTCCATCCTCAATAGCCTGCATGGCAACATCTGCAGCTTCCTGTGGGAACACTTCAATTTCGTCCATAGTGGGAAGAATGTTATCCTTGTCAATACCTCTTTTCTCCGCAAAATCTGCCAATGAGTGCGCAGCTCTTATTGCCATTGCATCAGTTATTTTTCTTGCACGAACCATCAAAGCCCCTTTCAGGATACCGGGAAAACCTAAAGAATTGTTTACCTGATTGGGGAAATCACCCCTTCCCGTTGCAACAATAAAGGCACCTGCTTCTTTTGCTGCAAAAGGATAAATCTCGGGAACAGGATTGGCACAGACAAAGACAATCGCCTTACTGTTCATGAGCTTAATCCATTCTTTCTTCACAGTATCCGGTCCGGGAGTGGATAGCGCTATAAGAACATCCGCACCTTTCATTGCATCTTCGATTCTATCTATGCAAAGTGGATTTGTCTTTAAAGCCAGTTCCCACTTCTTAAACTCATTGGGATTACTTTCAAGGTCTTTTCTTTTTATATGAAGTCCGCTCTTACTGTCAAAAATGATAACGTTTTCCGGCTTCAATCCGCTCTGCAGCAGGAAACTTGCAATGGTTGTATTGGACGAACCGGCACCATATAGAACAGTCTTTACGTCTTCAATCTTTTTATCAGCCAGCTTCAGAGCATTGATAAGTCCTGCCAAAGTTACGCAGGCTGTGCCCTGTGCGTCATCATGCCAGACGGGGATATTGCACTCTTCGCGTAGTGTATCCAAAACTTTATAGCAGTTTGGCTGTGAGATATCTTCCAGATTAACAGCCCCGACACTGGGTTCGAGCATTTTAACGAATTCAATGATTCTATCAGGGTCTGCTTTACCATTCTCATCACGGTTATTTATGCATAAAGCTATGGCATCCACACCACCAAGGTGCTTCATCAGCATTGCCTTGCCTTCCATAACACCAAGTCCGCCCGGAGGTGTGCAGTCCCCATCTCCCAGAACCCGTGTTGAATCACTTACAACTGCTACAAGATTGCTGCGGTTGCTCAATTGGAATGAAGAGTCCGGGTTGTCACGAATGGTTGTGGAAACAGAAGAAACTCCGGGGGTGTACCAGACATTAAACCAGTTAAATCCCCAGATTCCTGCTTTGGGTACGGTCTGCATCTTGCCCTGGTAGGAAGTATGCATAGCAAGGGACAGCTTTTTCAGGAAAAGCGTCTGTGCCTTAGCTTTCTGCTCTTCAGTAAAAGAAGCAGGAAAGCAGTCTTTAAGGTTCTCCAGGGTAAGTTTTAATTCTGTCATTTAAATCCTATATAACTGAAACGTAGCAGGGGAAGTCTTTTACTTCCAGTCTGTGAATAGCTTCGGTACCCAAATCTTCCCAACAGACGACTTCACAGGAAATTATACATTTTGATAATAATGCTGCTGCTCCGCCAACTGCTACAAGATATAGTGCATTATGCTTTAAGATAGATGATCTTACTTCCTTACTCCGTTCACCCTTACCGATTAAAACCTTAACTCCATTGTCTAGTAAGATTGGTGTGTACCTGTCCATTCTTGAGGATGTAGTAGGGCCAATAGCTCCACAAACTGAATTTGGCTTGGCAGGCGTCGGTCCTGCATAAAAGATGGCAGCATCTTTTAATCTAAAAGGCAACTCTTTCCCAGTCTCAATGAATTCAACTATCCTTTTGTGCGCTTGATCCCTGGCAGTATAGATAGTTCCAGTAAGTAAAACCTTATCCATTTTATGTAAATTGTTTTTTTTACTCTTTGATAGTGGAAGTCTTAGTCGAATGATTTTTAGTTCCTTCAATGTCTATTCCCCCATTACATTACAAAATAGTCATAGTCACTATCTTGCAAGACAATTTTTGTGATTCTATGTGCGTGACATTGTAGATTTACCGCTACTGGCAAAGATGCAATATGACATGGTGCAGTCTCAATATGAACAGCTAATGCGGTAGTTTTTCCGCCTAAACCTTGTGGACCTATACCTAATTCATTAACATCTGTTAGTATTTCTTGTTCAAACGCAGCCCACTCTTTATCAGAATTAGTAGATTGTAGTTCGCGAAATAAAGCCTTTTTTGATAGATATGCTACCTGTTCAAAGTTACCACCAACTCCAACTCCAATTATTATTGGAGGACATGCGTTGCCACTTGCTAATAAAACAGTATCAATAATGAACTTTTTTATTCCTTCTCGTCCATCTGAAGGGTTTAACATCTTCAATGCACTCATATTTTCAGCGCCACCACCTTTTAGTGCTATATATATAGTTGTATCATCTCCTTTAACCAACTCTGTGTGTATAATAGCAGGTGAATTATTCTTTGTGATATTTCTATGAAAAACTGGGTCTTTAACTATTGAATCTCTATATTGATGTTCTTTCCATACTTCGCTTACACACTCATGTAACAAATTTATTAGACTGTTTTTAAAACACAATTCTTCACCTAATTCTAATAAAAAAACAACAGAACCTGTGTCCTGACAAACTGGAATATTCTCGCTTCGAGCGATCCTATAATTATCAAGCATAGTTTGTAAAACATCCTTTGCAATAGATTGGGTCTCCTCGAAAATTGCATTATTAATAGCATCTTCTACACGAGAATCAATATGTGTCCCTAAATCTGTTAAGGCAAGTTTAATTTTTGGTTTTATAACTTCAATATTAATATCTTTCATTGCTGAACATATCCTTATCTTCTATTTTATTGCCATCAAAGTAACAATTTAGCATAAATAATAGGAGCTTGGTGTGATACAAATCCAATCATGCCAATGTTTCTGGTTTGTTAAAAAGGGCACTCGTCTTCTTTATTACGTGCTTAAACACCCAGTTCCAGTTTCTCATCATTATATTCAATAATACTAAATGAGTTGCGACCATAAGAGCTATTATTATCAATTTCACAGCTATAATAAAATAATATCCTAAGCTGTCCATTATAAAAGTGAGTAACACAAAAGCAATGTAGCTGTTTATTAGGCAATATATTAAAAATACTAAAATGAATGCAGGATGATTAGGGTTGATTCTAGACCCGTTATCTTCTGCATATTTACTTAATGATCTCAATTTGGTTTTGTTAAGAAGCCTTTCTTCACATTCATTTTTAAATTTAGCAAATAATACATAGTACCAATTCTGAATGGCTAAGATAATTAAATATAATATTGAAACTACATAAATAACAATACAGAAAACGATAATATCCGAGGAAAGACTTGTGATGGCTTTAGAAGAAAGGTAATATAAAATTGCAGCGAAGGCAGTTAAATATCCAAGAAACAAAGTAAATCTCACCCTGTCTGCGTGTAGCCGATATTTGTTTATGTTTTTATAAATCTCGATATCAACATCTAATTCGGCAAATTTATCTTCCATTCATTCCTCCTATTAATACACTTTTTCCAATTTAGAAAGTGACACATAAGACCTGCCTTCTTCAAGAAAGATCCGTAGTTTCACTTTCAAGTTCTTGTTTGATTGAATTCTCGACAAGGGGATCAATATACGTTCCAAGTACAGCCAATTGTTCTATCATTTTATCTTTGATATTGGTAGTATTGAGCAGTTTCATTTATATTAAGTGGTTCAGGTTACGTTTAACAAATGGTCATTTTTATCTGAATAAGGTAATTCTGGTATGTCATATTTACGATTTTTTATATCGAAATAACAGCCACTAATTTTTATAGAATATTCTGGAAATGTAGCTGATGAAATCAATTGGATTATTGTGTTTCCACCATTACAATCAACAATTTCTTTTATCGTAAACTTCTTTTTATAGTTGTAATTTTCATGAAGCCCATGATTTTTGCATAGGGATTCAGCTACTTTCACATCAATTTCAAAGTCAACCTCTAGTTTATCAACAACGCACTTCCCAAAATTTGTGGCTCGTAAGTAAATATAATTTCCAGTAAATAAGTCATCTGTTAATTGAGGAAAATGTGGCTTTATAATATCGAGAACTTTTTGTGAGATGTCTCTATCAAGGTATTTCCCCTTTACACTATGTCTGGAATGAATACTACGACTTGTGGGAGACAATCTAGACTCTCTTATATATTCGGATACATCTTTTTCATTCAGTAGTTCAAACTTAACATATGCATCTAGTTGGTTATCGGTTTGCTTTTTAATCTCCTCTAACGTGTTTTTTGTATAGTATACATAAAAAGCTACAAATATAACCCCAAAAATTTGGGCAAGATAACTCAAATTTACTAGGATAGAAGATACAATATTATTTTCCATAATCGCTTACCTCTAACATTGTGTAATAAAGCGAGATTATGTCGTCCATTTTACTTTTGTTTCCAGCGTAAAATAGTGAGTCATCTACTCCATTGATATCAAAGGAAACAGTTATTGTTGTGCTATCTTCAGGATTTTGATTAGAATCGTTTTGTGTATTATTTGTATTACCTGTTCCAATTTCTAGCCGAATTGAAGACACGTCTTTCATCTTTGCTATTGTATGTGTTACTAATTCCTTGGAAAACACATAATCGCAGATACAAAAACCGTCAAAATACATAACCTCTAATGATAACCCCCTATCAGGAGTAATCAGTAATTGAGAAAAGTGGCACAGCGCTTCTTTTTTGTTAACTCTTTTCAACAGAGTTTGATAAAACTCTTGAATTTGCTTCTGTGGATTAATTTGCTCAAAATTACTTTTTAGCGAGTTTAAAAAATCATATACTAACATGTATCCTCCTATTTGTTTATCCTTTTCTTCTTTTGATGAGGTATTTGACCAGCAAGTCGTTAAAAGGTGTGGCTGTGGTAACGGGATTGTATTCAATCTGTACCTGGTGACAGCCTTCTTTGAGGGTCTGGACATATGAATTGTATGCATCCAGATAAGAGCCGCGAATCTGCCATGGTGTGACTTTTATTTTCTCTCCTGTCTCGGAATCAACAAATTCAGTTTCCCTTCTAAACTTAAAATGTTCTTCCTGCGGGTCCTGGATATGGAAGACAATAACCTCGTGATGCCGGTTACGGAAGTGCTTCAATCCGTTCAGTATCTTCTCCGGTTCGTCCAGCAGGTCACTGATAAGAATTATAAGGCTGCGTTTTTTGATAGCTTCCGCCATTTGATGTAGTACCGGCTGAACGTCTGTTGTGTCCTCTGCTTCCGTTTCCAGTAGCGTTTCAAATATCTTGGCAAGATAGCTTCTGAACGCTTTGGGATAATATGCCTGGGTAATTTTATTGGTAAAGGTAAACAGCCCCACAGCATCTTTCTGGCTCATCATAAGCCAGGCAAGTGCCCCTGCAAGCTGGCGTGCATACTCTATCTTAGTCGTCTCACCGGACTTATAGAACATGGATTTACTGTGGTCAAACAGGATATAGCAGCGTAGATTGGTTTCTTCTTCATAACGTTTGACGTAATAACGTTCAGTACGAGCAACCACTTTCCAGTCGATGTTTTTTAGCGGGTCGCCGGGATTATACTGACGGTGGTCGCTAAATTCAACGCTGAAACCGTGATAGGGAGATTTGTGCAGACCAATCAGGAAGCCTTCCACAATCTGCTGCGCAGAAAGCTGGAAACGCTTCAGCTTGGCGATTGTCTCGTCGGTGAGAAGATTTTGCATTAAATAAAGCTTAGTCTTTTTTCTTAAATTTAATCAATAGTGAAGCAGGAATAACAACTAAATAGGCGATTATCAGCAGAATAGGTGAAATGGATATCTCATCTTTTGACATGATAATGTATCCGATTGTCACTATCAGCAGACCGGCAATCAACATGATATAATTTCCTGCAGACAGCCCCAGACGGTCTTTCTTTTGTTCTTTCATAATATGCATCACCTCATCTTTATAGTATTTCCATAAATACAATCAGGTTGTATTTGTCAAAGGAATTTGCTTAAACATCCAAACGCATAACTTCATATCTTTATTTCTTGTCGGATTTGCAGTTTCCTGATGAAGCTTTGTTCAGGCACAAAGAGATAATAAATTAATAACTTACAATTGCTTTAATCACCCTTTCTGACTTTGATATATTCAGGTGAAGTAATGTATTCTCTTGCATACTGGTCAATTACAATATTCATAAACTGTTTCTTTGCTGTAGAGTAAGTTGGTGCCAATCTTACAGTTTCCACTTCAATCAGCGGAGGAGTATAGGTTTGCAGCATTTTTACATCAAAGGCAATTACTTCAGAATTGTGATGAACTGAAAGGTTATAAAATTCTTCTACCTTTGAATTGACCATCTCGCTTTGGGTTAGTTTGGCAGCAAGCTTGCCGAAGTAGACCCTGTAAGCGCAATTCGGATCGCATTGCGCTGAATCAAGTTCCGCAATGATGGATAATTCAATGATTTCACCTTTGTCATATTCAGCTTTGTCAGGGGAAACAAGATACCTGATACTGATAGGCGGATTGGATAAATAACTATAGGGGTTTTTCTTTTTTGCCTGTAAAATACCTGCTGATAAAAGCACAATTGCAGTCAAACTTATAACAGTAAATAACTTGCTTATTTTTATAAATTGCACAACTCCCCCAAGTTTATTATTAAAGACTATAATCTAATTATGTTGTGGATTATGTCAAGCAATTCATTGCAACAGGGTCAATATATGGATTGCCTGACAATCTTTACTGCTAAGGATACAGATATGATATCCACACGGTAAATCTATGTTATTATTAAGTTTCCCTTATTTGTATCTGACTTCTCCCTCTTATGCAATACGGTATTGCTTTTAAGAAAGATGAGAGGAGAATGACTGAAATGAAGTTATTCGCTATATTAATGAATTATTGACAGCAAAACACTCATCCAATATATGGAAATTCAGGATAATTTATTCGATATCTGGAGATAGATCAGATTAATTAAGGTGGTTGAATGAACAACAACGATCTTTCATTTAAACGGAAAGAAAGAAAGTACATTATTTTGGAGCATACTTTCGATGAAATAGTCGAAGAAATAAAAGCACATCTCCCGATCTATCAATTTGAAGGCAAACCCGGTCTTCTAAATATGGAAACAATTTATCTGGACACTGAAGATTTTCTTCTGTTTAAAGAATACCTGGACAGACGCAGATTCAGGTTTAAAATCCGCTTGCGGCGTTATGGCTATGACGGGATATTTAATCCGGAGTACCTGGTTGAGATGAAAGTTTCGCACGATTCCATCTCTACCAAAAAACGTTTTGTTCTTCCTGCTGAGCACTTGGATGCTTTTATAAAAAACGAAGACTTACGAGCAGTGATAAAAGAAGCAAATAACGGTTTAATAGGAGCACAAAAGACTTACCGCATAATCCACGCTTTGATAAAAATCAACCAATTTGTGCCTGTGCTCCAGACCTCTTACAACAGGATTGCTTTTCAGAAAAATTCTAAACGGGTCAGAATAACTGTAGATAACGGCATCACCCACAAAAGTCTGCTGGGTAAACCTAAAACAGAGACTCTGGACGCAATTGTGCTGGAATCCAAGATAATGGGTAAATCTCCCAAATGGCACAAGAAAATGGTCAACCAACTGTCACTTTTACGTCAGCAGCGCTTTTCCAAATTTGCCACAGGAATAAATTCTATCTACTTCCCAGGACGGGGAAAATATAATTTCTACAACGATGATGATATGTCCAATCCTGAAATCCCTCAAAAGATAAAGGATTCGTTTGAACTGCTGAAAACTGCATTAAAACTCGAAGATAAGTCTTTATACGGAGAATAATATGGGCGAACTATTTCAGGTAATAAAAGACAGCGCTGCCGGAGGAGTTTCACAGTCCCCACTGCAGATAATCTTTAATCTGTCACTGGCTATGATTCTCGGCTTTTTATATGCATATGTTTACAAACTGACATATATTCGTGATAAAGGTGATAAAGTACTGAAAACTGAGATGAAAAACATCCAGTACACCCTGCTGCTGCTTTCCGTAGGCGGCGCTTTTATCTGGATAGTGGTGGCAGATAATCTGGTACGCGCTTTTGGTTTGGCAGGAGCGCTGAGTCTTATCCGCTTCCGAACCGTGGTGAGAGACCCTTCCAATACTATTAAAGTTTTTTATGCCATTATCATCGGAATGTCGTGCGGTTTGAATCAGTATTATACTGCTATTATTGGTACTGTATTTATGTGCTTTGTTCTGGCAGTAATCTACTATGTGATTGAGCATGGTAAAAAAGTCAAACAAGCTAAAAATGATGCTGAGATGGCAAAACTGGATGAAGAGTTTGACAAATAGAATCCTTGCTTTCCTGATTTTATTGCTTGGTATATGCGGGATTTCTGCCCAAAAACATGAACTTTCGCAATTGATGAATACCCTGCTTAAAAAGAATCCGGACTATCAGCAGGCTCTGAGCCGTTATGAACAGGAAAAAGCTTTGTTCTCAATCGACAACTCACTTGACTGGTTTGATATTAATCTCAGCCACCGGCAATATGACAATGATTTTACCAGGGATGAAACAGAAACTGTTCTGGAACATTCCGATGTGGAAGAAAAAGATAAACGCTGGCGAATTGAAGTGGAAAAAACCCTCTTCCCCAAGGATTTTGACAATGTAACCAATACCATCGGAAACAGGATTAATCTGCTGCGTTACAAGCAGGACTTCAAACTGGCTTATTCAGAAGCAACAGCTGATATTTTTGATGACATGATTGATTGGTATGAAGCGGAAATGATGGTATCGTTTCTTAAATCAAGTTTAGATATTCTATACCAGCAGAATCAGGTTTTGGAAGAACTGAACCTGCAAAACCAGATTGGTCCTGAAATTTTAATAGATAACCTGGAAGAAATAGACAAACTGGAAGATGACTTGTTTGATTACAGGGAAACAGTTTCTGTGTTCAAAAGGAAATATGGAGAAATCCTGCCCGAATTCCTGCAAAAAAACCGGGATTTCATAAGCCTTAATCCATTACCTGATACCCTGACATTCCAGCAGCATATAGAAAGTGAAACCAATGCTTTGAAGAAAGAAGTAAAAAATATATCGGGAAAAATAAAGCTTAATTATACTCATTTCTTCCTGCCGGAAGTTACTCTTACCCTATCATATAATTGGCGGGAAAACAGGCAGAACTGGGATATCGAAAAGAACAATATCTTCAAAAGCATGATTCGTAACCAGGATGAAGAATTTCCTGAAGGTGAGATTGAGATTTCCATACCCTTTAACATGTTTTCCAATACCAGTGGTAAACTGGCTCTTTTGAAAGCATACCAGAGAGAACTGAGATACCGTGGTGAGGATATGCAGCTTGCCTGGCAGAAATTCGGCATTGACAGATTAAATTTTTACCGCGCTGCCCGGCTTGAATTAAAACGTAAAACCCGCCTGCACGAACTATATAATAATAACCTGAACTTGCAAATCCGGAAATACCGCGAAGAGCCAACTCTTTTGGGAAGTAATCCGGAACTGAAGCTGCAAAAAGATACCATTAAAACCAACGAAGCAGAACTGGAAATGAAACTCTCTGAAATGAAATTGTATAAAGAAGTTTTCCTCATAAATAGCTTGGTGGAGGAATCAAAATGAAAAACAAACAAATCCGGAATATCCTGGTCTTATCTATAATTGCTTTGGTGATAATCGTCGCCATTTCTTATGTAATAGAGTCCAAATCACAGAAGCTGCCTGCTTTGGTTGTTTCCGATAAAGTGTTTGTCAGTTCAGAAGTAGATGGTATCCTGAATAAATATCTGGTGACTTCGATGCAGAAAGTGTCGAAAAATGACCTGATAGCAGAGATTGATAACAGTAAATTGCCTTTTAAGCTGGAAACCCTGAAGAATGAAAAACAAAAATATGAAGATTTAATTCATTCTGCTAAATCGGGCGATTATTTAAAAACAGAATTGTACAAACTTGATGAAGATATCCAGGATAATCAGATTGACCTTGAAGAAGCCAAATTGGAAATAAAAAAGGTACTGGAAAAATACAAGTTCATGGAAGAGCGTTATGCCAGCAGTAAAAAGAAATATGACGCCAATGTAAAGCTGTATGATAAAGGAATCCTGAACACTTCAGATTTTAATAAAGCTGCTGAGGATTTCTGGGATGTGCATAAGGAATATTACGAACTAAAGGGAGATTCCCTGGTTGCTTCCGAAACCATAAAATCAAGCCGGAATATTATCCGATTATTGCAAGCCAGAAAAGATATTCTCGCAAACAATGTGGATATCCTCGCTTCAAAAAACCTAATTGATTTGAATGAGATCGAAGCTGATATAAATGATCTGCATGAAGAAATCAAAAGCTTACAAGTTTATTCTCCAATTAATGGCATAGTCACTGATATTAACTATCGCCCGGGTGAAAAGATAGACAAAGGTGATGTTATAGCTGAGATTGCTGATTTGAGCAATGTATGGATTATTGCCTATGGTTCATCTTCCACCCGACAGAAAGTAAAAGTTGGCCAGATGGTACGGATATACTGTGACTGCAGTAAAAAAATCATTGGACAGGTTGTTACTGTTTCACCTGTGATGGAAAAAGTCAAATCCCTGAGTTCAACATTCGAAACAGCAAATACTTATATCAAGATGGAAATCAAATTTGATAATATGCAGGAAGCTCTGAAACATGTAACTCCTGGCGAAAGGCTGTTTGTAAGGATATATTTTTAGCTGTTGTAATACGCTGAAGCTGATATAATTGCATCAATTATCTGCTGATATCCCGTACATCTGCATAAATTCCCTTTGATTGCCTGCCGGGCTTGCAGACGTGTGGGATTAGGATTTTTAAGCAAAAAAGCATGAGCAGTTAATACCATACCCGGAGTGCAAAATCCGCACTGTATAGCTCCCGCATCCATAAAAGCCTGCTGCAGAGGATGCAAAGTACCGTCAGCATTAGCCATGCCTTCTATTGTTGTAACTTCTTTACCGATAATATCCTGCACTTTCAGTATACAGGACTTTTGGGGTTTATTTTCTATAAGAATAGTACAGGCACCACAGACACCAATACCGCAACCGTTCTTTGCTCCTGTCATACCTATAGTCTCACGTAACCATTCAAGTAGATTTAAGTCTTTATCTTCGGTTTTTATATTGATTTCTTTCTTGTTTATAATCGTTTTCATTTCTTTTCTCCATGGCTCTGTGCCTCTGTATCTCTTCGTTCAACAATAATCTTTACCGGTTGATCAGGATAGCGTTTTCCTGTAGCATGATAAACTGCATTGGCAATTGCCGGAGCCATAATCTCATTGGTAGGTTCACCTATTCCTTTTGCTCCTGAGGGTGAAACCGGATCATAATTTTCAACTATGATAGCAGTCATTTCCGGCAGGTCGGTACTGCGCAAAATTCTATATTGATGCAAATTGGTCGGAACAACTTTTCCATTCTTAACATCGCACTTTTCCAGTATACCATATCCTGCACCCATTGCCATGCCGCCATAGAACTGACCTTTAAGTAACTCAGGATTTACCGCCTTGCCCACATCATGTGCTGCAATCATATTGAGCAAAGTTATCTGCTCTGTTTTGGCATTGACTTTCAATTCCACAGCCTGGCAGGCATAAACCCAGGTGAAATATGCATTTCCCTGGCCTGTATGCTCATCCCAGCTGACTTGTGGAGCCTGGAATACACCAAAGCTATAAGGGTATTCCTGTCTGGAATACATCAGCCTGATTGCTTCATTGAAGCTGATTTTATGCTTTTTATCTTTATCGTATAAAATTTCATTCTCAAAGATAACATCTTCAGCTTTGCACTTCAAATCAGGAGCAATAACTCTAGCTATATGTTCTCTCAGCTGTTTGGCTGCATTAACAACTGCTCCACCGCCTAATAAGGTTCCACGGGAAGCAACTGTTGTACCACCGTCAGGAATGTTGGATGTGGAAGGTTGACGGTATCTGATGCGGTCCTTACTGACGGATAAATGTTCTGCACAAAGCAGAATCATAGCGCTTTCACTGCCCTGCCCGTTTTCATGTACACCTGTTTCTAAAAGGATACTCCCATCCGGCTGGACATTGATAATGGCGCTGTTAAAGTCGGTTCCTTCCGCTCCCAGGCTCATGCCACGGTAGCTAATGGCAAGTCCGATGCCATATAATTGGTCGTTTTCGGATTTACCAAAGGAGCATTTTTGCTTTTTATTCAAGTAATCACTTTCTTTAACAACAATGTCTAAAACCTGTTCAAGACTAACTGTGTGCATATCAAGTTTCTGACCTGTGACAGTAATAGAGCCCTGATGCACCATATTGCGTCTTCTCATCTCAATCTCATCCAGACCAAGCTTTTCTGCTGCCATTTCAATTAACTGCTCAATAGCAAAATTAACCTGTGGACTGCCAAAGCCACGCATTGCACCGCAATAGATATTATTGGTATATACTCCATAGACATCACAATGAACATTAGGCACTTCATACGGACCACAACACTGGACAGTGGAACGCCATGTAACCCATGGAGTTACAGAACAATAAGCACCACCATCTGCAACCATGCGGACTTTGACAAAGGTGATTTTACCATCATTCTTAAGACCCATTCTGTATTGGATTTTATAGGGATGACGTTTGTAACTTTCCCGCATGCTCCATTCGCGTGAATAAGTCATTTTAACAGGACGTTTTGTCATCATTGAGCACAATGCTGTCCTGGCACAAACAATCGCTGCAGTATCATCTTTACCGCCAAAACCACCACCCATGGGAACAGTCTTGACTTCCACATCAGACAGAGGTTTTCCCAAAGTACTTGCCACAAACCGGCGTGTGCTGAAAGGATGCTGCATACTGCCAAAGACTTCCATCACACCATCCGGACGTTGCCAGCACAAGGCAGATTCAGGTTCCATGTAGGCATGTTCAATTCTGGAAGTTGTAAACTCCTGCTCAATAATGATATCAGCTTCTTTCTCACCCTTGGCTATATCACCTGTGCGCACACAATGATAGTTGGCAATATTGCTGCCATGGCTTTCATGCACAAGCGGAGAACCTTCTTTTAATGCTTCCTCAGCATCAAGAACAGCGGGAAGCTCTTCTGCAACCAGCTTTACAAAGGGAATGGCATCTATTGCCTGCTGCCTGCTTATTGCAACAATCACAGCTATCACATCGCCGCAGGTGCGGATTCTGTCATGAGCAAAAATAGAATAATCTTTAATAATCTGACCAAATTGCAGATTACCGGGTACGTCTTTGTAAGTAACTACTTTGACCACTCCCGGTTGTTTCATTGCTTTATCGGTTTCAATAGAAATAATCTTTGCAGAAACATAATCTGAATAAACCGGGACCGCGTGCAGGCAATTCAGCATCTTCAGATCATCTGTATACTTAGCAATGCCGGTTACTTTGGCATAAGCGTCATTACGCCAGGCAGTTGATTTACTATTCATAGTTTTCATTATAGACCTCGCTGCAGCGGTAGTTTACATTATGAGAAAAATCCATCCAGGGATTAGGAGTATTTGATAAAGATACAACAAAGTGGTGTGTGAATCTGTCAGTTTTATTCTGCAGAATTATCAGGCTTGCATTACTCCCGATTCTGATTTTTCCATACTCAGGATAAAGATTCATTAATTTGGCAGGATTGGATGAGATTAGAGTAATTAACTCATCAAGTGTGATTTTCTCATTTCTGACAAGGTTTTCGTAAAGAAGGGGGAAAGTTGCACCCAGACCGGCAATACCGCTCGGTACTTGTTCAGGATTGTCTTTAGACCTATCTTTATCTTTAGTTATATATGGACAATGGTCAGTCGCTATGGCATCAAAAAGTCCATCCTGCAGAAGCTCAACCAGTTTTCCTCTGGTTGCTTCACTTCTCAAGGGTGGCGTACATAACCATTGATGTCCATCCTCTCTTTTCAGGTATTCTTCATTTAAAAGCAGATAATGAGGAGCCGTTTCACACGTTACAGGAGCGGACTGCCTGGCTTGATTTACCAGTAAAGCTGCTTCCGGAGTGGAGACATGCACAATATGCACAGGGTAATTATGCTGTACAGCAAGGTCCAGCACCTTCTCCACTGCAACTATTTCCGCCTTTTCAGGACGCCGTTTTGTATGGTCAAAGGGATGATGAAAAGGATTGTATGAAGAACTAACACTCACAACTTCATCGTCTTCACAATGCACTAACATACGTGGTTTATAGCTTTCCAGATCCTGCATCCAGCGAGCTATTTCCTTGTATGAACGGTAGATTCCGGCATTTTTATAGGTTGTATAAAACTTAAGGTCGCAACCTTCTCTTAGTAATGGAATGATATCCTGTGGTTCGGAAACCGTGGGAGTAAGATGCCAGTGAATTTTCTGTTTAAAATCAAGATTAGCTTTTTCATTCGCAGCCATGTACTGAGTGCATAGTGTTTTCTGCTTTTGATGTGTATCAGAAGTCTCTGTTATAAAAGCTCCTATGGCTGCTATTCCGCATAAATCTCCAAGAATGGACAAAGAAACATAATCATCTGCCAAAGCAAGACCGCCGGTTTTTTCACCAACGTGAACATGCATATCTACAATACCTGGCAATATAAGCGCATCACTGCAATCAATAATCTTCGCTTTGGATTCGGGCAAATTTTCGTCTATGGCTATAATTTTACCGTCTTTAAGCAGAACATCCCGTTTTATAAAACCTGTATCCTGCCAGATCAATCCGTTCATGAGAAGCTTTTTCATGCTATATTTTCACTGCTCCGGTGTCTTTAAGCCCATGCCCTGTAACAAGCAAAACCACCTGGTCCAGCCTGCACAGAATATGTTTGCCTGTTGCCTTGATGAGTCCTGCTAGTCCTGCTGAGGCAGCAGGTTCGGCAAACACACCAGTGGTTCTTGCCAGTAATAGCTGTGCCTTGCTTATTTCTTCATCTGTTACGGTTACAGAAGTTCCATTTGATTCTTTCAGGGCTTGAACAGCCCAGTGAGCATTACTGGGTGTTTTAACTGAGATGGAATCAGCAAAGGTATTGGGTTTGACAGCATCGGAATATGTACCTGTCTCAAAGTAACGGGTAACAGCATCAGAGCTTTCTGCCTGTACAGATAAAAGCTTGGGCAGCCTGGTGATAATTCCGGCTCTTTGCAAATCTACAAATGCCTTGTGTACTCCGGAAAGAATAACACCATCTCCGACAGGGACGACAATCCAGTCCGGAACATTCTGATTGTTTTGCAGGAAGATTTCCAGCCCGACTGTTTTCTTACCTTCAATAGTAAGCGGATGATAAGCGGTATTACGATTCAGTCCGCCTTCTTTAGATGTATAATCTAATGAAGCAGCAAAGGCATCATCATAGGTGCCATCAACAGTAATCAGCTTTGCACCATGCACTTTTATCTGGATAAGCTTTGCAGGCGGAGCAGACTTGGGAGCAAAAATCACCGCTTCCAGTCCTGCACTGGCACATAAGGCCGCCAGAGCACAGGCTGCATTTCCTGTGGAAGCTGTTACAACCTTCTTTTCTTTGAGGCGGATAGCTTCTGCAACCATCAGATGTGAAGCCCTGTCTTTAAGTGAACCGCTGGGATTGAGACCATCGTTCTTGATTAATAAATCCATCAACCCGATTGCTTCAGCAAGCCTTGCAGAGCGGAATAATGGTGTGTTACCGACCGGAAGTTCGGGATAATATTCCTGTTCAACAGCAGAAAAGAGTTCTATATCAGGATTTTTTTTCCATTGTTCTGCGATGGCATCATAGTCAAAAATGGCTTCCAAAACTCCTGTTAACGGCATTCCTGCCTTATAATTTTTGCTACAGTCGGGGCACAGATAACGCACTTCATCCCGGGAGTATTCTTTTCCGCACCCTGTACAACGATAATGCTTGAAAAACATTGTCCCTCTGTTAATCTCTCTTTTGATTCAACGCATAAATGAAAGCTGCATAAAAAGCTGCAGCTTTGGTCAAATGCTCTACAGGACAGGCTTCATTTGGTGCATGAGCATATATCTCATTACCCGGACCCATGCCGATACACGGAATATTATGCATGCCCATAATAGCCACACCATTAGTGCTGAACGTCCATTTATCAACAAATGGTTTCTTACCCAAAACTTTCTCATAACTCTGCTCAGCAGTTTTCAGCCAGGGAGAACTTTCCGGTAAAACCCAGGTGGGATAATACTTTTCCGTTGGATAGACAAGCCCGGTATAGGCAGCTTCTTCGTACATCAGAATTTCCACATCCGCTTCCGGATATCCGGCTTTCCGGCAGGCTGCTTTTACTTCCATGACAGCTGTGTCTTTGGTTTCACCGTATGTCAGGCGTCTGTCCAATTGAATGGATGCGGCATCAGGAACAGCACACTGGGACGGAGAGGAGAAGAAGACCTGCGTCACGGCAACGCTTCCCTTGCCAAGGAAAGCATCATTTTTAAGCTTATCGTGCAGTTTTTCTATCTCCAAAGCGATCCTGCTGATTTTGTAAATTGCATTATCTCCGCGTTCCGGTGCAGAACCATGACAGGAAAGTCCTTTTACATGAATCATCATTTCCATTCTACCCCGGTGTCCACGGTAAATATTAAGATTTGTCGGTTCGGTTATGACCACTAGTTCAGGAACCAGTTTTTCTTCTTTAATCAGGTATTGCCAGCATAATCCATCGCAGTCTTCTTCCATTACTGTGCCTGTGAAGTAAACGCTGAATTTATCGTTGAAATTCAATTCCTTGATTATTCTGGCTGCCGTTAACATTGATGCCATACCGCTTTCCTGATCTACACTGCCTCTGCCGATAACCATTCCGTCTTTTACTTCTGCCTTGAACGGGCCTGTTTTCCAAAGAGACATATCGCCTGCATAGACTGTATCTATATGAGCATCAAAGGCTATTACGTGCCTGCCTGTACCTATACGTCCGATTACGTTGCCCAGACCGTCTATTCTAACTTCGTCAAAACCAACAGCTTCCATTTCTTTTTTGATACAGTCAATTACATCTTTTTCTTTGGTGGAAAAACTGGGGTGACCTATCATGTCACATAAAAAACGGGTAGTTTCCTTTTCATATTGTTTGGCTTTTTCCATTATTTGTTCGTACATAATTTATCTCCTAAAATCTGTCCCAGAGTTTGACTGCGCATTCCCTGGATTTGGCAGCAACTGCTGCTTCATCAATATCGAGCATCAGTTTTTTATTCTGGTAAAGGATTTTCCCGCCGCAAATGGTTGTATCAACCGTTGACTGTGAAATACCGAATATAACATGCCCCAGCCAGGTATTGGCATCCAGTGGAGTGGGCGGATAATAATCTATCAAAACTACGTCAGCAGCTTTACCTTCTGACAGCATTCCTAACTGATTATCCCAATAGCGGTTGGCTATTACAGCATTATTTCTAAGCAACGTATTGGCAATTTCCATAAAACCCTGCGAGGGATCGTGCTTAAGGTGCTGTGCCCATAATCCGACTCTGAGTTCTTCCAGCATATTGATAGTCATGGCATCGGTACCGAGTCCCACTAAAATACCTTTGCCCACAAGCTTGACTACATCTGCAATTCCTACTGCATTATTCTGGTTGCTTTGGGGGTTATGTGCCACTGCAACCTTTTTAAAAGACAGAATCTCCATCTCTTCTTCATCCACATGCACGCAATGCGCTGCAATTGTTTTATCATTCAAAAGATTAAATTCTCTTAGCCTTTCCACCACACTTTTACCAAAGTGCTTATGAGAAAACTCCTCATCAGAGGCAGCTTCAGCCACGTGGATATGATAACCGCAGTCAAGTTTCTCACCTTCAACCATGATAGATTCCAAGGTTTTGTCACTCAGAGTAAAAGCTGCATGCATACCAAAAAGACCTTTTAAGAATTCATTTTTCTCAGCCTGAACTTTTTCCAGCCATTGCACGTTTTCTTTAATGCCGTCCAGGGTTTTGCATTCCCCGTCTCTGTCAGTAACTTCGTAGCAGAGATTAGCGCGGATTCCTGTAAGCTTGATAGTCTTGGCAATTTCATTCAGAGAACCCAAAATTGCACCCGGAGAGGCATGATGGTCAATAACTGTGGTTGTACCGTGTTTAGCTGCATCAATGGCTGATATTAGTGCAGAGTAATAAACATCTTCCATCAGGAGTTTCTTATCCAGTCTCCACCAGAGATTTTCCAGTACTTCATTGAAGTTTTTGGAAGGAGCAGCCTTGCCCAAGCCTCTTACCAACGTACTGTAAAAGTGGTGATGAACATTAATAAAGCCGGGCATGACTACTTTTCCGGATGCATCTATTTCTTTGCCGTTGAAGTTTTTGATTTCACCTTTAGCAGCAATTTTGCTGATTTTACCGTTTTCCAGTAAAAGCTCGTGACCATACAAGACTGCTTGCTGTGGATTTCCTGTGAGGATTATGCCGTTTTTTATAAGGATGCTTTCCATATATTTCTCCATATCAATTATATGCTTAGTGTTATAGCAAATCAATTCATTATCTATTCTGGATAAGGGGAAGTCTTGTCAATTAATTTGTTATTTGCTCCAATATCCACCATCTCTTCAGGCAGTGAGTTTTCGGGGAGTCATCAGGGAGTCATCAGGGACTAAGTCCCTGATGACTCCCTGATGACTCCCTGATGAATCTTATCGTCAAGTAAGGAATAAGTGAGGTGATTTGGGCTAGATTATAGAATTAGTTTAGGTTATAAATTCTTTCTATTAGTCCTCCCGATGTGATTGTCACCCGTTTCTGCGAAAGAATGACAATCATTCATCGGTTGAAAAGTAAATTGCTTTTTTTTAATGTACGCTATCAGGTTTTATGCAGGATATTTACCCATCACATAGTCTTTCATGTCTTCAGTATCGCGTTTTGCATCTTTTAACAGAATCTTAAAAACATCTCTCATTGCAATAACACCGTGCAAAACACCCGCTTTGTCAATAATCGGAAGATGCCTTACCTTTTGGGTTAACAT
The DNA here is from genome assembly GCA_002435865.1 of Cloacimonetes bacterium UBA6097. GTDB lineage: Bacteria > Cloacimonadota > Cloacimonadia > Cloacimonadales > Cloacimonadaceae > UBA5614. The sequence continues at coordinate 32,192 of DIWV01000014.1, read as the reverse complement.
TAAATCCATGATTTCAGCGATTGATTCATCTCCATTAATAATGATAAGGCTTTCTTTCTTTGTCATGATATCTTTCACCAGTAAATGACCAACGAGTTCATTGGTAGCTGCAAGCTTTTTCATTACATCTCGTTCAGTGAAGATTCCTTCAATACTCCCATTTTCACTTATTACCATCAGGGCACCGATATTATGAATATTCAATTTATCAACAGCATTTTTAATTGTAGTGTCACCGGTAACCGAATAGATAACATTTTTTCTGGTTTGAAATACTTCTTCTAACTTTCTGTTCATAACAACTCCTTATTTGTGGTTGCGTTTAACATTAAGCATTCCGGGCAGATTATCCGCCCGACTGACTTCCATTCATAATCTGCGTAACTCTTTTTAATATTTTATACAAGTATATAAATATGTCAATAAATTAATGTGTATTTTTTCACCGGCTGATAGGTTTTATTTGTTCCAAAATATTAATCCCATACTCTATAATAAATGAAGAGAGATCAAGTTTTGTATTCTGCTAAAAAATCCAGCCAATCCTGTATGCCTTGGCCTGACTTTGCGGATAACTCTATTATCCTGATTTGTGGATTGATTTTTCTCATGTTCGCTTTCATCATCTCAAGGTCAATGTCCAGATATGGCAGCAAATCTGTTTTAGAAATCAGGCACAGTTGTGAATTGCGAAACGCCAAAGGATATTTGAGTGGTTTTTCTTCACCTTCGGTTACACTCAGAACTACTACATTAATATGGGCACCCACATCAAACTCTGCGGGGCAAACCAGATTGCCGATATTTTCAACAAACAGATATTTCACATTTTCCAGTTCAATTTCTTCCAAAGCTGAACGAATCCATCCTGCTTCCAGATGGCAGTCACCTCCGAAAGGACCTGTATTAATCTGATAAACTCCAACTCCTGCTGCAGCTAATCGTTCTGCATCCAGAGTAGTCTGTATATCTCCTTCGATAACAAAAATTTTATCCCTGATTGCTCCTGCAGTCTTTTCCAGCAGCTTTGTTTTGCCTGAACCGGGTGAACTCATTAAATTGATATAAACAATTCCCTTTTTACTCATTTCAGTACGCAGATCATCAGCAATCCTGTCGTTGACATTTAATATTTTTTGCATTATTTTTATTTCTTTTTGGCTCATCAATCCTTCCTTCATATCCAAAGTTAAAATTTCATTTTGTGTTATCGGTTCCCTCGATTGAGGCAATGTATAGCTCATTTCCATGAATCAATTCAGTATCAGTTGAACCGCAATCAGAGCAGGCAAAATTAATATCATTAAGGCTGGTTGTCTTATGACATTTCCTGCATTGTATGATCAAATCTCTTTCTTCAATTTCAAGAATTGCCTGTTCAAAACCGGCAATTTCCTTTTTCATCAAATCAAAGTGCATTTCCATTACTTCATTAACTATATTGTGGAATTTTCCGATGATAACTTTTACTCTGTTAACTTCTTTCAATTCAGATTCTGTAAAGCTTTTATTGGCTATATCAAGCAGTGATTTTACTATAGCTCCTTCGTGCATAATATCCTCTGATTGACCCTGAAATTAACAAATCCTGGGCAGCGGATCAGATGCTAACATCAGCAAAGGCCTTAGACTTCCCAGGGCAGTTCTGAGATAAACACCCTTCACTTCTTTGGTAACTTTACCAATTATAGCAGAATCTTTGCCATATTTGTGAGCTTTCAGCCTGCTGAGCATATCATTATTTGGTTCAGATATTATAGCTACAAGCTTTCCCTCATTAGCCATGTAAAGAGGATCCAAGCCCAACAATCCGCATAGTGCTGTTGTAGAATCTTTAATCGGGAGTGAAGTTTCTTCGATTATCATACCCAAACCTGTATCTTCATATATTTCATTAAGAATCGTGGCGACTCCACCCCGGGTTGCATCTCTGGCAAATTTAAACTTGGTTGTATTTAATAAAATTTCGATAACTTCCCGCAAAGGAGCACAGTCACTTTCCGGAGCGGGATCTAAGCCCAAATTCTGACGAGCATTTATGATTGCTACTGTGTGATCACCCAAACTGCCATTGACAATTATTTTGTCACCTTCGCTAATGTTCTTTGCCGCTAAGTTTACACCATCAGGTAAAAAACCAATCCCGGTTGTAGTTATATAAACACCATCACATTTGCCTTTTTCAACCACTTTTGTATCACCGGCAATTATTTTAACGCCTGCTTCTTCTGCAGTCTTTTGCATAGAGTCCGCTATAAGTTTCAGCTTTTCAATACTAAAACCTTCTTCGAGAATAAAACTGGCGACAATATATGCAGGTACGCTGCCATTCATGCTCAAATCATTAACTGTGCCTGTTATGGAAAGCTTACCGATATCTCCCCCCGGAAAGAAAAGAGGATTAACAACATAGGCATCAGTTGTAACCGTAATATGATTATCAATGCAGGCAGCATCATTAAGTTCTGCAAGTTTAAACTTCCCGGCAAAAACCTCACTTATCAACTGGCGGGTTAAGGCTGCACCGCTGCCGTGTCCGAGAGTTATTATATCATTTTTCATACTTATAATATGCTGCACAACTGCCCTCAGATGAGACCATACAGGGTCCGATGGGATTAGCCGGAGTGCAAATATTTGCAAACAACGGGCAGTCCAGGGGCATAATCTTTCCCTTCAAAACACTGCTGCAGAGGCATGCAGGATTTCCTTCAATGTTTTTAATTGTTATATCATATCTTTTTAACGCATCAAATTGTGCATACTCTGACCTGATGTCAAGTCCTGAACCAGGAATTTCTCCCAAACCTCTCCAGATAGCATTACCTACTTCAAAGACATCAGACATAATTGATTTCGCTGCAATGTTACCTTCTGCTGTCACTATCCTGCTATACTCATTAACAATTCCGGGATTATCTATCTGCTCAACCAGATTTTTAATTCCCAAAACAATATCCAATGGTTCAAATCCGGTAACAACTCCACCTATGCCATATTTCTTGGGTATGAATTCATAGGCATCAGTACCAATTACAACACTAACATGACCGGGTAAGATAAAGCCATTGATTTTTACTTCTTCATCAGTTAAAAGAGCATCAAGAGCAGGTGGTATAAGCTTGAAGAGTGGTAAAACTGAAAAGTTTGTCAGATTCTGTTTCTTGGCTTCTAATATTGTGTACGCAATTCCGGGGATCGTTGTTTCAAAGCCAATGCCAACGAAAACTGTTTCCTGCTTTTTAGATAAATCCAGAGCATCTAAAGGAGAATAAACAGTTTTAATATTAGCTCCCAGGGCTCGGGCTTGCTCTAAAGTCTGCTCTGTGCCCGGTACCCGGATTAAGTCCCCAAATGTTGCTATTGTTATGTCCTTTAACTTAATTAGTTCATCAATTACAGAAGCTGGAGTTACACATACAGGACATCCTGGTCCTGAAATTAACCTGATGTTTTCCGGCAATAGCTTGCGCAGACCCCAATGTCCAATTGCCATTGTATGGCTGCCACATACTTCCATGAAAGTAACAGCTCGCTTAAATTCATTCAAGTCATTCAAAACTTGCTTGATTAACTCAGGTTGACGATAGTTTTGTAAATTCATTGTTATATCACGTCTTCCCTTTTCCATATGCTTCCTGTAAGATAGATATTGTTTCCAGGGCATCTTTTTCGGAAATGCTTTCAAGTGCAAAACCGGTGTGTATTATTATCCAATCACCTTCTTTTGCTTCGGGAAGGAAAATAAGAGATATCTCTTTGGTTACACCACCTAAATCGACTACTCCCATGCTGTTTTCGGTTTTTTTAACTATTTTGCCGGGTATTGCTAAACACATATTATATCTTTCCTATTTCATTAACCTGTTTGCAATTAGAGCTTGCCCCAGAGCTATTGCTCCATCATTAGTAGGTATCGCGGAAGAATAGTAAACTGTAAAGTTATTTTTTTGCAGTCTATTTATCAAACCCTCAAAGAGAACCATGTTCTGCATAACCCCACCAGACATGACAATCTTTTTTATTCCTGTTTCGCTGCTTACCTCGAGGACAGCTGCAAGAGTGAATTCTATGATAGTTTTGTGAAATTTCAGGGCAATCAGATTGATAGTTTCATCATTAAGAATATCATTTTTCACTGCTTCAATCAATGGGATGACATTTATAACATTATTTATAAGTTGATAAGGATAAGAAGAAACATCAGATAAATCTGATTTATTACATAGTTGTTCAAGTGCTATCGCAGACTGGGCTTCGAAAGTAATTACTGAAAAAAGACCTAGCATAGCACTTACGCAGTCAAAGAGCCTACCCATACTTGAAGTTTGAAAGAGATTGAAGTTATTGTCGATTTGCTTTTTGATTACTTGCCTTTCAAAATCTGTTATCCCTTTGAGGAATTCGCTATCAAGCCCCGCAGACTCAAGATAAGCACAAGCAATTCTTGCCGGATGGGTAATAGCCGAATCCCCTCCAGGTAAGGGAAGATAATTAATATGATATCTTCTCTCATACCCTGTATAATCTGCTGTAAATATTTCACCGCCCCAAATAGCACCATCATCGCCATAGCCGGTTCCGTCATATGAAATGCCAATTACAGATTCATCTAATTTGTTCTCTGCCATAACAGCAGCTATATGAGCATGATGATGCTGAATCTGTACCAATGGAAGATTCATGCTCCGGGCAAGATGTGTTGTCAGATAATCCGGATGCAAGTCACAACCTATCAGCTCCGGTTTTATTTTGAACCAATCCTGATACTTCAATAATGTCTCAATATAAAAATCTTCTGTAGATTTACTGTTATTGTTACCTATATATGGTGATAAATAGAACAAATCATTCTTTGTAAGGCAAAATGAGATTTTCAATTCTGCTCCTGTACCCAGAGTGGGAACAGTTTTAAATGGCAGCATTAGGGGTGAAGGCACATAACCACGGGAACGCCTAACCATAATTGAATCAACTTGGGAAGAGAGAATAACCGAATCATCACATCTGTTCAGGATTGGACGGTTATGAGTTAAGAAATAATCACATAATCCCTTCAGGTCTTTCTCACTTTTTGCTATTGGTTCATCGTTTATGTTGCCGGAAGTCATGACCAGATAAAGTGGGGTAAGGGATTCTAAATGGTCGAAAAGAAGTAAATGGTGTGGTGCATAAGGCATGAAAACACCAAGATTCATGTTTTGAGGAGCTACAGAATCAGCTATAGGACTCTGTTTTTTCTTTGGAAGTATCATTATTGGAGCTTGGGGAGAATTTAATAAACTTAAGAACGGATCAGTACAATCAACAATCTCTCTAAGATTATCACTTTTACACATAACAGCAAAGGGTTTAGCCGGCCGGTTTTTACGGTTTCTCATCGTCATGACAGCTGACTCATTTGTTGCGTCGCATGCTAAATGAAAGCCACCAATTCCCTTTATTCCTACAATTTTCCCTTTTTTAATGGCATTCAGGCAGTTTATAATGGGATCCCCTGAAATTTGAAGGAGATTGCTATCCAAGAAAACCAATTCCGGACCACAATCAGGGCAAGCAATAGGTTGAGCATGGAATCTTCTGTCGGATGGATTTTCATATTCATCCCGGCAAAATTCGCACATGACAAAATCTTTCATAGATGTAAGAGGTCTGTCGTAGGGTGTTGTTTCTATTATTGAATATCTTGGCCCGCAATTAGTACAATTAACAAAAGGGTAATTGTATCTTTTGTTTTCAGGATTTTTTAATTCATTAATACAATCACCACATATTCTCAAATCGGGAGAAATAAAAGTTGAACCTGCTTTTTTGCTGCTTTGCCTGATTTCAAAAGCCCTGTAACCAAAATCAGGGAGATTTTTAAGCTCAAATGTGTTGATAATGGCAGCAACAGGATGTTGTGTTTTGATTGTATCGACAAATGTTTCTATATTTGTGTCTGTGCCTTCAATTTCAATTTCCACACCTTCATTAGAATTTAAAACATATCCTTTTAGGTTCAATTGATTTGCCAATTGATATACAAATGGTCGAAAACCTACTCCCTGCACAACTCCGTTAATTTTAATGTAAATCATTGCAGGCTATTTTCTTTTAGAAAAAACGAAAACATGTCGATTAAACTTACAATATTTCATTTAAAAAAGAGATGATTTGTTTAGCTCTTTCCATTACAATCGGAGTAATCTTTTCCCCAAAACCAACAAATTCAGGTTGAATTCCAAGAACGTAAGTATCCATTAAAAAAAACTCGGAGATTCTGAGTAAAGAAATAGTATGAGTATGAAGCGTATTATCATGCGTTTCACCAATAGGAAATAAATTAAAACAACCCGGTTCCTTATTGAAGTCTGTACAATCTACCAAAACAAGGATATCAGGAGATATCGAATTAATTTTACCTACAAACTTCTCGATACCGCTTTCGACGATTAACACCTGTTTACGCCGAGATTGCTTAATCTCCTCACAAATGTGAATGCCTATGGCATCATCGCTCTTTAAACGATTTCCAACACCAACAAACAAAAGTGTTTTATCTTTATCAAGTAAAGGCAAAAAGATGTTCTCCATTACAGTACCCTTTGTAAACTTTGATTTAAGATATTTCTATCGCAGTCTCTGAAAAGAAGATGTTAATTTTTTAAAACGATAACCTATTCGAGAGTTTTTAACTGAAGTTGCCTATTGCAATTAGGGCAGAGAACACTAAATGAATCTTTTCGCTTAAGTTCGTCTCTTACCTTAACTTCAGTATCTCCAGTGCCAGCCAGCTTTAATCTTTCGTTCAACATGTTAAGGTTTAAAATTGAAGAATAAGCCAGTGGACCAAGCTTCTCGTGTATAAATTTCATATGGTCTTTGGTTGTTATGATTGCATTGCAGTTATCACATATGAGTAATTCTCTTTCTTGCTTCTCAACAACTTGGGATCTATCTGTGCACGCTAAATCGAATATCTCATCCGATAATTTTACGCCCTTCCCCGTAATGCAATGTTCTTCGCATTGACCGCAAAATATGCACTGACCATAATCTCGCGTAATTGTCCTAATGCCTGTCTCGGCATCATCAATATAAGTAATTGCATTGGGTGGACATACATTCGCACAGGTTTCACAACCGACACAGTTATCCTCATCTACAACTGGTTTTCCACGGTATCCTGCAAATGGTTTGAAATCACCTTTGGGATAACTCGACGTATATGGCTTGGAAAAAAGTGAAATGATAGCTTCTTTTAATTCACGCAACTTAGGATATTTCATTTACTAACTTCCTTATAATCGTCTATAACTGTTTTGTCTGTAAGCTTAATTCCAAACTTATAAGAACCCCTGATAAGCGCGTGAGCTCCGACTGTAGATGCAAAAAACAAAAATGGAATAGCAATAAGCGCTTTAATCCCAACACTGGTAAATCCATAATGCAGAAACAGTGCCAGCAAAATACTGCAAGTACCCAAAGTCACGCATTTGGTTGCAGACTGAAGACGATTATATACATCAGGAAGTCTTAGTAAACCAATGCATCCGAATAAATCAAAAACAATGCCTACAATTAAGAGAAAAATGCTTATGCTATTCATCTAACTTCTTCCTTGCTAAATATTTTGCTAACGTAATAGTGGCTATAAAACCAAGAACTATCCAGGCAATAGCAACATCAATTAAAAAAGTTCTACCGGTTTTTACTACAAGAAGTGCGCATACTCCAACTACCAAAATCCCAAAAATATCAATGCCAACCATCCTGTCAGCCATTGATGGTCCGTACAAAACACGTATGAAACTTAGGAAACTCAAACCCATAAGAATGTATAATAATATATCAATCATCATTCGAATACCTTCTTTAATAGTTTTTCAAAACGCCCGATGATTTTTTCAGTATAGACTGCAGGATCATTGCTGCTTACATAAATCCAGTGAACATAGAAATAATCATCTATTATATCAACAGTAATAGTACCAGGGGTCATGGTAATTGAATTTGCCAGAAATACTTTGGCAATGTCAGTTTTAAGACTGCTTTTTACCTTGACAATGCCGGGTTTTATAGGCATTTTAGGGCTTAGAACCCGATAGGCTACATCAAAGTTTGCTTTGATGCAATCCCAGATTAAAACAACAACGTAAATCAATCCCCAAATATAGCGCAATGGATTGTAAAACTTTTTCCAGTCTTGCAAAAACCTGTGCCCAAACAAAAGAGTGACGATTAACGCAGTAAAAAGTCCCACTATAATGTTATACGCATTCAAACTGAAAGTGAGCAACATCCACAAGAAAAACAAACTAATAAATAGCGTGATGTGTTTCATACTTATAACCCTATCACTTTTACAGAATATTTAGAAGCATCCATCAAAACATCAACTGCCGGTTTTAAAAAGATTTCCCGCACCCCGGGAATAATCAGCAAACTCATTATCAAACATAATATAGCTAAAATCGTCATAGATAAAGACATTCCAAAAGGCGATTCTTTAACATTCTCATACTTTGCCGGTAACTCGCCATAGAAAGCGTATTTCTGAACTTTTGTAAAAGATGCCAGTGTAACAATACTGACTACAACTGCAAAAAATGCTAACCAGTAATATCCCGCCTGAATAGCAGCAAAGATAATGACAACTTTGCTGAAGAAACCATTAAATGGTGGTATTCCTGAAATAGCCATTGAGGCGACAAAAGAGCTTCCGGAGGTAATAGGCATTTTTTCTGCCAGGCCCCCAAGTCTTTTTAAATCGCGGGTACCTGTTCTATATTCAACAGAGCCGGCATTCAAAAACAGTAAAGCTTTAAATATTGAGTGATTTAGCATGTGAAATAGTCCACCGGTTATGGCCAGTATTGCTACCTTCTCTTGTCCGCCTGTAGCCAACACAAGCAGACCGATACCGATGCCCAAAACTACATAACCCATTTGACTGATGCTGTGATAAGCTAATAAACGTTTAAAATCCCATTGTCCAATTGCCAGAAAGACACCAACAATCATTGAGAGAGTTCCCAAGACAGTGATTGTCATTGCAATCTGGTAGTTTATCTGGAAAATATTAAAAAACAGTCTGATTATAACGTAAGCTCCAACTGCTTTTATCAAAACTCCTGATAACATCGCCGAAATCGGTGAAGGAGCAGAAGAGTGAGCGTCAGGCAGCCAGGAATGGAATGGAACCAGGGCGGCTTTTAATCCAAATCCCCCAATTAATAAAACAGAGACAAAAAGCTGGAAAGACTTAACCTGGGGGAGTTGCCTGGCTATGTCAGCCAAGTTTAATGTGCCTGTTGTCCAATAAATAAATCCAATAGCACTCAAAATTATCAGGGAAGATACACCGCCCAAAACCTGGTATTTAAAAGTAGCTTCCAACTGCTGCTTCTCAATACCAAAAGCTACTAAAGTGTATGAAGCTATGGATGCAATTTCAAGAAAGACAAACAGATTAAAAATATCTCCGGCAATAACAACACCATACATACCTGCCAACATCAGGCAGAAGAGTGCATAAAACTTTGTTTCCCCGGTATACTGTTTCGTGTAGCTCAGAGAATACAGTGCAACCAAAAGACCCACAATAGATATAATCAGAAGCAAAATATTGGTCAATCCATCCGCAACCAGGAATATTGCTACTGGTATATTGAGCACATCAGCAAAACCTCCCACACGATAAACCACTGTTTGTGGTATTTGTGAGACAAAATAAATAGTTAATCCTGTGAGAAAAAGCATTGCCGGTATTATCAAATATTTACCAAGATTGTGCAGCCACCTCCCGAAAATCAGCGTTAAGAAAGCTGTTCCGAGAGGAATTATGATATAGAGTGGAAGTAATGAACCCATATCTTATCCCTTGAGATTATTCATTTTTCTGATATCAAACGTCCCATAATGCTTATACAGCCGGATTGCAACAGACAGCAAAAGTGCTTTTGTTGCCAATCCGATAACTATTGCCGTTAAAACCAATGCTTGAGGTAAGGGGTCAACAAACGGACCGTTTTCAAAAAAATCCGAAATTATGGGAACTGTGCCTCCCTTAACATAACCTATTAAAATTAAAAATAAATAGACACTATATTCCATAATTGCAAGTCCGATAATAATTTTAATCAGATTCCTCTGCAAAATCACACCATATAACCCAATCATAAAAAGGACGAAACATAATACAAACAGAATCATTCTGACTCCTCGTCTTTGAAAATAATTAATGCCACAAAGATTAATGTCATAGAGGCACATACTTCAATTCCGATGATTAGATTTCCTATGGGGATAAATCCTCCGCTAATCAGTTGTCCCAGCTTGCCCGGGGGAAGAAAATTACCAAAAAACACTGCTGTACCAGCCAATAATAAACCCAGCACAGCTAAAATAAGGAAGCTGAAGATTGAGAGACTTTCTGATAACTCCAGACGCCATCTTTCGCTTTTTAACTTCTCAAGCAGACTACCATCAGACAGAATTTGAAGGATAAAAGCGCTTGCCATAATGACACCTCCCGCAAAGCCACCACCTGGAGAGAGATGACCATAGACAGAAATGTAGATGCCAAAAAGAAATATTGTAGGGGCAATGAACTGGCATATCTTTTTAACAATTATTGTCATACCATGTGGACTTATCATAGTAAACTTCCTTTCATATCAGTTATCCTTCTTTTTCCCGGAATGCCTTAAAATAGTGAGAACGCCAATCACAGCAGTAACCAGAACTGTAGCTTCCCCTAAAGTATCGTAAGCTCTGAAATGCAGCACTATGCCTGTAACCAGGTTTGCACTTCCGGACTCAGGGGCTGATTTAATATAAATATCAGCCATTCTCATAACATGTTGACCAAAATAGCTTAATATGTTTGTAAATCTTGAAACAACCATTAAGATAATTACTGTAAAAATTAAAATTGTCCCTGCATAAAAACCGGAACTGTAACCTATTTTCTTCTTCTCTAATTCATAGGTTGCACTAACAATAACAGCAATAGTCGTTGTTAGGGTTATTATCTCAATCACAACCTGAACAATCGCCAGGTCTGGTGCATATAAGAGCAAAAAAGATATAACCAGTCCAAATCCGACAATACCCAATGATATTACTGCAGACATTAAGTCTTTGGCATGCAGCGAATTAATTGAGCCTAATATCATTAAAACCAGCATTATTACCAAATATATTTCCATACTTATATCCTTACACAATTAAGATTACCAACATAGCTGCAATACCCAATATCATCCACATCAGGTAAGTGGAAAGAATCCCAGTATGACACCAGCTGAGCATTGAATTTAGCCCAAGAACAAATTCTTTGCCCAGATGATATATATCAAACCACTTTCTTTTGGCTTTTTCATAAAAGAAACCAAATAGTTTGAATGTACCTATTGTTTTGTAAAATTCCAGAGATGAATAGCTTAATTCTTCCTGAAGCTTCTCTCCTCCAATAAAACTATCTGATACTCTTCTGGTTTTCAAAGTCCCAACCCAATAAATAATAAATCCTACAATAATTGAAACCAGTATCAATATTGAAACTGCTTGTGCCGGCCATAAACCGGGAAATGTGTTGGCATTACCTACATGTGTAAAACCAATAAGACCTGGGATTACCCAATTGTATGCAAAAATGCCAAACAACACGCATAAAACTGCTAAAACAGATTGCGGAAACCACATCAGAAAGCTGACTTCTTTAACTTCGCCTAATTGCTCGTTTCTTCTTCCTAAATAAATACCTGAAATAAGTTTTACAAAGCTGGCTAATGTTAAGGCTGAGCCTATAAGTGCTAATGTCAACCAGACCATCCAGAGTTTATTGGCGATGCCAGTTCCTGTTCCGAATTGAATTATTCCAGTGTATATCATCCATTTGGAGTAAAATCCGTTAAAAGGTGGAATGCCGGAAATTGAAAGGGCAAAAACCAGAGCTGCAATAAAGGTTAAAGGCATGAATTTGCTCAAGCCGCCCAATTCGCCAAGCTCCTCCTTTCCGGTTCTTTTTTCAACACTTCCTGAGGTCAGGAACAATCCTCCTTTGTAAATGGCATTATTCACCAAGTGAAACAAGCCTGCTGCAATACCCAAAGGGGTTCCCAAAGCTAATCCGGTAATCATATAGCCTACCTGAGAAATCGAATGATAGCCAAGAAGTTTTTTATAATTGTGCTGAATAAGAGCCATCATTACCGCTGCTATAATTGTTACTGAGCCGATAATAAGGAGTAAAAGAGTTGCCCATTGCGTTAAATGAAAAAGTCCGGTACATATACGCGCAAGAAAGTATATCCCAAGAAGCTTATCTAGTGAAGCCGGTAAAAAAGCAGAGGTTGAAGCCGGAGCATCCTTGGCATAGTCAGGAATCCAAGTGTGAAAAGGAAATGCTCCCGCTTTGGTGAAACTCGCAATAAGAAGTGAAAGAAAAGCAATATTGGCGATTTTTGTGTTAGTAAAAAGACTTATCTCTGACATATTGAAAGTTCTTGCACTGATGTAAATTAGGCCGATTCCCATTATTAATATTGAATCAGAAGCACCTATCAGGATAAGTGTTTTCTTTCCTGTGGCAGAACTTTCATCATCGTGACCTTTGATTAATTTGTACAGCGTTAGACCTAGTAATCCCCATAAAGCAACGAAAAGCAGCAGATTGTCTGCCAGGGCTACTCCGAATGAAGCTCCTAATGTTATAAGATAATATGAGTAATAATAGGGAGGAATTTTTGCTTTCACAGAACCTTTCGATGTTTGGCTTCTGTCAAGATATGATATGGAATAAATAGCATAAAGAAATCCAAATAGACCGATGAATAAAACAATAAGCCTGCTCAAGCCATCAACTTTTAACATCATGAATTTATCTATTACAGGCAAAAATATGCTTTGCAAACTGTATAGACCAGCTTCTGCCCCGCTTGGAAGCCTGAAAACAATAATAGACAGATAGAGTGTAACCGCTGTTACAATCAATGCTATCAGTCCTTTGATAATCTTCATCGAATCGGGAATAACAAAAATAACAACACCAACCAACATCGGCATCATAATTAACAATTGAAAGTCTGTCATAACTATCCCTTTGTTAAAGCTTTTTTCTTAACTCTTCAGTCTTTTGCTGCGAGAACTTGATTAATTCTGCTGCATTCATCATATGTTTTCCAGAGTGATAATCATAAACCTGTACCATGCGCTCAGTACAGCAATAGCATGGATCAACGGCCGCAGTTGCAATTGCTGCATCTGATATGGTTCCACCGATACAAGACCTTCTGAAGGTAGTTATACAATTGTAGCTGGGGGCTCGAATCTTGTGTCGAACAGGGCTATTGCCACCATCAGATTTTACGAAATGAAAGACTTCTCCTCTTGGTGCTTCAGCATGTCCAATTCCAATACCTTCCGGTATTTCTTTGACTTTGGCTTTGATATCACCTGGTGTTTCTTTTTGTAAAAGGGTCAAACACTGCTTAATGATAGATATAGATTCATACATTTCCAGCAGACGTACTTTAGCCTTGGCGAATACATCACCCTCAGGGGTGGTAATGACCTTCCAGTTTACCATATCATAAGCAGCATACGGATCATCCCGGCGTACATCAATGTCAACTCCGGAAGCACGTGCAGTCGGACCTACTGCGCCGAAATCGTGAATATCTTTTGCGGTAAGAGTTCCCACTCCTTTTAACCTTGCATGAATAACAGGGTCATCCATCACTGCTCCGACCAACAGGTCTGTTTTCTTTTTTACGTCATCTAATACCTTTAGCAGCTCCGTTGCCTTTGTTTCATCAATATCTCTTCTTACTCCGCCTATAGTAAACATGGCGTAATTGTTTCTATTACCTGTGATGATTTCAAACATATCCAGAACAGGTTCGCGGTACTTCCATGCCCACATAAACACAGTATTATAACCTAAAAAATGACCTGCAAGCCCCACCCATAACAAATGGCTGTGTATCCGCTCTAATTCGCCCACGATTGAACGGATTAACTTAGCTCTTACAGGAATTTGAACTCCTCCGATACTTTCAACAGCGTTTGCATAAGCAAAAGGGTGAGAAGTGGAACAAATCCCGCAAATTCTCTCAACAACAAAAAATACCTGTTCAAATGTTTTTGATTCGCAAATCTTTTCGATTCCGCGATGGTTGTAGCCGGTTTCCCACTCCATGTCTACTACAGTTTCACCGTCACAATAGAGTTTAAAAAACTCAGGTTCTTCCAGCAGAGGATGATAAGGTCCAATCGGGACTATAGTTTTTTTACCCATTTATCTATCCTCCTTCCTAATTTTTCTTCTGTAAGGGTAATCTCCCTCTGGCCAGGATTCAGGCAGAAGGAATCGTTCAGGTTTGGGATGATTAAGAAATTTAATCCCCAGTATATCCATTATTTCTCTCTCAATCCATTCAATCCCATAAACTATTGATGTCATTGATTCAACTTCAGGTGTATCATGGGGCAGCAAAACATTCAGACTCATTATCCAGCCGGAGCTGTCATCTGAATAGTGATAGATTAATTCATAACCATCTTTGGAATCCATCGCAGTAACTATAACATAACGGTACTGAAGTTCATTAAACCAATAATCAGTAATTTTGGGCAGAAGACTCTGAGGTATATAAACCATCAACCGTTTTGTATTGATAACTTCTACGTTTGTTATGTCTGGAAACTTATCTTTTATATCGATTATGTATTGCTCAATATTCATACATTAATCCTTCAATTATTTATTTGCATTAGCTTGTTCAGGAGGTGGAGGTGCCAGTAATTTCATGACACCGGCCAGCATTGCCTCTGGTTTGGGAGGACAGCCCGGAATGTAGGCATCAACAGGAATTACTTTATCCAATGGACCCGCAAAATTGTATCCCGAAGCAAATATACCACCTGTACAGGGGCAAGCTCCAATGGCTATCACAATTATCGGTTTGGGAGCCTGTTCATATACTTCAAGAACCCTTGCTTTCGTTTTTTTCGTGATAATACCGGTAACCAACAAAACATCTGCATGCCTGATACTGCCGACCAGTTTCATCCCGAATCTTTCCACATCGTAACGAGGTGTCAGTAAATCCAGGATTTCTATGTCGCAGTTATTGCAAGAACCGGCACTTAAATGGAAGACCCATAGAGATTTTTTAAAACTTAAATCTTTGATACCCACTTTATATCTCCTATAATCCCATTAATGCTAAAACAATACTTATCACAGCAAACAGATTCATCCAAATCCAGAAAAACTTCATTGCCTGTTCTATGCGGACACGCGGATTAGTGTTGCGGACCAAAGTGATTAACAAAACGACAGCCAGGACCTTTAATACAGACCACAGTATGTTAATTCCGCTTAAGGAAAGACCGCCAAAGAACAGACCAGCAACAAGAGCCGGAAGTGCGAAGAACATGATATATTTTGTCAGTTTGAAAAATGCCAGGATAGAGCCGGAAAATTCAATGATTATACCATCGCAGATTTCCCCTTCTCCTTCTGCCATATCAAACGGAACCAATCCCATTTTTGCCTGAATACACATCATTATTGCAATAAACCCGATTATACCGGATAAACTGCCGATAAAGGCACCATTTGCTGCCTGGTAAGCAACGATTTCAGAAAGCCTTATAGTCATGCCTGATTTGATTATAATTGAGATTAGAACCAACAAAAAAGGCATCTCATAGCTAAGAATCAACTTCATTTCCCTGGAAGCACCTACAGCAGCAAGAGGATTTCCGGATGCCAAAGCTCCAATAATATATGTAAACGAGGGAATATTCAAAAGGTAGATAATAACTATAATATCTCCGGCAAAACCTGTTTCAATACCTAACACCGGCAGTAGAATAAACACTGCTGAAATAACTGCTCCAAAAAGGGCAAATACCGGTGCCAGGATAAAAGTTGTCACAGAACCGCGCAGAGGGATTATTGTCTCTTTAGCCAATAATTTAACAAAATCATATAATGGCTGCAAGATTGGTGGTCCTTTCCTGAATTGTACTCTGGCAGTAATCTTTCTGTCTGCCCAACTTATCAGACCGCCAATTATTCCTGAAAAAAGCAATCCAGGAAAGATCAGAAAATAAAATATTTCGATACCCATAAGCTTACGTACTCCAAATTACTATATGTTATTCATTCTTTTTTAGGTCATCCCACACGAATTCTTTAATCAGCACTCTATCATTTAATCTATATATATGTTCTGCTTCATTTGGCTCCATATCAGTGAATACAATTGCTCCTTCAGGAGCAGTTTTCATGCACTTTAATGGTAGTGAATCGTCTCCAAAGTCACATAAGTCGCAGATTGATTTCAAATTGGTTATTATTCTATTGGATAGAGTCCCAAAAGGGCAAGCTGCCACACAAGACTGGCAACCGATACAAAGATTTAATGCTCTGTGTAAGTTATTATCATCATCTTTTTCTAATGCTTCTGTAGGACAAACATTAATGCAGGGTGCTTCTTCACAGTGGCGACAGGTTAATCTCATCATCGCCTGTTCAACTATATCTTTCATTCCAATGTTGTTCGGATGATAGTCATAGGTGCACTCACCATAATTATATTTACCGTCCACAGATGTTTCACGAAACTTGGCTAAATCAATCAGAATCTTTTTACTCATTAGTTTCTCCTACATCCAGATATTGGGAGAATCTTTAATTTCGTTATAAGTAAAAACAGGTCCATCTTTACATACGAAATAATTCCCCATTTCACAATGCCCGCATTTGCCAACTCCACAGGACATGTTCTTTTCCATAGACAGGTAAATTTTATCTTCCGGATATCCCATTTCCAAAAGTTTCTTAGTCCCGAATTTCATCATTATGGGAGGTCCACAAACTACTACTACTGAGTTTGGTATATCAACCTTTACATCATCCAGTAAAACTGTAACCACACCTACTTTTTCTTCCCAGGTTTCATCGGCTTTATCGACACTGCGATAAACTTCAAACTTTGGTGTGTCACGCAGTTCTTGTATATAAGGTTTATAGATGCAGTCTACCGGAGATTTTGAGCCGTAACAGAGAGTGACTTTCCTGACCTGGTCAGAAATTGCCTTTAAATTGTATAACAGCGAACGGATAGGTGCAAACCCACAACCTCCGCCAAGGATTAAAACCTCTTTATCGGTAAATTCATCCAGAGGATATCCGCGTCCAAAAGGACCCCTGATACCCATATACTGGCCCGGTTCCATTTTATGCATTTCTTCCGTTACATAACCGGCTTTCATGACAGTTATTTCCAACTGTTTTGTTTCTAATGGTGAAGAGGATGGTGTAAAGGGCGCCTCACCTACATTTTCTACAGTAACTTCGATAAATTGGCCTGTCTTAAAAGAAAACTCTTCATCGGGAACCAATACAAAAGTCTTTATCATGGGAGATTCTTCAATAACTTTAGTAAGCTTTGCTTTTATTGGTTTATAGATATTTTTTTCCTGCATTGTTTTATCCTTACTGACAAGCTTCAATTATAACTACATTTTTGTTGATTTTACCAATGCAGGTATCAATGCACCGACCGCAGCCGGTACAAGCTAATGCATTGAACATATCAGGTTTATAAGCAAATTTACATAGGTATCTGTATTTGAGACGCTCATAAAGCTTCTCAAGGGGATCTTCTCCGGCAGCAACACGTGAAAAGTCTGGCAATTGACAGACATCCCAATTCTTTACTTTTTCAAAATCCTTTCTGTCGATTAGAAGAAAACAATGACAAGTGGGACATATCATCGAACATGCTCCACAGGATACACAAGTAGTAGCATGCTTTTTCCACAGTACCTTGTTTTCTTTTTCAATACCTTTTCGGCTGGCTATCTCATCAGGGATGTCTATGTTTTGCTTCTGAAGATTGGCAAGCATAGTTTCTCTGTTTTGAATCACTTTTTCAGGCAAAGAATCCAATGCTTCAAGTTGGTTGAACTTAAATTTATCAAGATATTTTTCTCCCTTTTCACTCATGGGAGAAAGGTAAAAATACCCATCTGATACAGACATAGAGATGTCACAATTCTTTTCGCTATATGGCTTAATTGAATAAGCAGTGCAGTGGCAGCTTTCTTTGATTGTATCGCAGTCTTTTCCGAATATTATTGTACGGTCGCGATTGTCTTGGTAATATTCATCCTTTAAATCTCCACCCAGATATATGTTATCAAGTAAAACCAGGGCTGTTAAGTCACAATTGGGGACACCGATGAGGATTCTGGGTTGAGTTTGATTTGTAGTTGTTACGTTTTCTTTAATGGGAAAGAAGAAAGCCTTTAATGGAGTTGTTGGAGTGTTACCTCCATAATAAATACTACCGAGTTTTTTGTCAGTTATTTCTTCAAAATCTGTGGAGTTTTCTTTTTTGATTGGAGCAAAAACTGAAAAATCCCGAATAACTTCTGCTAGGTGATCAGCCCACATTTGTTCAGTCAAGCGATATGCTGTCATAGTTTATCTAACTCCTGAATCTATTTAATAAGTCATACTAACTATCATTTCGATATCAAATACTGAACTGGTTTCAGGATAAAATTGTATTTTATTTTTGTCAAGCAATTTACAAGATAAAAAGGTTTTTGCTACCCACTCAAAAAAACATTATTGCGCTAATCGTTTTTCTCTCAGTATTTTGGTAAGAACAAAATTTTCCCGCCATCTTCTTGAAAAGAATTAACGTAAAAGTGTAAGAATTTTGAAAGTGAGCCAGAACATTTTAAGACAGATTAATCAACATTTCTTGATCGGAACCACCCTTTGGTAATTTCATTGTTTTTACCTTATATTTCTCGCTTCTCTCTTAGATGCCAGCCTAATAAATGGAGTGTCCTTAGAAGGATTAGAATAATAATCTTCTTCTGTCCTTAGTTGATAGTCTGGGGATTGAGGGGAGATGCACGGGAGATGCTAGGGTGATATACGGGTGCGACCCTTATATCACCCTAGCATCTCACCTCAATCACCCTTTTATTGATTATGGAAGAAACAGGGATGGAAAAGATACCGATAATCGCAAAGCTGCTTCGGGAGGATATTTTTATCGGCTGGAAACAGACAAGACCAGTATCACTAAGAAATATTTGATGCTTAGATAAAAAAGCGGCAGGAAGGAGAGGCCCTGCCGCATTTTGTGAGCCATCGTGATAGGAGGATCCGATGAGCAAAAAGAACAATCGCCATAAGCTCTATTATATAATGCCAGCATTCAGCTGCATCTATATAAGTTACAGCAAAAATTCTTACTATTAATATAATCATTATTCAGTAAAATACAAAAATCAGTTGCATTTCTGCTGCTGTTAAATATTCATTCATTTTACAGAGAGGCTTTGGAGGCGCAATATAAGTACGTAAATCCGTAATAAACAGCAAGATGATAAAAATTCCTTTACAAACACGAGCAAATAATTTATAGTAACATTCCTGAATTTCAAGAAGGTTGTATGATAAATAAAAAGAATACGATAACTTTAGTCCAAATCAGCTTTTGGCTGAATGGGACGCAGAAAATTATGTATATCCCGCCGGGAATGACAACCCTCGAGCTTCTGAACAATAAGCTTTCTTTAACGGGCACAAAAAGCAGTTGCAATGAAGGTGATTGCGGAGCCTGTACGGTTGTAATCGGCCAGAAAACAGGTTCTGAAATTACTTATCAGGCAGTCAATTCCTGCCTCTATCCTGCTTTTAGGCTGCATGGAAAACATTTGATAACGGTTGAAGGTCTGGCCGAAAAAGAAGAATTGCACCCCATCCAAACCGCTATGCTGGACGAGCACAGCACCCAGTGCGGATTTTGCACTCCGGGTTTTGTGATGTCTATGCTGGGGCTTTTCCTGAATAATATCAATCCCAATGATGAGGAAATCCTGGCTGCTTTGGAAGGAAATCTATGCCGTTGTACGGGCTATGACAGTATATTGAAGGCTGCTAAAAAGGTTAAAAGCAGGCTTAAGAAAGGCTCAGAACTTCTTCCTGTTAATCTAAAAAAGGTGGAAGTTCAGTTTAATGAATGCTCTCCTGCTTTTATCTTTAAAGAGATCGAGAACACAGAAGGCTGGGAAACACGAAATTGCTTCATTCCGCAGACACTTTCCGAGCTTTGGGATAACATCAGAAGCTGCAAATCTACAGATACCTGCAAATTCATCTCAGGTGGAACGGATTTGATGGTTCTTGCCAATATCCAGCATATTCATTATACACACCTGATTGATTTGAGCAATCTGAAAGAACTGCAAAAAGTGAAGCTGGATAAAAGTGAACTTAACATCGGTGCTAATGTTACTATGTCTCAGCTGATGGAAAACAATGCAGTTAATGAGCATTTTCCCATTTTAACAGAGGCTTTTAAGCAAATGGCAAGTACTCAAATCCGCAATTCTGCCACCCTGGCAGGAAATATTGCCCATGCGTCACCTGTTGCAGATGGGGCAACAACACTCCTGGCCTTTGATGCCGGCGTTATTTTGGCTTCCAGTAAAGCAGAACGCAAAGTTAAATTGAAAGACTTTTACAAAGCTTATAAAAAGACAGAACTCAAAACTGATGAAATAATCAAATCCATAGCTATTCCCCTGCCTTCAGAACATAAATCCTATTCAGGTTTTATCAAATCAGCCAAACGCAAAGCAGTAGATATTTCAGGCGTCGTTTCGGTAATTGTTATTGAGTATCAAGACGGCAAAATAACCCGTGCCGTACTCAGCTTCGGCGGTGTGGCACCATATCCTGCACTGGCTGTAAAAACCATGGCATTTCTGAAAGGTAAGAAAATTGAGGAAGGCTGGTTTGAACAGGCTGCTGAAGTTGCTTTTAACGAGTTTAAACCTATCTCGGATATCAGGGGTCATCAGTCTTACCGCAGTATTCTGATTAAAAATCATGTTTTGAAACATCTGGCAGACCTTTTTAAAGAAGTGCATTCTGTGCAAAAGAGGTCAAAATGAAAAAGCTTCCCTGGCATATTAACGGCAGACTACACGTCACAGGTACAAGCAAGTTTATAGGTGAAGATAGCAAACCGGAAGGACTGCTTTATGCACGCTTCCTGCTCAGCCCTGTTGCTCATGCCACTATAATAAAACTTGATGTTTCCAAAGCTCTGGAACTTGCTAATATAACAGCAGTTTTAACTTATAAAGACGTTCCGGGTGTTAACCAAATCGGTCACGTTATCAAGGATGAACCGCTTTTCCCTGAAAAGGAAATTATGTATGCGGGACAGCCTTTGGCAATGGTGCTTTCCCCTTATCCCTTGGTTGCCGACAAAGCTGTAAAGCTGATTGAACTGGAATACAAGGAACTGCATCCCATTTTTGATATAGACGAAGCAGATAAAAAGAAGCAGTGGTATATCCCTGAACGCAAAATAGAGAATGGAAAGGTGCAGACTGCGCTAAAGACAGCTAAGCATACTCTTTCGGGAGTTGTGGAATCTTCCAACCAGGAACATTTCTATATGGAAACCCAGCGCTGCTGGGCAATTCCCGGTGAAGATAATACATTAACGCTCTATTCGGCTACTCAAAGCACTATGGAAGTGCAGGAAGTGATGTCCCATGTTTTGGGCATTCCTGCCAACCAGATAGTATTGGACGTACGCAGACTGGGTGGTGCTTTTGGCGGAAAAGAACGTGCCGGCACACTTTGGGCTTGCCTGGCGGGATTAGGTGCATTTATCACTCAGAAACCCGTGGAAGTCAAGCTGGACAGAGTGGAAGACATGCTGGCAACAGGTAAAAGACATCCCTACAAAAGCAGATACAAGGTCGGCTTTGATGATAAAGGCAAAATAACTGCTTACGATATTGAACTCCTTGCCAACGGGGGTGCATATGCAGACCTTTCTGTTGCTATTTTGGAAAGAGCAATGTTCCACGCGGAAAATGCTTATCACATTCCTGATATATGCATCAGGGGTAGGGCTTGCAGAACCAATCTGCCACCCAATACAGCATTTCGGGGTTTTGGCGCTCCGCAGGGAATCTTTGTCATTGAAAAAGTTATAGAGCAAATAGCTTATGAACTCAAACTTGACCCGTTGGAAGTCCGGCTTACAAACCTTTATAAAACAGGTGACATAGCACCATACGGACAACCCATCAAAGAAACAAATCTAAGGTCTCTGTTTTCAAGATTGAAATCTATCTCAGATTATGATCAGTTAAAGCTGTCGGTGGACAAGTTTAACGGGCATCATGAGACTTTGAAACAAGGGATAGGAATAGTTCCCGTCAAGTTTGGCATCTCCTTTACCACTGCTTTGTTGAATCAAGGTTCTGCACTTATCTGGATATACATAGACGGTACTGTTTCCGTAACCACAGGCGGCATTGAAATGGGCCAGGAAGTCAATTCCAAAATAGCTTTAATAGTTGCTAAAGTATTGGGCATTTCCTTTGATAACATCAGGGTGGAAAGCAGTAATTCCCAAAGAGTGGGCAATGCTTCACCCACAGCAGCAAGCACAGGAAGTGATATCAATGGCAATGCCGCACGCGTTGCTGCTGAGCAATTACGTGAAAGACTGGTCAAACTGGCAGCGGAACTGCTCAGCAAGAAAACTAACAAGAGATTAAAAGACAGCGATATCCTTATGGCTGATGATAAAGCATTAGTCAAAACCAACCCCAAACTTGCCGTTAGTTTCCCTGACTTAATCAGAACAGCTTATAACAGCAGAATTGCACTTGGTGCGCATGGTTATTACGCTACTCCGGAAGTTCACTTTGACCGCGAGAAAGGCAAGGGTCATCCTTTTGCATATTATGTTTACGGTGCTGCCCTGGTAATAGTGGAAATTGATACTTTGACAGGCAACAGCAGATTACTGGATACATATATAGTGCACGAAACTGCTCCTTCTCTGCATGACGATATCGATCGGGGTCAGATAATCGGCGCTTTTATCCAGTCGATGGGATGGTGCACAATGGAAGACATCCCTCATGACGATAAAGGCAGGTATCTTGCTTTATCTCCTTCTACTTACAAGATTCCGGGCATTCGTGACTTACCGGAAAAGATGGTGGTGGAAATGGTTCAGACACCTTGCAAACAGGCGAGTGTAATGGGCAGCAAGGCTGTTGGAGAACCGCCTTTTATCTATGGGGAAGCCGTCTGGTTTGCCTTACAGCATGCCGTACAAGCAGTTGGAACCGGTAAAGATCTTGCACAGTTAAAATTCCCTGCCACACCCGAAGCCATTTTAATGGCTATTGAAATGATAAAGATTAAATCGAAATAGAGTTAAACAAAAGAGGAATATATGTATCAGACATTCTTAACCGATGCACAGTTAAAGAGTGAAATCAAACGCTGTGAATACTGTGAAGAAAAACCCTGCAAAACAGCCTGCCCGGCAGATTGCTCACCGGCAGATTTTATTATGGCAGCTGCCAAAGGCATGCCGCAAGACTATAAAAGAGCTGCTGCAATCATATTGGGCAGCAATCCCCTGGGTGGAATCTGTGGTGCAGTGTGCCCTGATTACCATTGCCAGGTAGCTTGTTCCAGAGAAGACTTTGACGTTCCCATCCAGATTCCTGCAGTACAGGCAACCATTATCCAAAAAGCCAAAGAGCTTAATCAAATGCCCGTCTTTGAAAAACCAACTCCTAACGGCAAAAAAGCGCTTGTTATTGGTGCAGGTCCCGCAGGTCTTGGTGCAGCAGTAACTCTGGCTCAGTTTGGCTGGAAAGTAGATGTTTTTGAAGAAGGCAGCAAGCCCGGCGGAGCTTGCAACCTGATACCCGACCACCGTTTGGATAAGACAGTTCTGGACAGCGACCTTGCTTTTCTGGAAAGCTCATTTGATGTGAAGTTTCATTTCGGACAGAAGATTGCTTCCCAGTTGGAACACTACAAAAAGGATTACGATGCAATAGTCGTTTCAGTAGGACTCACGGAACCGATGCAACTGAATATACCCGGTAAGGAAGCGGTTATCTTTGGCATGGATTTTCTCAAGACCAAAGATGCACATTTGGTTCAGGGCAAAAGAATTGCTGTTGTCGGCGGAGCTATAGGTGCGGACATTGCTATCACTGCCAAACAGCTTGGCGCAAAGCATGTGGAAATGATAGTCTTGGAAAGCCTGGCTGAAATGCCTTTGACAGAGGTGGAAAAAACAGAACTGATAGAAGCAGGAATCCACTTTACCAACCGCACACGCATCAGCGAAGTTATCCACACAGATAATAAAGTTACTGCCATAAAAACAAAACCTGTTTGCCTTCCGGAAGGTGAAACCTTCCATCCTTCCAAAGTTAAAGACGAAGAAGACAGCGGAGAGCAAATCCGTCCTTTTGACCTTGTCTTTATGGCTATCGGCAGCAAACCAAGTCTGAAGCCATCTGAACTTTCTCCCTGCATTTTTGATGTCTCCGATAAGAGTAAAATGGCTTCAATGTGCTATTCCGGTGATATGGTAAACGGTCCCACCACTGTTGTAGAAGCAGTTGCAGCCGGCAAAAACACTGCTTTTATCATAGAAGCTGAGTTCACCAACACAGAAAAACCCCGCATTGACAAAGAAACCAAAAGCTGGAAGCCGATTCCCGGCAAAATCATGAAACCGGTTTCCGTGGAAGCTGAGTTTTTCGGACGTAAAATCAAAAGTCCATTTTTGCTTTCAGCTGCTCCTCCCACTGATGGTTATGAACAAATGAAGAAAGCCTATGAAGCCGGCTGGGCAGGCGGTATTATGAAAACTGCCTTTGATAATGTGGATATCCATATTCCCGGCGAATACATGATTGTCTTTAACGACCAGACCTATGGAAACTGCGATAACGTTTCAGAGCATACAATTGACCGTGTGGTAGAAGAAATCAAACAACTGATAATAGAATATCCTGACAGGCTTACGATGGCATCCACAGGTGGTCCTGTAAGCGGTGACGATACAGCCGATAAAGCCGGTTGGCAGAGTAATACCAAGAAACTTGAAGCCAGTGGTGTGATGGGCATCGAATACAGTCTTTCCTGTCCCCAGGGTGGCGACGGCACTCATGGCGACATTGTTTCCCAGGATGCTGCCCTCACAGCCAAAATCATCGACTGGATTATGGAAATCAGTAATCCTGAGATACCCAAGCTCTTTAAGCTCACAGGTGCTGTCACATCTGTCGTTCCTATCATCGATGCCATCAAAGCAGTATTGGACAAATATCCCAATAAAAAAGCCGGCGTCACACTGGCAAATACCTTTCCGACTCTGGCATTCAGGGATAAGCCCCGCGGACGCTGGGATGAAGGCGTTCTATTCGGAATGTCAGGCGAAGGCGTACTCCCCATCAGTTATCTGACTATTTCCCGTGCCTCAGGCAGAGGTGTTTCCATCTCTGGAAACGGTGGTCCCATGGATTACAAGGCTGCTGCCGATTTTCTGGCTCTGGGAGCGGAAACTGTTCAGTTTTGCACCATCGTTGAAAAGTACGGTTACCATATCATAGACGAACTGGAAAGCGGTATAAGCTACCTTATGGAAGCGCGTAATATCAAAAACATCAAGGAACTCATCGGCATTGCCATGCCAAGTCCCGTAACAGATTTTATGGAACTTCCGCCCCAGGATAAAGTTTCTTCCGTGGATGAGGAGCTTTGCGTCCATTGCGGTAACTGCACACGCTGTCCGTATCTGGCTATTACTTTGAATGATGATTTGATCCCCGAAATTGATGAAGACAAATGCGTCGGCTGTTCACTCTGCGTGCTGAGATGCTTTGCCGGTGCGCTTTTTATGCAGCCCAAGAAGAAGTAATCCTGCCTTTGTTGCGGATAAGAACAGGCTGGTCATTTAAAACCTATGATAAATGTGGACAGGAAATTGCTTTACAATAAAAGTTAATTTTTAAGAAGACATCAGATTTGTTTTCCGTGGAGGTACTTATGCTGAAGAGAATATTTGAAAAGAAGGGATTGCTCTTTCTTTTGATTTGCTGTATATTGATTTTGGCTGTCAGCGGAATTTTGTACGCTGTTACAGATAAATCCGACTATAAGGAAATGACCGGCAAGATAACGGTCAAAAACGACCAGATAGTCCTGCAGACAGGCAAAAACAAGCACATCTTATGTCTGATACCGCCTGCAGCTATGGACAGTATGGATTTTCATCCTGCCAATGGCGACACACTTACAGTTAAAGGATTTTCCAGTAAGAAAGCTTTAGTAGTATGGGAAGCTTTGCATAATGGCAAGCAATACGCTTTTCGAGACAGTTTGGGTAATCCTGCCTGGAAAGGTGTTGGTACCTGGAAATCTGACACAAAGAAGTGCATCGGATGCAGACTCTGTTTTATGAATTGTCCGGTTAATGCAATATCGATGCAAAAAATCAATGGCATGCAGAAAGCTGTAATCGACGAGACCAAATGCACCGGCTGCAATACCTGCATTACAGGAAACGGAGAAGGCTTTGCCGGATGCCCCGTAAAAGCAATAACTAAATAACAGGTGGTGTTTATGAATAAAAAGCTTGTTGCCATCATTGTCCTGATAAGCTTTATCCTGTTGCTGGGTGCAGTTTTAACCATGAAACCTTATGTCAGCCGTTACTTTTGCGTGGGCTGCGGTGAATGTGTAAAGAACTGCCCTGTCCAGGCAATAACACTTGTCGGAAACAGAGCTGTAATCGACCCCGCTAAATGCATCGACTGCGGCTTTTGCGTAAAGACCTGCAACTATCAGGCAATC
The DNA here is from genome assembly GCA_002435865.1 of Cloacimonetes bacterium UBA6097. GTDB lineage: Bacteria > Cloacimonadota > Cloacimonadia > Cloacimonadales > Cloacimonadaceae > UBA5614. The sequence goes on along the minus strand of DIWV01000014.1, from coordinate 5,452 downwards.
AGGAGACCCAAATGAGAAAAATGAGATTGCCATTAATTGTGCTGCTGATGCTTGTTATAATGCTTTCTGCCTGTAAGAAATCCACTACTACAGAGTTTACTATCGACCGCTCAGCCTGCAACGGCTGCGGCAGATGCCTGCAAGTGTGTCCTTATGATGCAATTGAACTGGACAACAACGGCAAGGCTGTAATAGACCAAACCCTTTGCAAACAGGATGGCTTATGCGTAAGAGTATGCCCGCAAAACGCTATATATTAATAGCTGCTTCACTTTTCGTCGTAGTTCTTTCAGCCAAAGTAACTGTCTGGGTATTTGGCTCTACTTATAATTTCAGGACTTCTGCAAGCAATGCCATGACCGGTTTTGATATCAATAAAAACGTTTATGTACCCCTTGGAAATACAACAATTGAACTGGAAAACAGGTTTGTATATACTGATGGAAAACAGATTGAACGCCAGGAACAGGTTTATGACATGATAAACCTTTCAGCTTACAGAAGCTGGGATAATGCGTTTGCCAAAGTTTTCCTCAGAACAGAGCTGATAGATAAACCAATTGTAGAGATTTATCCCCTGGGAGAGTTTTTTCCTTATTATGAAAAACAATACAGGCAGGCGGGAGCAAGCGGGAAGATAAAGCTTGGACCTGTTGATGCAACCATGAATGCAAGGTACCGCTATTTTGCCTACGATCCTTTGTATACATTTACTGATGAAATTAAAAGTGAGAATGTACGGGGAGACCTGGATATTGCTTATGAAGTATATAAGCCTGTTTCTGTAATAGTAACAGCTTATAAAAAAGCTGCCCTGGACAAAGATTATGAGGATTATGACCTTTCCACTATCGGGACAGGATTAAGGCTTAACATGAATTTATCGCCGGTAGAACACCTGACAGGTCAGACATCTGTGGAATGGAGAAAGAGCGATTATCTGGAAGTTGTTGGCAGCGACAGGCTGATTCCCATATATCACAACCTGAGGTATTCCAGGATGTTTACTCCGGACATCGTGGGATTTCTTAACTATGAAAACCGTTCTTACTTTGGACGTGAAGAACAGCAGTTCCTGTTTAATTCGCACTTCCTGAGAGGTTCCGTTAAATATACTTTACCTTATGACTTTACGCTGGGCAGTTTTGTTGAACTTGGCGGCAAATATGCGCCAAATGATGAACTCTGGCATCAATCCACAGGCCTGCTGGCAAAGACGGAAATGAAGGTTATTGACAGACTTTATTTGGGCGGAGGATTCCAGCTCATGCCGGAACGTCAGAACCGATATGAAGCACTGGCAAGGTATTTCTTTACTCCAGTGAGCGAGGTTTTTGTTGATTATATCTACACTGATGACCCGGAATATGATGACCTGTCAAAATATGTTGCAGCCGGCGTAAGACTGATGTTCTAAGATGTTCAAAACTTTAATCGAAGGCTTCCTGCTGGGTCTGTCCACAGGCACAATCTGCCTGCTGACCTGCACTCCCATATATTTGCCCTACCTTATTTCAGAAGACCGCAGCCTGAAAAAGAGCTTCCTCAAGGTCATGGAAATAAGTGGAGGACGCTTTTTTGCCTATTTGCTGTTTGGCGCACTGGCAGGATGGCTGGGTTCATTTGTTCCACAGCAGCAACGTACCCTGTTTACAGGTATATCCTATATCCTGCTCTCAGTTTTCCTGATTATAAATGCCGTTCGTACTCACAAAGCTGAAAAGCAATGCAAGGTGCCTGCGTGGATGAAGTTTACACATAGTGCATTTATGCTGGGGATTTTTACAGGTGTAAACTTTTGTCCTTCTTTCCTGATTGCTCTTACCAAGTCTGTGGATTTGGGCGGTGCATTGGGCGGAACCTTGCTGTTTACGGGATTCTTTGTGGGAACAACACTATTCCTGATTCCTTTGGCTTTTGGCGGACTGCTTACAGTGATTGGCCCGGTTAAAAAAGCTGCACGATACGCTTCAATTTTGATTGCTATCTGGTTTATCTGGCAGGGCGGTGTGAATATTCATAAAGCCTGGAAGGACAGCAACGCCGTTATTATCAGTCCTGTGGATACTAAATACACTGCTTTTATACTTTCTTCACCGCAAGACAGCTTGTATGCCAATGCTTTGTCAGACAGCCTGGGCAAGGTATATTTAGAACAGCCGAAAGTTATTCAGTTTAAAGAGCTTAAACCAGAGCAGATGTATTTTTCTGCTGAATATACCATCCTTTTTATCACTGAATCATTGTGGAAAGCTGAATTTGAGCAGGTATTGGAAAAGAATAATTATGTAGTGATACCTAATGGATTTTCAATTCCTCAGGCAATTAATTTCCTTAAAACATATGACTTTAAAACAGGTAAAGACAAAGGATTCCACTGGAAGTTTACTGATAAGGAACATATGCATAATTAAGTCGACATACTCTCAATAAATGATTGTCATACCTGCGAAAGCAGGTATCTTAAACTATCAAAACAGCATGGATTCCTGCCTGCGCAGGAACGACGTCTCAGTGTGAATCTACGTATCTAATATTTGAACTCCACTTCAAAGTCTGTCTTGGGTTGGTAATTTGTATATTCCCAGGTGTAATATAGTTTGTTCCACTTTTGCTTCACTTTCGCGTTTCTGTGAGACAATTTTGCAGCTTTGAAACTGGAAGGCATTATCAATGTATATTTGGCATATTCCAGAGGACTGCCCCAGCTGTTTGCAGTCAACAGTACATATTTTGCCACCCATCCCAATAGTTTCTGCTGATATTTAATATTGCAGACTGCAATTGTCTTGGCAGGAAGAGTAACCTCAAACCAAAATCCTTTTTCTGATACTGACAACATCTTGCAACTCTGACCCTTTAAAGGCTTCTTGAGTTTGAGTTCAATTTCCTCTGCCGGCATTATATATGTATCCTCGGGTATGGGAAAATACATCTTTTGAGTGACAGGTTTGTCTGTTGCATTTGTGAACCAATAGTCACCATCAACTTTCCAGATTTTCTTGCCAAGCCTGAAGGTAAGATTTTCCTGCGTGAAAGACAATCTGTTGAAATCATTGGCATATAAACCAAGACAGCAAATCAACAACAAACTAATAATCAGATATTTCACAATAAGCTCCGGTATTTATTTTATTATAGTAAAAGTAATCGTATCCAGTATCCTGTTACCGCTTATAAGTCTGGCAAAATAGTGTCCTGAGCCAATATCTGCAGATGGTTTCCATGTTGTCAAGCCTTTATTGGACATCTGGATTTGCTGTATGAAACGTCCCTTTGTATCGTATAATCTGATGTGTGTTTCTCTGCAGAGTTTGGTTTCTCCCTCATACTTAAAGGTGATGAAATCTGCCTTGCTTGAATTGAAGGGAGTAGGATAAGCATGTAACCCTTTGTAAACCAAATGCGGCACGACATTGTCATCATTAGCAACATAGTCAATAATTATGGGAATAGTTGTTGTCTGATTAGGCTCTAGCCAATACTTTTGATTATGAACAATTTCACTAGTTAATGGATGCCTGACTATTAGTGCGAATTTTCCTGCCATGAGAGTATCTATATAGGTTCCAGAATTGTCAGTACAACCAAAAGGAACGTTATACAAAGTATAACTGTATAAGTTGATATTGGGTAACGGGACTCCGTTTTGGTTAGTTATTATAACTTTTACTGTGTCTCTTGCTATAGGCTCGTTAGGATACAAGCCAGGAGTGGGTGGCTCATCTTTATACCAATACCTTACATCTCCATCAAAATAATAATGTCTCCAATGCACAAATGATTGTCCAGGAAGCAGAGGATTTATGTCGTTCACAAAACTATCTCCCCATTTTAAGCTCTCAAATTCAATATCCTGTCCATAATCTTCATTTATATAGCGAATAGTCAAAGTATCTCCGGATGGATTAAAAATAAGATTGGGAAATTCTATAGTGGCGTCAATGACTACAGTATTGCCCCAATATGGGAACAGAACATCAGGAGGAAAGGAAGCCATACTGTCGCCATTACAAAAGAATAGTTGAGATGGTAATATACTAATATCGTAAAAAGAACCATGAAGTTCCATCATCATATGACCGTCTGTGTCATACCAAATCTCAGATATTAAGGTTGGAGCGTTTGGATTTGCCGTTATAGCCAGAGTGAACATCATAATTGCCAGAGTTAGAATTATCGCCTTCATAATATATCCTTATGTGTCCTTATTTAATTATTGAGATTGTCGTTGTGTCCAGTATCCTGTTTCCACTGATGAGCCGTGCAAAGTAATGCCCGGAGCCTATTTCTGCAGAAGGTTTCCAGGTTGTTGTGCCTTTATTGGACATCTGGATTTGCTGTATGAAACGTCCCTTTGTATCGTATAACCTGATGTATGTGTCCCTGCTTAGTTTGGTTTCTCCCTCATACTTAAAGGTGATAGCATCTGCAGTTTGCTGATTAAAAGGAGAGGGATAAGCTTTTAATCCTTTGGGAACAACAGCAGGTGTGGTCTCCCCGCTATTACCGGTTATGCTTATCTGTATATTGATATCAGTGCATTCATTTGGCTCAAGCCAATAAGATTGATTGAATACAATATTACTGTTTAATGGATTCTTGAGTAATATCTGCCATCTTCCTGCCAGAACAGTATCTGCAAAAACACCACTGCTATTTGTATATCCATATGGAAGCTCATTGTCCCGCCAATATATAGGTAAATTGATTACAGGATTGTTATTCTGGTCAGTAATTGTGATGCAAAGTGTATCTCGTGCATTCATTGTTAACCCCCACTGAACTGCCAGATTCGGTGTAGGGGGTTCATCTTTATACCAAGTGTAGTGATAATCCATTGACAGCGGATGAAAATCCCAGAATTGTACTAACGATTGCCCCGATAAAGGTGGATTGATTGTGTTGCTAAAACTGTTACCCCAGCTTAAGCCTTCTATTGAATAAAGTGATGTTCCACTTTGAAACTGAAGTAAAAGCTCATCTTCCAAAGGATTGAACGCTAAATCAGGCATCATTTCTGAAACATCTATAACAATAACTGAATCGTATGGCGCAGTTGTGAAATCATAGAGTATTGGCAAACTCTCTTCGCCATTTGATAAGTAGACCTGAACATCAAAGTAGACAATTCCATCAGGATAGAACTCAACCATAAAGTGTCCGTTATCCGCAAACCAGACTTCAGACATCAGCATGGGCATTATTGGGTTGGAAAAAAGTGAAATAGATAAAACCAGGAGTGTTAAAATTAAAAAAATAACCTTCATGCCATCCTCCTCCCGTTGGGATAAACGACTAAAAAAGTGTACATTGTAAGAAAACAAAACGGCTGGAATTTTGTCAATTTATTATTTTCTTTTATTTTTTTGACATTTCAACCGGATTTCCTGCATTAATTACAAGGTTTTGCGGCTTTTTCATTAACTTTGTCTAGTCCTAATATAGTTGA
>DIWV01000006.1 GCA_002435865.1 Cloacimonetes bacterium UBA6097 | reverse complement strand
TCAACTTATTTAGGACGACTCATCTTTCCTTATTCAATCCATGGGAGATTAACGGGAGATGTACGGGTGATATACGGGTGCGACCCGTATATCACCCGTACATCTCCCACTAATCACCGGAGTATCGTCAAAGAAGGAAGCAAGAAGAAAGCAGGAACTTAAATAGCATTGTGACTATCTTATCCTGTTAATTCTCCATTCTCAATTATACATTATGAACATTCATCATTCCCTAAAGATCCACCATATATCATAGGGATTTCTAAGGGGTATCTAAGGGGTTAGCCCTTAGATACCCCTACAATGTACCGACGATTTCCCTAAAATCGTCAAAGAAGGAAGTAAGAAGAAAGCAGGAATTTAATTAGCTTTGAGACTATCTTTTCCATTAATTCTACATTATACATTGTGCATTGTTCATTATTAACGGTTCTTACTTCTCTTTATAATATTCCTTTTTAACTTGATAATCACCTTTTGTCCAAAAATAAGCAAAGAAATGTGTTGACATATTATTAATTTGAATATAAATTGTTTAAATTACTAATATGGAGGCAAAGTGAAAACATTTTTATTAGTGATTGTACTTTTTAGCATCCAACTATCAATTTTGTATTGTGAAACATCTGTGATTGGTGAATCCAATGAAGAAAGTGGTTATAGTGATAGTATTTTTTTAGAGAAGTTTCCAATTTTACCCAATGAGATTGATGTAACAGATAAATGTATATGGACCAGGTTGAATTCAGAAACTATATATACAAAGAAGAAAGTTAATGGCTGGGATGAGTATTCAATAACATCTGATGATAATCTTGGAGTATACACAATTGGTGATTTCTTAACTAAAAGAGGGACATATAGATTTTTGGCTTTATATAAGGCTGAAAATATTGAACCTAATACTGATGAAGGAATACATTATCCACATTGCCTAATTGCTCTACTAGAGGGTAAAACTGCTACTATAGACTCTGAAGTATATAAGGCTAACAATGATGATGAAGAGATAAGCAACTCATATGGATGGGTACCAATAGTTAGGACAATTACTACATATGGAAATAAAACATATGTTATACCTAGATTTGGATTTCAAAACTGCAAAGGAAAATTATCATTAAGATGCATCAGAGTGTACTATACGAGCAATGACAAATAATAGGCAAGAAGTTTAAAAATTAATAGATATTTTTTTTAAGCATCCTATTAAAATCAAAGTATTTTGGTTTGTCGCTTTTCTGATATACAATAAACCTTTTATTGTTAACATCTTTATTTAGCATATATCCGTATCTTATAGTATAAATACCATTGATGAAATCGTCATTCATAAGAATTATATTCACTCCATTATTTGGTTTGTACATATTATCTATCGTTTCGAAATCAGTTTTGTTTCTAGGTTCAATGATCACTCTCAAGCAGTAGACATCATTTATATTTTTACAATTGAATGGAATTTTGATTCTTATAGTGTTAAAGTCTAATATTTCTGATGTACTATACCCAATATATGAGTATTTATCATCTTTTTCTATATATGGAGTTAGAAAGTATTCACTCTCGATCTTTTCATCGTTGATCAATAGTGAATCTGAAATCATCTTTCCATTTTCTGAATTACTTCTATTATCGATATTCGGATTTGGGAAGTTATTAATGGTTACAATTCCACCACTAATATTGTTTGTTTGCGGTGAATTACTATTTGATTGGTCAGTATGATTATTTGATGAATTATTTGTTTCTTCTTGCTTTGATTGGTCAAGTAAATAACGATTCTGATTATTATTTATCTGAGTTTCATATTTTATTCCGTTTTTTTCTTTCTTTTGGAATAATTGAACTATATCATTATAAAATCCAATAATAGGTGCGATAATAACTATAACTAATACCCATATCCAGTTATTTACTACTTTTTTAACTAAGTTCTTAATCATAAAGATAATATACTCCTATATTATAGATATCTAAATAATAATGTTAAAATAATGTTCAATACCTGTATTCTCTTTATTCATGGCTCGAATTTATGTCTAGAAAAATAATACAAAAGAATATTATTAATTACTGTTTAATGGTCTCTTTTCCCATCTCTAGCTAGAGTGAAAATCTTGTTTAATAGCCATACTAGTTTTATCATCTCAGAATGCATTTATTATAAACAAAGAAAAGGATTGACATTAAATACAAATAATATATGGAAGAATTAATATGTAGGGTTAATCAAATAATTGAAAAACGGGAGGAAATTATGAGTTCTCTATATTCTCGTGGTTCTGAATGGAGAAAATGGGATTTGCACTTCCATACACCATCTTCATTTGATTATAAATATAAATCTGCAACTCCAAGTCAGATAATCAATACACTAATAGAAAACGAAATTGCTTTGGTTGCAATTACTGATCACCACGCAATTAATATTGATTTCATAAATAAATTAAAAAATGAATCCAAAGATAGAATTACAATATTGCCAGGCATAGAGCTTAGAACTGAATTAGGTGGTTCTGATTGTGTTCACATTATTGGTATATTTCCTGAATATGCTGATTTAGATTTATTACAAGTTAAACTAATCGGCCACTTAAACATTACTGAACAAGATATTCAGCAGATAGGTAATGATAAACTATATGTTCCATATAAAGATGCTTTTAATAAAATTATAGAACTTGGTGGTATAATATCTATACATGCAGGTGAAAAAACAAATGGATTAAAAGAAATAAAGAACATATGGCCTCATTTTCAACAGTTTAAGAAAGATATATCAAGCTCATATATTGATATCTTTGAAGTTGGTAAGTTAACCGATGTTGAAGAATATTACGAAATTGTTTATCCAAATATAGGTTTTGAATTACCGTTAGTATTATGTTCTGATAACCACGATATAAGAGATTATACTTTAAGACAAAATTGTTGGTTTAAAGCAAATCCAACTTTTCATGGATTGAAACAAATCTTAATAGAACCAACTGAAAGAGTGTTCATAGGCGATAAACCATTAGCACTAGACAGGTTAGAAAAAAATCAAGACAAAATTATTCGAACAATAGAAATTAAAAAAAATGATAAATCTCAATTAGATGAAAATTGGTTTGCAACGAAGATTGATATAAATCCAGAATTAGTCGCAATTATTGGAAATAAAGGTAGTGGAAAAAGCGCACTTGCTGATATTATATCATTAATGGGAAATACAAAAAATGATAATTTCAGTTTTTTAACAAATAAACGATTTAAAAAAAGAAATCCAATAAACAGGGCTTCTTGCTTCAAAGCCAGACTTACTTGGTATAATAATACACAAGTTATATATGATCCAATAGATAAAATGCCAGATATTGAGCAACCTGAAAAGATTAAATATATTCCTCAAAATTTTTTAGATAAGGTATGCAACGAGTTTGATAATTCATTTCAATCAGAATTATACAATGTAATTTTTTCTCATATACCGCCAGAAATCAAACATGGTTCCAAAAGTTTAGAGGAGTTATACAACGGACAGATATATGGTCAAAATGAGTCGATTAATATTCTAAAGGAAAAAATCCATAAAATAAATGAGAAAATAGTTAGTTATCAGTATCTCACTTCTGATTCATACAAACAAAAAATAATGCATTTATATACTCAAAAAGTAGAGGAAATCAAAACTCATACAAAAATAAAACCAATTAAGGTTAAGGATCCTTCAAAAGAGGAGGCTGTAAAAAAAGAAAATGAAGAGATACTTATACAATTAAATGAATTGAATAAAGAATTTGATAGTGTTAATAAAAATATCTTACAGAAAAGCGATAATCTTAGTTTGGTAAACAAAAAAATTGATGGTTATAATGCAATTAAAAACACAGTTCAAAACATTCATATGTATATTGATGAGCAGATAAAAATTATTAAAGATAAGTTTGAATTGGTATCACTTAAAGTTACTGATATTTTGTCATTAAAATCTGATATTAGTTTGATTAATAACAGACTTGAAGAATTAAATACAGACAAAATAGAATTGCTAAAATTTTTTGATGAAAATCTTGAAACCAGCTTAGTATATAAAATCAAAGTTATTAACAAAAAAAAAGAAGCATTAGAAAAGAGTTTATCGGTTCATCAAAAAGCATTTGAAGCATACAAAACTAATTTAAGGGAATGGAAAGATGCCCATATACTCTTATATGGTTCAATAGAGAAAGACAAAACATACTATTACTATAAAAGTTTATTACGCAGAATTCCAAACGAATTTGTCACTTTTTTAGATTCGCTAAAAAAAGAGAGAGTTGAAATGTCTACGGAAATTTACAAAAAGAAATTAGAAATGCTATCATTTTATAAAACATATTATAGTTATATTCAGAATAGATTAAATAAACATCCGCTCTCAATAAAGAAGTTACTAAAAATAACATTCTCTGCCAAATTAGAATATGGGAATTTCTTAGATCAATTTCTAGAAAAAGTAAATCAGGCCAGAAAGGGACCTTTTTTTTCAAAAGAAGAAGGCGACAAAAATATTAAAGATAGAATTGATAATACAGATTTTGATGAAGAAGAATCTGCAATACTTTTCATTACGAGTATTATTGATGATATGTTTAGTCAAAATGGTGACGAAGGAAGATACAAAAAAACCATTGACGAGCAATTAGTACAGTCTGTATCAGAAGTTGATTTTTATGATTTCGTATTCTCTATGGAGTATATAGATCCTATGTTTTCTATCCTTTGGGACAATAAAGATCTTAATCAACTTTCTCCAGGTGAAAAAGGAATTTTATTGTTAGTATTTTATCTTTTACTTGAAACGAATAATATCCCTATAGTTTTTGACCAACCAGAGGAAAACTTAGGTAGTGAAACTATTTCATCTATTGTAGTTCCTTGTATAAAGGAAGCTAGAAAAAATCGTCAAGTAATAATTGTAACACATAATCCTAATTTGGCTGTTTATTGTGATGCAGACCAAGTAATTTATGCTGAAATGCACAAGGATAAAAAAAATGAGATTATTTATATAAGTGGGGCAATAGAAGATGAGAACATAAATCCACATTTGGTAAATACGCTTGAAGGCACAAGACCAGCTTTTAAAAACAGAGGACAAAAGTACGATATTTTTAATTGATTATGACTTAGTAACCAGCAAATAAATTAAATGTTATGAACTGATTAGACAATTCATTATATGACGCAACCGTACAAAACAAGCAAATTAACATGACATATATTGATACTAATATCCTAAAATCCTATCATTAAAAATCCCCTCGATATCCAATTTTTCCTTGCCTTTTTTGTTTCAACTTAAAAAGTGGCAAACAAATTACTTAAAAAATACACCTATCCTTACAAAGCTTTTACCAGAGGATAAGTAAACAGGGAGTGTGAATGAATTTAAAGACATTTCCGGGGGGTGTACATCCCCACGATAATAAGCATTATTCCAAAAACTCTCCGATTAGGGAGATTTCTATACCAGAAAAGGTAGTAATCCCTCTTTCACAACATATCGGCGCACCTGCTAACCCGATTGTGAAGGTTGGAGATGAAGTTCTGACCGGACAGGTAATAGCCGAAGCCGGAGGTTTCGTATCTATTCCCCAGCATGCTACTATCAGCGGAAAAGTGACCAAGATAGACATATTTCCTTCTCCGGTGGGAACCAGCCAGATGGCTATTGAAATCACAGGTGACGGAAAAGACACCTGGGTTCCTCTTGCCGATGATGCAGACGTCCTCTTTCTCTCTGCTGAAGAAATGAAGCAAAGGATTAAAGATGCCGGAATCTGCGGAATGGGCGGAGCAGGCTTCCCCACTATAGTAAAACTTTCACCTCCTGAAGACAAACCGATTGATACAGTAATCCTGAATGGTGTGGAATGTGAACCTTACCTTACATCCGATTACAGGCTGATGCTGGAACGCAGCGAGGATATTATCAGTGGACTTAAAGTCATTATGAAAGTCCTCGGTGCCAAAAACGGATACATTGGTATTGAAGCTAATAAGCCGGATGTGATAGAACTGATGCAGAAACTTACCAAAAAAGAAAGCGATATCAGGATTGTAGGACTCAAGCTTCGCTACCCGCAAGGTGCAGAAAAACAGCTTATTTATGCTGCAACCAAAAGAAGAGTACCCAATCGCGGCGGACTACCGATGGCAGTTGGTGTTGTCGTCCAGAATGTTGGAACTGCAGTTGCTGTCTATGAAGCTGTAAGATATAAAAAACCTCTGATAGAAAGAGTTATCGCCGTGACAGGTTCTGTCGTTGCCAGACCTTCTAACCTTAAAGCCAGAATTGGTACATCATTTGCTACATTAGTCGAATTCTGCGGAGGAACAACAGGTCCTATAGGCAAGATAGTTTCAGGCGGACCGATGATGGGCTTCGCTGTTCCCAATCTGGAACCTCCCATGATAAAAGGCAGTTCAGGACTTATATTGCTCAATCCCAAGGAAGCGCATATCCTGCAGGAAAAGACCTGCCTGCGCTGCGGAAGATGTGTAGATGTATGTCCTATGAACCTTTTCCCCAGCCTGATAGCCCAGGCAGTCAAAGTACAGGATTATGATACTGCGGATAAAGCCGGAATGACAGACTGCATGAAGTGCGGAAGCTGTGCTTATGTCTGCCCTGCCCACATCAGGCTGGTACAGTGGATAGATACAGGCAAAATCAAACTCGCAGAAATTCAACGGAATAAAAAGTAAGGAGCAGAAATGGAAAACAAAGTAATCGTCTCCCCCGCTCCTCATTTACATGATAAAACATCTGTCCCATGGGTAATGTGGCAGGTCGTAATAGCTTTAATCCCTGCTCTGGCAGCAGCGGTATATTTCTTTGGCTGGAATGCCCTTTATCTGACTTTGCTTGGAGCTTTCAGTGCAGTAGCAACTGAAGCTTTAATCCAGAAGCTGCGCAAAGTACCCATTGAAGTAGCTGACGGCAGTGCCTTTTTGACCGGATTGCTGGTAGCATATAATATCAATGCAGGCGCACCGTGGTGGTTCCCTGTGATGGGAGCAGTTTTTGCCATAGCAGTCGGAAAACAGGTCTTTGGCGGCCTGGGACATAATCCTGTTAATCCTGCCCTGCTTGGCAGAGCATTCCTGCTTGCTTCCTGGCCTACTTTGATAACTGCCGGATGGGTAAAAACAAGGTTCGGTTCAATCAACGGTATTGATGTAAGCAGTCTAACCCCAAACCTGCAAACGGTTTCCTCCAAAGCTTATGAACTTGTAACGAGTGCTACTCCTTTGAACGTAATAAAAACCTTGAGAGATTCATCTTTCGTTAATTCCCTGACAACCAATCTGACAGACAGCCACAATATAGCCAATGACATCTACCAGCAGTTGTGTAATATGGATACTATCAAAAACCTGTTCTGGGGTAATATCGGTGGTTCTCTTGGAGAAGTATCTGTTATTGCCTTACTGATTGGTGCAGCATACCTGCTTTACCTGAACATTATAGAATGGCGGATACCTTTCTTTTATATCCTTACTGTATTTGTCCTTACCCTTCTGACGGGAGGAGTAAAAGGAATGGATGCCAATTACCTGATGCTTCCTCTGGTGAGTATCTTCTCAGGAGGTTTGATATTGGGAGCATTCTATATGGCTACAGACTATACAACGAGTCCGATAACCAAGAACGGCAGGATAATCTTTGCCATCGGTTGCGGACTTCTGACTGTGGTCATCAGGAAAGTGGGTGGTTTCCCTGAAGGCGTATGCTACTCAATCCTTCTGATGAACGTAGCCACACCCCTAATTGACAGATTTACAATTCCAAAACCTTTTGGTGAGGTGAAGAAATGAAATACATAATCCAATTAGGTCTTATCCTGTTAATCTTCTGTGCTGTTGCTAGCGGTGTCCTGGCTTTTGTTAACAGTAAAACCCAACCTGTAATTGCAGCCAGGAAAGCTTTGGAAGAAGAGCAGACCAGAAAAGAATTGATGCCTGAAGCCAAAGTATTTGAAGAAAAGGTTTCTGCAGAAGATTCTACTTTTATCTATTACATAGCCAAAGATGATAAAGATGCACTCCTGGGTTATTGCTTCATAGCAGCTAAAAGAGGTTACAGCAGTGTAATCAGGACAATGGTGGCAATGGATGATAAATACACTATAATCAATATGAAAGTTATCGACCAGAATGAAACTCCCGGATTGGGAACCTTGTGCCAGGATAAAGCATTCCCGGAAAGGTTCAAAGGCAGAGGATTTGATGAACTCAAAGCGGATAAAGACGGTGGAACGATTCAATCCATCACAGGTGCAACAATTACAACCAGGGCTGTTATCAGTTCTTTAAAAGATGCTATTCAGATATTAAAAGATGATTTGGCTGAGATTGAAGTTCCAGCAGATATGCAAACAGAGGTAAAACCCTTGGATAAGAAAGCTCTCAGAGCTCTTAAAAACAGACTGGAAGTACTTCCCGAAGCAAAGACATTTGTGGAAAAGAAAGCTCTTGCTGATTCTAACTTTGTTTATTATATAGCCATGGATTCGCTGAATAAATCCATAGGTTATACAGTTGAAGCCAGTAAACAAGGTTATTGCAGTGAAATCAAACTCCTGGCTGCTCTTGATAATGAACTGAATATCAGGCAGATCAAAGTTCTTAATCAGGATGAAACACCTGCTTTGGGAGCAGAATGCCAGGAAGGATATTTTCTTAAAAGATTCAATGGGAAAAGCGCTAACGCTTTGAAAGTTGATAAAGACGGTGGAATGATAAAATCAATAGCCGGAGCTACAATTACTACCAGGGCTATTACCAATTGCCTCAGGGATACTATAACAAAACTAAAATCTGAACTTCAAGCCAGAAACACAGGAGGGTCAAAATGACATTCCTGAATGAACTGACCAAAGGTTTTATCAAAGAGAACCCAATCTTTGTTATAGTACTCGGTATGTGCCCTACTCTTGCAGTATCAACATCTGTAAACAATGCCATTGGCATGGGCTTTGCAGCTACATTTGTTTTGATTTGTTCCAATATCATAATCTCTATGATTAAGGACATAACTCCCGATAAAATCAGAATACCAATTTATATTGTGGTAATTGCAGCTTTTGTATCCATCGTAGACATGGTGATGGCTGCTTATACACCTGCTTTGCACAAATCACTCGGCATCTTTATTCCTTTGATAGTTGTGAATTGCATTATTTTAGGAAGAGCAGAGGCATTTGCAAATAGAAATACAGTGCTCAGTTCATTAGCTGATGGAATAGGTATGGGTCTGGGTTTTACCTTTTCTCTAATAATTGTTGCAACCATCAGGGAAATCCTGGGTTCGGGAACCTGGCTTGGTTTCAAAGTAATGCCTGTAACCTATGACCCGATGCTTGTAGCAATTCTTGCCCCGGGTGCATTTATAACCCTTGGATTTCTTATGGGTATGATGCAAATGATGAAAAATAAGAGGAGCAGATAATGGGATACTTAGGTAAACTCTTTTTCATGGCAATGACTGCCGTTTTCATCAATAATTATGTACTTTCCCGTTTCCTTGGATTATGTCCCTATCTGGGAGTATCCAAGAAACTGGATTCTGCTTTCGGTATGGGTATGGCAGTGATATTCGTCATGACAATGGCATCTGCTTTTACTTACCTGATTAATACCTATTTGTTGGTTGCCTACAATCTGCAATATCTGCAGACAATAGCTTTCATTCTCACCATAGCAGCTTTGGTACAGTTCGTGGAAATGGTTATTCAAAAGAATGCACCCAGCCTGTATAAAGCTTTGGGGGTTTATTTACCTTTGATCACGACAAATTGTGCTGTTTTAGGTGTAGCTATCCTTAATACAAAGGCAACCTGGAATGACGGAACTGCTTACACATTTATAGATGCAGTGTTGAATGGATTTCTTTCCGGTATCGGCTTTACTCTTGTTCTTCTGTTAATGGCTGGAATAAGGGAAAGACTTGAATATGCAGACTTACCTGTAAACATGAAAGGAATGCCTATTGGTTTAATTTTAGCCGGAGTAATGGCACTTGCCTTTTATGGTTTTATGGGTTTCAAAATCTAAGCAGGGAGGAAATTAAAGAATGAATATAATGTCGTTAACACTCCTTGCTGCTAATGCAGAAGCTTTCCAAATCTCTTCTGTTACAATACCAATTATTATTGTAGGCGGATTAGGACTGATATTTGGACTGGTATTAGCTTTCGCATCCAAAGTCTTTCATGTGGTAGTCGATCCCAGGGTAGAGCAAATCATGACAGTACTTCCCGGAGCAAATTGCGGAGCTTGTGGAATGCCGGGTTGCGGTGGTTATGCTGATGCTATTGTCCATAATGATATGGATATTAATTTATGCGCCCCGGGTGGAGCAAGTGTTATGGCTCACATCGCTTCCATAATGGGTAAGGAAGCTGTGGCTTCTCAGAAAAAGATTGCAGTCTATCATTGCAGCAGCGGCGGATATAAAAATACAAACTGGAAATATCATTACGAAGGAATTACCAGTTGTAAGTCTGCTGTTAATATAGCAGACGGACCCAATGCCTGCCGTTGGGGCTGCATGGGCTTTAATGATTGTGTGAAGGTATGTCCTTTTGATGCTATTACAGTAGATGAATTTGGCATGCGCTGTGTTGATAAAGAAAAATGCACGGGTTGCGGAGCTTGTGTAAAAGCCTGTCCCAGAGGAATCATTATGCTTGTACCGGAAAACCGTAACGTGTTTGTGCGCTGCTCTTCCAAAGACAAAGGTGTGGTAGCACGAGTTCTTTGCGGCAGCAGTCATTCCTGCATCGGCTGCGGATTATGTGCTAAGAAATGTCCGACACAGGCAATTACTGTCTCCGGAAACTTAGCCAGGATAGATTATTCAAAATGCATTAATTGTGGCCAATGTGCTACAGTTTGTCCCACCAAAGCAATCGAAGACCAGTTATCAGGCAAACGTAAAAAAGCTCATATCATACCCGAAGGCTGCATAGGTTGTACAATCTGTGCCAAGAATTGCCCTGTTCAGGCAATCACGGGTGAGGTCAAGAAACTGCATGTTGTGGACCAGGAAATCTGTATCGGTTGTGGATTATGTGCAGAGAAATGCCCTAAAAAGACCATCGAAATGGTATAAAACTAAACCATGGAAATAAATAAGTGGCTGTCATCTTTTTTATTGACAGCCATTTTTATTGGCTGTATAAAGAAATCAATCTGAGGAGATAAAATGATAAAAAAGAAATCAAGTCTGGTAATGACCTTAATATTATTTGCAGTAATTATGTTTACATTTACTGCCTGTGATCCTAACAAAAAACTATCCCCTCCATCTCAAATGGTTGGAACCTGGGTTGGCATGGGCAGAGTTATGATTTCTAATGAATACCTGAATCAAAGACAAATGCCGGTAATGCTTATTATTGAAGATGATGGCATTATTACAGGTTTTATTGGAGATGCATCAATTCAAAAAGCAAAATTACAACCTGCAAATCTATTTGTAAAGTTATTCGGTAAAGTTAAGTATGTTTCTGCTTTTAAACTGGATGGTTCAATAGTGAACAGAGAAAGCTTCCGCAGAGATGGCGGTACCGTTGAGTTTGAGAATATCAGTGAAAATGAAATAACGTGCAGCTTTAAATCGGAAGGCTCTCAGATGAGTAGCACAAATATTGAATTAGTTGTCAAGGATATTAAACTTAACAGACAATAGCGACAAATACCCGTTTCCTGAGTATAGTCTCAATTAATAAATCTTGACACTTGAACAAAAGTATTGCCAGCTTTCCTGCATGAAAAAAACTGACGCAAATATTAAAGAATAAACAAGATATAGCTTTTTCGGAAAAGAAGGGAGGTCGCAATGATAAACGCTTATTTAAACAGCGGAACTAAATTCACTCCAACGACTAATCTGGATGAAGCCTTTTGGATACATCTGGATGAACCTGATACTTCTGAAATAGAGCAGATTACTTCTAAGTATGAGCTTCCGGACGATTTTATTACGGACTTGCAGGACTCCGATGAGATTTCCCGTTTGGAATATGAAAACGGTGGCATCCTGATTATCATGAGAGTGCCTGTATTTTATAAGCATAAAACTTCTAAACTTCCTTTTGCAACTGTGCCACTGGGACTTATTATACTGCCGGATAAGATAATCTCGGCTTCTTTCTTTGACCAGGAAATAATGACAACCTTCCTGGAAGGTAAGCACCGTCCCTTTAATATCACTCCCCAAAGCTTTATACTTAATATTAACCTGAGAACTTCCGTTTATTATCTGCGCTTCCTTAAAGAAATCAACCGCAGGACAAATAACATTGAACAGGAACTGCATGTATCAATGAAAAACAAGGAACTGATCCGTCTGCTCCGCCTGGAGAAATCTTTGGTTTATTTCACTACTTCCCTTAAGTCAAACGAAATAATTCTGGAAAGAATACAGCGTTCACGTTGGCTGCAAAACGACCCCGAAGGTGAGGATATGGTGGATGATGTAATCATTGAAAACAAGCAGGCTATTGATATGGCAAATATATACAGTGATATCCTGAGCGGAATGATGGATGCTTTTGCATCTGTGATATCAAATAATTTAAGCATAGTGATGAAATTCCTTACGGTTATTACTATCATAATTGCACTACCAACAATGATATTCAGTATGTATGGAATGAATATTCATCTGCCCCTGCAGGAATCACCCTGGGCGTTTTTGGCTGTGATGGGAGTTTCACTGATTATTGCTGTAGTGATGATAATTGTATTCATCAGGAAAAAGTACTTCTAAGCGAGATTGATTATGTATAAACTTAATGTAACAAGCAGCTTTTCTTCCGCCCATAAATTAGTTGGCTATGAAGGACTGTGTAAAAATCTGCACGGACATAACTGGAAAGTACGTCTCTGCGTCATGTGCGATAAACTTGATGAGATAGGCATGGCAATGGATTTTGGCATTATTAAAGAGAAGCTCAATGAGTTGTTATCTGAGCTTGACCATCAATATCTGAATGACCTGCCTGCTTTTCAGGAAATGAATCCTACGTCTGAGAACATTGCCCGTTATATCTTTGAGAATATGGGGCAAAGGCTCTCACAATGCCCCTGTGAAGTTGTTGAAGCAGAGGTATGGGAATCTGAAAAAGCATCTGTGGTTTATGGATTATGATACGAATAGTTGAGTCTTTTTACGTAAAAAGTGCTGTCGAGCCTAATGATTATCCGGCTTCTGCCTATGCAGAATTTGCATTTGCCGGTAGGTCTAATGTCGGAAAGAGCAGTTTGATAAATATCCTTACCAATAAGCATCTTCTGGCTAAAATCAGCCGCCATCCCGGTAAAACCAGAACCTTAAATTTCTTTCTCATCCGCTGGAAAGATGATGAAAAAGAGCAACAGGGCTTCATGCAGTTCACAGATTTCCCCGGTTATGGCTTTGCTGAGATTGGCTTAGCAGAGCAGGAAAAATGGCGTATAATGATAGACAAATACTTAAATATGCGCCAGCAGCTTAAGGGTATTCTGGTTTTAGTGGATATCCGCCATCCTGCTGATCCCAAAGACAAAACTATGATTGAGATGCTCAGGCTTCGTAACATTGAGCATTGCGTAATTGCGACGAAAGCAGATAAAATTCCCAAAACCAAGGTTCAGGCAACTGCACTTAAATTAGCAAAACAATTAAACCTGGGAGATAAATCCATTATCCCAACTTCTTCAGAAAAAAATACCGGTATTGATAATGTAATTGCCTGGATTGAATCTCACCTCAAATAGAACTCTAACTCAATTTATGAATGCTTCTCAATTTGATGTCCTCGTAATAGGAGCCGGTCATGCCGGTGTAGAAGCCGCTCTTGCCAGTGCCAGGATGGGTGCAAAAACTGCCGTTTTTGTTATAAAGATGGAGTCAATAGGCAGAATGAGCTGCAATCCATCCGTCGGGGGTCCTGCCAAAGGACATCTGGCCAGGGAGATTGACGCTTTGGGTGGCGAAATTGGCTTCGTATCTGACCTTACAGGAATCCACTACAGAATGCTCAATAAAAAGAAAGGACCTGCAGTCTGGGCACCCAGGGCACAAAACGACAGGCAGCTTTATTCTCTAATCATGCGTGAACATCTGGAACTGCAATCAAATCTGCATATCATTGAAGCAAACATCAGTGACATAATCATAGAAGATAATACAGTTAAAGGTGTTGTAACTTCTCTCGGGAAAAGTTATTTCGGACAAAAAGTTATAGTCGCCAGCGGCACTTTCCTGAATGGATTAATCCACGTCGGAGCTGTATCTTTTCCCGGTGGAAGAAGCGGAGAACCTGCAGCTACAGGACTTTCTGAATCTCTTATTAAAGCAGGTCTTAAACTCAATCGCTTCAAAACAGGCACACCTCCCCGGGTTGATTTGCGGACACTTAATTACAACTTGCTGGAAACTCAACCGGGTGATGAAAATCCCAGCGGATTTTCCTTTTACCGTTATGTCACTCTCAAAAACCTGGTTTCATGCCTGATTTCCAATACCACACCTGAAACACACAGGATTATACAAAACAATATCAAGCTGTCATCCCTTTATGGCGGATATATCAAAGGCATCGGACCGCGTTACTGTCCTTCTATCGAAGATAAAATAGTCAAGTTCCCTGACAAGGAAACACATCATATTTTCATCGAACCTGAGGGCACCAAAACTCATGAAGGTTATGTTAACGGCATCTCAACCAGTCTCCCTCCCATAATTCAGGAAGCCATCGTCCATTCCATCCCCGGACTTGAGAATGCAGAGATTATGCGATATGGCTATGCTATTGAGTATGATTATGTAGAACCTGAAGAAATTCTTCCCACGATGGAAACCAAGAAAATAAAGGGTCTGTATCTGGCTGGTCAGATTAATGGAACCTCAGGTTATGAAGAAGCTGCAGCACAAGGCATTATGGCAGGCATCAATGCTGTGCTTTGTCTGGATAACAAAGATCCCTTTATTTTAACCCGTTCCGAAGCATATATCGGCGTTTTAATAGACGATTTGGTCACCAAAGGTACTAACGAACCATACAGAATGTTCACATCCAGGGCAGAATACCGCTTATGGCTCAGGCAGGACAACGCTGATGAAAGGATGATGCCTTTGGGTTATAAACTGGGGCTTGTCTCAGATGTCAGGTGGCAGAAATTCCAGGCTATGCTGGCTATCAAAGAGCGGGAAAAGCAGCGTTTTAAGTTAGAAAACTGCAAAGCCACCAAAGATATGCCGGAACCTGTTAAATTTGCTGCTCTGCTTAAGCGTCCCGAAATAACTATTGACGATTTAAGCAGGTTTGGATATGAAAAACCTGCGGATTTAACTACCGACATTGCGACCCGCATAGAGCTTGAAATAAAGTATGAAGGTTATCTTAAAAGGCAGGTGGAAGAACTGGAAAGATTTGCTTCTGCTGAGAAAATTAAAATCCCTGATGAGCTTGATTTTATGCAGATTAATACTATAGCCTGGGAAGCAAGGGAAAAGCTTGCTCGTATCAAGCCGCATAGCATTGGTCAGGCAATGCGTATTCCCGGAGTTAATTATACAGATGCAGCTGCTTTAATGATTTGGCTGAGAAAATACTCTTCAAATAAAAAAGAAACTCAGATTGAGGATAAAGAATGAGATTAAGAAATGTTATTTGTCTATCTTTGATAGCCATTTGGGCTTTGATTTCCTTTGGCTGCAGTCATAATAAACCGATAGAACCTGTCCAGGAAGGGCTGATCTTGCCAACGAAATCAATAACAATCTATAATTTGCTTGATTTACCTGCCTGGCTTTTGTATCCTAAAGATGGAAATGCTGCTGTGGGGATTGCAATGGATTCTGATGCAAAGAAACAAAATCCCAAAGATACAGCTTTGAAGTTCGCAGAAATGTCTTTTGCATTAAATCACGGTTCTTTTTCTACTGATAAAGAGGAAGTTATCCAATATTCGGAAATGGAAGCAGATAACGCTGCAATACCAGATTTCAAAATCAAGATAATTCCTGATCCACAATACCTTGAACAAAACCAGTACCAATTGACATCAATTGCTGAAACTTCATTTGATGGCTATAAATTATACCTTATGAGCACAGATGATGTTAAAGCAAATGAAGATATTATCAGGACTTCCGCCGGTAAAACTCCGGAATGGTGCTTATCACAAAGCACTAAAACAGACGATGATTTTGTGTATGTTGTGGGTGCTGGTGAAGATTCCAGTTTCATCAATGCCTGGAAAAAAGCCCAGGAAAATGCACTTTATAAGATTGCTCAGTTCCGTTTGCTGAATGTTATGAGTACTATACGGAAAACTGAAGATCCAACTGAAAAAGAAAAGATTATTGACCAGGTTATGAGTAATATTGATGCATCCTTTGCCCAGAACTGGCTGTATAGTAAAACGAATGACGGCAAATCCAGTTACAACGTTTTCATCATGCTCAAAGCAAAGAAATTAAAATAAATATCATATGAAATTCATCGCAGTCATCCCTGCCCGTTATGCATCTGTCAGGTTTCCGGGAAAACCACTGGCAATCCTGAATGGTAAACCTATAATCCAGCATGTCTATGAGCGTGTCTATAGCAGCAATCTCTTCCAGGATGTGATTGTTGCCACTGATGATAAAAGAATTGTCGAAGCAGTCAGGCTGTTCAATGGTAATTATCAGTTAACTTCCCCGGACCATCCCAGCGGTAGTGACAGGATTGCTGAAGTTATTAACGATTTGGATTGCGATGTTGTCTTTAATATCCAGGGTGATGAACCGATGATAACAACTGAACCTCTGGCAAAATTAAAAGAAATTTTCCGGGACCAAAATGTACAGGTCGCATCCCTGATGACAGCCCTGAAAGACCCTAAAGAATTACTTAATATAAATATAGTTAAAGTTGTTACTGATTATTATTTAAATGCTCTCTATTTTTCCCGTTCACCTATCCCCTATAACCGCGATGGAATTGCCGATATTGAACATTATCGTCATATTGGAGTTTATGCCTATAGAAAGCAAGCTTTACTGGATTTCATTAAACTCCCCCAAGGCAAACTGGAGCAAGTAGAAAAACTGGAGCAGCTCCGCTTCCTGGAAAACTGCATCCCCATCCGCATGGTCAAAACAGATTACCAGGGCATCGGAATTGACACACCGGATGATTTATCTGAAGTAGAGTTGCTGCTTACAAAATAATACATCTTTATAAATCTACTTTTTTCAGTCTATTATATCTAATTCAGCTCTCTTTTTAATCTTAATTGACACATGGAATCATAAGAGGGTCATCAGGGAGTCATCAGGGACTAAGTCCCTGATGACTCCCTGATGACTCCCTGAAAACTCCCTCCGTGTAAAGAGAACTGATTAAGTTTTAAATCAGAAATGTTTGAGTTTGGATCTGGTAAAATCTGTATATAGTAAATACTTGCAGAAGCGCTTTCGTTTAATGAGTATTATGTTTTTCTTGCTTTTTAATATGATAGTATATTAGTGGTATTAGTTGAAAAAATTCGAACTTAAATATTGATTGGAGATTTACATGAGGAAGACCATTATTAGCATCATATTTATCTTGTTGTGTCTATTTCTTTCAGCAGAGCCGATTACCCTGTTTTTTACAAATGACACCCATGGCGCATATCTTCCTACGACGTATAAAACCAAGGAAGGAAGTATAACTTTGGGCGGTTACGAAAGCCTGAATAATATTATTACTGCACAAAGAGATACATTAAAATATTCACTTTGGCTGGATGCAGGTGACCAGCAAACAGGAAGTGTTTTCTCTTCACTAATTTACAAGAATGCTATGGGTGGCGCAGTTGTGGAAGCGTTTAATAAGATGGGACTCGATGCTGCTACTTTCGGTAATCATGAATTTGACCAATCCTATAATAATACACTCAGGCTTGCCAGGTTGGCAAAGTATCCCATTATCAGCGCAAATCTTGTCTATAAAAAGAATGGAAAACCAATATCCAAAACACCTTACAAGATATTTAAACAAGGTAAGCTGAGAATTGGTGTAATAGGATTGACTCTGACAGAATTGCCAGAAAAAGTAAAAGTGGAAAACGTTAAGAATCTTGTTGTCCAGCCTTATAAACAAGCTATTGATAAATATATTGATAAACTGGATAAAAAGACGGATCTAATCATCCTGCTCACACATAATGGCATTGATGCTGACAGCTTATTAGCTACCCAGCTTGATAACAGGATAGACCTGATTGTAGGCGGACATACCCATGCTGCTACTGAAACGCCGATGATTGTAAACGGAATTTACATTGTACAGGCTGGTTCACATCTGGTTTATTATGGCAGGCTGGATCTTGATATTGTCAATGACAGGATAGCAACCCTCAATCCTGATACTGTTTGTCTGTTTCCTGTAGTACAAACCTCAAGTACAAAAGAAACTGAGTTTACGGACTTCTTTCATACTATTACTGCAAAGATTGATCTGGATATGAGCAGAATTATCGGATATACAGATGTGGACTGGATTCCGGATAAATACAAGGAAACTGCTGCGTCACAATGGCAGGCTCAGGCTCTGTATAATGAATACAAAGAAAAATACAAACCTGATATGGCTATGATTAACTGCGGTGGCTTGCGCAAGTCAATTCCTGCAGGTGAAATTAAAGTCAGGGATTTAACGGAAATGCTTCCCTTTACCAATTACATCACTGTCTTTTCTTGTTATGGAAGAGATTTGAAAGCTATGATAGAATTAAACCTGAACCTGATGAATACAATAGAACACGACATTCTGCAGACTTATAATCTGAAATGGCAGACTAAGGATTTTCTTAATGACAATAAAGTCTGGGATATTGAGGTTAATAACCAACCGGTTGAAGACGATAAAATATACAGGATTGTCTCACATGATTATGTGGCAGGACAATGGGATAAGTATTTGGGATTTAAGCCATTTGATATAAATATCACAAATGATTTAATCTATGATGCAATAGAAAGGCAGGTAGAAAAACAGCTTGGCAAGAAAAAGCTTTGACAAATTAGCATAAAATCAAAAAAAGGGTATGATTGTTTAGATTCAGGAGAAATTGATGAACTACCAGATTTATGAATATATCAGTGTATTTATAATGTCATGGCTGTTTGTCTATGGTCTTACTCCTTTTGTAATCAAGTTTGCGAATTGGACTAATTTTGTAGATAAACCTGAAGCCAGAAAGATACATCAGAAAGCCGTCCCTCTAATGGGCGGGCTTAGTGTCTTTATCGGCTTTTTTCTCCTCTGTCTTTATGATGTAGCAATTACTTCTTCCCGTACTTTTGATATGGGTATAATCGGTTATCTTACCGGTTCTGTCCTGATAGTTCTATTGGGATTATGGGATGATAAATACGGAATGAAACCTATCATCAAGTTATCAGGTCAGATACTGGTAAGTATGATATTTATCTTATCCAATTATGATACCAGGGAACTGTTTATGATGTTTGGTTCTATCTATATCACCTTGCCATTATTGGTGCTATGGATGGTTGGACTTATGAATGCTTTGAATTTCCTGGACAATATGGATGGTATAATCACCGGTATGGCAGCAATTCTGGGATTGGGCTTCTTTGTCTTCAGCCTGATGAATACGACAGCTAATGCCGGAGTGATGGCACTTATTGCCTTAATATCCCTGAGCTTTTCCGGGGCAACATTAGGCTTTATCCCGTATAATTTTAATCCGGCACGAATATTTCTAGGTGATGCAGGCAGCATGTTTATCGGTTATTTCTTGTCTTCCATGGGAATTTTAATGGCGCAGTTTGCGGGAAACCAAAAAAATGATAAGTGGTTTTTCCTTTTACCTGTTCTGCTATTAAGTTATGCTATATTTGATATTGCTTTGGTCAGTTATACCCGCAAAAGAGATGGCAGGCATGTTATGCAGGCAGGAAAAGACCATTCCACACACAGGATATTCACAGTGCTTGGCTCTGCAAAAGTCACTGCTGTTATGATTTATCTGATAAACATTATTATTGTCTTAACCACAATAGTAGTTTTCCGGGTAGGTTCCAGACCTTTGCTTTTGATAACTACCGGTCTGTTTGCAATAATATTTATAATTTTTGGCATGAAACTGGACCAAATACCTATTGTGGTCCCGCAAAACCAAATTAAAAAATAGGAATCTTGATGAAATATACAATCCTGGGAGCCGGCTCCGGTTTACCACACCCCGATTACCATTTATCCAGTTTGGTTTTCCAGACAAATCAGGGAAATTTTCTGATTGATTGCGGTGAAGGAACCTCAAAACAGTTAATCAAGCATAAGTTTGATCATAATTTTCTGAATGCAATATTTATAAGCCACTATCATCCCGACCACATTGCCGGCATTTATATGGTTTTGCAGATGCTTTATTTACAAGGCAGGACCAAACCCCTGAATTTGTTTTTACCGGAAAGACCAGCAGCATTTATTGAAACAATGCATATGTTCTATACCTTTGAACAACGCTTCCCTTTTGCACTTAACGTGTACGAAGTCCTGGAAACAGGTCAATATTATTCCAATATATCAGTAGCTTTGACCGACCATTTAACAGGATATGGGGAGTTTATTAAATCACAGCAATATCCCAATACAATGCATTCTTTTTGTTTCAATCTCCGCGATGATAATAAGACACTTGTATATACATCTGATATCAGCACATTTAGTAATATCCAGCCGATATTAGAAAATGCAGATGTTATTATCCTTGATGCGCTTCACCCTGATGCAGAATTGATAATATCACTGATTCAAATACCTGATAAGTATCTGATTCTAAATCATGGAATATCTGACAAACTAAAAATATGGATGGACAATAATCCTCATAATAATGTTTATTTTGCACAGGAAAATGTTACCAACAATCTTTAGGGAGATAGATTTTTTGTTAACGAAACGTCTTAAACCTAAATCCTATATTATTCTGCTGCTGACTATTCTTATTGTTACGGCTTGTGAGCACAATAAATTCAGGTCTGCTGAATCTCTGTATTCACAAAGACGTTATGCTGCATCGATTGAATTACTTGATAACTATATTAACACAGGGAAAAACGGAGCTTTTATCACACGGGCAGAGCTGACAAGGTCGTCCTGTTATTATGAACTGGGTTTGGCTGCAATTGAAAAAGAAAACTGGGCTCTGGCAATCAGGCTTTTAAAATTAGCGAATTCTAAACAATCTGATGTGGAATTGGCTAAAGTATATAATACCCTTGCTCAGGATGCCATCGAAGCAAATGATATACCTAAAGCTATGAGTTACTTAACTCTGATAACAAAAGAGATTTCAACTTCTGATTTGATTCCGGAAGTTTTACATACCAGGATAAAAATCTATCTCGATTATTACAAAGACAAACAATCAGCATGGAATGACTATATGTTTCTCTATGATAACTACCCGGAAAATAAATACGAAATCCTTGCCAGACCTTATATACAGCGTTTTATAGACATTAATATCGATGAAGCTATTGGTAAAGCAATAAAAAAGGAGTACGATGCTGCTTTGGAAGACTTGTTCCAGATAAGACGCTATCCCGTTTCCGACCCGGTTAAAGTTGAGGGGGAAATCTCTAATATATATCAGCAACTTGCAGAAATTGATATCCAAAAGAAAGATTATTTTGAAGCCAACAGACTTTTTCTGAAAGCTATGCAATATGACCCTAAAAAGAAAGAAGTCATCAACCAGCGACTGAAAGATATTGCTTTTCTTTATGTGGAAAAGGGAAATGATTATCTTCAAATAAGAGACTTTGATAATGCATTGTTATATTATGAAAAGACTTTTGAAATAATCCCTGATTTTGAAATTGCAAAACAAGCTATTACCAATTTGCGCAATATTCAAAGGAATATAAAGGAAGCTTCTGATTTAGCGACTGAAGCGAATAAAATGGAACTTAACAGAAACTATACAGAAGCAAGACGCTTATATTCGTTAGCCTATCAGCTTGATAAACTGGCATATTATTCTGAACGGGTAACAATTATGGGCAATGTAATTGAAGCTGACAAAGATCCTGTTGCCTTTACAAAAAAAATCATTACTGATTACCAAAATGGGCTTTTATACAGGAGAATTCAAGCACAAAAGCAAGTTCTGTTAAAGAAATTCAAAATTGATGAAATACGGGATTCAGGTTGGAAAGTACTTCGTTCATCTGGACAGTACAAATATGAAGCCAGATATGATTTGCTGACTCCTTCTGAAAATTTGTATTACGTCTGGCAGGTAAACCTGCGGGATAGGACTATTACACCACTAAACAAAATCTCCGAAAAGATTATGCAGTAAGGATAATTAAATGATGAACAGAATTATTTTCTTACTGATTTTGCTGCTAAGTCTTAGCAATCTTTTAGCACAAGGTTCTTTTGATATTAATGCATTTACCGATCCTCAAAAATATGGTTGGATGAGCTGGGAAGATAGAATACAATACAGGCAGGATTTGTATGAAAGACAAAAATTGCTGCAAATCTATGAAATTGATGCACAGTCTATTTCAGGTAATGTCCTGAAATCAGCAGTATTCCCCGGATGGGGTCAATTTAATGCCAGAAATTATACAAAAGGTCAGGTATTCCTTGCTATTGAGATAACTTTGCTTGGAGCTTCTTACTTTTTTTATGATAAAGCCCAGGATAATTATGAAAAGTACAAAAACGCTACCCAGATAGACCAGATGAATGCGTATTATCATGATGCTTTAGTACCTTACCAATACTCTCTGGTTTTTCTCACATTTGCAACTGTTGTCTGGGCTTATAATGTTTTTGATGTTGTGCAGACAACAGAACGTTATAATGCTGAAGTATGGGAAAAAACTATAAAAACTTATTATGATGCTCCGTTACGGATAAATCCTGATGGAATAGAAATCAGGTTTTGAAGGATCAACTATGAAACTATATAAATTAATATTCATCATCACTGTTATATCATCATTATTAGCTTTTGCTTGTGAGTTGAAGAGAACTAATCCTTTGGATCCCTTAAGTCATTCAAATATTAATCCTCCAAATAAAATAACCGGTTTAACTGCTTCAGGCTCCGGACCGGGTGTTGTATCAAAATATGTTGAATTGAAATGGACCAGAAATGACACACTCAATACTGATGGATATTATATTTATCGCGGGTTAGCATATAATTCTGCATACGCGAGAATCGATACACTCGGCAACATATCTCCTGATACACAAATTACCCGAATAGTACCCATATCTGCACCTGGATTCTATT
This sequence comes from Cloacimonetes bacterium UBA6097, assembly GCA_002435865.1. GTDB lineage: Bacteria > Cloacimonadota > Cloacimonadia > Cloacimonadales > Cloacimonadaceae > UBA5614. The sequence continues at coordinate 83,966 of DIWV01000006.1, read as the reverse complement.
ATTTTAAGGTTTCAGCTTTTACTAAACATGATATTTATAATAATGTCCTTGATGGAACTTTAGAAGGACCTTTGTCAGAATGGGCAATAGCCCGTGTTGATAACTAATTTGCTAAATCAACTGAATGCACCTCAACAGGAAGTAGTTACAACCACTCAAGGACCTGTTCTTGTCCTTGCAGGAGCAGGTAGCGGAAAGACCAGAAGTGTAATATACCGGGCTGCCTGGTTGATTTTAGAAAAGAAAATCCCCCCCTGGAATTTATTGGTTGTTACATTTACTAACAAAGCTGCCGGAGAATTAAAAGAACGTCTGGAAAATCTGCTGCATTATCCGGTAAGAACCTTATGGGTGGGCACGTTTCATTCAATATGTACCAGAATATTGAGATTTGAAAGCAAACATCTCTCATTCAGTAGCAACTTCTCTATATATGATGATGACGACCAGAAAGCTCTCTTAAAAAAGATATATAAACAACTCAATATTGATATTCAAAAATTCCCTGTTTCTAGAATTCTTAATACAATAAGCAGATACAAAAACAGACTCTTATTACCAGATGATTTGGAACAACAGAAGGAAGAACTGGATGCACACGGAGATTTTTACAAAGTGTTTGTAAACGTTTATACAATATATCAGCAACAACTTATGTTAAACCAGGCAATGGATTTTGACGATATTTTGCTTTGGACAGCAAAACTCCTGGAAAACAATAAGGAAATAAGAGAAAAATATCAAAAGCAATTTCAGTATGTTATGATAGATGAATATCAGGATACCAATTATGCTCAATTCAGAATAATCTATTTGATAGCATCAACACACCAGAACTTGTGTGTCGTTGGAGATGATGACCAGGCAATTTACTCCTGGCGGGGTGCTTCAATAAGAAATATCCTTGAGTTTGAAAAAGACTATTTTAATGTTAAAACTATCAGATTGGAACAAAACTACCGTTCTACGCTATCGATTCTGAATCTGGCAAATTCATTGATTAAACACAATAAAAGACGCCATTTCAAAGACCTCTGGTCTGAATTAGGTGAAGGTGAAAAACCCCGTTTATCAGTATATGAAGATGAAAATGACGAGGCTCAGAGCGTTGTTCGAAATATCAAGAAGATTAATAAAAAGGGAGTTCCGTGGCAAGAATTTGCAATTTTATACAGAACAAATGCTCAGTCCCGTGTTTTTGAATATGCCTGTATTGAACAAAAAGTGCCATATTGCATTGTTGGCAGTCTGTATTTCTATCAGCGTAAAGAAATCAAGGATTTACTGGCATATTTAAAAGTTCTTTCTAATAATCTTGATAATGAAAGCTTGCTCAGGATTATAAACGAACCGGCACGTGGAATTGGTCAGGTAACTATTTACAAAATTATTTCATATGCTGCAGAAAACAAGATTTCACTTTACGATTCTCTTGGTAAAGCACCTCGGATTTCAAACCTGCAGTTATCTGCGCAAAAGCGAGTGATAGAATTTAAACAAATGCTTGAAAGTTGGCAAAAAGTAAGCAAAAAGCAATCAATACTGGAACTTGTAAAAACTATCCTTGAAGATCTCAACTGGATTGAACAATATCAGAAAAGCCATGATCCAAAAGAGGTATCAAGAGCAGAAAATCTGGCAGAATTTGTATCAGCAGTAAGTGACTTTACTGAAAAGTACTTTAGAGATTATGAGAAACAACCTCTATTGGAAGATTATTTGCCATTCGTAGCCTTGCAAACAGATTTAGACCAGCTATCAGATTCTAAAGATACTATTCGTTTGATGACAATGCATAATGCAAAAGGTCTTGAGTTTGAACAAGTTTTTATAGCTGGCTTGGAGCAAGAACTGCTTCCTCACAGGATGTCTATGGAAACACACGAAGAAATCGAAGAAGAGAGACGTTTGTTCTATGTTGCTGTTACCAGAGCAAAACAGAACCTGCATTTAAGTTATGCTAAATTTCGCAGGCTTTATGGAACTTATTATTTTACCAAGCCCAGTATGTTTTTAAATGAACTTGATCAGACTTGTTTTATCAATACCAGCGAAGAATCAGGCCTTATGACTCAGCCCCGACCTGTAAACAAAAAAAGACGTGTTATCACAGAAAACATGAAGGCATATAGAATCGGGCAAAAAGTTTTTCATCAGGAATATGGTGAAGGCGTCATTCTCAATGTTGATGGAGAAGGAACTGCGGCAAGATTAACAGTTTCTTTTAAAAATGGAAAACTGGCTCGAATTATTGGATCTTTTCTGGAAATCAAAGGAATGTAAGGATTGAATTATTATCAAAAAATTGCAGGCAACTTAAAAGAATCTAAGTTTCTGAGCAATTTCCTCAGCCATTTAGATGAAGGTAATTCACGAATTCAATACAGCCATTTAAACCAATCTGCACGAGCATTAATGATAGCCCACGCCTGGTATAATTCAAATAAAAACATCATCGTTGTAACAGCTGATGATCCACTTGCAGAAGAATTTTGGGATGATTTATGTATTTTAACCGGAAAAGAAAACTCCCACTATTTACCTGATTATGAAGTTTTACCTTATGAGGAACGATCCCCGCATTACTCTATCAGGGCTACACGGCTGGAAACTTTGCTGCATACTGTATCAGACAATCCACAGATTTATGTATTATCAGTCCGAGCATTCATGAGGTGGATGCAGCCTCTCGATACACTAAGAAAGAATATTATCAGGTTGGAAAAAGGACAGGAGTATGATCCCATTGTTTTAGTTTCAAATTTAGTTGGCATGGGATATGAAGTTGATTACCAGGTTGGAAAGGTATATCAGGTTGCCAGACGAGGTGGAATACTTGATGTTTTTTCACCTCCATCACAAAAACCTGTCAGAATTGAATTCTTTGGCGATGAAATAATATCCTTAAGACCATTTTCGCTTGCTACTCAAAGGTCAGAATCGCTGGAGATAAATGAAGTTACTATTATACCCGCCAGAGAGATATCTCTGCATGATATTGATATTGATTCAGTTCTACTTGATAAAGTCCATGAACATGGTCTTTTTGATGGCATTGAAAACTCTGTGAGTTTATTGCTGCCTGAAGTTCAGACTTTCTCTGATTATTTCCCTGAAAAGCAAACTATCATTTTCTGGAATGATTTTCCTTATATCAAGGAAGAAGAGTTGGCTTTATCAGAACAAATTACTGATAGTTATTCAAGAGCAGTTAAGATCTTGAAAAAAGGAGTTATACCCAGACCTGATCAACTTTTTGCATCTGAAGAAAAATTGTCCCAGACTATTCATAGATACCAGAGTATTTTTATATCACAAACTGAATTTCTGTTTCAAGAATTTGAACAGACATTTATTTCCCCAATTAAAGGTATGGTCAGCATTAACGGAGATCTGCATCTGCTAAATCATGAAATCAAACAATTTCAAGAAAGCAATTATTCAGTTTATATTCAATTTGATAATGAAAGTCAGGCAAGAAGGATGGAAATCCTGCTTGAAGAATATAACATCAAGGTTAATCATTATATAGGTTGCCTGCATCATGGTTTTTGCATTACAGATGCAGGATTGGCAATTTTTACAGACCATGAAATCTTTAATCGTTATAAACATAAAAGATATGCTCCCAGATTTGCACCCGGTGAAGCTTTAGTAGATTATAACAGCTTAAAACCTGGGGATTATATAGTTCATATTGATCATGGAATAGGAATCTTCGAAGGTTTGAAAATAGTAAAAGTAGATGGACAGGATTTGGAATGCTTATGCTTAAAATATGCTGGAGATGATAAGATTTACGTGCCAACTTTTCAGTTACAGCTGATTTCCAAATATATTGCAGAAGATGGTTTTGCCCCAACCGTTCATAAGCTTGGAAGCAAGAAATGGGATAGTACAAAACGCAGGGCAAAGAGCCAGATTGAATTAGTAGCCGCAGATATTGTAAAACTTTACGCAGAAAGAAACAAGCGCAGAGGAATCTCGCATGAACAAGATTCCGAATGGCAGAAGGAACTGGAATCTTCATTTATATATGAAGATACTCCTGACCAGATAACTGCATCAAAAGACATAAAACAGGATATGGAAAATCCCAGTCCAATGGAAAGATTACTATGCGGAGATGTAGGTTTTGGTAAAACTGAGGTAGCAATAAGAGCTGCATTTAAAGCTGTCATAAGCGGTTACCAGGTAGCAATCCTGGTTCCCACAACGTTGCTTGCAGAACAGCATTATCGGGTATTTAAAGAAAGAGTTGCACAATATCCAATCCGCATAGCAATGTTTAGCAGATTCCGGTCATCAGCCCAGATAAAAAAAGACCTTGTTGCTGTAGCATTAGGGCAGATTGATATTGCTATCGGTACGCACAGGCTTCTTTCTACCGATATGAGATTTAAGCAATTAGGCTTGCTGATTATTGATGAAGAACATCGCTTTGGAGTTAGACATAAAGAAAAACTTAGAAAACTTCAATCAAATGTTGACACCTTGTATATGTCAGCTACGCCAATTCCAAGAACTCTTAATATGGCATTAAGTAAGTTAAAGGATATATCTCTGATTCAAACCTCACCAAAAGAAAGATTACCAATCCGGACTATTGTAACCAACAGAGATATGCAGGTTATTAAAGATGCGATTCAAAGAGAAATTGACCGCGGCGGACAAGTCTTTTTTATTCATAACAGAGTTCAGAGTATAGAATCCGTTGCACATGAATTGAGGACATTATTGCCCAATGTCAAATTTGTAGTTGGACACGCACAAATGAGTGAACATCTTTTAGAAAAGGTCATGGATGAGTTTGTAGATCATCATTATGATGTTTTAATTTCCACCACTATTGTTGAAAATGGTATTGACATCCCTAACGCAAATACAATTTTAATAGACAGGGCAGACACTTTCGGATTAGCCCAGCTCTATCAAATGCGCGGACGAGTTGGCAGAAGCAACCGCAGAGCTTATGCGTATTTATTGGTTGCAAAAGGATTGACTTCCGAAGCACGTCACCGTTTGGATGCTCTTACGCAGTATGATTATCTTGGTGCCGGATACCAGGTGGCGATGCGTGATTTAGAAATTCGTGGAGCAGGGACTGTCTTAGGAACAAAACAGAGTGGAGTAATTCAGAATATTGGTTACAACTATTACAATAAACTTTTAGAAAAAGCTGTGGATAGTATCCAATCTGAGCATCCTGAAGCCTTTTATCAGGACGATTATCCTGAAACAAGGCAGAAACTTAAAACAGATATTGATTTGTATTTCCCGCCTGATTATATTGCGGATGATGAGGAGAGATTGCGCATCTATAGACGTTTGAATGAATGTGATAATATTAATGATATTGATGATTTTGTTGATGAATTGGCTGATAGATTTGGTCCTTTGCCTTCAAAGGCAATCTGGCTTCTCACTTATTTTAAACTTAAGATATTAACCCAAAAAGCCGGTTTGCAAAACTGTCATGTTCGTAATAGTGAACTTATTATGGAATTCAAATCAAATGTGCCACCTTCAAAAGCGAGCATTCTAAACTTATTGGAAAAAGTTAAAGATCCGGTCAGAATTGATACTTCAGGGAGGATTAAAGTAATTGTAGAATTAACCAAAAATGCCAAGCTTTCGTATCAAGACCAGACTCAAAAAGCAATAAAGATCCTATCTGATTACATAAATTGGTAATTTCATCATAACTTTCTTCAGAAATCGGAATATAACTTGCGTATAACTTGTGCATCGTATTAACAGGATGGATATAAATGAAGTTTATAATATATATAATTTTTCTGATTGCACTCTTACCTAACGTAATTGCTGCAAATAGTTTAAGCATAATTGACAATAATGATTATGCGTTAAGACTGGCTTTTGAGAATAAATTAGAGATTGATTTTACAGATTCCAAAGCAGTATATTTAAATCAAGATACCGACGACATTATTTTACTTAATAATTACAATCTACCAGTAATAAACACGATGATTCAGGTACCAGCCAATCATAGGGCTGTTGCCAGCCTTGTTAATCCTGTTTACAGAGATCTCGATGATATACAATTGACGAAAACTGATTCTGATGTCACAGTAAGTGATGATTTTATTATGATTTCTGATCCTTTTATTATGCGCAACAATCTTTTAGCATCTCTTTCTGTCCAGCCATATATTTACGATAACCATGAATTAAAAATAAAAATTCTTGAAAGTGCTGAGATCCATATTGTTTTTTTTGCTGATTACAGATATTCGATTGATAAGCAAATCAGGCAATCAGCAGATTTCAAAAGCTGGTTATCACAGTCTGTTATTAATTATAATGATAACAACCGTTATGGAGACGCAAACAAGTCTCTTTTGATAATCTATAATCAAACAGCTTCTCCTTTAAGCTATATCCAACCTCTTATAACCTGGAAACATCAAAAGGGATGGATTGTAAACGCAGTCAGTACCTCAGTAACAGGAACCTCTAATGCATCGATAAAGAATTATATTCAAAATGCTTATAATACATCTCAAAATCCACCTGAATACATACTCCTGCTTGGAAAATCAACTCAATTAAATTATGTGTCCACATATACAGAATATTACCAATATCCTACCGTCGGAGATTACAAGTATACTTTACTGGAAGGAAATGATATCATTCCCGATGCTTATATCGGGCGCTTAACCTTTTCTTCCACCGATCAACTTACTACTTTGATTAACAAGATAATTTCATATGAAAAACAAGTGGGATTAGGTACAAATAATTGGTACAATTCAAGTTTATTGATTTCTGACGAATCTGATTCAGGCCCTTCATGTACTACCAATATTGATTATGTAAAGAGTTTAATGCAGGAATATAATCCAGCTTCACAGTTCTATTATGTCAACTCAGGATATATGCCTACTCAGGCATATAATGCCTTGAATCAGGGAGTAAGTAATTTTTATTATCGTGGACATAATGGCTACAGTGGTATGACCAACACTGATATCAGCAATATTCTTAATACAGGCAAATATCCTTTTATCAGTTTAATAACATGTTTCTCAGGTAATTTTGGATCCACCAGCCAACTCAGTATAGGTGAACAATTTATGCGGATTGGCACTGCATCTCTTCCCAAAGGTGGGATAGGTTTCATTGGCTCATCATGCGAAACACATACTTGTTTAAATAATATAATGACTGGCGCTATAGCTTACGGCTTTTATCGGGAAGGATTAACAAATCAGGGTCAGGCTTTACTGAGAGCAAAACTGGGTTTACAAGCCTGTTATCCTCAGAATCCAAGTAGTTATTTACAGCAGAATTTTCAATCTTTAAATCTTTTGGGAGACCCCACAATAGATATTTTGCTTCGTAAACCTACAGATATAATTGTACAGCATGAACAATATACCGGTATTACGAACGGTTTTTTAAGGGTCACAGTAACTGATACAACGGGAAGTCCTGTGCATCTGGCTCAGGTGTGCCTTCTGAAAGATAATGATGAAGTTTTTCAGGTAGGTTTTACAAATTCCAGTGGTATTTTTGTTTTTGAATGGAATCAGGCAACTACCGGTTTTGGCACTTTAACTGTAACAAAACCCAATCATACTACATATCAGAGTTCTATTGAATTTGTTAATGACGCAAATCCTTTGTCTATAGCTAACATATCAGTGTTTGACCTACTCAGTTCAGGCGCAGAGTATTCTTTCCCCATTCAATTGAGTAATAATTTTTATTCTGCTCTGATTAACGTAACTGCGGTTTTCAGCAGTTCATCTGAATATGTGTCAATCCAAAACGGAGCTGTTACTGTTGGTAACATAGCTTTAAATCAAACAGCGTCTTCACTGCAGCATTTGGAATTCACACTCGCACAAAATTGCCCACAGGGTGAAAGCCTGCCTTTTACATTAGTAGTTCAAGGATATTATGATAATGAACTTGTAACACATACTATATTCTTTCAAGCAAACGAAAATGGTCCCAATCTTCAAGTTTTGGGATATCAGCTTGCCTTTGATAATGTTTTAACTCCAGGAGAAACTTCGAATCTGTCCATATCGCTTAAAAACTTTGGAATAACAACAGCAGCAGATATCAGCGCTACAATATACAGTTATAATCCCAATATAACTATATCTCAGGCTACTCAATCATACACAAACCTGAATAGCAACAGTTATGCAAGCAATTCTATTCCGTTTGTGATTACAGCAGATCCAAACCTGTATGTTGGTACACCTATTGTAGTTATGATTGAGGTTTCTTATAATGGTGGTTCTTCACAGATTCTACAATTTACGATTACAATTGGTTCTGCATCACAAGCTTCGATGACAGGACCTGACAGTTATGGTTATATCTGTGTATCCAGTGAGGACAATCATCCATTGGCAAAACCCTATAACTGGATAGAATTAAATCCGGTCTTAGGCGGCACCGGAACACAGTTAAACCTGGTTGACAGCAATACAGAAGGGAGTGGAAGTTTTAGTACTATCAATCTGCCTTTCACTTTTAAGTATTATGGTGTGGATTACAGCCAGATAACCATTTGTTCTAATGGATTCCTTATGCCTGGAAACCAGGGCAGCCAGGAATGGATGAACTGGCAAATTCCCGGACCGATGGTTCCCAAACCTATTATCGCTCCTTTTTGGGATGATTTGATTATTTATGCAGATTCCAGGATTTTCTATCATAATGACATCGAGAATGGTATGTTAATAATTGAATGGCACAATCTGAGAAACAAGTACAACATATCTGCAATTGAAACTTTTGAAGTCATTATATATCATGAAAATATCCTGCCAACACCTACCGGTGACAGCGCTATTCTCTTTCAGTATAAGACATTTAATAATGTTGATGCCGGTAGTTATGGCGTGGTTTATGTTGACCATGGTCAATATGCAACTGTAGGTATTGCTGACCATTCAGGATTAGTTGGACTTCAATATACTTACCAAAATATATATCCGCCTACTGCTTCAACTATAACCAATAATTCCACCCTGTTTTTCAGTACTATGCAAAATCAGAATTTTTCACCCTTCCCCATAATTGAATCATATGGTATTACAGAATTAGTTTCGGTATTTGATAATAACCAAATAGACAGCGGTGAAACAATTTCAATATCTCCCACGGTAATCAATACCGGGTCGTATATGTTGGTTGCTTCTAATGTTTCACTTACAACAACAGCTTCCTATGTAACTATATTAAATGGAAACTCTACATTAAATGCGATAAATCCCTACCAGAGCTCACAAATTAATTTACCATTTCAGATACATGTTTCTGAAGATTGCCCCAATCTGGAAGAAGTTACTTTTAACATCAATATCATATCAGGTGAAGATGAATACAATTTTCCATTTACTGTTATTATTAATGCACCAGATATAGAGTTTACTGCATTACAGGCTGACAATAATCCTGTCTATTATGTTAATCCAGGCGTTTCTGTCCCTGTATCATTACAGATTATTAATCATTCCGGCCTTAATTTGGCAAATTCTATATTTCAACTGCAAACTAATGCTGAATGGACTGCAAATCCCAGTCAATTTACATTAAATCTGACTGCCTTCAGTACAATAACCGTTAATTTTGATTTACAGATAACTGCCTCAGCTCAGATAGGTGAAATTATAAACATCAGCGGACTTTATTATCTTTCTGATATTTTTGACAGTCTGTTTACCACTAACATGTATGTGGGATTAATGGACACTATCAACGTTCAGAACTTTGATGTTCCCGCTTTATTACAAAACTGGATTGTATCTACGGGAGTGAATGTTACTCCTGCTGAATATATTAATGCGACGGGAAATGAGATAGTCATTAATCCGGTTGAGGGTATTACCAGCTATACTGTAACATCACCACCAATAATTGCTTTTGACAGCCAGTTAATGCTGATGAATTTTAGCTATTACAATCTGAATCCGAATGCATCAAATCTTGTCCTTGTTTCTTTTGATGATACTAATGTTTGGCAAACTGTTTATGATTTTTCTGATATTCATCATCAGACTTCTGAAGCCGCATTTGTTTTTGACAGTATTCCTGAAGAAGTACAAACTGTTAAGATCAGGTGGCAATGTAACATTGATCCATATGTTAATGGAGTCATAGTTATTGATGACTTGTTTCTGGGGGCTATTCATCATCCAAAGGGATTTGTTTCAGGAATGGTTAGTCTTGATAATAATCAGCAGAACGTTACTCAGGTGCGTATTTCATCATCAGTTTATCCCGATAGCTATGTAAACCCAAATCCTGATGGAACTTATTCACTGCCGCTGTATCAGGGAACTTATGACTTTGTTAAGGCAGAACTTAATGGTTATATGACTCTATATGTGAATGATATCGATGTCGTAAGTGAACAAAATTCCGAAAACAATAACTTTGATTTGAATTACCTGCGCAAACCTGTTAATATCCAATATAATATTGAAGAAAGCGTTCTTAATCTGAACTGGCAATTAGAAGCTCTGAACACCAGGGATGATTTGCGGCAGGGACCAACATACTACAGGATTTACATTACACATAACGAAGTAACTATTGAAGATACTACCTATGTACTGGCATACCAGCATGATGTTGAATACGGGACTTATGAAATATACATCAAAAGTGTTTATGTAACTGCTATTGGCACTGAAATGTACAGCCCAAATTCTGATATTCTTACAATCGAATATACAGGAAATAATGATAATAACCTGATACCTGTTGTATTTGGTTTAAAGCAGAACTACCCTAATCCTTTTAATCCTAAAACGACTATCAGCTATGCTTTGAACATACCAGGTAAAACATCTTTAGTCATTTATAATGTTAAAGGCGAAGCAGTAAGAACCTTGGTCTGTGAATCACAGAAAGCAGGATTTTATAAAGTTGAGTTTGATGGTCTCAATAACAATCGCAGAACATTACCCAGCGGAATGTATTTCTATCGGCTTACATCCGGCAGTAACACAATTACCCGTAAAATGATACTATTGAAATAAACAAATAAAGCAATCCCCCCGTCTGTCACATCAAGAATTGCAGTGTTGTAGGCAAGTCATAATAAGTGTTACTTCTGCCCATACCTGATACGGGATCCAGTCTCTTGTATGTCATTCCACTATATTATTTAATCACTTAATCAAATTATTTTATTTGACAAATATATTATCTCTGTTTAATTAATCATACAAACTTTACGGAGGTAACAATGAAAAGGAGTACTCATGCCTGGATTGCAATTCGTGCAATCGCTCTATTGGAAGAGCAAAATGTAAGCCCCGGACTTGTCAATTTACTCAAGCCTTTTGCATCACAAGCTTCAATCGGAGCCTGGATACCGGATATCAATGAAGCATGCCGTAGCGGTTTTTTAACAATGAACCACGTATTTCAAAACTTACCTTATAATGGCTATAACAAGAGCCGTTTTAAATGTTCAAAGAGTAAATTAGTGGATCGGCTTGTAGGGTGTCCTGCAATTAAAGAATATCTTAACCAGGATAAATTGCTAGGGTCTGATTGGTGGAATACACCCTACAAAGCTGAAGCAAAACCCGGTCAACATATTCCCAACCGCATCATGGGATTGGCAACAATGCTGGAGGACTTGATTCCGTTAGGAAATGATGATATCGCTTGCCAAATGGGGAAACCTTGTAAAGCTCTTGCTGATATGGATAAAAAGGCTAAAACTTCACCACTTCAATTAGCATATTATTTCTTTATGATGAGCCATTATATTGCTGATGCCTGTATGCCCTGCCACTGTGACGGGCGGGATAATGTTTCCCGTACAGGTGATGGCACAGATTTGCATACAGGTATGGAAAAAGCCTGGGAAAAGACTTTATCGTCTGAATTCAAAGATAAAAATCTCCTTGGTATGAAAACTAAAGCTGATAAGTTATTAACCAAATCCAGGGACATGGATTTAAATCATAGCTTGCAGTTTAAATTAACTATCAAAAAGCTCCGGGACGGCAGAGATGCCTGGCTTGAAGGTGTTGATTCCTGCCGTGCTTTTTTTGCCATGGCATCAATCATCGCTCCCTATACTAAATATCCGTATGATTTTACAAAGAATAGTAAAAAAGTTCTCTTTACAGAGATATTTCCCAAAAGCAAGGAAGAAGAATTCAAAAAGGTATCAGGAGTTATATTACATGATGCTGTCTATAACACAGCCATGATTTGGAACCACGTCTGGCAAAAAGCATCGACCTGATTGGGAATCCGACCTTTTTTTTTACCACAGTGACAAAAAGGAAATAGTGAATACCACCCTTTTTGTAAAAAGGTCTTTGCATGAAATTATCTGGGTTGACTATTCCCTTCCCGCTTTTATCGAGAACATAAGCGGTATCTGTGCCATGCCTTCAGGCAGATAATACCAGCCATCAGATTTTTCATCTAAGAACGGAAAGTGCGCATAAACACAATAGGGAAACTCATGTAAATATTTTATCTTCATGTCGTTACTGATAAGCGAGTTTATAATATCAGACAGGCTGTGTGTCCATTCATAGGAAGGCTGTTGCTCAAATTTATCTCAATCCGCGTAAGAGCAGTCAGCCATCCATTCCATTGGCTCTTCACTGTGAAAGTAGGAATGTTTAACTTCCAGCCTTGCTTCTGTAATTTCGTTATTAAATATATTCAGCACCGGATGCATCTCCACAATATAAAAAGTCCCGCCGGGTTTCAGGTAACGTGCAATCAGCTTTCCCCATTTATCTAAATCAGCCAGCCAGCAGAGCACACCGTAAGAAGTATAGACAATATCGAATTGCCTATCCAAATGTTTGGGTAAATCAAAAATATCGCAATTGATAAACTCTGCATTGATATTAAGCTCAGATGCCAATTGCCTTGCAGTCTCAATTGCAGAAGGAGAAAAATCAACTCCAGTTACCTCTGCCCCATTCCTTGCCCAGGATAAGGTGTCCATGCCAAAATGACACTGCAGATGTAATAATGACTTGCCTTTCACATCTCCCAGTTCAGACAGTTCCAATGACTTAAGTGACGTCTTACCCTGCTTATAACCTTCCACATCATACATCCTGGATTTGACATTAACTGCAGTCAGTTTCTCCCAGAGTTTAAGGTTTGAATTCATATACTTATTCATAATATCACCTGATCCTACCTTTATTTATCGTCTATGGGGGTCAAACTTTTTTTTGATAGGCATTTGAAATCTACTCGTGAAGATAGTTAATAAAATTATCAGATTATAACTCATAGTTAAACAGAGAAATCATGTTATGGTCTCAAATCAATCTTTAATTCAAACCGGGTAGTTCCCGGGTAGTTCCCGGGTAGTTCCCGGGTAGTTCCCGGGTGAAACCCGGGAACTACCCTATATAATCAAGGGAAGTATATGGGATGGCTTAAAGAATGAAAAGAGAAAAGATGAATATATAAACAAGGCTGGATTCCTGTCCCTGCCTTCGCAGGGAGAGACCCTCGTACCGCAGGAATGACGAAGCAGAATATTATTTATATCAATAGCTAATGCTAAGTGGCTAAAAGTAGCGCTTTTATGTTAAAGGCGTTACGATATTGCTTCCCGCATTATTTTGATTATAGTGCTTTCCACGTCAGTTGCAACACATGCCATTTCGGGTATGTTGAACATATGCAGAAGTTCAGTTGGTTTCAAAGTAGCCAGCCAGGTTTTACCATCCTGCTCATAAACAGATATCCGGCACGGCAGGGCTGTGGAAATAGCCATATTGGCTTCCAGCACTTCTTTAGCATGATGCGGTTCACAGACTTCAAATATCAGGCATTCGTGCTTGAAATCAACTCCTTTCTTTTCCATTGTCTCTTTCAGGTTGTGAATGTGCATCACTCCAAATTTATTAGCTGTAACTGAAGCCTGCAAAGCTTCTGCAACCTCCGACACTGTTTTATTTGTAGATAGTTTAATCAGCATATGCTCCTCTTTGTATTTTATCTTATATTTATATAGAATAATAAATCAATTGTACGAGTTAACCAAACAGAAAAAGTAAACTGCAACATTCACGTTGCAGCGTAGCATTGTTGTTGCATATTAAAAGAAGTGATCAAATGGTATATATTAGAAGCAGATAGCATTGATTTTGTAAAAATTCTGTATCATGAGTGTTACAAGAAAGAATTATCATTTCTAACGATACTATTCTTAACCTGTTGTTAAACAAGTAATTAAAATTAATTTGCAGGATTGGCACAGTTGTTGCGTATATAATATTGCATAGCGTGATTTAAGATGAGAGACAAAATATAGATAATAATAAAATGGAGGTTTAAATGAAAAAGAATTTAAACTGGAAAACAAGTTTGATTGTGATGATGCTTCTGATAGTGGGTACTGTATCCTCTATGCTTGCAGCAACAATCAGTGGTACAATCACTGATGAAATGTCGCAACCAGTAGACCATTCCAGTGTGCAGTTAGCAATTGCATCACCGAATGGTAATCCCGGTATGTCATTCAGGACAACTATGTCTGATGCGACCGGAGCTTATACCTTTAATAATGTTCCTGATGGCGAGTATTTTGTAAGTGCTGTAGCCCCGGAATATGTGAGAAGTTTTTATACTGATCCGGTAACAGGTGATGTATTAGTGGTTGAAGTTGATGCTGATGACCAGGAAATAGTCGGTATTGATATTCAGCTTCTACCTCAGAACGACCCTCCCCCACATCATAATTCAGTATCTGGCAGAGTATTTAACCAGGACAATCTTGCTGTACAGGGTATCCCGGTTGGAATCGTAAACATTAATGATTTGAATGTTCCTTATACAGGTCCGATATTTACAACCAATATGATGGGCTACTACAATTTCCGTGATGTTTTACCGGGAACGTATAAGACTTGTGCTTTTGGTCTTGGCATGACACCTATGGCTTATTCTGCAGAATTTACTTTAACTCTCGATTCTGTAATAGACAGCGTAAACATTTATGTGAATGTAACACCTCCACCACCCACAGGTTCAATCTCCGGAAATGTTGTTGGTCCGCAAGCCAGTCCTATGATGATGTTTAATGTTGGCTTGGTTACTCTTGATAATCCTACTGTTGTTATACCCGGTTTATATGCTCACACTAATTTCAACGGATATTATATTATTCGCAACATTCCTGTCGGCAGTTATAAAGCTTGTGTGATCGGACAGGATATGGAAATATTAGCTTATTCAGACCCTGTAACCGTTGTAGCTAACCAAACTATTGAAAATGTTGATATTATTTTTGGAACAATCGTTGGTTTTAATGTATCAGGTTCTGTTGTTAATGCTTTGAATGAACCTGTACAATATGGTATTGTAGAACTCCGCAGCGTTCCGGACAGCACATATAATCACAATAACATGCATTATATGCACAGGAGTGTTCATTTAGATTCTACCGGCACCTATGTATTTATAAATGTTCCTGCCGGAGCTTATATTGTCTCTGTCTGGACTCCAATGTCACCCGTAGTATTCTATCCTTCTACTTTTGATATTCTGCAGGCTGTTCCTGTTGTCGTAATTGACCAAAGCATAATGGGCATCAATATCACAATCCCGAATGTACAAAACTACACAATCAGCGGATATGTAAGAGATGCAGTAACAGCGTTACCTCTTGCAGGCATTCGCGTTAGAACAGACAGAATGGGATTCCATCATTTCCCGATGCAGGATCCAATGTTTAACAATGAATTCCACACTTTAACAGATGCAACTGGTTTCTACAGCTTAACTCTGCCTTTTGGAAGATATACTTTAGCTGCAATGGATACCACACATTTTTATCGTGTGCAGTTCTATGACCATGCTCTGAATCCCTTCAGTGCAACTGTGATAGTTCTGGACCACGATTATACCAACATCAATTTTGACCTGATTGAAAGATGTGACAGTCTGCAATGCAGCATCAGCGGTTCCATCACTGAAAACGGAGACCCTGTAACTTATCCAGTTATGGTAGTTGCAGTATCCAGTGATGAAGATTGGGAAGATTCTACTATATCCGGTTCTGATGGTACTTATACTATCAATCATGTAAGACCCGGAAATTATTATGTGGTAGCTTATTCCTTGTACACTGCACCTGTATATTATGATAATGCATTAACCTGGGATGATGCTGACGAAATAGTGGTTGGCGGACCAGTAACCGGTATTAACTTTAATCTTATTAACAACGCTGTTGATGGTCCGAGTAATGTTAACGGTATTGTTACAGATACTGAAGGAATCGGAGTGGATAACGTTATAGTTTTGCTGACTGATAACCTTAACCAGGTAATAGGTTTTGCCAGAACAGATGCTTCAGGTTCTTACACTATTAATAATGTCCCGAGTGATACTTATACTGTTAGTGCAACCAAACCCGGATTAACAACAGTAACACAGAGTTTATCACTAATCGGGGATGAAAACCTGGATATCATTATTGGGGCACCTACAGCTAATGATGATGACAACTATATTCCTGTTACTACAACCAGGATTTCCAATTATCCTAATCCTTTCAATCCAAACACTACAATATCTTTTGATATTTCAAAAGATGCCAGTGTTAGTGTAAAAGTATTCAATATTAAAGGTCAGGTTATCAAAAACCTCCTTAATAATAACGTAAAAGCCGGAAGCCATACCCTTTCATGGGATGGAACAGATGATAACGGCAAACATGTTTCAACCGGTATCTATATGGTAAGGCTTCAGGGTCAGGGATTCCAAAACAGTCACAAGATGACTTTATTGAAATAGTCTCTCTCTTATCATAAACTCCTTCTAACCGCCCTTACGGACGGTGGAAGGAGTTTTTTTATATTGACACTTTCTGACAGGTTAAATTTAATTAAAGAAAAAATATGGAACAGCTTATATGAGATTTACCAAAGAATCATTAGATAAGTCAAAGACAATAACAATTCTCAAACAGGGCGTTAAATCTGTAACATCACTGATTGAATACAAAGACGGTAACAAATATGTAATCAAGAAATTCAATCCGGAAAACAGTGCAGATGCCAGAATAGAATACCTCTTTCTACAGACAGTTACGGGCGAAAACATAGTTAAAGCTATAGATTTTTTACTTCTTGAAGAACCAATAATTGTCCTTGAATATATTGAAGGAGAAACGCTATCTGAAGCTTCATACAAGAAGTGGAAAGAATATGAAACCTGCTTTGCCCAGCTGGCTTATACTATTTCTATTGTGCACTCGTTTGGAATATGCTTAAATGATATCAAACCGGATAATATCCTGCTCCATAATAATATTGCATACGTTACAGATATGGGTTTGGCATCCGTAAATCTATTCTTTGAGCGTAACTTCAGGGGAACTCCTGCATATGCAGCACCTGAGAAGTTTATCAGGCAGACCAATCACTTCGCTTCCGATATATTTTCATTGGGTATGACTATGTTCTTTTGTAAGCATGGCAAAACAATAATGGATATCATTGGTGAGGAAGAATACCAGAAAGTAATTGTCAGTGAGGAATTGTGGCAGAAACAGCTAGCAATATTGGAAAACGAAAACCTTATTTCTTCTATGCTTCATTTTTCTCCTTCACACAGACCTAAAGCAATTGAAATTGCTGCTGCTATCGCTGATAAAAATAAACTAACCCTAAAATCAATAGATAAAGCGTATATAGAAAGTTATGTCTTCAAATCTCAGAATACAGCAGTTGAAAAGCTATGGAAAAAGAAAACTCTCTATTGTGATTATGCTGATGAACCACAGATAATAGAGAATCTGCTTTCGCTATGGTCAGAATCTGATGGCAAGAAACTCCTTGTATTGGATGAAAGTGCTTTTGTTTCACAGCCGGAAGAATTCTTTAAGTCTTTCCCCTTCGGCTACAGAGAAAAAAATATCTACCAGCCGCATTTCATTGAATGGCTGGAAGAACAGCCTATATCTATCCTGTTGAGAAGGAATAAACAGTTAAATCCCACCAGTTTCTTTGATGACATCCATAAAAGAACAGATGCACTGCAATTGTGGATTGGAACTGAAAGTGAGCTTAAGCCAGTTACAACACAGGAAATAAACGGTTTAATCACAAGGATTACAACCTTAAAGGACAATCTCAGCAGCCTTAAAAAACTCATCAAATCTGCTAAGCCTTTTCATATCAGATTAGTTTTATTAAGCTTACTCCTTAAAGATAGGAATATGCTTAAGAATAATGAGCTGGCAGACTTCCTTGCCTGGATTAAAGTAGCATTGCCACTGGTATTGGTGGAAAAAGTATGGGAAAACTGGTACATTCTTGTTCAGGACGGACTACTGAATAAAAGAATAATATTTGAAAGCAATGTTATCAGGTCTGAATCAAGGGATTCAGCATCAAAAGATCCCGGCGCAGCACTTATTAATAAAGCTGTAGAACTGGCAGCTAAATCAGGGTTTAATAATATCGCAGGAGAAATCTGCTACCTGACTAATAAATCTGAAAAAGCTCTGGGTTATTGGACACAGTATGTGGATGATTTGACGAAGAATGAATACTTCCTGTCTGCTTTTGAATTTGTGAGACAGCTAAGAAAACGTGTAAAGGATTTTCCATTTGAACTTCAAAAGAAAGAAGCTTTCCTGGCAAGAATCTGCGGTCACTTTGAATTATCTAACAAGATGTATATGGATTTGATAGGCAAGAGCGATGGCTTGCTTAAAGCTGTATTATCGGTAGACCAGGCAATAGTTTTACAAGCCCTCAAGCGATATGACGAAGCAATTGTATCATATAAGAATGCAATTGAGCTTTTCCGCCTGCATAAAGATACAAAAAGTCTGTTCAGGGCAATGAATAACCTGGGGGTTGTATATTTTGGATTACAAAGATATACTGATGCAGAACAGTTGTTTAATGACGTCTTAAATGAAGCAAAACAGAACAAAAACATACAGTTCGAAGCAATATCCTACCTGAACTTAAGCGATGTCCAGTTAAAACGCGGAGAGTGGAAAAGAGTCCTGTATTATACTGATAAAGCTATCAGTATAACATATGATAATCAGAAATGGAATCTATATGCTAACGGCAATGTAATAAAGTCGAGGGCGCTCTTTGCCTTGGGTGAATATGAACAGGCTGTACAAGTATTATGCGAACTTAAGGATAATCCTAAAGTAAATGAAAACCTGCTTCAATACCAGGAAATCCTTGCCTGGCTGCTGCATTTTTATGAAATATATGAGCCTGCCACTGCTTATGAGCTGGTAGATAACATCGGACTTAATGACAGTACGATGCATGAGATACTGCGCAGAGAACTCTTCTTTATCAATCTTTCCCGTAAGCGTTTCCTGCAAGCCTACAATTATCTGCAGGAACTCTCTGAAGTAGCTATATTGAAAGCTTTTTTTAATTCTGACTTCGACTTTATTATAGATAAACTGAGTGAGATGAAAACCCAGTCAGAGCTTGATTCATATTTATATTATCTGTTAAACTTTATTAGGCTGTTTCCTGAAATAGCATATGCAAGATTAAATGATGATATTCAGGAGGCTATAAACCTGTTTACTTTCAAACCATTTGCTTTTTTGCTGAATAACAAGGATATACTAACCTTGCAGTCAAATTTCTGGGCTGAGTTGATAACAAATATTGAAAACATATCTGAACTTGATGAATTGATCAGGTTGCTGTTAAAGTATATGCAAAAAATTATCAAAGCCGATAAATACATTTATCTGAATTCACAGAATAATAATCTTGTTTCAGTTGCAGCAATAGACGAATCAGGAAACCAAATTCAATTAGATAAACTTCTTCTAAGTGAAAATCTGTTGAATCTTCTCTCGCAAAAGGAAGGCTATTTCTATCTGTATCCCGCTCATGAATTTGTTGATGGAGATGCTCATTCCAGTGTTTTGGGATTGGGGATACTGACAGTCTGCGGATATTCCATAAAGCAGAACGGAAACTTAAAGGGAATCTTTTATAGTGATTCAGGACAAAATACTGAATTCAAAGATAGTAATCATTCAATGTGCAAAATCTTTTTCTTCATTGCTGAGAATGCTATTAATAATCTGAACAGAGAAGACATCTGCATGACAAAAGCTGACATAACTGAATTGCTTGAAACTGAGATGATATCTCAGACTATCATAGGAAAAAGCAAGGTTATGCGGGAAGTTTATTCCAAAATCTCCTTAGTTGGAGAACATAACGTAAATGTTTTAATTACTGGACCCACCGGTAGTGGTAAAGAACTTGTTGCACGGGAAATTCATCGTCAGTACATAGCCAATAACAATACCCGGATGAAAACTCCTTTTATAGCAGTGAATTGTGCTGCTATTCCGGAACAATTACTGGAATCGGAACTGTTCGGTTATAAGAAAGGTGCTTTTACCGGAGCAGTAATGGATAAGAAAGGAAAACTGCTCCTGGCTGATAATGGCACAATATTCCTGGATGAAATTGGTGAAATGCCAATCCTTCTGCAGTCTAAATTACTCAGAGTTATCCAGGATAAAGTTATAACTCCTTTGGGCAGTGACCAGGATATACCTGTTAACGTGCGGATAATTGCTGCTTCCAACCAAAACCTGGAAGAGATGATAGCAAAAAACCTGTTCAGAGCAGACCTGTATTATCGTCTAAAAGTAATGACCATTGATTTACCTTCTCTTACAGAGCGCAAAGATGATATTCCGCTTTTAACTGTGGCATTTTTAAAGAAGTTTAATGAAAAGTTCCACAAAAACGTTACCGGTATACATCCGGCTACACTCAACTACCTGCAGAATAAAGAATGGAAAGGTAATGTTCGCGAGCTTGAAAACGAAATTGAAAGAGCAGTTTTAATCTGTAACAGGGAATATCTTGGAGTAGAAGATTTTACTGCAGATGCAGATGCTTCAACTGGTTCGATTTTCCGCAATCTGCCACTGCAATGGCAACAGTTTAAAGATTACAAAAAGAGAATTGAAGACGAACTTGAGAAAAGATATATAAGCATACTTCTGGACGAATCTGAAAACAATATAATGACTGCCAGTAAGCTTGGCAACCTCGATAGAATGCAGGTATACAGATTAATGAAGAAGAAAAAGGAATAGTTTAATCCTGATAAAGAAACCGTTTTATCTTCTGGGTAGGTGTCTTTTCAAAAGGTTCAGGCTGTTCAATTATCTTATGTATTTTGGAAAATGAAGAGACGTTCTTATTAACATAAGCACGTATATGTTCCAATTCCAGCTTAATCTGTTTTTCGGATTGCATACTATTCATTTTCTCAATACCATGCAGTTTTTCCAGATATTCATAATTTAGAAATACCCTGGCAACGATTTTCCCGTCTGATTCGTAAACCAGTGATTCCAATACGCTTTCCTGCTCGTTAATCCTGGCTTCCAATTCTTCCGGATAGATGTTTTCACCACTGGCTCCCAATATTACATTCTTGATTCTGCCCTTGATATACAGATAGTTCTTTTTCTTCAAAATCCCCAAATCACCTGTTTTAAACCAGCCATCAGAAGTAAAAGCCTCCTCTGTACGTTCCTTATCTTTGTAATATCCTTTCATCACTGTAGCACCACGAACCTGGATTTCTCCTTCACCTGTCTTGGAATCAGGATTATCAATACGTACATCTATTCCCGGAATTGTAATACCTGTCGCCCTGAATTTTACCATAGCAGGACTGCTTCCGGCAATCAAAGGTGATGTTTCTGTAAGACCATAACCAATTGCATAAGGAAAACCCGCTTCAAAAAGGAATCTTTCCACTTCTGATGATAATAATGCTCCGCCAATACCAAAGAAGTTAATGTTACCACCAAAGGTTTTCATCAGCTTTTTCCCGGCAATTTTATGTAACAATTTACGGGTTATTGGTAATTTGTACAATTCTTTAAACACAATATTACCTGTTAACTGCGGATAGACCTGCAATTTGAATATCTTCTCAATAACCAGAGGCACGCTTAGAATCATTGTAGGCTTGATTTTCTGCACAGCAGGTATTAGTACTTTTGCAGTAGGCGGTTTATCCAGATAATAAACACAAGCTCCTGTCATCATTGGAATAATAAAACCAATTGTGCATTCATATGTATGCGACAACGGTAAAATTGATATCAGCTTATCTTCATAAGTAACTTTTTGAATATGCTCAACTGTCAGATATGCATCATAGACCAGGTTTTTATGAGTCAGCATTACACCTTTGGAACTTCCGGTTGTGCCAGAAGTATAAATAATGGCTGCAATATCATCTTCCTGAACTTCAGCTTTGGTAAGACCAATTACCTCCATGGCTTTGGCTTTCAGTTTACTTAAGCTTATTCTGCTTTCGTCAATTAGCTCCTTAAACTTGTCTTTTGTTAGCTCGGGTTCAATGATAGAAAAATTCTCTATCATTACCATCTGGGGTCTTATTTCATAATCAGCATAACCAATTTTCTCGTACATGGTTGTAGATACAAAAATCATTTTGCTGCCGGAGTGTTTGATGATATGCAGAATCTCATTTATATGAAAATCTGTAAGAATGGGCACAACTATAGCCCCCATACTCGTTATTGCAAGGTATGCTATTCCCCATTGCGGCATATTCTGGCTCAGGATAGCTACTCTATCGCCTTTTACGATACCTTTGGATTGCATAAATTTTACTAATTCACTTATCTGAAAACTTAAGTCATTATAGGTAAGAGGATGCTCATCTACCATAGATAAAGCCGGTCTATTAGGGAAAGATGAGCATGTTCTGCTAATCATTTCCCCTAAAGTAAAGGTTTTTAAAAATTCCATTAATAACTCCTCGGGTAATATGCCTGCAATCGCCGGAAAAGTCAAGTTAAAAACGCTAATCAAAGTTAACGATTGACCTTGATATCAAAAGTCATTGACAAAAAACCTATATTTCAAACTTTTTATAACATTAGGATACAATAATGGTCAATATTATGGAGGAATTATTATGAAAAGACTTATTTTAATAGCCCTTGCCCTTACTATGCTATTTTTACTTGCCTGCGGACCAAGTGTTAAAGTTACACGCACAAGTATTGATACTACAACTGATTTAAGCGGACGCTGGAACGATACTGATGCCAAGCTTGTAGCACAGGAAATGGTTAGTGATGTTCTTTCCAGAGCTTGGTATGATGAATTTCTCAAAAGCCAGGGACGTTCTCCTGTTGTTATCGTTGGTACTATTCGTAATCTGAGCACTGAGCATATTGAAACTGAAACTTTTATCAGCGATATTGAGAGGGAACTAATCAATAGCGGAAAAGTTAAGTTTGTAGCTTCCAAAGATGAAAGAGCTGAAGTGCGTGATGAAAGGCTCGACCAGCAGACTCAATCCTCAGAAGAAACAGCCAAACGCCTTTATGAAGAAACCGGCGCTGATTTTATGCTGCAGGGAAGTATCAAAACAATTATTGATAAAGTTGATAATCTTGAAGCCAAATTCTATCAGACTGATCTTCAGCTAATCCAGCTTGAAAACAATGAAAAAGTCTGGATTGGTACCAAGAAGATTAAAAAATTCCTGGAAAAGAACAAATACAAAGGTTAATAATAACAAAGCTTATAAAGCATTCCTGTCCTGATGCTTTTGTTCGGGACAGGAGTGTTTTTTCAATCAATCTGATACTAAATATTATTGTTGATTTACAGGAGCTGAATTGCATAGATTATCTGTTATAGTGCTCATATTTACCTGCTTTATCATATTGACAGGTTGTGCCAGTATGATGACACAAACATCTCAGTATAAAGGCTCTGATGTAATGCTGCAAAACCGTGATGTGGATGCTGTTATTAAAAAAGTCGAATCCAAAAAATCCAAAGCCTATAAAAAGAAAGACCGTGTTTTGGAATATCTTGACCTGGGTATGCTGTATCATTACCAGGGTGACTATGTAAAAAGCAACCAGCTATTGGAGCAGGCAGAGCAGGCAATCGAAGAATCTTATACCAAAAGCATATCCAAAGCAGCTCTTTCAATGCTGTTAAATGACAATGCCCTGGAATATTCCGGTGAGGATTATGAAGATATCTATACTAATGTATTCAAAGCATTAAACTATCTGCACCAGGACAAGTTTGATGAAGCCTTTGTAGAGATAAGACGCATTGACCTCAAGCTGAGCACCCTTGAAGACAAGTACCGTAAGTATTCTGATGAACTTAATTCTTCCAAAAACAAGAAAACAGATTTTCAGGCAGGTACGAATAAATTCTCGAATTCAGCTCTGGGACGTTATCTCAGCATGATAATCTATGAGCAGGAAGGCAAACTGGACGATGCGATCATTGATTATAATAAGATTCAGGAAGCTTTTAAAGTCCAGCCGGATATTTACAATTTTAATCCCCCGGATTTATCTGATTCTCTGAATCAAAATGCAGCACCCACATTACACGTGGTTTCTTTAATTGGCAGCGCACCTGTTAAAAAAGAAAGGGAATATCATATTGCTACAAGTAAAAACCAGCTTACTATTGTTAGCGTGGATGAAACTATCGATCCTGTAATAATGTTCTGGCCTGATATTGATCCCAATTACTATTTCAAGTTTGCTCTGCCTTATATTGTGGATAATCCGTCTGTGGTAGGCAGAGTTCTGGTTAAGATTGATACTTTGAGGTATGAGCTATTTAAAATAGAAGATATTGGTAATGTCGCTGTCCAGACTTATAAAATCAAAGAACCGATTATCTATCTGAAAAGCATCACACGTGCTGTTTTAAAAGGTGTTGCTGCAGAAGCTGCTAAAGACGAAATGAAAGACAAGAATCCCGGTTTTGCCGGAAGTGTAATGGGACTTCTTACTGATATAGCAGTCTATGCTACAGAGAATGCTGATACACGGATTAGCCGGTTCTTCCCTAATGACGTTCTTGTCGCTGATATTCCTGTACCCGAAGGTGAACATAATATCTCCATTGAATACTATGACTATAACGGCGACCTTCTCTACACAGATGATAAAGGTACTGTAAATATTGACAAATCCTATCTAAATTTAATCGAAAGCTGGCAACTGCAATAATTTCTTCTTCCCCTACAAGAAATGATTCCAGACACATCTGACTAACCTTTCAATTCTACAGCTTTAATTATGTATATCTTCTCTTCAGAACTGTGTCCTTCTTTTTAGTCTCTTAATTAATACATGGATTATACCGGGGTTATTCTCAGGTAGTTCCCGGGTTTCACCCGGGAACTACCCGGGAACAACCCGCGAAGTACCCATGATGTTAATAAGTGAGAAATGGGATGTGACACAGATATTAATCTGTTGGATTCCGGTATTGGTAATACCGGATAAACCATTGAGAATTCTTCTAACCTTCGGCATTTTAAAAAAAATCCTGTCCCTATAGATTGTAATACGAGGCTTCCGGGAGTCCTTTTTGCCAACGAAGACTATCAGTACTTATCTTAACCATAGGGCAAAATGGACTACGGGCATGAATTTGTTAATAAGAATTCATCAACGCTTAACTGAATAGCATTCAGATAAATTGCTTGACAAAAGAAGGCATTTCTCTGCGTAAAGAAACAAAATATGAATTCTGAAAAGGAGTTTTTCATGTCTATAACGAAACTGGAACAGATGCTTGATGTACTCAAGGAACGTCCCAAGAAAAGAATGGCTGCTGCCTGGGCAAATGATTCACATACCATCGTTGCTTCACATGAAGCTGTAAAGATTGGTATTATTGATGCAATCCTGGTTGGTGACAAAGCTATCATTCAAAAGACTTGCGAAGAGCATAACATTGATCCTAAAGATTTTACAATTGTACACGTTGACACTGATTCAAAAGCAGCCGCTAAAGCAGTGGAGATTATCAATAAAGGCGAAGCTGATTTTTTGATGAAAGGCTTGATTAGCTCTGATAAATACATGAAAGCTATTTTACATAAAGAAACAGGTCTGATGAATCCAGGCGCAGTTTTAAGCCATGTTTCAGTGATTGAACCTCCGAATTATCATAAACTCATTATAGTCGGCGATGTTGCTATCATACCTCTACCGGATTTAAGCCAGAAAGTTGCAATCACGAATTATGTTATTAAGACAGCTCAGTTGCTTGGTATAGAAACTCCTAAAGTCGCTATTCTTGCCATATCAGAACAGGTTCTGCCCAAGATTCCATCCTGCGTTGATGCAGCTATTATTGTAAAGATGTCACAACGTGGACAGATTAAAGGAGCTATGGTTGAAGGTCCTTTGGCGATGGATTTGGTGGTTGATAAAGAAAGTGCACAAATCAAAGGGGTAACCAGTCCAGTCTGCGGTGATGCCGATTGTATTGTTTTCCCAAATATTGAATCCGGTAATGTATTTTACAAAACCCAGACCAAGATGTGCGGAGCAGAGCTTGGTGCTATCGTGATGGGCGCTAGAGTCCCTTGTGTACTTTCTTCACGTGGTGATAGCGAAAAAACAAAACTCTTTTCCATTGCCTTAGCTGCAATGTTAGCCTAAAATACATGAAAATAGCTATAGCGACTGACCATGCCGGTTTTTGCCTGAAAGAAGATATCAAAAAAGCATTTCCAGGTTACGAGTGGCAGGACTTCGGTGCTTATAGCGAAGAATCTGTCGATTATCCTGACACCGGTACTCCGGCAGCACAGGCAGTTGCCAATGGTACTTGTGACAAAGGTATCCTGATTTGTGGTTCCGGTATCGGCATGAGTATAGTAGCTAATAAAGTCAAAGGCATCAGGGCTGCATTGTGCAATACTCCTGAAATAGCACAACTCTCCAGAATGCATAACGATGCCAATATACTGGTTCTTGCAGGCAGATTTACTCCTACTCCCCTGGCTCTGGAAATTATCAAAACCTGGTTTGAAACTCCTTTTGAAGGTGGAAGGCACCAAAGACGAATCAACAAAATCCGGGAGAAATATTTTGTCTGAAGAGACACGGAGTCACAGAGACACAGAGATTATAAATTTTGATTTATTAAACAAAAAAACATCAGATATAATTGGGTGTGCAATTGAAGTGCACAAAGTCTGTGGACCTGGTCTTTTGGAAAAGATTTATCGAAATTGTCTCCAGTTCGAATTAGTTAAGGCTGGTTTTGATGTTAAATCTGAAGTAAGCTTGAAATATAGATACAAAACATCTGATATATTTCTCGATTATCGATTAGACTTACTGGTCGATGATACTATTGTCTTGGAATTAAAGAGTGTCCCCAAGGTTCTTCCTGTGCATGAAGCGCAATTGTTATCATATTTGAAGTTAAGCAATTACCCTTGCGGTTTGCTGCTCAATTTCTACGTCCCTGTATTGACTCAGGGCATTATCAGAAAACTGAATATTTCAGATTTGGATTCAAATCAACACTCTGAGTCTCTGTGACTCTGTGTCTCTAACAAGCAAAAGTAAATATAGAGGTAATATTATGGAACATATTAAAAAGTTTGACCCTGAACTTTACAACTTTTTACATAAAGAGTTGAAACGTGAACAGGAAAACCTGGAGCTTATAGCCAGCGAGAACTTTACATCACTGGCTGTTCTGGAAGCACAAGGCAGTGTCCTTACCAATAAATATGCAGAAGGTTATCCTTACCGTTGGGATAAAGAAACCGGTAAGATGGATTACAGCCAGTACGGACGCTACTACGGCGGCTGCGAGTATATTGATGAAGTTGAAAGACTGGCAATCGAGAGAGCAAAACAGCTGTTTGGCGCAGAACATGCCAATGTGCAGCCTCATGCAGGTTCACAGGCTAATATGGCTGCTTATTTTACCTTATGTAAGCCAGGTGATACAGTATTATCGTTAGAATTAGCACATGGAGGTCATTTAACGCATGGACATCCGCTTAGCTTTTCCGGTATGCTATATAATATTATTCATTATAATGTAACTAAAGAAACCGAGCAATTTGATTATAATGAACTCTATGAACTTGCCATGCAGCACAAGCCTGTTATGATATTAGCAGGAGCCAGCGCTTACCCCAGAGCTATGGATTTTAAAAAGTTCCGTGAAATTGCTGATGCCTGTGGAGCTAAGCTATTAGTTGATATGGCGCATATAGCAGGTCTGGTAGCTGCCGGATTGCATATGAATCCAGTTCCCTATGCAGATATTGTTACAAGCACTACTCATAAAACCTTACGTGGACCACGTTCAGGCTTGATTCTATGTAAACAGGAATATGCCAAAGATGTGGATGGAAAAGTATTCCCCGGATTACAGGGCGGACCACTGGAACATATTATAGCTGCTAAAGCAGTTGCTTTTAAGGAAGCTATGCAGCCTGAATTCAAATCTTACCAGCAGCAGGTTATTAATAATGCCCAGGCTCTGGCAAAAGGATTGAATGAGAATAATTTTAATCTTGTCTCCGGGGGAACTGATACACATCTGATGCTTATTAACCTTGGAACTAAGGAATCAGGTGGACCCAGCGGCAAGAAGATGGAAGAAGCACTTGATCTTGCGGGAATTACAGCCAATAAAAACACTGTACCCTTTGATACGCGTTCTCCATTTGTTGCTTCAGGTATAAGGCTTGGAACTCCATCTGTCACTACACGCGGCATGAAAGAAGCTGAGATGAAACAAATCGCTGAATTCATTCGTAAAGTAGCGGATAATGCCAAGAACGAGGAAGTTTTGGTAAGTGTTAAAGCCGAAGTCAGAAACCTGACTGCCAAGTTTCCACTGTATCCTGAATTAGGTTAAATCCACTATCTATAAAGAAAAGCACCGTAAGTAATTACGGTGCTTTTTCATGTAACTAAGTTGGATGTCTGGCTGAAAGACTAGAAATTCACAATCCGGATTTGAATTACTTGTATAAAACAGAATAATTACTTGACTGTTTACAGTATATACATCTTTTGAAACGAGTATGGATATTATAACATCAAACACAATTAATATGACAAGGAAGTTACAAATGAAACAAAGTTTATTACTTCTCGTATTAGTGAGCTTTTTTAGTATTGTTCAAGCTCAGTCAGTTGTTGATAAGATAGATGTCAGCTTTGATAATCCTATGGTTACAAGAGTAGCAATAGCTTTGTCAAAAGATGCGGATTGGTCATATACAGTAGACAAAGACAAGCATTTAGTCAATGTTGTTATTAAGAACTGCAATGTGTCAAATCCGATTATAACTGGTCTTAATAAAAGCAACCTTGTATCTGACATAGATCTTTCCAATAGTAATGGTAATGGTTTGTTGGCATTAACTTTAGCAGGTCCTTTTTATATTGAGACACTAACCGTGGATAATCCTTTTAAGATTGTCCTTGATTTGTTTGTTTATAAGAATTCCTATTCTTACACAGAATCTCATCAGCAAGCTATCTTTTATGAAAAATCAGGCATGTACTCAAAAGCCGGCAGACAATATGCAAAAATGCAAAGTAATTTTCCTGATAATAAAGATACTAACTATTATTGGGGAAGTCTTTATATTAAGCAAAGAAAACCTGATAAAGCAAAAGAGAAGATGCAGGCTGTTACTAAAGAATCACAGTTTTATATGCAAGCTCAGGCTATGTTGGCAAAACTTGATGGCAAAGAACTTCCAATTGCTAAGAAAGTTGAGCCGGTCATTGAACAGGAAATCACTGAAAAACCACTACCCGTCATCCAGGAATCAACAAAAATTAGCGACCAGGGTACTGTCATACCAAAGAAAGTAATCATTAGGCATAAACCATTCAAATTCTTTGATTTCAGGACGTTGTTATCAGGTACGAGCCAGAAGATAGCAAACAGTAAATTATTTGTACTTTTACGATCATTACCAATCTGGTTTTGGATTATCGTATTAGTAACTTTAGGCATAGTTGCTCTGGTCATTTTTGATGTTATGAGGTTACGGCGAAAAGAAGGAAAGAAAAGAAAAACTAACAAAACTGCTGCTCAGGCACAAAGTAAATCAAAGCTGAATATTGTAGTTAAGCTATTAGAAAAGGGCTGGAAAGAAAAGGAAATTGCCAGGGAATTGCAAATTTCTCCCAAAGAAGCTCATACATTAATAAAACAAGGGAAAAAAATATATGCTCAAAAAGCTAAACAAAGTAAATAGACAGTTTTGGCTTTACCTTGTTTTCTTTAGTTTGATATTAAGTTTCCATAATCTTGAGGCAATACGCTATTCTGCTTTTGTTCATGAATTGAGCTACACGCCTTATACTTCTGGTATTGCAGATAATTACACTCAACCTGAGCCCAGGACTTTGCCAGCTGTTAATGATTCAATCTGGTGGGAGATTCCGGTTCGTAATTGGGATACATTCAAACGTTTCGGAAAGAGTCTGTTTTCTTCCTATAAAGATGATAATGCAATCTTCAGATATAGGTATAAAAACCTTGGAATGGATTTCTTTAATCGTTCTAATTTTACAATAGGATATGATGGGACTTTCTTCTCCGGCGAGCAGTTTAACCTGTTTTATATAGGATTCAACCAACAAGCCTGGCTGAATAAGCAGTGGAGTTTTCACTCGCAATTTACTTACAATTCTTTTAGAGGTGATTCACTCAGAATCATTGATAGTCCCATAATTGACTCACATGTTAAGCATTATGGCCGCCACTTTGAGTTTGGGAATTGTACAGCCGGAATCAATTACGAGACTGATGTATTTAAGGCTTCTCTGGGCAGAGGACGTCTTACTATGGGTAACAGTATTACAGGTAATATTCTTCTGAGCGACAGAGTAAATGATTATGCATTTTTTACAGGAGAATGCCAGATTGGAACTTTCGTCATCTCCCTGATGAATGCTCAGTTAGTTGCGGATAGTGTTTTAGCAATCTATAATGATGAGTCGTTAAACAAGAAGAACTATCCCAGTAAATACTTTGTTGCACATCAGTTTACGTGGGTACCTGTTCCGCAATTAGCGATTTATGCCGGTGAAACTTTGATATATGGAAATACAACTTTCAATTTCAATTACCTGCTTCCCCAAAGTTATCACAGAGTTATTGCAGACAGCGATCATGACAGGGATAACGCAACTATGTATACCGGTTTTGAATGGACTTTGAAGAAAAGATGGTTGTTTTATTTTCAGTATATGATGGATGAGTTTCGTCCTGAAAAGATACTCCATGACTGGTGGGGAAATAAATATGCTTACCAGGGTGGTATTTCATATAAGCTACCCTTCGAATTTATTGATAATCAACCACTAAGATATACTATTGAAATGACTGCAATCCGTCCCTGGACATATACTCATTACCTGATGTATGACAAATATACACAGGATAACAACTGTCTGGGATTTCCCATGGGAGCTAATCTGCTGCATTATGCAACCAAAATTGAAGTCCCCTTACCCTGGGATTGCAGCTACAGTGGATATTTATCTTTCATGAGGCAGGGGATTAAAGAAAAGAATGGTGTTGACATGGTTGGAAGTAGTGCCCTGACCAACTCGGGATACGAAATTGTTGATTCTTATCATGACAGAGCCAGATGGTTACAGGGAGATATTGTGAATACGTATAGGATTGAAAACTCTTTGCGGATAGGTATTATCAAGCATCATCACCTGTTTTTATCCCAGGCTGCAGAAAAAGCATCAGACAGCAAATGGTCTAATCAGATTGTCTTTGGCTGGCAATTAATTTATTAGATTTCAGCTTCAAGTTTTATTGCGAAATTCCTGCCTGCAGCAGGATAACCATATTCTTCTTCAAAATATGTATCTTCAATATTATCAATTCCGCACTTAATCTTAAAGCTGCCAAAATTTCTGGCAACATATGCTGAGTGAATCCAATAATACGGCAGGATATGATAAGTATTGCCATAATCCAGGCTCTTCCTGTTATCCTTATATGTGGAAGCAATCATCACTTTAACTTTGCCCGGTAACGATAACTCAGTTAGGATATCAGCGCTGTTCCCGGGACTTTCTGTTAGGATATAATCACTTTCTTTCGAGAAATCAAGGTAATTATAGCTTAAATCTAATTGCATCCAATATACAGGTCTGATATTCAATTCCATTTCGTATCCATAAGAATTAACTTCATACACATTCTCATACCTATCATTTATTACATCAATCAGATTCCTGACAGCGTTATAATATCCGCAAATGCTCCAGGAACCACTTAAATAATCATGAACAAAAGGTCTTGTAACAGAACACTCAGTCTTGAGTCCGGATTGTGGTTTCAGATTAGGATTGCCCATTTCTGCACTGAAGAGCTGCCTCATAGTGGGAAATGCTGTGTTAATACCTGTTGCAACAGAAAAGACAGTGTTATCTTGTGTAGTATAATAGATCCCCAGAGCCGGTTCGATATAACCAATTGCTTCACTTCTCATATCACCATCAGAAAGATATGCTCCAATACTGCCTGTTATATCTATAGCATTTGCCGGTTTATATTTGGTTTGGAAGTTTAAGTTTTGCAGGGATATATGATGTGGAGTCCAGTTAAGATAATTACCGTTATCTTTCCTGATACTGTATAAATAGCTCAGGCTATATCCTGCTTTAACTTCTATTTTTTCATTCATCTCATAATCCAGCTTTATTTCTGCTCCCAGTGTATTGCTTTTCAGTTCAGAATCTATGGAAATAATCTCATATAGAGGATCATTGTATTGAAGATAAGTATCTGCTCCTCCATCCATAAAGACCATAGAATTTAACTTAATATAATCACTTAGGTTAAATTCACCCATTAAGGTGGTTTGAAACCTATACCAATCTTTATACATCCTGTAATCAGTGCTTTCATATATTGAAGTCGGGATTAGTTTTTTATCAATTGTTGTTAATCCTGCAGTGAATCCAATTGTGTGAAAGTCAAAAATTGTAAAACTTGCTTTTGTTTGGAAGTTATATTGTGTTTTGCTGTCATTGTTCCTTACATCGCCGTTTTCTGATACAGTAGGCTTAAAATCTTTGGGTAATACGAACCCATCGGAGTTAAGTCTGGAAGAATATATCCAGAAGTTAAAGTCTTCAAAGCTATGAGCTAAGGATAGTTCAACCTGATTGTTGTTATTACGCTTTGCAGTAAGACCCAGTTTTAACCATTTTTTGTAAGATGGTTCACGGGTAATCAAATTAATTACTCCACCCAGAGAGTTTCCACCATAAATTGAAGATACAGGTCCTTTCAGGATTTGCACTTCACTGTATTCTGACATTGGAAGATTCTGTAAATCTATATTACCAAAGTATCCGGGATTTAGGGGACGTCCATCTACAAGTATTTTTACTTCATTCTTGCGGAAACCTCGTATTTTCAGATTGCTTTCATCCTTTGTCCCGGTTGTTACACTGATTCCGCCTGCACCTTCCAAAAGTTCTTTTATATTAGTGTTAATTTTACTCTGGTCATTCTCAATATTAATCGTAGATACTGTGCTTATAGTTTCCTGTGGCAGGAATCCATATACCCTAACAGCAGGTAATGTATATCTGCGGAAACCCAGGCTGTCTAAAGCAGACAGAGAAACACAAGCAGCCACCAACAGAAAGGTCACAATTGTTTTAATACAGATTCTGCTCATCATTATTTACGATTTATTCTTGGGATGTTCCTATTCAGAATATCCCGGTATCGTTGTAAGTGAATATCCGGTTAGATTCTCCGGAACAGTAAATATCATATCAGCATCTGCTGTTGGAGTTAACTCAAATGTAAAACTTTGAGCTGCTTCTGTTCCGTATACTTTCAGGTATGATACTTTCTTTAGTTTCTGCATATTGGATGGTAAAGACACAGTTGGAAATATGGTCCTCTCTGTTGTCAAAAGGTAGTATCCGTCATCAATAGCCGCCTGTGTATAATACCTTCCAAGTCCGAAATCATCACTACATACTATGCATACAGAATCATAAGATGCTATACCCTGAACAAGGTCAGATAGTTTAATGGCTTCCTCCGGATTTCCATCCCAGTTATTGATAGTGTAAAGCGCCAATCCTTTAAGTTCTATCATTTTAGTAGAGTTATCAGGAGCGATTACATCTATTTTCCTGTACATTCTGAAATATCCGGTGTTTCTTACTCTAAACGCTCCGGGAAGACTGGTATCAGCAAACCAGGTTCGGTTATTTTCAGAAGGAACCAGATATCCATTCTTAAATGTTTCCCAGTTAAGGTCGTATCCTGCATATGAACTCATTCTGGGACTAAAGCCGTCTTCCCCACTAACAATCTCATAGGCAAATAAACCTCTGAAATCAAGTGTATCAGGAGCTGCGGCATCTAATGAATCTGTAACTATAGCCTGATTGATAAACTGGTCAAGTTTGTAGCCCTGCGTTTGTATATCTGTGATATTGTCGTCTTTCTCACTGCAGCCAATCAACACTGCTAAGAGAATAATTGCACTCAATATGATGAGTAATTTCTTCATTTTTACCTCCAAAAATACAGGAGGAAAGACAGATAATATATTTCCAACCTTTCCAATGGGAGGCATGACTGTTTCCGGTCATACCCTAACGGTGCAGTTTCATGCTTTTGAAGTTTAGAAATCTGCACTCGGCGATGTTTTCAAACTTATTAAAAAGTAATTTTTGTCAAGTCAGATACTGGCAGATTAACACTTCACATTCATTTATGTTTAGAAAATGATTACTTATCAACTGTTTAACTCCCTTTAAATCCTTTCTCGATGGGCAGAATTAACTGAGAGTCATGAGAGAGTCATCAGGGAGAAAGTCCCTGATGACTCCCTGATGACTCCCTGATAACTCCCTTCGTCAAGAAAGTGAAAATTATCCTCTATCGAACCTCATACGAGGAAAAACAGAAGGCTGTATAGTATAATCACATCGCAAAATATGTCATATTGACAAAATGCACAAGCAATATAAAAAGGAATCAACCGAGTTAGTTCATCTTCCTCAGTGTATAACTGAAATGAGAACTTACCTATGGGTATAGTTGGAAACGGCTGTACCTCCCGTGTTTGGAAAGGTTGATACATCTGCTTTTTTGCCATTACTTTCCAATTCACAATATTGAAATGAGAGAAATGTTGCATGAAAAGAATGCCTTTTAAAACAAAAGATTTAATCCTGATTGCTCTGATGGCAGCCATGGGTCTTGCAGTGAAACCACTTGTTAAAACACTTACACATGTTGTTTCTACACCTTTGGGTATACCCGGTGGAACTTTGGGCGGCGGTTTTTACATGATGTGGCTTACCCTGGCAATGGCAATGACAAGAAGGTTTGGCGCAGCTGCTTTAACAGGATTACTGCAGGGTTTTGTGGTTTTGATTACAGGCTGGTTTGGCAGCCACGGTGCAATATCACTATTCACTTATGCTTTACCGGGATTAGTAATTGATATAGTAGCTTTAATCTATAAACGGTTCGAAAAAATTGACGGTCAGATTCTTTACTGTCTGCTGGCAAATCTGACCGGAACCTGGATTGTAGGTCTGATTATAATGAGACTTCCCAAAGCTCCTTTGGCTATAGCAGCAGCCATGTCAATAATATCAGGAATAATCGGCGGCAGTATCGCTTATTTCATCTATCGGGAACTTAAGCAATACAAACTGGTTTGAGGTTACAAAATGAGAATATTAAAGACTATCTGCAGCTTAGTTATTGTTTTATTGTTATCATCGTCTTTTGTGTATGCTTTGGAAGTATACAGGATTAATTCCACTCCTGACTTTTACTCAATTGAGCAGTTAAGACAGTTAGAGATGGAAGATTTCCAAACCAAACGACATAAAGATGAACGTGATTTGATTGAGAACTGGCAGGGCATTAATCTCCAGAAGTGGTTAATATCCCAGGATTATACAGATTTCCAGAGCCTGCGGTTTGAAAGTGAAGATAATTATATGATTAGAATACACAGGGCTGAACTGGACAGTATGCAGGGATACATTGCTCTCAAAAAAGACAATGCCTTTATTGACAGTACGGAAGTTCGAATAATCTTCCCCCGGCAAAGAGACATGTATTGGATAAGAGGTATCAGCAAAATCTATCTGGAAGACTTCGAACCTGTTCCCGCTCCCAATCAGATTTATATATGGGATTCTGTATCCTCAAAATTGATTTTTCGAAACGATTTATCGCCTTTTGTTAATATCTCCGGCTATTACATTGATGATATTATGAAAGGTATTTTTCACACTGATGAAGGTTCAGTGGTTTTAGTGAGCAGAGATGGTCTTAAATCAAGACTGGAATATCCAAAACACCTTAAGGGTGCAGTTCTGGAAGTTACTAAAGATGGAGCTTTAAACCTTAAAAGTCCTTTAGTTCCAGCCGGGATGTGGCTAAAAGATATCGTATATTTGCAATGCGGACCTTATGCTACAATCAGATATGATTTTCTGTATCGCCTTAATACTCTGTATAAAACACTGGACTGGAAAAATCTGACTTTTGATGGCAAAATCATAAAAGCAAATGTGCAAAAGGAAATGTTACCACTGGAAAATCTGTATTCTCCTGACGCCAAACCTTTTGAAGCAAATGGATGGATTGAGCTTAAATAGCAATTATGCTGCAGGTAAAGAAACTTTCACTCAGATATCCTGAATCAGACATAGACCTTTTGACAGACATATCTTTTACTCTTAATGACGGTGAAGTTCTTTGGCTTAAGGGGGCAAATGGTGCCGGTAAGACTTCCCTGCTCTATGCAATCAGTAATGTTATCCCTCAGTCGATTAGCTGCTCCAGGACTGGTGATATAGTGCTATATGATGAACTAATGAATGAAGTTCCGGTAAATAAACTCATTCCCAAGATATCATTAATGCTCAGTAATCCGCATTGGGAGCTTTTTTTCTCCACTCCTGAGGATGAAATTGTCTTTGCCCTGGAAAACATCGGGCTTGCTGATGCTGAGATTAAAGATAGAGTCAGTTCGGTTTGTGCTGCATTTAATCTTGAGCAGTTTATGAAGTTTCCATCCAATAAGCTCTCAATAGGATGGCAAAAGATGGTAATATTAGCCGTTCATGCTGCTATCATGCCGAAAGTTTTGCTCTTGGATGAACCGTTTAACGGACTTTCCGAAACCAATATAAACAGAGTTCTGGATTGGCTGAAATCATATCTGACAAAAGGTAATAGTGTTATCATTGCTGAGCATTCAGAAAAAGTTAAAATATTAAATCCTGTTATTCTGGATATCAGTAAGTAGTATTATGGCAACTTCCATTACTTTCCGGGATGTATCTTTTTCCTATGAAAAGGATAATCCTCTTTTTCAAAACTTCAATGTGTCTTTTCCAATAGATAAAACAATCCTGCTAAAAGGCGAAAATGGGATTGGTAAATCTACTTTAGCTTCCCTGGCAGCAGGATTATTAAAGCCATCTGCCGGTAATGTAAATTACAGTATAATCTCCAGTCACACAAGAAATAAATATGAGATTTACAGGCATTTATCTTACCTCAGACAAAACAATGACTCCAATGTACTGGGAGTTAATCCGACCGAAGATTTGAAACTGTGGTTATTATCAGATTCCAATACTGTTAATGATACGGATAAACGAATTGACACAGCCTTATCTGACTGGGATTTAACTGATAAGAAAACTACTCCTGTATGGGAACTGAGTGCTGGTGAACTCAAAAGCCTTGCTCTTGCAGGTCTGAATATGTTTAACGACAGGTATTGGATTCTGGATGAACCTTTAGCATCTTTGGATAAAAACCATGTTAATAGATTATTGGAAATGTTAAGGCAAAAGCAAAGTGTAAACCGTGGAATGTTGATTATTTCTCACCAGTCTGATTTGTTTACTAATTTGGTTGATGAAGTCCTGACGATGTATCCTCAGGGAAGTATAAGAAAAGAACTATGATACATACACTCACACGTATAATTATAGTACTCTGTTTATCTTCAAGTGCCATAATCTATCAGGACGTCAGGGTTTTGTCAGTTATATTCCTGATAAGTGCTTTGCTTGTTGTTTTTAAACGTTATACGAATAATGAAAAAACAGTACTCGTTAAACATTTGCGGCGGATGCTGCCCTTAATAATCAGTATATTTATAATTCAATTGGTCTTTAATCGAATGGGAACACCACTGATAAGCTGGAAATGGATATTGATAACGCAGCAGGGACTGAATACTGCAATTACAGTAACTTTGAGATTAATGATTATTCTGCTCTCCGGTACATGGCTTTGGGGCATAAGTCCAAGGGAATTCAATCAGGCATTCAGACTAATAAGACTACCGGAAACTCTGGCTGTAATGATATCAATGACTTTACGCTTCCTGCCTGTTCTAATTGGAAAAGTAAGGCAAAGTACTTCTCAGCTTCGGACAAGAGGAATCAATCTGAAAGAGATTACATTCAATAAGAAGATACGCTTATATATTAAACTTATTATTCCGATTCTGGGCTGGACAATGAAAGATATCAGCTATCAGGCAATTGCTTTGGATATAAGAGGTTTTAGAAATGGGATGAAACATACTTGTTATCAGCAAAAGTATCCGGGATTAGTTGATTATATGATAATCTGTCTGGCAGTTATCTTTATTTTTCTGCCCGGGGTTTTATCGTAAAACTGAATTTGTCTATTTCTTTACCATCGTTATCTATAGCTTTAACATTCATAATATCATTATCAGGCTCGAAAAGAAGAAATCCATGCGTCTTGCGGAAAATAACTGAATAATCATTCTTGCTTACATTATCATACAAGGGACCGCCTCCGCCGCCAAATACAACATAATGGATGCTATCCCGGGCTGATCTTTCATAATCGTGGTCATGACCGGATAGAACCGCTGCAACAGAGTACTTCTTAAAAAGTTGTGGAAACAGGAAGTTAAATCCTTTTTCATCTCCGTGCATTCCTGAACTATATACAGGATGATGCATTATTATCACTACTGTCCTGTCAACGTTGGCTGCAAGAGTTTTCTCCAGCCAGTTATATTGGGTAGAACCCGGAGCTAATTTCAGATTGCTGTTCAGAATTATCCATACTACACCATCGTGGTCAACCGTATAATACGTCAGAGAGTCTACTACAGGAAAGTTCTTCAGAAACAGGTCTGTATCCTTATCATGATTACCTAAAGCTGGATAAACTGCAGCTATGTTTGTTATAGGTTTCATCACAGTAAAGAAAGCATTAAAATCATCCTGCCTTGAACCATTCAAAGTGATATCTCCACCGATAAATACAACTTCAGGTTTATGCTTAACTATTTGCTTAACAACCTGTTTATGCATTGTATGAAACGATTGACAGTCTGAAAAATAAGCTGTAACAGTAAACAAAGAAAATGCTAAAAGGATAAGTGTAGTGATTAAAATTGTTTTTCTGAGCATGATTGCTTCTTTTTTTGGCTATCAGAGTAATGATTCATAGACTTTTTGGAATTTCTGCAGGTCTTCCCAGGCAGGTCTTTTCCAATTTTCATTACGCAATAACGCTGAAGGATGGTAAGTTACATAAGCAGGTCTTTCCATGTAGTTATGATAAGTTTCTCTCAGCTCGTGCATCGGTTTTTTGGTTTCCAATAAAGTCTGAGCAGAAACTAAACCCATAAACAGGAAAATCTTAGGCTGGATAATTTCGATTTGTTCATGTAGATATGGCAGGCAGGCAAGACGTTCAGATTGTTCAGGATTGCGGTTTCCGGGGGGACGGCATTTGACTATGTTAGCAATATATACATCTTCGCGCCTGATGTTGATTGCTAATAACATTTTATCAAGGAGCTGCCCTGCTCTTCCCACAAAAGGTCTGCCTGTTTGATTTTCCTGGTCTCCGGGGGCTTCACCAATCACCATGCAAGTTGCATCGGGATTGCCTTCACCGTAGACAAATTTAATGCGTCCGGCTGACAATGGGCATTTTTGGCAGTTTTTATAGGTTTCCTGTTTTTCCAGCAGTTGATTTAATTTATCTCCGGCAACAGGGGATAATATAATTGGTTGTTTTGTGTGATAAATTTCCTTTATACCTGATGCTTGTAACTGCTCCAGATATTGTCTAATACCCTTCTTCATTTATTGAAGCATTAATCTTCGTCTGTATCAGAACCGTCCATGTCATCTACATCATCATCAAAGCTATCGTCATCATATGTAGGAGTGTATTCCCCCTGAAATTCCTCGGCAACAATTTCCTGTTCAAAATCTTCATCATCTTCGAAGATTTCTCTCATATCACCACTTTCAAATTCTTCAGGTGTAATACCGAGTCTTTCCATTTCAGCCCTTGCTTCTTCGATATCCATCATATAATCCGGAATCTCGTTTTGAGAGATATGGTCCATTGCAAGTTCAGTAATTTTTTCAGGGAATTTTTGCTTTATATATGAGGGTAAAGAGTTTAAACGTAAAACTTCAAGATTGGATAACAGGCAGAACATATAGTTCATATTTGTATGTTCCAAAAAGGTCTCAACGCGTTTATTTATCATTGTTGCTCCTTAGTATCATGCAATACAGTATCATATTTATTCAGTTAAAAATCGTAATTGTATTCACTTTAAAAACTCTATGTCAGGCTGCGTATATCTGTCAACCCTATTTTCTTCAGCTTTGATTATGCACATAACATCATCAACAGCATCTTCTAAATTATCATTAATAACCAGATAATCATAATTTGATATCTGGGTAATCTCATATCTGGCAACGACCAGTCTTTTCTCAATCTCTTCAAGGGTATCTGTCTGCCTGTTGATAAGTCTTTCTTTCAACACTTCAAGAGATGGCGGAAGAATAAATACCTTAACATAAGGAATATTGGTGACGCTGATTTGAGCTGCGCCTTGCACTTCTATATCCATAATCACATGTTTACCAGCAGCCAGACGGCTCCGGATGTAACTTATGGAAGTCCCGTAGAATTTTCCGCAGAAATTGGCATGCTCCAGAAAATCACCAGCTTTTATCCTGTCTTTGAATTCTTCTTCGCTTACAAAGTGATAATGCAAGCCGTTTTTTTCTGTTCCCCTGGGCTTTCGGGTAGTATAGGAAACTGAATATTCAATTCTATCAGTCCGCTTGAGGATTTCCTGCAGAATTGTACTTTTTCCTCCACCGGAAGGAGCAGATAAAATTATCAGAAAAGGATTTTTACTGAATGCCAAAATTAATCTTGATTTATGGTTCAACTATTCGTTTGTAATCAGCTGCTGATAAAAGGTTCTCAATTTCATCCAGGTTGCTGAGTTTGATTTTTATCAACCAACCGTCTTCATATGGAGATTTATTAATCAAATCAGAAGAATCTTCCAAATCTGTATTACGGCTTTCAAC
This sequence comes from Cloacimonetes bacterium UBA6097, assembly GCA_002435865.1. Classification (GTDB taxonomy): domain Bacteria; phylum Cloacimonadota; class Cloacimonadia; order Cloacimonadales; family Cloacimonadaceae; genus UBA5614. The sequence continues at coordinate 42,661 of DIWV01000006.1, read as the reverse complement.
CCTTCCACTCAATGGAGAAATGATATCTTCAACTGCCTTAACCGCTTCGATGCTCCCGCAGGGTTCTCCTGCTGCAACTTTTTTACCATCATCAGGAAGTTCCACATATACAATATCACCCAATTCGTGCTGAGCAAAATCAGTAATACCCATTACTGCTTCGTCGCCATTAACACGTACCCACTCATGGCTTTCTGTGTAGTATAAATCATCAGGAATTAACATGTTATCCTCCAGATAAAAAAATCATTATGTATTTTTTTCCTAAGTCTTGAACAGGGTGTTTTATGTCAAGTTTTATGCAACTATCTGCACTTTTGAGATTCCTTTTTCTGATATCAAATCTCTGGTTGTCATTATTTCTTTCTCAATAGCATTACGCTATCATTACGCTATCATTGCGCTATAATAGCGCAATGATAGCGTAATGATAGCGCAATGATAGCGTAATGCTATTAACAACAGGCAAATAGTAAACACCGGCTTTCGCATAGGATAAGATGGTTTTCGTTTATTGATGGTCTTATAGTATTGTGGAGCTTAGGTTATAAGTTTATTTGAGTTGTTTCTTTAAATCTACAAGGGTAGCTTTGGATTTTGAACCTTCCACCCAGATGAAACTTCCTTTGGGACAAGGGAAATCATCGCATTCAGCGCAAGTTTGATAACCTTTATCGATTGAACATGCCCTGATAGCGCATTGAGCACAAAATCCGATATGCTTACCTTCCTGAATGCAGCCAACGCAGTTAATCGTAGAAGGATCAATGTCTTTATTGAATTGCTTCATAAAATTGTCTGCCAGTTTTTGTTTCATTTCCATGTCATTGTGCTTTGTTGCTATGTACGCTTCACAAATAGAACAGTCTATTCCGCAAGGAGCAATCAGAGTTTTCATGTTAATCTTCCTTTTTCATGCCGTTATGCAAAACTTCCCTCATTTCTTTGGTTACTTTTTCAAGATTAACTGACTCAGGATTTATCAGCCATTGGGTTAATACTGCATCCATAGCTCCTAAAATCAGATAAGAAATAGTCACGGGATTGTATGGCAGGGTTGTACCTTCTTTAATAGCTTTTTTTACAAGCTCCTGAACGTAACTTTGATACTCATGATAAGGATTATAAGTGGGGTATCGCTTATAAAATTCTTCACTTTGCCTGAGTTCCACCACCAGGAATCTTGCCATGCTAGGCTTTTTTGTAAAGACTTCAATATGATGATAAAAGAACATGTAGAGTTTGTCGATTGCTTTCTCTTCGGAAGCAATCTTTTCCTTTATTTCAATCAGATTACTGTCCAGCATAGTCTTCATGGCTTGCAGCAGGAGATCGTCTTTACTCTTGAAATAAAGATATACGGTTCCACTTGCCACACCTGCTTTATCAGCAACTTCCTTTATATTGGCTTTGTTATACCCTTTTTGGGCGAATACTTCAATAGCTGAGATAAGAATTTCTTTACGCTTATCTGCTACATTTGAACGCTTATTCCTTTTGGCATGTATCATGATCTCTCCATTTAAATAACGATTACAATGAATATCCCGGGAAAAAAAATATAAATGACTACTTATTCATTAGTCTTAAAACTGACTTTTATGTCAAAGGATTTTTCGGGAATGATATAAAGCTCAGTACAAAAATATCTTAATTAACTCAAAAAAAACTTGACAGATAATCTTTAATGTCTATTTATGTAATCAGCCTACAGACCCTACATAGAATGCCCTCCGAGCAGTGGAGACATCGCCCGATGTTCTCCACTGTTATTTTTTTTGCCTTGAAATTTTTTGAGCATTAATTTTTAGACAGATCTCCTTAGACAAAATAAGAAACTGCTAAAAATAGTCATAAATATGATTTGTGAATTTGTTACTTGTTTCAAAATAGGACGCTTTCTATAAGATTGCATATACGAAGGATTTATGATGACATTGAATAACATCTATAATAGTCAGTACATAGCGGAAATCGCAACAATACTCTCGCTCATAAATATGTTTATCCTCTTTGTGCTATGGACAGTCAAAACCCTTTGCTATCCTAAAGTAATTGTATTGAAAAAAGGAGATACAAGACATATTAATGAGTTTATAGATTTATATACAGATACTATCGATCCAGATTATCGAATTCCTTCTGACTTAATAACTATCTACCTAGACCAATCTGTTGGGCAAAGTAGAAATCTGGTTGATATGATTTATGTTTGCACATATAAAAATACTGTTTGCGGATATTTGAAAATTGTTTATAGTAATGATTATAAAATCTTGTTTATCCCTTACATGGGCATTGACAGATACGAACAAAAAGCTCGAAACAAAGCAGTCACTTTGATGCTGAATAAATTAACAAAAGTTATCGAAAAAAGATTTATTGATTGTAATAGTGTAGTCTTCGAAATTGAAAAGCCAAAACATCTGGATACAAAAAACATTGTATCTCAAAAAATTGCACGCATACGACATTTTACAAAATTGTCGAAAAAACTAGATAGATTTTTGTACAAAATTGATATAGATTATATTCAACCAAGTATGCCAACTGAGACTGAAGATGAACACCCTGAAGAAAAATGCTTGCTTATGTATATCCCTTTGAAAACAAGTACAAAGATGAATCACTTAAATAAAAAAGAAGTGATGCAGGTCATAAGTTTTCTCTACAAGAAAGTCTACCAATTTCAAAAGGAATTGGCTTCGCATGATGTTGATATTTATTGCAAGTATATAGATAAACTTATCAATAAATATGAAAAAAATTTACATCAAAAAGTAAATCTTATCGAGTTTATAAAGTGATTACATAAGGTCTATGAAAACCTATTTATAATTTTTAACTTCATGGGCATAGAAATACATTAAATTGTCCAGTTCTTTATCGAATGTAACCAGGGGAAAATCAGACGAAAGAGATTCTGCTATTTTATTAGCTTCTTCCAAAGCTTTTTTATACAATGATTCCACTCCCTTTGGCTGTGTATGGATAAACTTTTCTTTGCTGAAAACATTCTCAATATCGAGGTTCAAAGGAGCTTTATTTATTCTATCTTTATGCTCCCATTCTCCGTTCCTGATATCAAATGTATAATAGGGCAAAAATTTATATCCATGCTCAATGACAAATCTTACTCCATCAACCAGATAATCCACTTCACTTTCATCCAGGGCATAGTGCAGATTTAACCTTACCCAACCGGGTTTGATACCTCCGTAACCCAGATTGGTAATGGCACAACGGTAATAATCTGAAAGCTGTTGTTCTATCTTCATCAGGTAATGTCCGTATGGACCTGCACACGAACAACCTGCTCTGGTTTGAATCCCCAAAAGGTCGTTCAGAAGCCTGGTTACAAACTTCGGATGAAGTACTTTATCTTTATGTATAATATTAAATGGAATAATTGGTATCTTTTTTTTATTTAACGGACCATAGAAGGCTATTCTGTTATCACCTTTAAAGGCTTCCATGAAACGTTGAAGATAATATTCTTCAATCTCGTCTATTGTCTTATAGCCAACTCTTTGTTTAACCTTAAAGACCAAAGCAATGCGAATTGCCTGTAAAATTCCCGGTGTGCCTGCCTTTTCACGGGTTTCAATATCCTTTATAAATTCTTCCTTAGATGGAGAAACGTAATCAACAGTACCTCCTGCACTAACAGTTGGAGGTAAGTTTTTGGGATAAATATCTTCATTGAAAATCAATACACCACTTGTGCCCGGACCACCTAAAAATTTGTGAGGTGAAAGAAATATGGCATCGAAGTAACTTTCATTATCTTTATTCATATTGATTTCTACATATGGAGCACAGGCTGCAAAATCAAAACAGGCTATAGCTCCATGTTTATGAAGTATTTTTGCTACTTCATATACATTTGTCAACAGACCACTTACATTGGAAGCTGCTGAAAAAGAACCTATTTTTGGACGGTTGGCATATTCGGGTTTAGATACTATCTCTTCCAATTTCAATAAATCCAGTTCTTCCCCATTATTCAAAGGAATTTCCACGATATCGCAAAGTGTCTGTCTCCACATAATTTCATTGGAATGATGTTCATAAGGTCCGACAAAAACTATAGGCTTGCTCTTGTTTATATATGTGCGTAAAGCAAGATTACAACTGTCTCTGTCGGGAAACCGGTCAAGGCAGCTATCCAGGAATGAATTTACTTTTTCCCTGGTAGCAGGTGGCCAGTAAACACCCAGGATTTGCTGAAGTTTTACAATCCCACCTGTAGTTCCGGATTCAGTGAAGATGATTTTACCTTTGGGACCGGCATTTACAGCTTCCTTGATAATATGTTCAGCCTCATGCAACAGGTGCGTCATTGTCTTACCTGTAAAGTCATCTTCAGTATGAGTATTTGCGTAAAATTGTAACATCTTCTGAATATAATTCTCAATGGAATAAAGCCCTCTGCCACTGGCTGTATAATCAGCATAAACAAGAGCCCTTTCACCATAAGGAGTCTTAAATATCATGTTCCTGCCAATGATATCATTGCGCAGCCATTCAAGGTTTCTGATCTTTTCTTGAATATCCATCAGATTACTCCAGTTATCGGATTACAATTTTTGTCATTATGGATTGTCATAAAGAATTACCTTTCTCTTTCTTTGGTTTCCAGGGGATAAAGGCACTTGTTGTTTTGATATATTCCTGATAATCAGGATCGCTTTTATGATGCTTCTCAATAAGAGGAATACCTGATACCTTAGTCAGGAGAACTGTAATAATAATTGGACTGAATATAGCAAATATTCCATTGTTAACACTTAGCATTATAACAAAGATCCCCCACCACATGAGTGATTCACCGAAGTAATTTGGGTGTCTGCTATATTTCCACACACCTGAATCCATTACCTTGCCTTTGTTTTCTGGCACTTTCTTAAACTTATCCTTCTGCGAATCTGCCACACTTTCAAAGAAAAAACCCGTCAGCCATATGATTACGCCTAAAACATCAAGAAAACTAAGGTTCTTACCCTGATTTGACCTCAGCATTATTACCGGATAGACAATCAAAAACATCATAATTCCCTGAAGTATAAAAACCTGAAGATATGACCTGATTAACCAGTGTTTACCCCACTCTTTTCTCCATTTAGCATAACGGAAATCTTCAGTTTTGCCCTTGTTTCGGTTGAATATATATATACTCAGCCTGATTCCCCACAGGATAATCAATATACTTACAAGTATTTGCCTGAAATTGATTATGTCGCTTACAACCAGATTATATGTTGCAACAAGTATAAAACCCAGTCCCCAGCCAATATCAACAATTGAATTATTCCGTTTGGTAATTGCTAAAATGAAAAACAGGTTCATAAAGGCAAAAATAATAACTGCAGAATGAAGATATAACACGGTTACCTTATTTCAGTGAGATTCCGATTGCTACAGCTCCGATACCGTTATGTACTCCGATTACAGGAGACAATGGCATCACATAAACTGGAGCTTTGCAGGTTATTGAAGTTAGCTTTTCTGCATATTTATTAGCCCTGGATTCTGCAGCAGAATGAACAATGGCATACTCCCAGATTTCTTTTTTCTCAGCCAAAGAACTGATAATTTTAAGTATTTTGTTCATATTGGCTTTTCTGCTGAATGATTTGCCGTAGGCGATACCTTTGCCGTTATCATCTACAGATACTATAGGTTTTATATTGAGGATATTTGCCATTAATCCTTTCATTGGACTTACCCTTCCGCTTCTTACCATATATTTCAGGGTTGCAATATCAGTATAAATGAACGTTTTTTTTACCCATTCATCCAACTGAGTAATAATTTGTTCAAAAGGCATGCCTGCTTCTATCACCCTGGCTGTTCTAAGGAGCAGCAATCCCTCTGTCACAGATAGATGTCTGGAATCCTTTACGATTATACCAGGATGGTTTTCAGCTTGTTTAAAACTGGCCTGAAATGTTGCACTCAAACCTGAGGATATATGCAGGCAAATCGATTTTTCGTATTGAGTCTCTAAAAAGTTCATAGCAGAATCCAGTGTTTTCAGGGCAGGCAATGAGCTGGTAGGTGCAGCTTCTTCCTGTTTTAATAATTTATAAAATTCATCAGGCTGTATAGTGTATTTATCAAGAAACTGATTATTAGGAAAATTAATCCCGAATGGAACCTGCATAATCTGGTATTCTTCAATAATATGTTGTGGGAGGTCAGCAGCAGTATCAGACATTAGTCCGATTTTATGCTTCCTGTGGTTTACAATATTGTACTGCATAAGCATATCATCAGCCTTAACCTTAGAGATCTCTGCTTCTTTGGACAATTCATAGAACAATTGGTCAGGAATATTGCTGTGAATGTGCATATGAAGTTTTTGTTTGTTACCTGCCAGAATCAGGGAATCTCCATAATCTCTATATTTTTGTTTTAAATCTGCGAGAGACTTACTGCAATTAGTCAGGATACACTCTGTGCAATACCTATACTCAGGCATTATATCTACAGAATGAGTGGGAATTTTATCCCTGGAAAAAGTAACTTGCTTCTCATATAGATCTTCAGCTTCTTTGTGCTTACAACCGCTTTTGATATAATCATAAACACCTTCCAGAAAATGAACAAATCCCTGCGCACCTGCATCCAGAACACCTGCATCTGCCAAAACCTTTAATTGTTTGGGTGTCCTTAACAGAGAATTTTGTGCATCTGCCATAGTTAAAGGTATCAGGTGGCTAAAATCTTTTGTTTGCTCACTATGGTAAATTAGAGAATCTGCCCAATCTTTAATAACAGTTAGCATAGTCCCTTCAACAGGGTTTAACAGTGCATTATAAACATGTTTCACTGCCTTTTGAGCAGCTTGAGCAAAATCTCTTACATCTATTGTATTATGCTCTCCCAATTCGTCATTAAAGCCAAGCAGGTATTGCGCAAATATAATCCCTGAATTACCCTGGGCACTCATAAGCGCAGAATCTGCAAGAGATGAAATAGTGTGCTTGAAGGACTCTGAGTGTTTGATGCTTTCAATAATAGATTTCATTGTCATGGATAAATTCGTACCGGTATCTCCGTCTGCTACGGGGAACACATTAATTCGGTTCAATTCTTCAGTTTGGCGGAAGATTGCCCTGCTTCCGGCTGAGAAAGCATGGAAAAGTTGACTTCCGTTAATATATTCAATGGGCATAAAGCTTCCGGCTACCAAATCTGAGGCATTTTCTTTATTGTGTTTATAGCATATCCTTTTTGTTTTAGTCTATCCAGAATTCCGGAATATTCTGAATCATCTAATTGAGGATTTCTTGCCATAATCCAAACAAATTTCTTATTGGGGACACCAATTACAGTATAATGGTAATCTTCAGCCAAATCTATTACAAGATAAGGAAACTTAATTGGCCAGAAGAACTGTACTCTCCACTCTGCATTAGTGTTAGTATCATATATGTACGCTTTGGGATCCATGACCTTTTCTTTGCCCTGGGGAGTTTTGACATTGAATCGATACTCTATGCCTATTTTGTTGTTCTCTTTCAGGGTATATGTTTCAATCCCATTGACTGCATTTTTCTCCATAAAGTTAGGAATAATGGCAATCACATACCAGGGTCCCATGAAACGGTCAATATCAACGTAGGGAACTGTCATTGTTTTCTCCTTAGTGGATATGCTGGTGCATCCGCTTATCATGATAAGTACAACTAACAATGCTAAGGAAATCTTCATATGCTATCCTCAGTCTTTAACCAGTCTGATAAAGAATGAAAGACCATAATTGATTGTTTCTTTAACTATAAACCCGGCTTTTTCAGCAGCTACAAGATAATCATCACATTCAGCAGAGTGACCTTTCCAGCCTACTCCATAACCTGGAGTTATTACCTTGTTTGAAGATAGTCTAATATTAGTGGGAACGATGTAAAAATCTGCTCCATTAGTTGGTTGAGGTGGAATTGTAACATCCCAAATCAGGAATTGTCCTCCTGATTTTAGGACTCTGTAAGTTTCAGAGCAAATCAATTCGCGCTTTTCTTTTCGGACATACATAAAGGTGTAGAAAGCGCAAGCCATATCGAATGTATTATCTGTGAATTTAAGGTCAGTAGCGTCCATGACGATTTTAATTGTATTACAGGGTGCGTCTTCCAACTCATCTTTCCTGAGGTCAATTGAGATAACTGAGTCTTCTTTTAATCTGCCGATAACACCTTCCCCGCCTCCACCAATATCCAATATACGTCCTTTCAGTTCAAGTTTACTAAGGTCGATTTCCTGGCATTCAATAAAGTACTCTTTTGTATCCAGCTTTTAACTCCTGTTATTCTTGTTTATCAGATGTATTACATTTGTTTCATGTAAAAGGAAAATTGTAAAGAAATATTTTTGGGGGATTCTGCTTATCTGAGATTTCCTTAGAAAAAAAAAGCCCCGTTTGAGTATACGGGGCTAAGTAAATAATTATATTTATAGTTTATAAGTGATTCCGAATTTCCCGCCGGAGAGAACATTGCCACCGCCAAGCTCAAGGTTTACACCAAACTTATCGGAAAAGTAATAACGACCGCCAATTTGTGCACCGAGCCCTAATCCGCTTGTGTGGTCACCGGGATAGTCATTGGGAGAACTCCAGATATATAAGCCGATATTCAGTCCTGCATAAACATCCCAGTCCTTCGATAATTCCAGAATGTGGTTGAAGTGATAGTTTCCATTTCCCAAAATCCCTATGATAGCATGATTGTAATACTCACTATCATGTTTTTCACGATAGGAGTTAAAAGATAATTCACCACCCAGTGAAACGTCTTTTTTAAATCCATAATCAAGACCGACATAGACAGGAATATCCCAGGATGATAATCCCAGACCTGCGTTTAATTGTTTCTCACCAATAGCCAAAGGATACTGTGCAAAAGCTGTTACTGCAATTGCCATGAGAATGATGATTAAAAATAATTTGTTCATTGTTCTTCCTTTATATGTTTAGATTTCAACATCAAATTCTAGTCATTAAAATGGGTATTGGGTTTTAGGTAAAGTTTTTTGTTCACATAGTTAAAAATCAGATTGAATTTATGTAATGCCCCTCCACCCAGAATAGCATCTGCATTATCCTGTTTGGATCGCACTTCAGCCTGTGCAAAAGCAGCTGTGACATAGTTCATTTCATAAGAGCAGACAATCAGTTTAGATATTTTACCTCTTTTACCGTGGATATCACCACTCAGTCCTGTTCCCAAATATCTTTTTTCTGTATTCTCAGGCACTATGAATTTCATCTTAGGCTTCTCCAGAAGCACTATTGTGTCTTCCATAGCATAATCTATGTACATGGAAAGTTCAACAGGCTTTTCGTCTGCAATTGCCACATAAGCATCAAGCCAGGGAACATTATTATCCTTGAAATAGAGGGGAGTAACTGAAAAGGAGCTGTCCGGTTTAAGATTGTAATTATCTGTTAAAGTCATTGTATTGTTATCGTAGTCTATTTCGGTGAGGTAATTGCCAAAGATGGAATTTCCAATAATGCCGTTAGTGGGAAATCCTTTGTAAAGATCTCCTTTGAGCATGATAATACGCTGGTTTTTAAGCAAAAGATTGCCTAAATAGAATTCTGCCGATTCCACTGTAATTGCTTTGGAGGGATTACCGCTTCCTGCACCGGCGATATTAACCTCCATAGCATTGTTCAAATCAAGCGAATCCTGGTAATCAGGATTATAAATCAATACTCCATCCATCGGCATACCCGTATCTAACATAATATCCGGAATTGTCACGTCGCCGATTTTAACTGAAACCAGCGTTTTGTTACGACTCAGCTTAATTGGTATGGTATGAGTTTCTTCAGCCGATGCCATCACTGTAAAAAGAATCATAATAAGAACTAAGAATACGTAATTTTGCATGATAAACTATCCTTCGATTAAATGCCTATTAACCTCATAATCAAAAACAAGATCAATCCGAATATAGCTCCCAGATAAACCAACCGTATATATTTGCGTTGTTTATCTGCCCCGACAGTCAACAATTTGAAAGTGGAAAAACCAATCAATAAATCCATAATCCCGATTGGTATCAGGTACAATAGTGTAAACCATTTTAACAGAAAGGGGATAATGGATAAAGTGATTACCAAAGAGAAGATAACGCTGCTGACAGTAAGAGCAGTTTTCTTTCCATGCAATATTGCAACTGAACTGGAATTTATCAGACGGTCGCCTTCCATATCCAAAGAGTCAGCTGCGATTTCTTCACCCAAATCCACCAGTGCGCCTATCAATCCAAAGAACAATACTGTTTTATTAAAAGGCAGCCCTACTGATGCACCACCAAACACAAAGGTCATGCCTACTGAAAAACTAACCATCAGGTTTCCGGCTAAACCGCTCTTTTTGAAATAACGGTTATAGAGAAATCCGATTATTGCAAGGACCATAGCTATTAACAGAACTTTCCAGCTAATCAAACAGCTCAAAATTAATCCTGTAACAATCAGAAATATGGAGAAAAACAGAGCTTCCCTGGGAGAAACCAATCCGGATGGGATAGGACGTTCAGGAGAGTTGACTTTATCACTTTCAACATCAAAATAGTCATTTAAAACAAGGATAGATGCAGAAACCAGAAATAAAGACAAAAAACCTGAGATTGTTACCCAAATAGATGCGAATCCATCAAGGGCAAACACCTGACCCAATATCACGCAAACACCTGCTGATAACGGAAGTTCAAACCGCATTAGCTTCATCAATCCCAATACTTTTTTCATATATTATTTGCCTTCATAATTATCTAAGCTTAAAGATGTTCTGTGTGTTTCGTCTATTTCGTGTATTTCGTGTTCCCGCAAACTCCTTACAGCCACTTTTTCTTTTTGAAATAACGGAGCATTCCCAGAGCGAGTACCAGCATCACCCCGAGCATGATGAAATAGCTGTACTTATAGTGCAGTTCCGGTAAAAAGTCGAAGTTCGTGCCATATATCCCGGCAATAAAGGTAAGTGGAATGAATATAACGGAAAACACAGTGAGGAACTTCATAATATCATTCAGTTTACTGCTTAATATTGTGTGATAGATGTTAAGCTGGTCGGATAGTATTTCCCTATAACTGTCGGAAGCTTCTGTTGCCAGTTTAATGTTTTCCAGAAGCTCTTTAAAATGAATTTCTGTGCTGTCACTAATCAATTCCGATTCAGTTTTGGACAATGCCAGAATCATTTCTGTGGCAGGATTAATGCTTTTTCGGAGGAAATTTAGTTCCTTTTTGTAATTGTTTATCTCGTCAATGTGTTGCTTTTTAGGATTATCGATCAGATTTTCACCCAACACGTCAATCTTTTCACCCAGTAAACTGAGGATGTATATATAGTTATCTATTACTGTGTCAATCAAAGCAAAAGTAAGATAATCAATACCGGAACTCCTGATGCGCTTTCTCTGCTGCCTGATTCTGTTCCTCACAGGTTCGAATACATCGCCTTCCCTTTCCTGGAAGGTAAGCAGACATGACTTGGTAAGGATTATACTAAGATGCTCGCTGTTTATCTCTCCGGTCTTTTCATCGTGCTGCAGCATCTTGAGGGCAATGAAAATGCAATTAGGATATTCTGTCATCACAGGTCTTACCTGGGTATTCATCACGTCTGCAAGAATGAGCTTATCAAGCTCAAAGCGTTTGGAAATATCGTCCATTACTTTGTCATCATGAATCCCATCGATATTGAACCAGGTAACGGTATCCCTGGTCTGGTACTGCATGGCTTCATCAACAGAACTGATGACTTTTTCTTCCATATTTTCAGAATCAAAATCTATAATGCTAAGAATTACTTTATCGGATTTCTTCTCACCTCTAAAGAGTAAATCATCAGGCGAAATGCCAATCTCATGCTTACTTTTTCTGATGAACCGTGCCATCGTACCTCCCGCATTATAAATTGCGTTATATTATATCCCTAAAAACCTCATTAACAGAAATATTAGCAATCCCAAAGTAGCTCCCAAATATATATATCTTATGTATTTACGCTGTTCATCAGTTGTTGATGTCAAGAGTTTTGATGTACAAAAGACAATTATAATATCCATAACTGAAATTGGCAACAGATAAATTAAAGAAAACCAACCAAGCAGGAATGGAACAAAAGTCATTAAAACGACCAGGCATAAAATTGAAGCACTTATCCTGAGAGCAGTTTGCTTACCTTTTTTAATAGCTATTGAATTTGAACCAATCAGCCACTCCCTCCATATCCATGGCATCAGCAGCTATTTCTTCTCCGAGGTCTGTAAGTGCTGCAATCAGGCCAAAGAATAAGACAGTTTTATTAAGAGGTAATCCCACCGATGCACCGCCAAAGACAAATGTCATACCTACCGAAAAACTCACCATCAGGTTTCCCCAAAGTCCACATTTCTTGAAATAGCGGTTATACAGAAAACCGATAACTGCAAGGATAACAGATAGAATAAGCACTATGTAGCTAATGAGTAAGCTAAGGACAAGACCGCTTAATAATAGAAAGATAGCAAATACCAGTGCTTCATATGGAGAAACCAGTCCTGAGGGAATAGGACGATGTGGAGCATTGACTTTATCTGTCTCAATATCAAAATAATCGTTAAATACAAGGATAGAAGCAGAAATTAGAAACAAAGACATAAATCCGGAAATCATCAGCCATATAGAAGGAAATCTGCCAAAAGCAAACAATTGCCCCAATATCACACATATACCTGCTGACAATGGCAGCTCAACCCTCATAAGTTTGATTAGACTCTTTAGTTTATTTAATTTAATAACAATTTATCCTTTTGACTTAATATGATCCCACTCTGTGTTATATGATCACGAAACATTCAAACAATCTGTAATTATCTTCGCAACTCGAATAGCATTATCCCATCCACCACAGCATTCAGGACTGAGTGCAATAGTCAAAATTTCTATACTTTTGAGCGATTTCTTTATTTCTTCTGCAACAGCTAAAACATATTCATCAGATAGAAATTGGATTCTTTGCTCATCATGTTTAGTAAAGAAGAAATCAATATCTAGGTCAAAAATCCATTTGCGCTTTGAATTTTCACTAATCCAATAGTTCAAATTGTTAACTACATCAAATATTTCTTTTTCAACAAGACTATTCTCGTTTGCAATTTTATGCATAGGTCTTGTATTATGTGTAGCAAAGATAGCTTCATCAATTAGTTTTGGAAATAGATTAAAAAATATAGGTATATAATTACTCCATTGGAATAGTTGAAATTGCCCGTTAGGTGAAAGCTTACTATTATATTTTAGTTCTACCATCTCTTGTATAGACATCTTGGATAAATTAATTTTTCGAGATTTTATTTCATGCAACCATGTTGTCAAATGACTAGTTAAGCAATCGTCATGTTGGTCTAAATGAAAAAAATTGTACTTCCCAGTAGTATTAATTTTTCGTACCCAACACCATATTGCTGCCAAGTGGTTATCCATAATATATATATTTTTATCGACAGCAAGATAATTTAGATCAAATGCTCCTGAATGATTTTTCCCATTATTAATTATTATTTCCACGATGTTTATCCTTATTTCGTAGTCCCAGCGCAGACATAAATCCAGCCTGTTATTAATCATTTACAATGTTTCTCTTTTATGCCTGCAAATTATTTAGTCAACCTCAATTTATATACGTAGCTTTTAAAGCAAGTCAAACAACGATTTTATATCGTAAAACACAAAAAAGCATCCACTTTATCATTGACTTATTTAATCAATATTATAATAAACGATTTATTAAATTTATATGGAGATAACAGTGACCTTTAATTTTTTTTTGCTTGTTTTAACTCGAATAGGGCATCTATAATTTTTTTTAAGATGAATTTATGAATAGAGGACTAACATGTTAAAACTCAATATTCAAAAATCCGTTAAGAAACTTGTTATTGTGCGATGTATCATGGCTAAATATAATGAGTATAAAAATTATAAAAGCCTACTTAGAAATTCTGCTGAATCTATAGAATTTTATAATCAGGAAAATGAAGCATCAAAAATACCTGAAGATGAGAGAATAAGGCAACATTGCCTATGGCTTATGGAAGTATACCCTCCAGAATCAATCAATAATTTGATAACAAGGTTAGTAAGATTAAATTGGGATTGTTCTATCGGATTATCACTTAATCCAAAAATTTCAGATATAGTCAAGAAAGTAAGAGAGCAAAATTCGTATAGTTGGCACAATCTTGGTCATGTTATCCCCCCTAATTCAAGTTTTTTTCTAGAAACAAAGGAAAGCAATTTACCTGAAGGAGTTAAGTGTGTTAAATTAACCATGGCTCACTTTCTAGGAAGCTTTACAATACTAGTTTTTCAATTCAAATTCATAGAAAGTTATACTTTAGAATATGAAAAAGCTATAAACAAATATTACCCTACTTACACAAAAAGAATAAAAAAAGGAGTATCATATGTTACTCCATTTAATCAGAAATTGGAAGCAATAATAAATACTCGACAACAAATTTCTATGAATTGCATTAATTGGATTAAAACCAATCTGCCAGGATATTATACATCGAATGAACTCTTGAATAAAATGCCTATATGTGAATTTATAACACTTGATAAACAAGTCCCTTTTGAAAATAAAATTCATTTTCCTATGGGATATATAGATTTGTTAAAGCTTGCATATTCACAAGATGCATGGATTTCTGAAGATTTAGATGGAATGTTTTTTACTTATAGTAATTTAAAAGATGGTATAAATCCATACATGTTATTAGTTGGTAAAAATTCTGATATACTTAAAGATATGGATCTTAAACATTATGGTAGTAACAGATCTGAACAATTGGTTAATTATCTTAAATATTTTGATGGCACTTTAGTCAATTTTTGCCTTTTTTTCCTTCATCAAACTTGTTTAGGACAAGTTTCTAATTTAAGAGATGATCTTTCAAATATTATTGTTAAACAAGTAAATAAAGCCAATTCTCATTTATTCAAATATGCTACTAGAATTGCAAAATTAGATAGTTTTATACCATATTTCTCATCTGAATTAAAGAAATATTGTGAAAGTAAGAAATTCTTCCTTCACAATTCATTCACTTTTTATAAAAATAATAAGAAAGAGAATAATCAAGAATTACTTAATATTATCAGACAATCATTAATAGATAGTTCTGATTCACTTTTAACAATCTATAATAATGTCAGACAATCATTCGACACTACTTCTAAAATTGTAAATTCAATATCTAATGAAAAACTATCTAAGAATAGCCTACGTCTTCAAATTGCAATTCTGATATTTGCCATCATTACTTTACTGTTAAATTCTAGTGTTATTAGTATTCTTAATAAACTATTAAAATGGATAATAAGTAATCTCTGATTGTTTTCAGTATTTTTCCTTTTAGGAAGCCTGTCCTCGATCCGATCGGGGACAATTTATGTGGTTTATAGACCATTGGTGTTCTTCGTTTTTTCTTCGTGTCTTTCGTGGTTTGAAGTCTTTATAATTTTCAATTCTTAATTCGCATTCTGGCGAATGTGTATTGGTGGAGGTGGCGGGAGTCGAACCCGCGTCCAAAAAACCGGCAACCCTCAAATCTACATGCGTAGTTATCGTTAAATCTCAGCTCTGGGTTAGACGATAATCAGACCATCCAAAGCCCAGCCTATAATCTTAGGCAGAGGTTATAGACATACCCCCTGCAGCATCCCGACTGTTACGACGCCTGTTCCAACCCCGCGGGAACGGATTGGGCAGACGTTAGCTGCGATTAAGCAGCTAATTGTAGGTTATTTGTGTTATTTGTTTTAATTTGCCATCATCGATACGGGATAGATGACGTATCCGGCATGCATTGCGAACCACCTGGTTCCCTGTCGAAACCAAGTCACCCCCTCTATGTGGATATAAAGAACTACAAACCCATTTTCAATACCCTTAATCCCTGTCAATAAAAGATTATCACTCAGTACTTTCATATCCTTATTCTCTCCTTTAACGATTCGTTGGATATACAAGGGGTTTCTAAGGGGTATCTAAGGGGTTGACCCTTAGATACCCCTAGCATCTCCCTATAATCTCCAATGGATCAATAAAGAGCAAAAGCAGGAATGAATAAGTTCTTTAGTCCTGAAATCACATTACTGCTGTTTATATATTCTATAGACTTGACTAACTTTATTTTTATATAATAATACTAATCCGGTTACAAATAAAAGCAGATTTAAAATTAGCAGTCTAAGATTTTGATTGACAATTTTCCTGAGTTCATTATATTGTACAATTAGTTAGCATATAAAAATACAGATTGCTAACCAAACCAAAATTAGGCATAGAAAATACTTTAACTCAATGCAAATAACTTATTACATGACAGGTTGATATGAAAAAGAATGAATTAAGGCTAAACGAAACACTTTGCGCTTTAGTGGATGAATATATCCAGACTAATGAGCCTGTTTCTTCACGGATACTGAATGAAAAATATCTGACAAAGGTTAGTCCTGCAACCTTGAGAATTGATTTGTTTAAGCTGGAAGAGATGAATCTTATCCAACAACCTCATACATCTGCGGGTAGGATTCCCACTATTCATGGGTATAGGCAATACCTAAAAAGTATAGAATCCCAACATGAACATACGACATTGAGTAACATGGATTTTTTACGGGAACTATTGATCCGTCATTACAAGGATACTCCCAGGGCTTTACATTATATTATGCAGCTATTAGCAAAGGAAACAGACCAGCTTGGTTTTGTAGCAGAACCGGAAGTTTCTTCAGGTTACCTGAGCAAGCTGGAAGTCTTTCGCATAGAACCAAATAAATTCCTGTTTGTGATGAGCCTTGATAGCGGACTTGATAAGACAGTAATAATGAAATGTGATACAGATATTACTGAAATCCAGCTAAAGAAACTTGTTCGTTATCTTAACGATGAACTAATCGGACTAAGAATCTATGATATAGCTAATAAATACCTGGTGGAAATGAGAGAAAACATAGATCAGGATAGTCCATTGCTCAAGCAGTTTTTACGTGAATTGCATCAGGCGTTTATGGAAATCTCCGGCTTTTTCATTCACTTTGACGGTAGTATCCGATTTCTTGAACAACCGGAATTTGATACTAAGGGTGAAGTTCTGAACTTTATGCACCTGATGCAAAGACAGGACAAGATTTTAAATCTGATGAAGCAAAGCCACAGTCATGAAGGCGTTAATGTTATAATGGGTGACCAAATGATTGAACCGAACTGGCAGCAATTCACAATCATTTTTGCCAGATATGAAATATATGAGATACCTGGTTATCTTGGCATTATAGCACCAGTAAGGACTGATTACAGAAAGCTGATACCTTTGGTAAGAGATGTGGCAAAAACCATTACATTGACCACTAAGCGCGGCATGATGGTACAAACAAGAGATAAGGAATAGATATGTCAAAAAAGAAAAACAAAGAAGACTTAATAGAAAAAGAAACTGAACTGTCGAAAGAGCTGAATCAGGCTGAAATGGAAATGCAGACTGAAATTGAAGAGCTGAGTGAATTTGAACTCATTAGAAACAAAGTTACAGAATTGGAAGCAAGTGTAAATGAGTGGAAAGATAAATACCTGCGTGCAATGGCAGAATTTGATAACTACCGCCGGCGTTCAGGAGAAGAAAAGACAGACTGGATAAAAAGAGCTTCAGAAAAGCTTGCTCTATCCATCTGTGATGTTCTGGATAATTTTGACCGGGCTCTTATGCAGTTGACAGATGAACAAAAGGAAGATAATTTTATCAAGGGAATTATTCTGATAGACCAGCAGTTAAAAGCTGCATTGGAACGAGAGGGTGTTAAACGCATAGATGCTTTGGGACAGGATTTTGATCCTAATATACATGAAGCTCTGGCTCATATCCCTTCCGATGTTGAAGAAGGGAAAGTTTCAGCAATAATACAAAACGGCTACACTATGAATGACAAACTGATAAGACCTGTAAGAGTAGCCGTTTCCAGCGAAATAAAAGAAAATAATAAGGAATAAATGGAGGAAATACCATGGGAAAGATAATCGGTATAGACCTTGGAACAACTAACTCC
Source organism: Cloacimonetes bacterium UBA6097 (assembly GCA_002435865.1). Taxonomy (GTDB): domain Bacteria; phylum Cloacimonadota; class Cloacimonadia; order Cloacimonadales; family Cloacimonadaceae; genus UBA5614. Next base: position 24,543 of record DIWV01000006.1, on the reverse strand, counting down.
TGCGTATCCGTCGTTGAAGGCGGAAAACCGGTAGTTATTCAAAATGCCGAAGGCGGAAGAACAACTCCTTCTGTTGTAGGTTTTTCAAAAGATGGACAAAGATTGGTAGGACAACTTGCAAAACGCCAGGCTGTGACCAATCCACACAATACTGTATACTCAATCAAACGTTTTATGGGTCGTGCTTACAGCGAAGTTTCAGAAGAAATCAAGCAAGTACCATTTAAAGTAATATCAGGTTTAAAAGGTCAGGCTGCAGTGCATGTCGACGTTGATAATAAAGAGTTTACACCTCAGGAAATCAGCGCTATGATATTAACCAAAATGAAAGAAACTGCAGAAGCATATCTGGGCACCAAAGTAACAGAAGCTGTTATCACAGTTCCTGCTTATTTTAATGATGACCAACGTCAGGCAACTAAAGACGCCGGACGTATTGCAGGTCTGGAAGTTAAGCGCATAATCAATGAACCTACCGCAGCTGCTTTGGCTTACGGTATGGAAAATAAAAAAGAGCAGAAAGTAGCTGTTTATGACCTGGGTGGTGGAACTTTTGACATCTCTATACTGGATATATCAGATGGTGTTGTGGAAGTTCTTTCAACCAATGGAGATACTCACCTGGGTGGAGATGATTTTGATAAACATGTTATAGACTGGATTCTGGAACAGTTTAAGAAAAACGAAGGTATGGATTTATCCAAAGATCCTATGGCAATGCAGCGTTTGAAAGAAGCTGCTGAAAAAGCAAAGGTTGAACTCTCCGGAACTCAGACAACCAATATCAACTTACCGTTTATTACTGCTGACGCTACCGGTCCAAAACACCTAAGCCTGGATTTGACTCTGAGCGAATTCAACCGCCTGACCTCTGATTTAGTAGAGCGTACCATGGGACCATGCCAGAAAGCTATGCAGGATGCCAAGCTAACTCAGTCCGACATCAGTGAAATCCTGATGGTGGGTGGAAGCACTCGTATCCCTGCTGTTCAGGACGCTGTAGAAAAGTTCTTTGGAAAGAAACCGAATTACAGTCTGAATCCTGACGAAGTTGTAGCAATCGGCGCCGGTATCCAGGGCGCAATCCTGGGTGGTGATGAAAATGTAAGTGACGTATTGTTACTTGATATCACTCCATTGTCTTTGGGCATAGAAACATTGGGTAGTGTAATGACAACACTTATCCAAAGAAATACCACTATCCCAACTAAGAAGAGCCAGGTTTTCTCAACTGCTGCAGATAACCAGACAGCTGTTACAATTCATGTATTGCAAGGCGAAAGACCTATGGCAACCGATAATAAATCATTAGGGCGCTTTGACTTAGTAGGTATTCCACCTGCTCCCAGAGGTTTACCGCAAATCGAGGTAACATTTGATATTGATGCCAATGGCTTGCTTCACGTATCTGCAAAAGACAAGGGAACCGGCAAAGAGCAGTCAATCGTTATAGACAGAGCTGGAAACCTGAACAAAGATGATATCGACCGCATGATAAAAGATGCTGAAATGCACGCAGATGAAGATAAAGTCCGACAGGAATTCATCACTGCCAAAAATGAACTTGATACCTTGATTTTCTCTACGGAGAAAGCTCTTTCAGAACATGGAGACAAAATATCACCTGAAGAAAAAGCAACTATTGAAGATTCTTTGAAAGAAGCCAAAGAAAAGCATGAAAAAGCTACAGAGAAGAGCGAACTTGATGCGGTCAAAGAGGACCTGATGAAGAAATCCCAGAAGCTTGGTGAAATCATCTATGCCCAGGCTCAACAGCAGCAAGGCGGAGCCGGAGCAGGGTTTGACCCTAATGCCCAGGGCTTTAATCCTGAAGATTTCGCTCAGGGACAACAGCAGCGGGAAGAACCAAAACAAGATGATGGTCCTATCGATGCTGATTTTGAAGTAGTCGACGATAAGGAAAAAAAGTAAGTACAATATTGAGTTAACACGAAGGATATTAAACAAATAGTCCTTCGTGTTTTCTTTGTGCTCTTCGTGTAAAATAAAGGAGTTTGAGTGGCGAAAAAACGTGATTATTATGAAGTACTTGGAGTTGAGAAAAATGCCGATGACTCCACTATAAAAAAAGCATATCGCAAACTGGCAATGCAGTTTCATCCGGATAAAAATCCTGATGATAAAGCTTCAGAAGAAAAGTTTAAGGAAGCCAGTGAAGCTTATGAAGTTCTCTCGGACCCTGATAAAAGGCAGCTATATGACCAGCATGGCTTTGCAGGAGTTGAAAATGCCTTTGGCGGACATGGCTTTGACTGGGGCAACTTTACTCATGCAGATGACCTAAGTGACATCTTTGGCGGTGGATTCAGCAGTATCTTTGAATCTTTCTTTGGAGGCGGTTTTGGGGGAACCGGCAGAAGCAGGCAACAATCTAACCGTGGTGAAGACCTGCAGATTGAGCTTTCTCTAACGTTAAAAGAGATAGCCATTGGTACAGATAAAAAAATAAAAATTGGTGTAAAAGAAGCCTGTGAAAAGTGTAATGGTTCAGGTAGTGCAGACGGAAAAGTAGATAGCTGCTCACAATGTAAGGGAACCGGTCAAGTCAGGCAAATCAGGCAATCCTTGTTCGGGCAAATGCAAACTGTATCAGAATGCCCTTCCTGCAGAGGTGAGGGAAAGATTATCAAAAACCGCTGCTCCAAATGTTACGGCGAAGGCAGGATGGGCAAAGTCAATGAAATCAACGTAAAAATACCGGCTGGAGTAGAAGAAGGACAGTATATCAGGTTACGAGGTCAGGGAAATATAGGCCCACGAGGTGGAACCAGAGGTGACATACTGGTTTTAATACACGAAAAGCAGGATGATCAATTTGAACGAGAAGGACGTGATTTATATATAAAATACCCCATTTCTTTTTCACAAGCTGCTCTTGGAGACGAGATTATCGTTCCTACTCTACAGTCATCTGTTAAAATGAAAATCCCTTCCGGTACACAAAACGGTCGTATTTTCAGGCTAAAGGGACAAGGGCTCCCGACACTTCATTCAACTCATGGCAATGGTGATATCCTGGTTCAGATAATTATTATAACTCCAAATCGCCTTAACAAAGAAGAAACTGAATTATTTATCAAACTAAAAGAGTTTGATGCTAAAAGAGAATTGAAACCTGGTAAGAGCTTCTTATCTAAACTAAAAGATTACTTCTCATAAGTTGTAATTAAATGCCTTCGTTCTATTGTCCTGAACTTACTGAATACCTAAAACAGACAATTCTAACTGGGGATGAATTTCATCATCTTACGCATGTGCTCAGACACAAACAGGGAGATACAGTTAAACTTAATAGCGGCAAAGGAAATATTGCCAGAGGCACGATTGTTTCTATTGATAAAAAACAAGCTGTAATAGATATAAATGAAATACAATTTACCAAACCAAATTCAATTCCTTTTGCCATAGCATTTAGTCTTTTACGTAACAAGAATGACGAATGGCTGGTCGAGAAAGTAACTGAGCTTGGAGTAAAAGACCTCTTCCCAATAACTACTCAATTTTCAGTTAGAAATCCTTCAATAAATACCTTGTCCCGTTTTAGGAATGCTGCCTTGAGCGCTATTAAACAATGCGATAATCCATATCTTCCACGTATCAGCGAAGTTTTGGCTTTGAAAAAAGCAATTCTGTATATCAAGGAAAAGGGTTACACTCCTGTTGTTGCTTCTGAGAATGTGCCTGATATGTGGCTTGATAACCTTAAGAGTAATGTGTCTTATTGTGTTATTATAGGTCCTGAAGGTGGTTTTAGCCCTGATGAGTTTATTTTCTTAAAAAACCTTGGCGTTGAAGAAATTACCCTTTCCAATTTGATACTCAGGGCAGAAACTGCAGCAATCGCTGTTGCAGCGCAGATGAACCTTAAAAGGAAATAAGTTTATTCAACCACTCTTCAGAAGAACCTGAGAACCATAGGCACTACAAAGACCACCCATGCTACAATTATTACAGCACTTACAATATTCATAACAAATCCTGACAGCAGCATGTATTTTAGGGATACTTTCCCGGAAGAACCAAAGCCAAGTCCGTTTGAAGGTGTGGCAATGGGAGTCATGAATGCACATGAAGAACACAATGTTATTATCAGCATTCCCTGCCAGGACATCTGAGGATTGATTTTAATCATTGGAAACAAAACAACAAACATAGAAAACTGAACTGCAGTATTACTGACAATTTCCGACAAGAATATCGTTAGTAATGCAAAGATCCAATACAAGCTGAGGATTGATTGTTTTGATGAAAAACCAATTACAAACCATTCTGCTATAAATCTGTGAAACTTAAACTGCCATAACAAATATGTAATCAGAATAGCTATCGCCATCCATAGCAAACCTCGTTTGGGGATATTATGCAGAATATCTTTTATTACAAGCAACTTCGTTTTTCTTCCATCTTCTGAAATCCAGTTTTGCAGGAAAAAAAGATATAGAAAAACAACTGTCCATATCCCGGACAGCACCAATGTCTCTACCCTTCGAGCAGCAAAAGCACCCAGTAAATAAGATAGGATTGAGGCTGTTAGAATAAAACAAATAGCCAGATAAAATCCTTTTTTTTGCAGATTTCGTGATATTCCTGCAGATTCCAACTCTCTGGAGAAATCTGCTTTATGAACAAGCTTTCCCGGCTTGAATATCAATATCAGAACCAACCACCCGATAACGCTTAACAAAATTGCCAGCGGCAAACCCCATGCTGCCCAGGAAATAAATGTGAAATCAGAGCCGACAGGTATTTTGTAAAGGTCATATAATCCAATTAAAATCCCGTTGGTTGTGGTTCCGGTTATCATACCCAAACCACCGATATTTGCGCCCCACAACACTGACAAGAGGAAAAGAGTATTAAATTTTTTGGTATCTTCAGCGGTGGATTTAAATTCTTTCTGCAGTAAGATGACCAGGGGCATGAGCGTCAAAACTGTTATAACGTTCAGAATTATTGTTGATATCAGTGTAGAGCCAATAATGATAATCAGGGTTAATTTCTGAATGGAGATGTGCCGTTTCTCAATTAGGTAGTAAACAACGAGTTCAGGTATCTTAAGCTTAACAAACACCCTGGAAATCAGATAAGATACCAGAAAGAACAACGAAACCTGTAAAGTATCCATCAGACCGGGATTTCTGCCCCTTTTAACTTATTATTTACGTATGCAATCAGTTTTTCTTCACCATTATCAAGCATAAAGTTGATTCTTAGAACTAACAGCTTCTCTGAAAACTCCTGATAGTGCCTGAGCTTGGCATAATCTTTTTCTGTAGTTATTATCCATTTTGCAGTTTTGGCTTGGTCTGATTCCAGGATTGATTTTCGTGCTTTTGTGTCTGAATAATCAAAATGGTCATTAAGAATAATTCCGCCAAGGTTATGGATATTCAGAGCTTTTACACTGAGGTCAAAACCTGAAGGATTACCAACTCCGGCCAGAAGCAAAGCTGTATCACCTGAGATCTCGTCGATATTAATCTCTTTACCATAAAAGTCATATACTCCCGTTGAAATATATCTGCCGCTGAACATTTCTTTACCTGTGGAGTATAACTGCTGTGATAAATCCGGATTAATTATTCCATCGCCACCAATCCTGTTCAGAATCAGGATATCTGAATCTGATATTGCCGACATCGGCTCCCGTAACATTCCGGCGGGCAACACAAAACCATTGCCAAACTTTAGCCACTCACTGATGATAATGACATCCAGATTATGAATTACTTTCAGATGTTGAAAGGAATCATCCAGGATAATACAATCCAAACCAGGAAAAGTATTACACAGAAGACTGATAGCCTGTTTGCGGTTCTTCCCCACAACTACAGGAATACCTGTTAATCTCTTTGCAATCAGCCAGGCTTCATCTCCGGCATCATCAGAAACGGGTAATAGCTCATTCCAATTTGAAACAATTGTTACTGTATTTTCCAGTTTACTTTTATAACCCCGATGCGAGACTGCTGTCCTGATTCCATTACGATTAAGTAAATCTGCCAGATAAATAGTAAAGGGAGTCTTTCCGGAACCTCCCACTATCATATTTCCTATGCTGATGATAAATACAGGAGCTTTATACCTTGGAAGAATATGTTTGTATAATGAACGTCTTAATATCAGTATCAGGCTGAATATAAGTGAAAATGGATAAAGAAGGTAATTAATTATGGAGCGGTGTGTAAAGTGTTTTTCGATACAACTTCTACAAGCCATATATTAAGTTAATCGTGATTCGATTAATTCAACCAGTTTATTGGTTTCAAATGGTTTATAGAGAATGTCCTGTAATCCGTCCTGTTTAGAGCGGACCAAGACATGATTAGGATCATATCCAAAGCCTGTCATCATTATTACAGGCAGCCTTTCATCATAATCTTTTATACGTCCGAACAGTTCGTAACCATCCATGTCCGGCATTGCTATATCAGTAACAACCAGACTTACCTGACCCTGCATTATTTCCTTGAGGGCATCAAGTCCTGATTGAAAAGTCTTAACCACCCAATCCGGGCGCAGTTCTTTCATATCTATAGATAGATTTTCTATTAAATCTTCTTCATCGTCAACTATGCAAATGATTTTTACCATTGTCTGTCGGTATCTCCTGTAATTATTTTATAAATCTGTATATACTTATCCCTGGTTTTTGATACAACATCATCAGGCAGTACTGGAGCAGGAGGCTTTTTATCCCATACGCTATCAGATACAAAATCCCTGATAAACTGTTTGTCGTAACTAAGTGGAGTTTTCCCTATTTCATAACTGTCCATGTCCCAGAATCTGGATGAATCAGGAGTCAGAACTTCATCTATTAAAAGAATATCAGAGCCGATTGTGCCGTATTCGAACTTTGTATCGGCAGTTATAATGTTGTCTTTTAACAGTCTGTCATGTGCATATAAATATAATTCCACGGACTTATTTTTCAGGTTTTCAGCAATTTTTTTATCCATACGGTTAAGCATGTCTCTATAACTGATGTTTTCATCATGCCCTGTTTCTGCTTTGGTTGAAGGAGTGAATAAAGGATTACGAAATTTCTGGCTTTCCCTCAGTTCATCAGGCATCATCATATTCCCGATTGTCCCTGTCTTGCTATATTCACTCCAGGCTGATCCTGTGATATATCCCCGCACTATGCATTCAAAAGGAATTACCCTCGTCTTTTTTACCAGCATGCTTCTGCCCGCGAGTATATCTTTGAATTCCTGCAAAGGCTTGGGATATTCTTCAGTCTTATCTGTTATAAAATGGTTGTCAATAATATGCTTTGTGTTCTGAAAGAAATATACAGAAATACCATTCAGGATTTTGCCCTTATCCGGTATCAGGTTCGGGAAAACAACGTCAAAGGCAGAAACACGGTCTGAGGTTACAATCAGAAGTTTATCACCTAAATCATAGATGTCTCTGACTTTACCCTGCCATGAATGTTTTACAATATCTAAACCGCTTAATTTTTCAAACATTATACTCTCTCCTGATATAGTATTCGGGCTTCATCAACCAGGTTTTTGTTTACAGCCAGAAGTTCATTGGGACGGTAATCTATTTTTATGTACGGGCAGAGGTGTTCTTTCCCATCATCTTTATACCGTACTATCTGACCATTTTTTACACTGATTGTATCTGTCACATAATTTAAATTCTTGATTTTGTAAAGGAATATTAACCAGTCTTTATATCGTTTTAAAAGTTCAATCTCCGGCTTTAGCAATTCAGCTTTACTAAACTCAAGGTCTCGATCATATTTTTCTTTTTCATTCTGCACCAGTTCCAGAAGTCCGTTATCAGGATGGACAAATGCTTCTTTCAGTAAGGCATCAAGCTTTTGCAGCTGAGTTTGCCCGGAATTTTCTTCTGCTTCCTTATCCAGTTCAGATTTAATGAGCAGGCACCACCCCCGGCATCTGCCATCATCCATTTTCTCACATGGACTGGTCTGTGTTTCACAGAAAGGTATCTTGAGCAGCTTACTCATCAATTCCATTATATCAACCAGAAAGAACCTGCTCCGGAAAGGACCGATGTAAAACCACTCTTCTTCTGTGTATTCTGATATTTTTACAAAGGGGAACTCCGCAGGATTAATCGCCAGATAGACGTAATCTTTCCAGAAGTTAAGGCTTCGATAATATTCCGGTTTCTCCTTTTCCAAAATCGTCTTAACCTGTAATAAAGCGCTCAAGGCACTTTTTGTCTCTTTGATTTCCAGTTTATTGCTATTGTTAAATAGCTCTCCTACCGTCAAATCTTCATCTTTTATCAGCCATAGAGCTTTGAGCTTATGCTTCAGATTTATAGCTTCAGTTACATACAGCAGCGTCCTGCCCGAGAAAAACGATAGTAATCCGCTTTCCTCAGATACTTTACTAAGGTATTGATTATCAATTTCATGTATTAATATTTCTGCCATAATAGCCAATCAGTCAGATTTAATCTGGATGTCAATTGTTTTCGCAAATCATGAATCAGGGCTATAATAACTATTGACATTACTTCAGTTCAAAACATAATGTAATCTGTAAATGATTTAACATAATATTATTTTTTCATGCCTTAGTGTGTTTGATAAACGGACCGATATACCTGTTTAGCTAAATTATAAAGGCGGTATTTTGAAGCAGTTAAAGCTTATAATCATCTTATGTCTTGCCATTTGGAGCATTAATCTGTTTTCTTCTGCAGCAGAGGATATGCTGAAAGAACCAAGATTTACTACATTGCTTGATTCACTTAAATTCAATTATCATAACTTTGGAGATCACAGGATTATTAATCCCCCTGCTCAGATTAAATACAGTCTTGTCGGTAAATATCCCGGGGACTATTTTGGCGAATTAAATCTGAGCTTTTGGGAAGCAGATTCTCTTGTTAACTCTATCTCATTTGCCAACAAGTTTAGGGATGAAATCAAGCTGTCAAAAAACAGGCAATTCTGTCTGGTCAAAAACCGTAATAAATGGGATTTATACGATGTTGAGGGCAACTACGTCCGCAGCTATGATGATATGGGTCGAAATTGGGATATCCAGGATATTTTTGATGATGGCAAGGTATTATTCTATAAGATAACAAACCGGGGCGATTTCTGGTTTGGCAACATAGATGGTGTGATTATTGTTAATAAGGATAATAAAATCATCTTAAAAAAGCAAAGGCCTCTTGAGGAAATCGAAATAGCTTACAGTCCGGATTACAGATTCACTGCAATATTAGAAAAGGGTAATGACAAAAACATGTTCAGTCAATATCCGGAATCAATGCTGACTATTTACAATAGAGATTTTCAGCAGGTTTATCAATACCAATTTGATTCTTATGTTAACCAGCGGACTCAAAACGAAGTTATCACTATGGTCTTTGTCGGTGACATACTGCTTTTGGCAGACAGGCAGTCTTATCCTAAAAATATGCATACTAAAGATGCAGATAATCAGGAATGTATGCTGATTGCTGCTGTGGACCCTGTAAGTAAGCAGATGTACCAGAGGAAACTGAGTAGTCCCAATATTTCTTTTATCAAAGAACACTATTATCCTGCAGAACAAGAACCCCTGAAACTGTCTACAGTTGAAGCTATTTTAACTGAGCCGACTTTCAGTGAAGAAATAAATTATCTGCCCATATCAATAAAAGAAACCGATTATGCCAACAAGGATTATGATAAAGAAGTCAGGTTTAGTCTCCACGCTGGAACATACAAGGGAAACCTGGGTTTTTATATTCATAACCGCTTAATGAATGAAATCAAACTGGACAGCCTGAATGTGGAAGGAATTGCCCTTTCAGTAAATGGACAAAATGCTCTTGTTAAAATCAATGGCAAATGGAATTGGTATAACATATACGGAGATTACCTTCACAGCTATAATGACATTGGCAGCGGATACCGTCCGGAAGACATATCCAATAGCGGATTTGTTACTTTCCGAAAAAGGGATGAGCGTATAAATACAATCCTTGGAACAATCATCGTAAATCCTCAGGACAAGATTGTCTATCAACATGATGGCATAGATGAGTATATTACGGCGTGCTATAGTGATGACGGCAAATATTATGCTTTCCTGATAAAACAAACAGGTATAGAAGACACTCCGCCCTATTCTTATAAACATGCTGCACAGCTTACAGTTTATGATGATAAGCAGCAAACTCGTTATGAACATTATTTCCCCAGTTTTCTTAATTTTAAAGCATTCAGACCGGGTGTTCCCATGGCATTTTACAAGCATATCATAATCATTTCGGACTGCAGGGGAATAGATATTATCAAAGGGAAGTATCCGCGCTATGAATTAAAGAATATTAACATCATAGCAGTGGATATTGAAACAGGGCAGGCTTTGCAGCGTGATTATACAGTACCGGGAATAAGTGTTTTTCCCGAACAGAAAGAACCTCCCAAGCTCAAAGTCAGGAAGTATTCTTCAGTAGCGGAGTCATATCTGGAACCACCCAAATTTATCAGTATTCTTGATTCTTTAAAGTTTGACCTTAATACTGCCAGGTTTGATAATGGATATATTGATGGAAACAGAATATGGATAAAGACATTGCCCGCAGAATCTCTCCATGCCGCCATAAAAAAAGTATTGAGTTTCCGGAATGCAGGATTAACAGTAAAAGAAATGACGGTAACAGGTAAACAGGGTTGGGATTATATAATTCCGGCAGCCAGCCAGACCTGCTTTGTTAAAAATGGGGAAATGTGGGATTATTACAATAATCAGGGTGAATTTGTCCGCCAATACCCCAAAGCAGGTCCCGATTATGTTATCGACGAAATTACTCCCACAGGACACCTGATTTTTATGCGTAAAGTCTGGAAATATTACAAAGCACCTGTAAGCGGCATTGTTATTATGGACAAGGACGGTAAAATAGTCTTGCGCAAAGAAGGCAGCATGCAAAATGCAGAAGTTGCCATAAGTAATGACAGCAAATATTTCGTCATCCTGAGCAAGCCCTACGATTATAAGGAACATGCCAATCCTGAGCCGCGGAAAGAGGCAGACCTGACAATCTTTAATGACAAATTTGAAGTTGTCTTTTTCCATGTATTCGATGAATTTATGAATATGGACAACACCTGGCACTACAAGACCATGAGCTTTATCAACCATGTCCTGTTTGTGGCTGCCAAACATAAAGACTATGCTAATACAAATCCTGACACATACCACTATCTAGCTGAAATGGACTTTGCAGCAATTGATGCTGATACAGGAAAAATGTACAAAAAAAGAAAAGACTCTACCTACTATAATGAGCCGGCCGGCAAAGAGCAGGAATTGCCTGTAAAAGTACACAGGGTCAAAGTTAGATAACTTTACAATCAAATAGGTTTATCCCAGCGTTCGTAGCCATCCACTTTGGGCAGCAGCCCCGCATCTATTGCATCCCTGAGTGTCTTACAGGGCAGGTTTTGCGAATAAATCTGTTCCCTGGTTATGGTTTTGAGGTCAACTGTCTCGGGCATTGCCTGTAGCATGGCAAACATCAGCTTATTATAGAGATTTGTCCATGTACGGAGATGCTTTAATTCATTGCCAGGCAGATAATTGTAATCATATATATAATCCGTTAGATTATATATATACTCCCTTGACGGCTGGACTGCATATATCTGTTTCTGGACATTACGAAAACCCGGATGTTCAGGATGATTCTTTAATGTGAATTTCTTCCTGGCAAGCGTAACTCCGCTTTTCCTGTCGATGTAATAAATCAATCCATCATTGTTGCCTGTAAGACCGTGCACTTGATTACGGTATTTAACTTTCATCTTATCCTCCTCTGAAAGTAATATCAGTAATGTTTTAACCTTTTATTTCAAAATAACAAAACAGGCTGGATCACTGCCTGCGCAGGGATGACGCTTGTTCTAAGCGATATTTTAATCACTGTTGCATGATACCCGTACCCCAATTATTTGTCAAGAGCATTACGCTATCATTACGCTATCATTACGCTATCATTGCGCTATTATAGCGCAATGATAGCGTAATGATAGCGTAATGATAGCGTAATGCTTATAAGATTTGTAAAAGGAATGCCTGATATATCAAGAAAAATGGGAATGGGATAATTAGAACAAAGATGGATTTTCTTTGATGAATTGCTTAATCAGAATCCTGAAAGCCGGAATGTATTTCCCCTTGCTATTAAGATGTATAAACGCACTCAGCGCTATTACAAATGCGCCGGAGATATCCATTACCATATCGTGCAGGCTGTTGAAAAAACCTCTCTCATAATCATAAAACCTCGTAATATCATTGGGATCAATAGCCTTAATCATATTGACTCCAAAGACTTTGTCTACTGCAAATTCAAACAGCTCCCAGATAGCTCCCATAGCAACAGGAACACAAAAAACAAACATTGCTGCAAAGAAGGGGCTTAGTTTTTGGTCTATGTCTTCATCACGGTTGATTATATACATAAATAGCAACGTAAGATATGCCAGCATCATAGCTGAAGCTGTGTGCAGGATGATATCCCAAAAGGGAATCCTGTAAAAGAAACTGTTGATTTCGCCTAAGTACATGGAAGAAATGATAAAACCTAAATAAATCAGGCGAAAAGAAACCGGGATGGTAATTTTGATTAGTTTCTCCACTATCGGCGGAAGCAGTAAAAACAGCAGGGTTAATCCTGCTGAAGCCAGTGTAACCATATCCTGATGGATAAAATTATCAACAATGGCAACAATACTCAAAGCAATAAAGATGTAACGTATAAACATCTCTGTTTTTGTTAACCTCAGCACAAATCTACCTCTTCAGTTTAGCTATAAGAATTTTTGTGTTTTTGCTCTTATCTATATCAATAAAAAACCCGCTGTTAGGCGGGTTTAATCCTTTATATTTACCTATGTTTCATTTACCAGCTGAAATTTAACATCATCCCCATTGAGGCAGAGGGATATTTGGCAATGTTATAATCAAAATTAAGATTAACAATCGCCAGCCTGAAACTGAGTCCGGTTGTTACTCTGCTTGTATTCTTACCTTCAACTTCAAAGTTGATTTTGATTGTTTCCGGAACTCCCGGACTTGTAGAACCGGTCTGATAATCATAATGGAATTTCATCTTGGAAGACTCACCGGAAAGACCAAGATAAGGAGTTACACTTAAAAGTTTCGCTCCAAATGTCTTGGCAACATTAATACCGTAAGTGCTGGCACTGGCTTCTGCAACTGAGCCAATGTCCATGCTCTGGGTAAAAAACGCCAGTGCAAGATCTACCGGAATTTCAACAGGAAGCCATGCTTGGGGATTGTGTTGGATGCCAAATCCGGAATAAGATAGATTACCTATTTCAGGTGTCATTTCTACTTCAGGCAGGAATCTGAATGATAGTTGTGTTCCATAAATCGTTCCGAGAGACAACTGCGGAGCAGTCAAAGGCATAAAGGATAAATCTTCCAGCAAACCGCCAAAAGGTATAACTGTTTTGCTATAAGGGACAGTATAAGTTTCATTATCTACAGTAAAATCTGTCTCCGGAAAATAAACATATATATAGTTTAAGTCATCATCAGTATCTGGTGTATCCATATCATCATAAGCAGGTCCGGTAATAGTCGGTCCGGCAATTTCAACATTGAAATCCCGGGATATAATCTGTTCGATTAATGCATCATAAACAGCACCTGGGGGAATATCCAGATCAGAATTTTCCACCATTTCTTCAGCTTGCTCTTTGGTAAACCTGAATTTTCCCGTTACACTAAAATCCTTATCTTTATCAGCAAACATGGTACCCATAAAGACAAAACCAAATTCAAGGTCCCAACCAAATACTTTTGCAGCAGGAACTTTATGAAACCAGCCGCTATTCATATCAGAACCAAAGGATGTTACCATTGGTTTTACATAGTTACGTGCTGCGTCACCCGAAAGAGCATTCAGGGTTTCTTCCAGACTGGCTGCATTAAGGGATAGGATAAAAATGAACAATAGGACTACTAACAAATAAATTCTCTTCATTATCGGATCCTCCAAATATAGTTTATTCTTTTATTATATAATTATTACGATACACTTTGATTGCTCAGTCGCAATCCTGTCAATTAAATTATTGGAGCAATAATAAAGGGGAACACTTAATAGATACTAAGTGTCCCCCTTAATTCTGACTAACTTTTTTTTTTTAGCTTATGAATTACCACTTTCGGATATCTGGTGCTTTTAACTTACGAGTTCCAGGGTTAAAGACCCGATCTGTGAATGAGTGGTAAAATCTTACCATTGATTCATTATCTGCAGTTACCCTGATAAAACACTTTTCTCCCGTTATACCGACAGTTGTCAGCATTGCTTGCGTAATTGTAACACTCAGAGAATCAGTAGAAAGCAGATATGCATATTGGTTGAAAGGAACAATTTCATCAGCAACATATACCTTATAATGCTGAGCATTGTCACTGATGTCCCATCGAATCAACAAATCCTGATTAGCAATATTTGCTCTGCTGATAATCAATCCCTGCGGAATTTCCGCATCAGGCAGTAGAGTAGACAGTGGGGGCATAACTACATCGTCCAGTTTAATTAAATTCATGTCAGAACAAGCATGATGCCTGAAGGCAATGTAAATGCTCTGTCCTGCATAAGCTGTTAAATCTATTACTCTTTCGTGCCATTCCGCATCTCCCATAGTTTCTGAGAACAACGCTGTAGTAAAGGATGTTACCTGGTTATCGGTTGTTGAAACATATACCGAGTAATGTTCTGCATACCAGTTCGGATCAAGAGCAGCAATCCAATAAGCTATGACTCCACTAGTACCAACCTGCAAACGGGGGGTAATCAGCCAGTTATCAGGTGTCAGGACAAGCCTGTTGCGGGCATCTACCCAGGATTGTGAAGCTGCAACTGTAGAATCTGAATGCGCAAAACCTGTGGTAGAACTATAAAATCCAGACCAAAAGTAACCGTCTTCATCTTCATCTAAGTTAAACCAGCCATCAGGAGGGAAGGTTCCACCTTCAAAATTTTCTGCTAAATAATCAGAGCCTACTGCATATGCAGAAATATCTATAACTTTGGTACCACCGTTTGTTTCTATTGTGAAAGTGGCACTATGAACACCTGGTGCTAAGGGAGAATATGTGAAGCCAAAGCTATGTGTCTGACCGGTGGTTAACGTAACAGAAGAATTGAAATTGGTTGTAAAGGGAGTACCGGCTAATCCGGTAGCTGACGTAATTGTAATTGTACCGGTACCAACGTTACTGATTGTATAAACATCGCCTGTGTTTACAGGAGTTCCCGCTGTAGCATGCGTATCCAATGTATTGGTGTTTATAGTCAGGAAAGGCACTGTCGGGACTGTAACGGTCATCGAAATCGGGACAACCATCACATCACCGCGTACACTGGGAGCAATGTAATTAGAATTATTATAGACATAGAGATTGGCGTTTCTTGTACCCTCGGATACACCTGTTGTATTAAAGTGCATATTCAGTTCCTGAGCACCTGCCGGAGCAACTGTTCCTGAAATATCCAACTGGCTGGAGAAGTCGCTCATAGTAACCCATCTGTCTCCATCAGCATAAATATCAAGGCACAAATCTATGCTCATGCCATACCAAAATGTATCAGTATCCAGAAAATAGCTAACACCCCAATATGGATCTGTACCAAGAGAATGAGGATAACCTGTAGTTGGGTCTGGTCTTACTGCCACCATAAACGGACCTGTAAAGACCATTGGAGTTGGCAGAACATATTCTGTCACTGTCGGATAACGGTTTGCCGTTAAAGTTGGAGAGGTAAACAGGACAGTTTCCGCATCTGAATCATAGATAACGAAATTAAATGTGTCATCTGTTCCCCAAAGTTCAGTTGAAGGTTCATGGAACCAGTGTCTGATTTTGGAAACTGTAATTCCATTGGCGTAAACACCAAAATCATTTGGGAAGAAATATGTTCCTCTTTCCAGCGTTTGTGATGTAAACCATGCAACATCAGCAATATCGGCATAAACCAGCCATTCGGGTGCCCTGTCCATATTTACGTTTGGTACGGGAGTAACCCTGTTGGTATTTGGCATAGACTTTTCTCTTCTGGTGACATTGGCAGGTATGTTATTGCGTCTTGCCACATCTTCTGCAAGATACATGGCAAAATCTAAATCTGCCGTTCCGCCGGGATTGGAAATAGTCAACGTCCTGTCGTCTTCTTGAGTTGTGTATAAAGAAACATCATAGGAATCAGGCGATACAGACAATTCTGCCCAGGTAAGATAGAAGTTTTGAGCAGTTGTTGCACCATTGGTAATACTGATTCCCGAGACTGTGGAGCTGAAATAAAAAGCTCCGGGTGTGGTACATACTGCAGTGCGAGAACCAGTTGTCAGATTGTTAATCTTATAATATCCAGATGTATTGGTATAGGCAGTTTTGGTGCCGACTGTTACCAATGCATTGGGAATTGGGTTGGTAGTCCCGTATTCATAAACATAACCATCCAGATGTCCAAGTAGCAATGGTGGCGGTGTTGCATCATCATGAATGACAAAATCATCTACAAAGAAAGCAAAGGCATCATTGGAAACGCATTGGATGGCAACATACATTGTGGTGCTGCTTGGTAGTGAATATGAATAATAAGTCCACTCAATTGGTGCCTCAACATAAGCAGATGCGCTTCCTGCCAGATAGGTTGTGAAAGATGTGGTTAAAGTATCAGTTGTGGAATAGCGCACCTTAAATCTTTCCAGACCGTAAGCATCGGTAATGGACTTTGCCCAGAAACTTACAGTAGCATTTGTACTTGTGGTAAACTGGGGACTAATCAGCCAGTCGTTATTAGGTGCTGATGCAGTTACAGCATCAAAACAGGCTGCATACTTTACTCCGGTATGAGCATCCCAACCGGATAATGGAGGCACTGTTGAATTTGGATTAAAAATAATATAAGAGCCGGTATAATTAGAGTTTGTAAAATCTGCTCCGTCAATACCCCATGTACTTCCCAAGTCCCCATCATATTGCCTCCAGGGAGCAAAGGACAGCACGAAATCATCATAACCTTCAAAGCTGTCTTCAAACAGATTGTATATCGCAGAACCTGATAAATCTATAGAAACGGTTCCACCGTTGGTGTTGATTACAAACGTCAGGTTATCCGTCCCGTAATTGACAGGTTCATACGTAAATCCGAATTCATGCACCTGACCGGTTACAAGTGCTACCCCGGGATTAAAGGTCGTGGTAAAATCCGTTCCTGCAAGACTTGTGACGCTATTGATGGTGAGAGTACCTCCTGCAGAATTAGAAAGCTGGAAGGTATAGCCTGAACTTGCAGTATTCCCGGGTGTAACACCCCCTGCATTCCAGGCAGTAAGATTCAGGGAAGCATGGGGATTGGGGTCTACCCATAACATTGGACCGGTAACATCATCAATAAAATATGTCTTTAATAAGCCGCTTGTAACTGTGGAAGCAGTCTGGAAACAGATATAATAATTACCGGGTGTGATTCCATTGACCGGAACAGTGTAAGTTGTGGCAGTAGCTGTTAAAGCCTGCGTGTTTAAAGTAGTCCAGTTGGTTCCATCAGTGGAATAGCGGGTTAGGATAGTTTCAGACCTGACCGTTGTTCCGCTTTTGGCTTTATAAACAATCGGAGCGGAAGTAGCATCTATTGTCAGTAAGGGAGTGCGCAGTTGCTTTCCATTGGTATCTCCGCCGGAAGCATACCTGGCTGAATATGAACCATTTATCGGTGCAGTACTGCTCCATTCAAAAGAAGGTGCTGTTACCGTCCAGCCTGTAGGAGGCCAGATTGAACCTTCAAAATCCTCAACCAAAGTCGGGATGATTTCATCCGGCTGGATGCCGATTACAGCAGCCTGACCTGTGTTAAAAGTATCTCCCCCGGGATTAAGATTAGAAAGATAAAAATAACCGTTATAATAGCCATACCAGCCCCAGTTCACATGATAATAATAAGGGGATGATGTTCCTGTATAACCGTCCAGGATAAAGGCATGACCGCCAACAGGTCCGTAACCGTCGTAATAAACGGGTCTGGCATTATCGAGTTCACCTTTCATCATAGATTCCCAGGTGGCAATCGAATAAGATGATTTATAATGATGGGAAGTTGTGCTTTTGTATTTGAAATAACCTATCAAAGCGCTGGGAACATCTGTGCTGTATGCGCCTGAACCATCTGGAGCATAATCCATATCTACCGCTACACCTGCGTGGTAGCAGATGGTAGCAACTGATGTATTGGTAGTGCTGATGGAAATTGGCATGGAACTCCAGGCATAAGTTGTCGCTCCGAAATCTGCTGACTGGGTTCCATAAACAGGATGAACATATGAATGAGTACCCTGTCCCACTGTCGGATATGCCCAATAACGCATAATCTGTGCCATGGCTGTTGCCACACATCCCACCGGAACTCCGGAAGGGCATAAATCGTTGTAATGACCTTCCTGTCCCCAGACCGAATTGATTAAAGGTGCAACGTCACGCTCATTCCTCTGTGGAACAAACGAATCAGAGTTCTGTGTGTATCTTTGCCATTCATTCCGAATGGAATTATCAGCTGTAAGATTGTTTTCTACGATATATTTTAATTGCAGTTTCCAGTTATTGATAACATCAATCAACTGGATTGGCAGATTATCTTCTGTCCATTTTGTTTTGAAATCATATCCTAAAATCGGATGAGCAGCATCGTCTCCTGAGACCAAAACAAAACCCTGAGGTAACAGATTTGCTAAATAAATCCTGGTTTTGGCATCCCCGTCCAGATAGTTGATGTTAGCAATTCCGCTAATTTGACCATTACGTTCTAAACTTAAATTCTGTGCGATACGACGTACTTGTGATTCAGTTACAGGTATGCAAAATAATGACACCGATATCAGAATAAGCAGAAAAGTGAATAAATAACCCTTCTTCATGGCAATAATCTCCTTTAAAGTAATAGTAGTCTGATAGATAAATACTTCAAAAGAATTATTGTGTCAAGCTAAATGTTCATCTGAAGGTGTTTTTAATAAAAAAAGGAGCAGGGTTTTATCCTACTCCTAAAAAGGTTTTACTTAATCCGGCTACTCTTTGCCTGGTGTAGATGGCAGAATCTGTTGTAGTCCGGTAGGAATGCGCTATCTTTATAATACCATTTAGCAATTAACCTCTAATCTCCCTGATTCAATCCATGGGAGATTAGAGGGAGATGCTAGGGTGATCTAAGGGTCGCACCCTTAGATCACCCTAGCATCATTGTCCAATATCTCAAGGAATATGAAAGAGAGAAGAATGAACAATTGAACAAAGACCAGGATTCCATTCCCGTCCTGCGTGGGGAGAGACCCTTGAAGTGTTGGAATAATCGTAAAAAACGCCGGCTGTAAAAAGCCGGCGTTGTTATATGGATTTGAGCTTGTGAATAATTACTTAAGAAGCATCATTTTACGGGTTTTGCTGTAACCGGGAGCATCCAGTTTGTAGAAATACAATCCCGATGAGACAGGTCTTCCCTCGCTGCTCTTTCCATTCCAGACGACCTTGTATTCTCCTGCTGACTTGGCATTATTTACCAAAGTATTAACTAATTGTCCCCTGGTATTATAAATCCTCAGGGAGACGTTTCCTGCTTTGGCAAGAGAGAAAGACAAAGTCGTGGTCGGATTGAACGGATTAGGATAATTTGCATGCAGTGCGTTTACCACAACAGGAGTCGGTTCGATACCCGTGTTTGTAAAGGGAAAAGCCACCAAAACCGAATTGGAAGGAGCTCCTTCCCCCACGCTATATTCTGCCGCCACATAGTAGGTATAAACTCCATCATCATACAACACCTCCGAAAAAGTATTATCAGTGGTTTGTCCAAGCAGTTGGAACGGATGGTCGGCAAATCTGCGATAGATATTATAATGCAACACGGGATACATTCCCCCGGTTGGTTCCACCCATGTGAGGTAGATGACAGAATCGCCGATAGCACCACTATATTCCAATCCTGAAGGACCATCAAGATAACTGAGGGTAAAATCATAGCTATAGGCAGACATTTGATTAGAGAGGCTGAATTCGGGTGAAATTTGAACAGTATGATATGGCAGGCTGGCACTTAATGTATAAGTTGCCTGCGGCAGATACATGATATAAGCTCCTGTGGAATCGGGATTAGTAACAAGGTTATTATTGGTCTTGAGTTTGACCAGACGGGGATTCATGCCGGAATTGAGAGTTACATTTCCAGTTACAATACCAGGAGTAACATAGTTGCCCGAAAGCAGTACATCATCGATAAACCAGCCCAATCCCTGACCTGAAGAATTAGAAGCAAATCTCCACCTGATAATAACTTCTGTATTGGCATACTGGCTTAAATCAAAGGTCACCTGAGACCAACTGACTAAATTGGTATAACCTACTTCTCCCAGGGCACTGATATTCAGGGAAGTGTTATATCCATTGGTAGGATACAAAAGACTCCAGTTTGTACCACCGTTGGCAGAAATACTTACATTTCCGCCGTCAAAATAATTCTGGCAGAACATATAATGCCAGAAAGAAAGAGTAACATTCGTTCCCAGTGTAACAGGCGGAGTAGTAAGAATATAATTGGCATTATTTTCATAATAACCAGTCAGACCTGTGCACCACAGATTAGTCCCGGAATGAGGAGTTGTCTGGGTAGGTGTTCCCAATTCCCAGCCACCCTGAGAAATCAGATAACTATCAGCAGATTCAAAATCAAGTATTGTGCCGCTGGTTCCGCAGGTAAGATGTAAATTCTGGTCAACAGTTGGAGCATCAGCAGAAACCAGGTTAAAATTAAAAGGAACGTTTGAACCTACAGGTATTCCAGCACTTATAGAGACATGGTAGGTGAACTGCATAATCTCACCCGCAGCTACCAGGGGTTTTGTCTCAATTGGGTCAGAGATGTTTATACCCAGCAGGCTTGAAGAAAGTAATCCGGTAAGATTATGAGCATCCACCAGAGAATTATTCTGGGCATTTACTGCTATTATAATACTCTCTCCAGGGTCTGCCACTCCATTGTTGTTGCCTGCCAAATCGTTTATCAGGTATGACCAGTAAACCAAGCCCGGCTTTTGGACTTCCAGATTAAATGTCCTCTGCCAGAAATCTGTCGCAGTTCCAATTGTCATAGTAAAAGGAAGCAGCTGATTATCAGGGCAGTCCTGCGCAACAGTAAACCTGTAGGGCGTAGTATTTATTCCCAAAGAATCTCCCTCTATAGAAGGATAATTTGAATAATTGCTGACAATAGTTACATAAGGGCTGGTACTGGCAATGCTTGCGTCAACATTATAAGCGGTCTGTTCTCCGATATTGTGGATATTCACATATAAATCCACAGTTTCACCCGGCTCAACCACATTATTATTGTCATCAAGGATATAAGCGCTGTCATAAACAAGGTGAGGCGTGTATTGATAAGCGGGAATAGTAGTTATGTACAAAGCTTTCTGACTGCTTAAAGGTGCAGCAGCAACCGGATAGATATTATTAAAGGAATACTCAAGTCCGTCCGTTTGTTCCAAATTCTGAATTCCGATTGTGCAGTAGTTACCGCTATACTCATTCGAAGTGCTACCAGTATCTACATTATTAAAAGTCTGGTACTGAATTTTAACAGGTCCGTCACCCAAAGTTGTCGGGTAATAAACAGGGTCGTATAAAATAACCTGAAAGGTTTCTACTGCAGTCTGAACTCTACCGTTTTTACAATTATACCATTCAATTACGAAATAATGGTCTGCGGCATTATACCACTTATATATGCCACCGCCAGTAGTAATCAAATCATCCCAGAATGGAGCAATCAAAGGACTCGGTGCACCACCACCTCCTGCAGCAGCTCCCGGAAGATGGAAATTACGGTAATTAGCGTTCTCTGTAATCCCCATAGCAATAAAGCCATTGGAACATACTGTTATCTGGTTGTATGACCGACCATAAAAGATGAAATTAAAAGGTAGACTTACCACAGCTAAAGACTGCGCATCTACCACATCTCCCTCATCAGATGTAGTTCCTGTATCTGTAATTGATAGCTGTGTTCCATGCCCGCCTTCTGCAGGAGCTATCCCAATCCAGTCAAAGGTTGGACAATCCTCGTAAACAAGGTCATTTACATCATAAATAATGTGGCCAAATGCGTCAGGTCCCAGAGGAGATGTTTGCGTGATAACTCCTATCGTTATAGTAAAATCCAGCCATTGAAGAAAACCATCCAAATTGTATAATTTCAACCGCATAGGAATCAACATTCCGGGAACCAACTGAGGTCTTCCCTTAATCTGGAACATGTCTGCAGATGCACTAACCTGGCTGCCTGCCAATATATTGCCGAAATATGCCAGGCTGTCTATTACCTGGACTAATGGATTCTGAGAAACGAGCTGGCTATATAAATCATTTGCAGGAACGGTTCCACTATTACTTATTGTTACAGTAAAATCAGCTGTTTCCATCGGATCCAGAACATGGTTGTCCCCATCAACAACATCGTATGCAGCAAAATTTAAAAATGCATCCGTTACTGTAATGAAATTGGGAATCAAATAAACTGAGCTATCTATATCGGTTAAATGCATATCAAAGTGCAATACCGTTCGATTGGGACAATCTGAAGCTATCTGTATGAGTAATGGAATTATTGAATTAGCGGAAGCTCCGGCAGCTATATTATTAAAATTTAGCAGACTGTCAGTAACAATAACATAAGGATTATCACATGTTACATAACCTGTCACATTGTTAATAACGCTATTGGTGCTGTTGAGGATAGAAAAGGTAACCTCCAGAGTCTCACCGCTGTTAGCACTTAAATTACCATTACCGACAGAATTTCCTGTATTGTCATCATCAATAACAGAAACACCGGCGACCAATGAACCATTGCTATTAATGTTTATAGTACTTTGCAAAGGCTTAAACTCATGTCTGGATACTGTAACCACTGCATTAGAAGCACTAAGAACGGCATCAAACAGCAAATACACATAACCATTGGCATCAGTATAGCCCCTTACTATTATTGAATCACTCTGGCTGATAGTAACACAGGCATCCTTAACAGGAAGTGAATACTGGTTGAGTATGGTCAGATCCAGACTACCTGTTCCCATAGGTAACGTCGCAGGAACATGAGCGGTAAAAGTATCGGGAACCTTACAATAAACTTCCATTGTGGGATCACCCATCAGATTGCACCAGTGTGCAAAATACTTAACTGTGTTTGCATGAGCCTGGCTATAGACTTTGTCCATGACAAGTTTACCATTAAGCAGAGCTTCACCCATTGTACGCATATTATGAGTAAATATCCCGTTAAAAATTCCTGCAGTAAGAGAATTATTGAACATTGTATGTGTTCCGGAAGTAGCCATGCCAATAGCTGTAACAGCTCCTGCAGGGACTGAGGCAGTTCCTAACCTGATAAATTTCTCGGTAGTAGATTCTCCGCTGTAAAAAGTACCCGTGGAACAAGTTATAATAACAGCATGGGGTAATTTGACCCCGTTAATCAGGCTGGTACTTGGACTCCAGCCACTCATACCAATGTACCCGCGATAATTAAAAAATCCCACACCAAGGTTCATGGCCTGATTCATCTGAGTTGGTGAAGGATCGCCGGAATAAAGTTCAGTAAAAGTATAGTCAGGATTATAATGTAATGCCACATCTTTTACATATTTATTTATGTAATAACATGACTGACCTGACGGTGCAGTATCTCCGACCAGGAGCATTTTATTTAGCCATTGAGCTGAATTTATGGTTAAGTTTTTCTCATAGTGATAAATCTTGGAGAGTATTACATCCAATTGAGAAGTGTTTTCTGCTGAAATTCTGCCAAGGAATACATCTCCCAGGTAATCATTACCGGCCAAATGCTGATAAGGATAATCGCCCTGACCGCTATAAGAGGAAAAAGATTCCGGCCAGGTAGGAATTGGAAATGAACCGGAAGTATCTCCAACCAAAATAATAAAATCGGGTCTGGTGTTAATATTGTTATAAGCATTCTGAATATATGCTTTTATCTGATTATTTGAGCTGCCTGATATAGCTGTGCTGACTACGCTGACATCTGCGCCCTTTTGCCTTTTCCAGAAAGCAAATTCATTTATGTAACTCAGGAATGTTGCATCCGCATAGTTACCGTGTATCAAAAGATAACGGGGTGGAGTATTGGCAACCAATGCACTGCGGTAATCATCAAAATTAAGAATTATTGATTCATATATATTGGCAAAACTCGGGGATATTGTTAACGGTTCGCTCAGCTCATTGATTCCGGGGGTATCGTTAAATCTTAACCTGAAATCTATCTCTTCCCTTACTTCCAGTTCCTGCGTAGTTGCATTCCAGGCAAAAGGCTGAACCTGAATAGTTACTATCCTGAAATCGCGGATTATCTGTGGGTCACTATATTTGATTACTTCCTGCGGATATACTTCCGTACTGCTGTAAAAAGCCTGATTAA
>DIWV01000008.1 GCA_002435865.1 Cloacimonetes bacterium UBA6097 | reverse complement strand
CCATTAGATGGCGTATCTTCTTAATAAATATATGAAACATATGCAGATTTATGCAGTCATTTATTAGTAAGTGATTGAACTCAAACATATGAAATCATTGGTTATCATTATGCTAGTATCCGAAACAAAAATGTATGAAAAAATTGTTCTTGCCTATAAAACTGTATGTGATTAAATGGTATTAAGTAAAGAATTAAATATACTTATATATATAAAAACAGGAGGCAAAATGGCGAGCAAAAGCAGTGCCGAATACTATGGTAATTTAAAGGAAATGTCTACAATCAGAGCGATTGCCGAGACCCTTATCAATTCTGACAAAGTAAGAAAAGTAACATTACCAGAAGTATATGAACTTGCAAAAAAACAGCCAGGTGTTTCAACAACGGATATGTTGATTTATCCCAAATATGCACAAGCGCATAATCTCCCTGAGGGAGCTAGAGTATTGAATGATTGTCATGGTAAAATTCTTGGCAGAACAGCAAAAGCAAGAAGATTTTACAACAGGTTAGATATTTCCCAGAAAGCAAAAGTTGAGGGAGATTTCAGGGAAGCCGTTTATCAAATGCAACATTATCCTCTAATAAAAGCTGAAGCAGTAATAGGTTTAGATTCTGATCTAATGATAAAAGCTATTTTTGTTGCTCCTGAAACAGATGCTTCAAATATGCTGAATTGGTTGATGAACTTTGCACCTTACGAGCAATATGCTGAACAATATGAGAAAAGTGCTAAGTTACCCATACTTGATATAATTTTAATTGCTTTCAATGAATGGACTTGCAATGATCCATTTTATAATAATGTGGGAGCACCCCAATTAGCTTTAGTAGACGAAATACATAATGTGAATATTTGTCTTGGTATGCGTTATTTTGGAGAGAGGAAGAAGAATACTTTAACTCTAGCCTGGACTGCCGGAATGAAACTTGGAATGGCTGCATGCCATGCAGGAATCAAAGAAATAGATTTCACTACATGTTTTGATCAACAATGGCACAAATTGGGTAAAAGGTCAATAGCTTTTTATGGTTTATCCGGAACAGGCAAATCATCGCATACAAATAATGCCGATAATGGTGGTACATTGCCTCCAGGTTTTTCCAAAGTTGTATTGCATGATGATGCTTTTCAAATCGATTTAAAAGATAAAATATGTCGTGTTTGGGAGCCGACTCTCTTTGATAAAACAGATAGCAGGGAGGTTGGACACCCTGACTGGAAGTATTGTTTATCTTTGATGAATCACATGCAATTGAATATTGGCAATAAAAACTGGCCAGTTGGATTAGACATAAGAAATTCAAATGGAAGAGCTCTACTTGACAGGGATTTATTAGGTAAACACGTAAATCGTTGTAGTTTCCCCATGGCCTTAGTTTGGTTAATGAAAGATACAGTACTTCCTCCCGTAATAAAGGTAACTGATAAATATTTAGCAGTAGCCCTTGGTGCAGCATTAATGACTCAAAGAAACAGAGCAGAAAATGTAACAGAGGAAGAACTTAAAAAACTTGTTTTTGAACCTTTTGCTAATCCGTTTAGGGTATATGAGCTTTATAAAGATGTTGAAGCTTACTTAAAAGTCATCGGATCTGGGGCAGAAATCTACAGTTTTAACTCAAAAGGGTATTGGAAAGAAGCGGATGATATTTTGGAAAAGATTCCATTACAGACATCGCTGACCCTTCAGACAGCAATATTAACTGACCAGCTTGAATGGGAAGAGTGGAAAAATGTTCCCGGAGCTATGATACCTACAAAAGAATCGGTAAATAGACTTATTCCAGATTATTACAATATATACAATCCTCATACAAGGCAAAACAGTTCAGAATATTTTGATACACTGACAGATCGTTTCCAACAAAGGGTTGATTTTTTAAAGGAATCAGATGTTAAAGAAATCCCAGAGCTGTTAAACCAATTAGTTAGTTCATTAAAAATCATTATTTAGAATTGGTAAAGTCATTGAATAACATCTCAAATGCCAAGGACCAAACCTTATCTTAATATATAGAGGGAGTTATATATGATAAAGAAATTGCTGGTAATCTTAAGTGTAAGTTTATTATTGTTAGCTTGTGAAAAGACAACCAAACCCCAGGAAACAGTTGCAACACCGGTAATCACTCCAGCAACAGGCACATATTTATCTGAACAGACAGTTCAAATGAGTTGTTCTACAAGCAATGCTACAATCAGATTTACTATGGATGGAACAGAACCAACCTCAACTTCAACAATTTACAGTGATGAATTCGAGATTACAGGTTCTAAGATAGTTAAGGCAAGAGCATTTAAATCCGGTATGCAGCAAAGTGCTGTTGCCAGCGTTGCTTATGTTTTACAGGTATCAGACATTGCAGTTTATCCCATAAGTGGAGTATATCTCACTCCTCAGACAATTTCCTTCCAAACAATAACTTCCGGTACACTGGTTCGTTATACAACAGATGGCAGTGAGCCGACTGAAACATCAACTTTATATACACCTCCATTGGTTATAAATGCAACCACGACTCTTAAAGCCAAAGGCTTTAAAGATGGCTGGAATCCAACTGCAATTGTTACCAGGGAGTATAACTTCAATGTATCCAACTTATATATAACTCCAATAAGTGGAACTTATACCTCCCCCCAAACAGTTACAATTACACCTGTAACAGCAGGAACAATAATACATTATACGACTGATGGCAGTGAACCGACAGAAACTTCTGCAACATATAATGCTCCATTTGTTATAGATGGAAACACCACACTTAAAGCAAAGGGATTTCTGGCAGGCTGGACTCCAAGTGAGACGAGAACAGCGACCTATGTATTTAATACGACCGCGCCTATATTTAGTGTTGCTGCGGGGACATTTGACAGTCCATTCACATTAACAATAACAACACCTACTATCAATGGGTCGATAGTATACACTACTGATGGTACAGAACCCACTGAAACATCGAATCTGTACACCGGACCAATTAATATTGATGTCTCGACAACGGTCAAAGCTAAAACCATTAAGGCAAACTGGAACCCAAGTGCGTCAGTTACAGCTTCTTACATTTTAAAATTACCTTCTCCTGTTTTCAATCCAGTTCCCGGTACATATATTGCGCCGCAATATGTTACAATAACATGTTCTGCTCCGGGAGCAACCATTTATTACACTACAAATGGTTCCACACCATCTTCTTCATCAGAGTTGTATACTGCACCTGTACTTTTGATTGCAGATAATACTACAGTATTAAAGTCAATAGCTGTTAGAAACGGATGGACCAATAGCAACGTTACATCTGGTGTATACACTGTTAATTCACCACAGCCGGTAGCCACCCCTGTTTTTAGTCCTGCTGAAGGTATGTTTACTGCGCCTCAGAGTATTTCAATTTCATGTGCTACCAACGGTGCTACTATCAGGTATACTACGGATGGTAGTGAACCTGCTTCAAATTCAGATGAGTATATTGCACCAATCAATATTGGAACATCTACTGTAATAAAAGCCAAAGGATTTAGCCCCGGTTATCTTGATAGCCAGATTGCAACAGCAAATTACACTATTAATTACACAATGGGTCAGATGGTTAGTGTCCCGGGGGGAACTTTCACAATGGGAAGAATATCCGGAACTGGTGAAGCAGATGAAACACCTCCGCATCAGGTTACTTTAACAGGCTTTTACATAGGTAAATATGAAGTAACACAGATGGAATGGCTGAATGTTATGGGTAATAATCCATCTTACGTTACCGGCAATTTATATAAACCAATTGAGACAGTTAATTGGTATGCCGTATTAGTATATTGCAACAAACTTAGTATTCTGCAAAGCCTTACACCTGTTTATACAATAAGTGGTTCCACTAATCCTGACGATTGGGGAGTGATCCCAACAGTTTTTGATGCAACCTGGAATGCAGTAATATGCAATTGGACTGCAAATGGATACAGATTACCTACTGAAGCAGAGTGGGAGTATGCTGCACGTGGGGCTACAAGCAGTCCTGATTATCTTTATTCAGGTGGAGATAATGCCAATGCAGTAGCATGGTTTCAGGCAAATGCAATGGGGACTAGCCATATTGTAGGACATTTACAGCCTAATGGTCTGGGTATTTATGACATGAGCGGTAACGTTTATGAGTGGTGTTGGGACTGGTATGATACAACTTACTACGGTGTTAGCCCCGCCAATAATCCGACCGGACCCGCAGACGGTATCTGGCGTGCTACCAGGGGCGGGTCCTGGGATAGTTATGCTGCTTCGTTATGCAGAGTAGTGGACAGGTTGGGAAAAGTTCCGACTCACCAGGAATCAATACACGGCCTCCGGCTGGCAAGATCATCAAATTAAAAAAAGAATAAACTAATAACATACCTTTTTTACATACAGATCTGTCAAGTATTCAGGCTGCTGCAAAGCAGCCTTTTTTAATATTATTTCGAACCAGTAAGCTAGAATAGTGTTACTTCCTTAAATTGTCCTAAATCTGACGGAGGACTGATATCCGGAGATTGACGAATATTTCTATTTAATTGGAAAGTTAATTGCATTATAATGAAAACGAGATTACATCCTGTAACTCTTTGGATAGATGTGTTTTTATGTGCAAAAGGATTATAAAAGAAAGTTTTAGGGAGTTTTTATGTTTAAGAGAGTTTTAATTCTATGTATCGTGAGTTTGATATTATTTGCTTGCGAAAAGTCAACTGAACCAGTTTATGATGTTGCAAAGCCTACCTTTAATCCGGCGGCAGGTTTGTATTTTTCACCTTTAGTAGGAGAACTGGCTGTCAAACTGAATTGCCCTACTAATGAGGCAACGATGCGATACACTTTAGATGGAACCGAACCTACTACAAGCTCAACTCAGTATATTACTCCGCTTGAAATAACTCAGGCTACCATTGTTAAAGTCAGAGCATACAAATCTAAGATGAATCCCAGCCCGATAGCATCAGCAGCATATAGTTTTAGTGTGGGTACTGTATACATAACACCACTAAGCGGTACCTTTACAGCACCTCAGACGGTTACAATGAGTTCAGTAACAGCAGGCACTGTGATACGCTATACACTTGACGGGACTGATCCCACTGAAAGCTCCACAATCTATACTGATCCTTTTGCTGTTGATGGTAACATAATTCTTAAAGCAAGAGGATTTATAAATGGATGGAATTCCAGTGCAATCGAGACCAGGACTTATTCTTTTAATACAACAGCACCAACATTTAGTGTACCGACAGGGACCTATGGTGATCCGTTTGATGTAACATTGAATACAACTACTACCGGAGCTTCAATCTATTATACCACTGATGGCACAGAACCAACCGAAACATCTAATTTATACACAATTCCAATCAATATAAATACGACCAAGACAGTCAAAGCCAAAACCATAAAGACAAACTGGAACTCCAGTGCAATTGTTTCAGCTGTTTATACTATGAAAGTTGCCCCTCCTGCGTTTAATCCTGCTGCAAATACATTCAGCACACCACAGGAAGTATCTATATCAACAGTAACCCCCAACTCAACTTTGTATTATACAACTGACGGTTCAGCACCTACAGCAGAATCAACGCCCTATGCAGGTCCGGTTTATATTGATGTTTACACTGTTTTGAAAGCTATAGCTATAAGAACAGGATGGAGCGACAGCAATGTTACCACAGGATCATATAACTTCAAAGTTGCAACCCCCACATTTAATCCTCCAAACGGACTTTATCCGGGAGAGCAGATAGTGACTATATCTTGTGCTACATCAGGAGCTGAAATCAGATATACTACAAATAATACAGAACCTACAACATCTTCAAGTCTTTACACAGGTCCAATAACAGTTGCTCAGACTTCAACCATAAAAGCTAAAGGTTATAAAGCTAACTGGAATACCAGTAATCTTGCTACTGCTTATTACCAGATTACAAATACAGTTGCCAATCCAGTCTTCAATCCTGAAGGAGGAATTTATTTTGATCCTCAGGAAGTCACTATTACCTGTGCTACTGACGCAGCAGAAATCTATTATACTACTGATGGAACTGAACCTACTACCAGTTCAACTCTATTTTATTATCCTATTCAGATATCTGCAGATACAGAAATAAAGGCTAAGGGTTTCAAACTTGGTTATACACCAAGCGAAACAGTAAGCGCTTTGTATCAGTTTGATTCTTATGACCAGATAGTTGCCTGGGGATTAAACACTTATAACCAAACCAATGTCCCCATAGGAACTGAATTTGCTCAGATTGATGCAGGAATGTATCATACTGTTGCTCTCAGGAACGATGGTTCACTTGTAGCGTGGGGCAGAAACAATTTTCAACAGTGCAACTATCCTACAGGTAATGATTATATAGCAGTTTCAGCCGGCGACAACCATTGCCTGGCTTTAAAAACAGATGGAACTATTGTCGCATGGGGCAATAATGACAGCTTGCAGTGTGAAGTGCCGCCAGACAGTCTGGGATATCAGTATGCAATGATTTCTGCAGGTGGAAACCATAGCCTTGCTTTAACTTTAGCTAATAAAATAGTTGCCTGGGGAGCAAATGACAATGGTCAATGCAATGTTCCTCCAGATAGCAATTTTGTAAAAATCTCTGCCGGAGCAAATCATAATCTTGCTCTCAAATCTACCGGAGTTATTGTTGCCTGGGGTAATAATGACAGTGGGCAAATTAATGCTCCAACCGGAACCGGGTATCAGGATATATCTGCCGGTGACCAGCACAGTGTTGCTCAAAGAACCAATGGCTCATTAGTCGCCTGGGGTTCAAATACATCCGGACAGACTACTGTACCGGGAGGTACGGATTTTATCAAGTTTTCTGCCGGTTACAGGCACAATATAGCTTTGAAAACAGACGGAAGTTTAGTAACCTGGGGATATAGTGGCAACGGATTGGGAACAGTTCCAACTCTCAGTACATATATCGACGTATCTGCAGGAAGAGATTTTTCTGTTGTTTTAAAAACTCCATCTACGACCAGAAAGTTATTTAAACTCAAAAACCTGAAGCCAAGAATTAGGCTCAAGTAAACGACCCTCTAATTGATAAGATTAAGGCTGCCTGATCAGAGGCAGCCTTTTCTTTTTATAATTGACTTAAAACATGCTTCATTTCTGCCAATGCAGCTTTCTCTGCCTCCTTGGCTAAAAACAGACTGTCAATTGCTGTTTCCACAGATTCTTTGTCTGTTTTCTCAATACCCATAGGGAATAATTTTGCCACTTTTTGCAGCGACCAGCTGATAACATCGTAATGCTCAATCAGGTTATCCAGAATATCAGTGTTAAGTTTCTGTTTTGCTTCTTTCAGAAATTCAAAAGCATTAGCTCTGCATTCTGCCCAGACCTGTGCATTATAGGCAAGACCAAAGAGTAAATACTTATCCTGCTGCAGTGCATCTATCCACACCTCATAAGCTTTAAGTCCGTTTTCATAGAGTGGAAATGTCCATTCTTTATTCTTTTTGGCAAATTTAAGGGTAAATTCGAATGTCTCTTTCAAAATCTGATTAACACTTTTTTCTTTGTTATTGGGATTTCCGCTAAAAATACTGACGACTCCGATTTCTGTTTCTCCCAATGTATCCCATTTCTTTTTCATAGGCTTGCCGTCTAAATCATAGAACAGGTAATTCTCATTGTCATATCCGTAAATCATGTAATATTCGGGAATATTGAGCTCCCAGCCAAAAGTTGGCAAATCGTTATCTATAGCAAGTTTTGTCATTTCCCATGCTTCTTTCTGCTTTTGTTTGAAGCCCGGATCAGTTTTTACAAAAACAGTTCCGTACAAATCATAACCAAGATTTGCAGCTAATGAATTTATCGGCTCTTGTGAAAATGCTGTTGGTCCGCTGGGACAAAGTTCTTTATGGATATTCATGATAAACGCATATCCTGAAGTGCCATATATCCAGGGAGTGGAATGTCCCAAATCCAGATAGTCGCTGATTGATTTTAAACAAGCTATATAGGAAGCCCATTTGCATTCAAATGATAGTTTTTTGGTAAGAGTTTTCATCTCAAACTCCTTTATTGAAAATCTTAGATTATATAAAAGTAAGACATTGTTATTCTGTCAAACTATTAAACATAAGCAGTCTGCAGGACCCTTGGCTAACTTTATGTCAATAGGTGTGTTACACGCTTCGCCTATAAATGTGTCTCATATGGATCATATAAGCATTGCGCTATCATTACGCTATCATTGCGCTATTATAGCGCAATGATAGCGTAATGATAGCGCAATGGTAGCGTAATGCTATAATGGAAAAACAAAGATAAGTTTAATATCGGATTTAGCTAATTGTCTCGAAATTAATCAGATATTTATAGTTTAATCAATTGATAATCTATGTTTCCCAATCCGATTTGTGTACCATAGTCAAAGATGTATCTGCCGGATGCACTTATTACATGCAGAAAAGCGTCATGCTTTCCATAGGTTTTATCAACCAGATCAGCACTGGCAGCATCAACAGCCAGAATGTCATCTGATGCCAGGATGCCTATATCATGCACAAAAGGCATCCGTGGACTTCCCATGCAGTCACAGTCCGGGGAAATATCGGTCAGGAAATTGATATAGACCATATTCCTGTTTGCGATAATAGCCTTAGCGTAATCAGCCATCCTTTCCGTAAAGCCGTTTTGTCCTGTCTTACCCCAGGGAACGCTCAGTGCTCCGCTTGGGCAGGTTCCAATGCATTTTCCGCAGGCGATGCATATGTTTAAATCCAAAACCAGGGGATTGATTTTAATGGCATCCACCGGACAAACTGTAGTACACTTACCGCATTTGACACAACGCTCCGGAGAGACTTTTGGATTGCTGTCTGCATGCTGAGTCATCTTTCCGGGAATGGCAGCCATACCCATGCCCACGTTCTTTATGGCACCGCCAAAGCCTGAAATCATGTGCCCTTTGAAGTGGCTTATTACCAGGATACTGTCGTAACTGTCTATATGATTACCAACATGAACGGTATTGAAATACTTGCCATCAAAGGGAATTTCAGTCTCGCCTTCAGAATCCAGAATATCAATCGGGGCATAATCAAAACCGTGCACTTTGGCAAGTTGGATATGAGTTTCAGTTATACGCCTTTTGCCTTTGTACAGAACATTTGTTTCCAGAAAAGTACCGTTCAGCTTTAAAACAAGGTCCTTATATATGCTGGGCTTAACGTAATATTGGTTGGTATCGTCTCCAAAATGGACTTTGATTCCCACTTTACCGGTTAAACGTGACATATAAGGTGCAAGTATCTTTTCCAAACCCTGCAAACTGATATCCTCAGTAAAATGAACTCTTGTCCGATCTTTATCCATTTACTTTTCTCCTAAATTCATATTAATCTGCTATTCTGTTTTATAATTGTTAGGTTTTGTTATTATATATACAAGATTGAAGCCAAACAAGGAATTATTTCATTAGAGAAAATATTTTTTATGTTTCTATATCTAATTTACAAATGGTTCTCCATCGGGGTCCCAGGTCCAGTCACCACCCAAAAATATGCCTCTGCTGACATGAAGTAAGTCAAAGCCAAATTCTAATAATGAACTATATGGAGCAGGAAAAAAAGATGAACATGCATCATGGTTAAATCTCTGTTCAATTTGATTGGATTTGTAATAGTTCAGCTTATCTAGAGATTCTGTTGAGTAAATCTTGTTGTTGTTAAACCTCTCTTGAGAATAAGAAAAAGAAAAACTGGAACCATCCGGACCTGGTTCTTTATATCCGTAGGCAATGTCCGCATGCTTATTGCCCCAAAATAGATTTTTTATAATAGCAACACTATCAGGGCTATTAATCCAGATGCCCACCAGGGGAGCGATCCACTGTTTTTCCTGCCCACATAAGCAAATCACATTTCCAGTAATGGAATTCATAGTAGCAGTGCTATCCCAAACAGCAATTCCCACGTTACCAGATCTTCTGACTTCATTATAATTGCAACTCATTTCACTGTTGCCTGAGGCAATGATACCCCAGCCCCTGATATCCCTGACAAGATTACATGAAACTGTTGCTTTGGAAGTGCCAAAAGTTCCGATTCCTTTCCAGTAATGGTGAATGACATTGTTTTTAACTGTTGCATTCGAGTCCCAGGTTATTCCTATTCCTGCACCCCTGCCATTAAAGATCAGGTTGTTTTCTATGAATGCTCTGGACTTTCTGTATAAGGCGATACCATCCCAACTGTTATCCCGGATAATGTTATATTCAACACCAAGGATAGAGCCTTCCCGTCCACAGATGCCGATAATACCGGCAATGGTCTTACTGAAATCACCCTGGTTGTTTTCTATAATGCAGCCTGTGATTTTTGTATGTGAGTGCTTTACTACAATGGCACCGCTGGTGGCATTGCCATCCTGGTCACGAGTACCATCAGTAATGGTCAGGTTCTTTATAAGGACATTGTGGCAATGCTCGATGAAAATGCCGTAACCTGAATGGGTTTTTATAATTGTTTTCCGGCGGTTTTTTCCGATTAACTTAATACTTTTTCCAACAAGGTGAAGTCCGGTTGTAACGGTAATCATACTATCAGGATTGAGTGCATTACCGAGAGTGGAATCGATAACAGGAATCGGAGTCAAATCATAAATACCCGGTTTCAGATATATTTCTAATTCTGTAAGAGGCTTGCTGACTACGTCATATAATTCGGCTGAAGTGCTTACTGTGAAAGTCTTTGCACTCAAAGTAGAGATAAAGATTAAAAGGATAACGAAAAAAAAACGGTTCATCATCACCTCACTGACAGTTTTCACTTGCCTTTTTTAAATCCTCATAAAAAATGGTCAACATAAAAAAATACGTGCAGAAAGAGGAACGGTAAATATGATACTCTCAAGCAGAGCGTTAGAAATTCAAGCTTCTCCCATCCGTAAATTAATGCCATATGCTATTCAGGCAAAAAAAAATGGTATCAAAGTATATCATCTCAATATTGGACAACCGGATATTGAAACACCTCAGGTAATGCTGGATGTTTATCATAAGTTCAACGAAAAGGTCTTGTCATATGGACCTTCTCAGGGATTGGATGAATATCGCCAGGGGCTTGTTCATTATTATTCAAAGCATAATATTGCCATTAACGAAGATGAAGTTATAGTCACTACAGCAGGCTCAGAAGCAATAGTTTTTGCTCTATCAGTTGTCTGTAATGAGGGTGATGAAGTTATAGTTCCTGAACCATTCTATACTAATTATAACGGTTTTGCCACTATGGCAAGCATCAAGCTCAAACCTCTTACAACCTACGCAGAAACAGGTTTTGCATTGCCTGACAGTGCTAAGATTGAAGCTCTGATTACACCGCTTACAAAAGCAATTCTTATCTGTAATCCGGGCAATCCGACCGGAACAGTCTATACTGAAACAGAAATCATGAGGATTGCTCAAATAGCCAAAGAACATAATTTGTTTGTCATCTCTGATGAAGTGTACAGAGAATTTGTCTATGACGGAATGAAGCATTTCAGTATTATGCATGTTCCTGATTTTGCAGATCATGCCATCCTTGTAGACAGTGTTTCCAAACGCTACAGTGCCTGTGGAGCCAGAATCGGCTGCATTGTATCGAAGAATAAAGAATTGATGGTGGCAGTTCTCAAATTTGCCCAGGCAAGACTATGCCCACCTACCGTTGACCAGCTTGCTGCAAATGCCTGTGTTTATCTTGAGGATTCATATATCGAAGGCATTATGCAGGAATATAAGAAAAGACGTGACTTTGTATTTGAAGAACTTCAGCAGATACCGGGCTGCATATGTGTTAAACCTCAGGGCGCATTCTATATAATTGCCAAACTCCCAATTAAAGATGCTGAAGATTTTATTATCTGGCTTTTAAAAGACTATAATGTAAGCAATGAAACAGTAATGGCAGCTCCGGCAGAAGGATTTTATGCTACACCCGGACTGGGAAGAAATGAACTGCGGATAGCCTATATTCTCAATGAAGAAGATTTGAAAAAGGCTATGCATATATTTAAAACAGGTCTGATTGAATATTTGAGAACGAATGACTGAGATATCTAAGGAATCAGAAAACAGAATCGAAACTTTGGCTATGTATAAGGTCATGGAAGGATTAATACATAATATAAACACTCCCCTGAACCTTATTATAGGATATTCTCAGCAACTGAAAAAACAGTATCCGGAAATCAGTCATCTGGATAAAATCAATAATGCAGGACTTAAAATAGATGAAATAGTTCAGGCCTGTTCCAAACAAATGATTCAAAGATTGCAGAATAAAACACTAGATTTTGAATTGAACCAGTGGGTAAGAGACGAGATTAATCTATTGAATAATATCCTCGATATAAAACACTCATTATTGTTTGAAGCTAATCTGTCTGAAGGGATTGTGTCTGTGAATTCTAATCCCTTGATAATGGGATTGTTTTTTGAAAGCATAATACTATATATTATCAGGTTTGCCGAATCATTCCATAGTAACAAAACAATTTTCCTAAAAACCCATAGTGCCGGAAATAATGCAGAACTGATTCTACATTTACCGGTAAAAACAACTAAGATTAAAATTGACTCTTATTTATCAAAGCTGCAAATTGCACTTCAGAAAGATTATGATTTTGTCGCTGATACTGATTTTCCATTTGTATGGCAGTGTAACAATGACGGTGAAATAATAATAATCCTACCATTAAAAGGTTAGAGATGAAACAACAAATTAAGCACAGAATATTGATTGTTGATGATAGCCAGGATACGCTGGAGTTGCTGCAAAATCAGCTTCAGAGCTCATATCTTGTCTATACTGCTGAATCAATTGCTGCAGCGACAGAACTTTTGGAAAAACAAACATTCCATATAGCAATTATTGATTTGGTGCTTTCTGGGGAAAGCGGTTTGGACCTCATTGAAGAAATCAAAAACAACAGACCATTCACTTCTGTAATAGCCATCAGTGGACAGGCTACTATTGAAAACGCAGTTACTGCAATGAAAATTGGTGCCAGTGAATTCATTGTTAAACCTATTCGTAATCTTGACCTGATAAATATACAGATAGAAAAAATACTCCAGAATCAATGGCTGATTGAAGAAAATCAACGCCTGAATGAATTGATCCACAGGGATTTGGACATCGGTTCAATCGTTGGGAACAGTTCTCCAATTCAAAACATTCTGCAGAAAATTCAGAAAATAGCCAAGCTTGATACACTAGTTTTGATAACAGGTGATACCGGTGTAGGAAAAAGCGTGTTTGCCGAGTTGATTCACCGTAACAGTAAACGAAAGATGAAAAAGTTTGTGTCGGTGAATTGCGGTAGTCTGACTGAAACGTTACTGGAAAGTCATTTATTTGGTCATAAAAAAGGAGCGTTTACGGATGCCTGGAGAGATAAAGTGGGTTATTTTCAGGAAGCAACTGATGGAACACTTTTTTTAGATGAAATAACAGAAACGTCATTAAGTTTTCAGGTGAAACTGCTTCGTGTTCTGGAAAGCGGTGTATTTCGTCAGGTAGGTGGTGATAATGACCTGCATTCTGATGCCAGAATAATTGCTGCAACGAACAAAGAGATTAAACAACTTGTTAGCCAGGGAACTTTTAGAGAAGATTTATATTACAGGCTCAATGTTATCAACCTGTATATTCCTCCTTTGAAAGAAAGGAAAGATGATATCAGGTTGTTAACCAATGCGTTTTTAAAAGAATTTAGTATAAAATATAACAAGCTTAATCTCTCAATATCTCCTGCAGTTATGAATATTCTGCTGAATTATGAATGGAAGGGAAACGTTAGGGAATTGCGTAATGCTATTGAGCATGCAATTATTTTGGCAGAACACTCAATTATACAACCTGAAGACTTACCGGAAGCAATCCTGCCTCAAAAGAAGTATATTGATATGCCCATTCTTTCAGACATGAAGTGGTCAATTGCCAAAGATGAGTTTACAAGGCAGTACTTAGTATCTCTTTTTGAAAAAACAGAAGGTAATATTTCCGCAGTTGCACAGATTTCTGGTATTCCCAGAGAGAATGTCTACAGGAAATGCAAACAATTTGATATCAATCCCAACGATTACCGGCATAAAAATGTTAATAATTAAAAACAAATCAGCAATATGATGCGGAGCTTCATGTGAAAACCCGATGGAAAATATCACCTTATATCTATATTCTGCCTGCTCTTGTTTTATTGGTCTCGTTCAGAATGCTTCCAATTGTAATGTCTTTTGTTATCAGTTTTTTTGAATGGACTTTACATGGTACTGGCGGCTTTATTGGTATAAGTAATTATCAGAAACTGATTAATGATCCCGAATTTTGGCAATCCATGATGAATACTGTTTGGTTAGTTATTTTTGTTGTTCCGGCAAGCTTAATTTTTTCTCTGATATTCGCCGTCTTGCTTAATCAGATTAAAGCATTAAGAGGACTTTTCAGGACAGTATATTTTCTTCCGTTTGTTACATCGATGGTAGCTGTCTCAATTGTGTGGAAGATTATCTTTAACGAACAGACAGGACTTGCCAACCAGTTTTTGAATGTAATTGGAATCAGTCCCCAAAAGTGGTTAGCAGAAGCCAGAGGAATATTTGATATATTCTTTTCAGGCTTTGGGATTCATCTTCCTAATTGGATGGGAGGACCTTCTCAGGCATTGTTTGCAATTATTATTATGACTGTCTGGAAAAGCCTTGGATACAATACAATCATTTATCTTGCCGGATTACAGAATATAGCCAAGGATTATTATGAAGCTGCTGAAATAGATGGCGCAGGAAAGTTTAAACAGTTCTTTAAAATAACTCTGCCCCTGGTTTCACCAACTACTTTTTATGTCCTGATGATGACAACGATTGTAACATTCCAGGCATTCTCTCAGGTTTACCTGATGACGAATAAAGGTGGTCCTTTGGGGACTACGAACCTGATTGTATATTATATATTCACCAAAGGTTTTGATACTCACGAGATGGGGTATGCCAGTGCAGCAGCCTTGATGTTGTTTGCAGTGATATTGGGTCTAACTGTAATCCAGAAACGTCTGGAAAAACATGTAAATTATTAGGTGTGACGTAATGGGAAACAATATTAGAAAGATCTTTATCTATCTGGCTTTGATTGCTTGCGGAATATTTATGGTTGTTCCTTTTGTCTGGATGATTTCTACCTCATTGATGTCCCAGGCTGAATTCAATAAGGGCGAATCTGTATTTATACCAAAAGAGAACTATGACATTATAAGAAATACTGCTCCTGAGCAACGCATAATAGTTGTGAAGGTTATAGGCGACACTACTCTTGTTCATTATCTAAATGAAAATGGCAGGATTACCAGAGAATATGTAAAAATAACAACTAAATCTATTAAGCATATTTACAAACCTATCAGCATCCACTGGGAAAATTTCAGCAAAGCATTTAAGAAAGTACCTTTTGCCAGGTATTTTGCAAACACTCTGTTTGTATCTTTTTTATCGTTGTTTGGAGTTCTAATTACTTCAGCTTTTGCGGCATTTGCTTTTGCCAGGATGGAATTTAAAGGCAGGGATATGCTGTTTTTGTTATTCATAAGTATGGTGATGGTACCTGAACCAATTTATCTGATTTCATCATATGTGCTTCTGGATAAACTGCACTGGCTTGATACATACAGAGGATTAATCATACCATGGTGTGTGAATGTTTTTACCGTATTCTTGTTCAGGCAGCATTTTAAATCTCTTCCCAAGGAACTATTTGATGCAGCAGCAATTGATGGATGCAGTACAATGGGAATGCTCAGAAGGATTGTATTGCCACTTTCCAAACCTGTGATAGCTACGGCATCCGTATTTTCTTTAATAGGCTCATGGAACAGTTTTATGTGGCCACTGGTTATGACTGATTCACCGGAGAAAAGACTATTGCAGGTGGGGCTCAGTTATTTTAATGCAGAAGCTTCTGCTCAGACCACTTTACTCATGGCAGCTTCCACGTTTAGTATTGTACCAATTTTAATCCTGTTTTTCCTGGCTCAGAAACAAATCATTGAAAGCACTGCTAAAACAGGTTTGAAGGATTAATAAAGATTTTGTTGAAATTAAGGAGGATTAATGTCCAAGAATCAACCCAAGGACTTTAAAGCAGCTCAAAAACTTAAAAACACGAAGCATAAAGGATATACTCCACCCAAGAAAAAGGATTATGCTCCACTGCTTAATTACAAACCAAAGGCTGTGGTAGACCCCAGGACGAATAGCTTAATCGGTCTTTTTGTACTGCTGTCGACATTAGTTATTTATATTCTAACTCAGGCAAGGACAATGTCATTTTGGGATGCAGGGGAATATGCCACTTGCGGAAGTATACTGGGAATTCCTCATCCTCCCGGAAATCCTTTTTATATTGTAATAGGCAGAGCTCTATGTGCTATAGGCGGAAGCATATTTTCACATGCAGCTATTGTAGCATTTATTTCGGGTCTGTTTTCTGCTTTTGGAGTAATGTTTACATACCTGATTACAGTAAAGCTCGTCAGTATGTTTGAAAAGAACAAGTGGCTGGTAATTTTATCAGGTCTTTTGGCTGCTCTGTACACAGCTTTTGCTTATACTCACTGGACTACTTCCATAGAAGCGGAAGTAAACTCCGGGATGTTGTTTTTTGTTAATCTAACCCTTTGGCTAACTTTGGTCTGGGTAGAAAAATCAGATGACTTCTCACACCAGAATATTTTGCTCTTGATTGTATATACCTTTTTCATAGGTTTTTGTGTACACCAAACGGCACTTCAGACAATTCCTGCAGTAATGTTTATCATACTATATCCATATTTCCACCAGTCTATCAAAGAAGGCAAATTCTGGCTAAAAGCCATTATTTATACAGTTGTAATAGTAGTTGTTTACTTCATTGCAAACTCAATTGGACAATCGGAATCATTTAAATTCCCTTCTTTTGGAAAATGGATGTTTGCTATTATGGCAGGCCTTATATTATACTTCAACCTTAAAGATGTTATTGATAAAAAAGTATGGCTTTTAGGTATTGCGCTTGTACTCATTGGGCTAAGTCCGCATATTTTTCTGTTGGTACGTTCACTCAGCAGACCTTTTATTAATGAAGGCTATCCTCATAATTTCCAGCTTTTTATGGATTATGTGCTACGCCGTCAGTATGGCGTTGTGTCATTTATGGAACGCAGAGCGTCTATTGCATACCAGTATGGATTTCATTTCCTCAGGTATTTCGGCTGGCAATGGTTTCATGCAGAAACCCTTGCAGCCTGGACAAAGCTGCCCCAGATGTTCTTTAGTGTAGTTGGCAATGTGTTAGTAGTTCTACTGGGAGTTTTGGGTATCTTTGATTTGGCAAAAAGAAACAAGCATGCATTTGCTTATTTCATGGGTGTTTTCATCATGACAACCGTAGTCTTTATCTTCATTCTGAATTTGTCAAACGCAGAGGTTAGGGACAGAGATTATTTCTTTGTAAGCGCATTTAACATGTGGACAATCTGGATTGGTATTGGTGCAATAAGCTTGGTCAGGCCGTTTATTACAAAGAAACTCCCGGTTTACCTGATATCCGGCTTGATGTTATTCCTGCCCTTACTTAATATGGCATCCCAATATAAAATACACGACCGCTCAAAAGAATATATGGCAGTCGATTATGGAATGAACTTCCTCAATTCTGTTGAAGAAAATGCCATAATCTTCACTAATGGTGATAATGATACATTCCCGTTATGGTACTGCCAGGCAGTTGAAGATCCTGCAGTTAAGGAATATATTCATCCTGCCAAAGATGTAGTTCCTACACAGCAGAGTATTGAAGCTATAAAATCAGCTATGGAGTTTAAAAACAGAACTCTGCGCGGCATCAGAAAAGATGTAACTGTTGCCAATTTAAGCTTATTAAATACCCCCTGGTATGTGCGTCAACTTCGTGACAGGGAAGGAGTCATATTTAACTGGCCGGATTCTTTATTGGATAAACTTACATATACTCCTCCGCCTGAATACGGTGATCCTTATCCCTATATTGATTTCCTGTTTAAAAATGTTACCAGGACTAATGACGGTTTTTCTATCAAAATAGACTCGCCTGTTCCTGAACAATCCATGACAATTAATTACCCCAGCCATCCTATGTGGAGAAAAGAGGGGATATTCCGTGTTTCTGATTTAGCAGTATTAAAGTTAATACAGGATAATTATGGTAAGAGACCAATATATTTTGCCGTTACCTGCGAAACATATGTAGGATTTGAAAAAAATACCCGTAACGAAGGGATGGTAAGCAGAGTTGTTTCTACAGAAGGTTCAGACCAATTGGATATAAACAGGCTGCTGGAAAACACGGATAAAGTTTATTCCTACCGGTCAATCAAGGACAAACGTGTTTATAAAGATGAAAATATGCGTCGGCTGATCATGAATTATGGTGCTGCTTTTGACA
Organism: Cloacimonetes bacterium UBA6097; assembly: GCA_002435865.1. Classification (GTDB taxonomy): domain Bacteria; phylum Cloacimonadota; class Cloacimonadia; order Cloacimonadales; family Cloacimonadaceae; genus UBA5614. The sequence continues at coordinate 40,257 of DIWV01000008.1, read as the reverse complement.
GGGCTTCTTCTTATTATCTGGAACAAAATGATACACAAAAAGCTCGTGTGTATCTGGATAAAGCTTTTGAATTTATTTCAGTTGAATTTTCCAAACAGGTTCGCATGATAAATTTATTGATTCAATCCAAAGAATTTGATGAAGCGCAGAAGATTACCCGCGAAGCTATTTCTAAAAAACAAACGGAAATGGATAATTACATCTTCCTGGTAAAATTATGGCTTCCTTACAATGTTGATATTGTTTACGAAATATTATATGCAGCTGCCAAACAATTCCCTAATGATGTGGATTTAGCATATATAACTTACGATGTCGGTCTGCAGCTCAGAACTTTTAAGAACTCAAGGGAATTGCTGGAAATCATGCGACCGAACGTTGGAGAATTTATCAGTCCATATATTGATTCTCTCAGGATGTACGAAAACTATTTTGGTGCCGGTGCATTAAACGAAGCAGGTGTAAACTAATAATATACAGAATTCAACCTTTCTTCTCCCGGGCTCTTAAGTCCCTGAGAAGAAAGGTTTGCTTTAATAAGTGAACTGCTTATGTATTCAATTATAAACGTTAAAGATTTTGCCGGTGGACTGGATATTGCAGTTCAATATATCCACAGTAAATGGGGCAGTAAAGAAAACTACTCATTCTATTATGATGCTATTGCACATTCCTCAGAAGAAGGAAAATCCCTGCCCAGATTTTACCTTTTAATAAAAGAAGGAGCAATAGCCGGCTGCTATGCCCTGCTTACCAATGACCTTATCAGCCGCCAGGATTTGTATCCATGGCTGGGTTGTTTGTTCATTGAGAAATCTGAAAGAGGACAGCAGCTTGGTAATTATCTCATGGAACATGGCATTACTGAAGCGGGTAAGCTTGGATATGAAAAAGTCTATTTAACCACTGACCACGATGGCTATTACGAGAAATACGGCTGGCAGCGCATTGAAGACGGCTTTGATTTTTACGGTCAAAGCACCAGAATCTATCAGAAAAGTACAAATAAAATCCAACCTGGTTATGCTTTTAATACCTGCTGCTTTAAGCAGGTATAATATTACAGATTATTATTAAGGAGGTCAAATCATGTCCGAATTCATGTTATTGATGCGAGGTGCGCAGACAGGTTTTCTAGCTATGAGTGAAGCAGAGCAGAAAGAAATTATAAACCAGCATATGAACTGGGCAAAAGAACTTGCTGAGAAAGGGATTCTCATAAACGGTGCAGGTCTGTCGAATGAAACTGTTTTGCTTGCTCCTTCTGACAATGGAATTAAACAAACAAAGCAGCCCTTTGTTGGAACTGATAATGAACTGAGTGGCTTTTACCTGATTAAAGCAGAAAATTTGCAAAAAGCAATAGAAATTGCCCACAATTGTCCCGCTCTTCGCCAGGGTGAAAGCGTAGAAGTCGTTCCCTTTGGTCATTAATTAGATCCCCTTCCATCCGGATGTTTACATTATCGATGGTCGTGTAGTTTGTAAAAGTCTTTGAGATTTCATTAAATCTTGCACTAAACTTTTCTCATATCTGTTTCGCTGTTAAATCATTTTTCTTTCAAAGAAATCTGTAATGACTCTTAATCGCATTACGGTAGCATTACGGTAGCAATACGGTANNGCTACCGTAATGCTACCGTATTGCTCTTGACAAAGATATATGAGAATTATAAAGTGGAATCATGGTTAAAGTGCAATAATAACTAAAAAGCATTTAAAGCAGAAAGCGCTTTTAGAGAAAGACTTTTAACTACTAAACTAAGGAGGATACTATGAAAGTTACATTCAAAAACATGGTGCACGGATTCACCGGTACTGCCGATGAAATGATTTTTTACATGAGCAAACGCAATGGCAAGATTTATGCGAGAAGGAAATTTAAGTTTAAAAATCATTCCGGCCAGCCGCCCTTTAAGCAGGCTCAGAATCAGATTTATCTGATACAGCCGTCACAAGACTTCAAATACAATCTGCTGGATTACATCCTGGGCTACAATGACTTACCTCAGAATCGGTTGAAGCAGGTCTTCAGCTGGTGTCATATCTACAACAAAATGATGTGGGCGATGCAAAAAGCTATGCCGGGTCAGGTTGATCTCAAGACTATTACCAGACAGCAGATTTATGACCAAAACCTTCCCTGCAAGACTTTGAAAGCTGCCATAGAATTCGGTCTGTTGCCGGAAGTTGAAGGTTACCAACGCTGGGATAGTGAAATCTAATTGTAAGTAATTTCGATAAAAAATAAAGATTAATTATGCAAAAGTACGATTTTGATACAATACACAACAGAAAAGGCACAGGCTGTTTTAAGGCAGATGCCCAACAAATGATGTATGGCAGGGAAGACTTGCTGCCTTTATGGGTTGCAGACATGGAATTTGCAGTAGCTCCTGAAATCCAAAAAGCAATGGCAGACAGGCTCAGGCACCCAATTTTCGGATACAATTTAAGGCTGCCGGCATATTACAATTCTATTATCAACTGGATTTCAAACCGTTATAGCTGGGAGGTAAAAAAGGAATGGATTATCAACACTCCGGGTATTGTTACGGCAATCAGTATTGCTGTCCTGACCAGCACCCAACCCGGAGACAGCATCGTTATCCAGACCCCTGTTTACGACCCTTTTTACGAAGCTGTGCGCAGTCACGGACGCAACCTGCTGACCAATCCCCTCAAACTTATAAATGGAAAGTATGAAATTGATTATGCCGATTTGGAACAGAAGCTGGCGCAGAGTACGATGTTTATCCTCTGTAGTCCTCACAACCCAGTAGGAAGGGTGTGGACACAGGAAGAGCTTATGCAGATTGGGTTTTTGTGCAGAAGGTACAATGTAACGGTTGTGTCAGATGAAATCCATGCTGATATTGTTTTTGACGGCAGGAAACATATCCCGTTTGCTAATCTTGATGATTTTGCTGAGTTTACAATTTCCTGCTATTCGCCCGGCAAGAGCTTTAACCTTGCAGGACTTTGCACCTCTGCAATAGTAATTCCCAATCAGGAAATCAGGCAGTCATTTGCAGATTATGTGCAGTCCATGCACTTGTTCCTGGGAAACACTTTTGGAATAATTGCTTTGCAGGCGGCATATACTAAAGGGGAAGACTGGTTGAAAAGCTTGGTTAAATACCTGGAAACTAACCGGGACTGGTTGATTTCATTTTTTGCAGAGAACCTTCCGCAATTCAATATTGTAAAACCTGAAGGAACATATCTGGCATGGGCAGATTTTCGCAGCCTGAATATATCTGATGATGAACTAATGGATATTCTTGTCAATCAGGCAGGATTGGCACTAAGTTTGGGCAGAACCTACGGGGAAGAGGGCAAAGGTTTTGTCCGGATAAATTTTGCTTGTCCTTTTTCTATGCTTAAACAAGCTTGCGACAGATTGAAAGATACTTTTGGTAAAGGATAAATCTTATGGAAATGCAACAAAGGATTATCGAACTGTTCGAGTCTAAACCAGCCCGGTATACCAAAGAAAACCGCTTATTGTATAACGAGTTTATCGAAGCTCTGAACCATGGGAAAATAAGGTCTGCGGAAAAACAAAACGGCAGTTGGGTTGTGAATGAATGGGTCAAGATGGGAATTCTAACCGGATTCAGGATGGGACTTCTGACCGATTTGCCATGGAGTGACAGGAAAAACTTCTTTGATAAAGATACTTTACCCGAAAAGCACTTTACACTGGCAGACCAGGTTCGCATAGTTCCGGGCGGGACATCAGTCCGTAATGGCAGTTACATCGCTCCCGGTGTTGCTATTATGCCTCCGGCGTTTATTAATGTGGGAGCTTATGTCGACAGCGGGACGCTGGTGGATTCTCACGCCTTAGTGGGAAGCTGTGCGCAGATTGGAAAAAATGTACATCTTTCTGCCGGAGCGATGATAGGCGGTGTAATTGAACCAATAGGCAGCCGTCCGGTAATTATTGAAGACAATTGTTTCATCGGCGGTAATACAGGTATTTACGAAGGCGTAATTGTGCAGGGTAAGGCAGTAATCGCTGCCGGAACCATAATAACTGCTTCCACTCCTGTTTTTGATTCCGTGCATGGAGATTATCTGGATAAAGAACCGGGAAAAGCAGTTACAATTCCCGCTAATGCAGTTGTCGTACCGGGAAGCAGACCATTAAAAGGAAATGCTGATTTTAGTGTTTATTGTCCGATTATAATAAAATACAGGGATGAAAAAACGGATTTGTCAACGGTATTGGAGCAGGCTATCAGGTAATAGTTCGCTAAAAATTAATGCTTAATCGACTTCTGAATCGTCCTCTGTCTGGTTCTGGTTTATAACCTCATCAAGGTCTTTGGAAGAATCCGTGTCGTCTACCTTGGGTAAATCTTTACTCTGAACCAGTGCTAAGGTTTCATTCAGGGAAGGCATCTTTGAAAAATACTTACTGTACAGGATGTTAACATAATAGTCTTTCTTTTGAATATCAGTCATGTCTTCCATTTCATACATCAGGTCATAGGTTCCATTAGCTTCCACCGTAGAATATTCATAATCAACATTTTTAACAAGATTACCGTCTTTATCAAACAAACCCAGGATGAAATAACCTGTAACCGGAACCTGTAGTTTGTTTTCTATCCTGACATATACATCAGCGGGATAGGGTGAGTTTACCATATCATAAAAAATGAATTCGATGCTGTCAACAGGGACAATTTGTATCTCTGTGTCTAATGAAAAAGCTTCTTCGTCCAACCAATTGCCTGAATAAGAACGGGCAGCCTTAAATCCGCCATAATAGCCCAAAGTTCTGGGTACATAACTTTTTGTACCCGGGTCATTAATCATATAGGATGAAGCTTTGTTATAGGGTCCGTCCTGCCGGGTAACAAGCACCCAATGGCTTCTTCTGTTATTTACTTTGACAATTACTTTGTTGCCTGCAGCTAATTGGTCCCTAAGGAATTTCCAATTATTTCTGGAAGTGATTTGAGCTACAAGTTCCATCCCATTGCCGCTGCCATCAATTTCTCCCGGAATCTGCCAGCGCATTTTACTGCCGGAATAACCGCCGTTTTGTTTGAGCCATGTATTTAATCTTGCAGGTGTAATCTGAGGATTGCTTGCTTCAGCATTTAAAAGCATAGAAAGGCAGCTAAGGACACAACCGCTGCGCCCTATGGTTGATTTCTTGGACATTCCGAGTTTTTCCTGCTTCCATCTTTCATCACCCTGCGAAAACCAATTGAAGTCTGCAGCAATTAGTCCGGAAATGAAGATTATTAACAGTAATAATGCCTGTATCTTTTTCATTTATAAGTACCTAAGTCATTGTTTCAACATCAGTTCCACTAATCATTAATAGTGTATATTGTCAACCTCTAAATCCTCAGTATAGAATTAAATAACAAAACCGTTGATAAGTGCATTTCCATATTAATCCTGCAAAAATATATCATCGGTTGGGATTATGAGTTATAGATTATCGGTTAATATCTTTATAATGACCTGTCAGATTATATATCTGCCAGTATTACCATTTCCAGGGAAGTAAATAGTCTTTCAATTCCTCATTATAATATCTGTCTGTCATTGTTGCAACAAAATCACGAACCTGCTCAGCTGGTGTAAAACGTTCTACATATTCCGGTTCTTTATGGTTCAGGAAATGTGTAAAAATCTTTGATTCAAGGTTATGTTGCTTTAAATCATCCAGGTACTTATCAAAGAGAATTCCCATTGTACGGTAGATTAATTGATTTGATTTCTTTACATTTTCATCAGTGTAAATACGGGCATAATTAAATTTCTTGAGTTTCAGCATTATCTCAGAAGTTTCTTCATCAAAGGCTATATAATCTTTTTCAAAGCTATTAACGATGACACTTTTTACAAGAGTATCAATAATCTGACTGTTTCTTGAACCCAGGTAATCAGTACATTCTTTGGGAAGCTCTTCTCTTTTCAGAATATTATATCTGATGGCATCCTCGATATCCTGTCCGATATAAGCAATCGTATCTGTAATTCTGACGACGCATCCTTCCATTGTAGCAGGCATCCAGGTAATATTTTCTCCTGCTTTCTTCTTTCTGATGAATTCAGTAATATCCTGTTCTGTCTTGTCTGATTGGGGCCTTAACTGAGTATTGTGTACTTCACCGTCATGAGAGATAATCCCGTCTCTTACCTGATAAGTGAGATTAAGCCCCTTACCTTTATTGGAAATATAATCCACAATATGCAGGCTTTCAATATTATGATGAAAATGACCTATTCCATGTTGAGCACAACATTTACTTAATGCCAGTTCTCCGTCATGACCAAAGGGGCAGTGTCCAAGGTCATGTCCCAGAGCTATTGCTTCAATCAATTCCAGATTAAGGCCAAGATATTTGCCAATGGTTCTTGATATCTGTGACACATAGGCAATATGCAGATTACGGTTTGTCATCTCCTCATCAAATAGATTGGTAAATGAAAAAACCTGAGTTTTACCATGATATCTGCGATAAGCACCACTATATAATATCCTGTCTCTGTCTATAGCAAAACAAGTTCGTAAATTATCTGGTTCTTCCGGATTCATTCGCCAGGCATCTGAGCAGGATGTTGCTCTTTGAGCCAGAGTTCTTTCGTACTTATTCTGTATAATTGAGAGAATTTCATTGAGTTTCTTTTCCATATTTTACCTCTAATTAAGAATTCGTTTTGGTTGATAATGGTTGTTTTTCAAAAAGCATATGCTTTGGTTCAAAACCCAGTCTGCGTTGTTCTCTTTCGTAATATGTTATAATATGCTCATCAAGCAATGGCATAAGACTGATACCTTTAGCAACAGCTGGAGAGAAATCTTTCCTGATGCTGAATTCTTTCCAAATCCATTGAGCATAGTTTTCATGGTCTGTTGAAACCTGAATGAAACCTCCGGGTTTTATTATTTTGGACAGAGCATCCAGAAAGTCCTGTTGTACAAGCCTTCTTTTAAAATGCTTACGTTTTGGCCAGGGATCGGGATGTTGGATAAATATTCCTGTAACAGAATCAACAGGTATTATTTTCTCAATTGCAGAATCAATCATAAAAGAGGCTAATCTAACATTTTTATGCTTACTGATATCCAGCTTCCTGAGAGTAATATCAATTCTTTTCTGCTTCAGTTCAAACCCGATGAAATTCCATTCAGGGTGCAGTAGGGAATACTCTGAAATAAATTCACCTTTTCCACTTCCGATTTCCAGATAAACAGGATTGCTATTTTGAAAGAGAGTTTCAAAATCAAGAACTCTTTCAGGTTCTATCTTAATAATAAAAAAAACTATCTTATCCTGATCAGTTGCAGAATCAATCATTCTTGTCATCTTCTACTGATTCTTCTTTAGTATCAATTCTATTTACCAAGGAATTCAGCTTTGCTTTTTCAAGAGATTTTATTATGATAAATTCTGCCACAGATAATCCGAAACCAATGAAGATAAACAGCATCAGACCACTTACAAACCTTGATTGCAGAAAAGCATTATCAACATTGTAACCAATCATGATATACTGCAGCCAAAAAGCAAATGTAAAAGCGACAGAATTAAGTAAAGCAAACAGGATTAAGCGGATAGAGCGGACATGCTGATTCAGGAAGATGTATTTCATGACTAACCAGGCTAATAGAAAGAAGATTAGTATCGGAACTAAAAAAAGATATATCGGTCTGAATATCCCGGGTGTCATTCTTTTTAAGGATAATGAATAAACCACAGACATTGCTCCAATGGCAATAACCTCATATAACTTAAAACCATGTCTCATAAAGAAAAACATCAGGGCGATAACCAAAGTAAGCGCATAATATGTTACAGCAGGACCGTTGCTTTCAGCATTAGCTTGATTTACAGCCGGATAAAAGAAAGCAGCAGGTGTTTGGTATATTATCAAACCTCCGAATGTTACTATAATCAGAGGAACCACGATTGAGATAATTAACTTTGCAGTAATGCTTTTGGCTTCATTCATTCCATATTTCCTATTTTTTGTTTGACTTAATATACAAAAATCAATTTTAACCTCTATAATCAATACGTCAAGATAAATAGCTTTCAGGAGTAAGATAGATGCTAAGCTTTGTTCGTAATTTAAGAGAGAAAATAGCCAAAACCAAAAATTCTTTTGTAGGCAAATTAGCTGAGACAATCCGTCTGCGTGGTAAAGTAGATGAAGAATTGATGGAAGAGCTGGAAGACATTCTGCTCAAAACAGATACAGGTGTTGAAATGACAACTCTTATCATTGATAAATTGAGAGATGAGATAAAAGTAAAGAAGCTGACAGAAGCAGAAGCGGTTCAGGATACCCTGCAAAATATCATGAGCGACATACTTCTGACAGATTATGCTGAAACTGAAGATTTCTATAGTGAGAAAGCCAGTAAACCTTATGTAATATTCTTTCTTGGTGTCAATGGAGTCGGCAAAACAACAACTATCGGCAAAGTAGCCAGCCGTTTCAGGCAATCAGGTAAATCTGTATTGATTATTGCCGGTGATACTTTCAGGGCTGCAGCAATCGAGCAGTTAGAAATCTGGGCAGACAGGGCCGGAGCTTCGATAATCAAATCACAGCAGGGAGCAGATCCCAGTTCAGTTGTTTTCGACGGAGTTCAGTCAGCTCTCAAAAAGGGATATGATATTGTCCTGATTGACACAGCAGGCAGACAGCATAATAAAGCAAATTTGATGCAAGAACTCTCAAAAATGATTCGTACCATAAAGAAAGTAATTCCCGCTGCTCCGCATGAGACTCTGCTTGTTTTGGATGCTACAACCGGACAAAATGCAGTATCCCAGGCAAAAACTTTTCATGAAATCGCTAATCTTACCGGACTTGTTCTCTCAAAACTGGATGGAACTTCTAAAGGCGGCATAATATTAAATATCAGGCATTCCCTGGGAATTCCTGTTAAACTGATTGGGATAGGAGAGCAGATAGAAGATTTGCAGTCGTTTGATCCGGTATCTTTTGTGGAGGCGATGTTTACCACAGAGCAAACAGAATAAGGTGAAGCGGGGTTCTTAGATAATAATCCCGATATTTCATTCTCTCAAAATTACATCAATTAAATTAGTTAATATTTAAAAAATATCTTGACTTTTGGAACAAATTATTCATTATATAATTATGAGATTTGTTTTATCATTCACAGCAAGAAGGCAAAAAACTATTTGATGTTCTCTTCTAAGGGGAGGAAAAAATGAGACGTTTTGTTTTATTTTCAGCTCTTACGTTTGTCTGCCTTTCATTAAGTGCAGCAGGCGTAGTAATCAACAGCGGAATCAACTATTTACAGTATGCAATTTTAACCCGGTGTTCTTATGATGTTAATGTCGAAAACCAGATAGCAGTTGTAACAGTAACTGAAACATTCAGGAATAATCAACTATCTAATATGGCTCCCCGTTATTTTTATCCTCTTCCGGATGGAGCAAGCGCTACTCAGCTGAGATGGTTTGCAGCGGGAATGTGGTTTTCTGCAATCATAAGTCCAAATCCTCAAAATCCTCCGGGTGGTCCATCAACCTTTCCAACCAGTTTCTTGAATTACGTGGGACCATTTCCAATTATCTTTGATTTTATAACGGTTTTAGCTCCCACAGATACTATGACTGTAGAGCTTACTTATGTACAACTGCTGCCATATTCATCAGGAAATGTGGATCTGGTTTTAAGAAATAATACTTTACCTCTTCAGTCTTCCAGTTTACAATCTCAGGCTTTGGATGTACATCTTGTTTCAGACAGGTTGATAACAGGCTTCCAGATGCTGAGTCACCCCAGTGCAAATGTTGACAATAATGGAGAAGTTGCTAATGCACATTATCTGTCATACAACTCATATGCAAATCTGGATTATCACTTACGATATACACTCAGTTCAACGCAACTGGGTTTATGGGCTATGAGTACGTATTTGGATTCTGTTCCCGACCTGATGGGAAGAGGTTTCTTTACGTTTATTGTAGAGCCCGATCCCACTAATACAACCCAGGTTATCGATAAAGTTTTTACCCTTATTATTGACCGTTCAGGCAGCATGGGGTTTGAAAACAAGATAACTCAGGCAAAGAATGCAGCAACATATATTGTCAACAACCTGAATGAAGGCGATTTATTTAATATCGTTATCTTTAACGCTTATGTCCAGCCATTATGGACAACGCATCAACCACGTACACCGGCGAATATTTCTTCTGCCCTGAATTTCATAAACAGCATAACTGCTACCGGAAACACAAACATCCAGGCAGCATTTGATGTGTCTGTTCCACAATTTGTAAATGCCAGTGACAGCACGGCAAACATAATCATTTTCCTGACAGATGGCCAGCCCACTTCAGGAATAACAAACACGCAACAGTTAGTAAACTATGTTGACAACCTGATTAACATTAACGAAGCAGATATCTATCTGTTTAACTTTGGGATAGGCTCTGACGTCAATCATCAGCTGCTTACTTTGTTGGCAGACCATAATAACGGGGTTGCAACTTTCCTGGGCAACAGTGAGCTTTATGCCACAATAACGGATTTTTATAATCTTATCCGTAATCCGGTTATTTTAAATCCTGTCTTTAGTGTTAATCCGATTGCTGCTGTGCACGATGTATATCCTTCCGATTTGCCAAACTTGTACCTTGGAAAGCAAATGATTGTGAGCGGAAGATATGATTTTCCTCAACCTGTTACCATCAATTTTAGCGGGAATGCTTATAACCAACCTGTTAATTATCAATATCCGTTAACACTTTCAGAGACAGATAGTCCACAGTATCAGTTCCTGCCAAAAATCTGGGCTAAACAATATATTGAAACACTGTTAATTCAATATTATTCGCTGGATCCAAATTCTTTCCAGGCTATTGAACTGAAACAGACAATCATATCTGTGAGCATTATGTGGGGAATTATTACGCCATTTACGAGTTTTACCGGTGGCACAGATATCGAAGATGATACAGAAAACTCAACACCTCCGGTAGAAATTGTTAATCTGACTAATTATCCCAATCCTTTCAATCCAACAACTACTATCAGTTTTGAAGTTGTAAAGGATATAAAGGCTCCTGCGATAATCAAAATATACAATACAAAGGGGCAATTGATTAGAATCCTGGCTATCAACGTTAAAGGTAAGGGAAAGTATCAAGTTGTCTGGGATGGCAGGGATAAAGACGGGAAAATAGCTACCAGCGGTGTCTATTTCTACACCTTATCCTTCGGAAATACAGTCCTCTCAAATAAGATGACATTATTGAAATAGATAGTACTTAAAATCAATAAAATAAGCAACCTGATGTGATGTCGGGTTGCTTTTTTTTTCTTATTGACTTCTCAGTAGCAATACGGTAGCATTACGGTANNGTAATGCTACCGTATTAGAATTAAGAAAGCAGTAATGTATGCTCAACCTAAAACACTACTTTGATGAAATGTTATTAGTTGCTGATGATTGTTTTTATTGACAAGTAAAAGCCGATTTGATAAATGTTATCGCTATATTTTGATTGGTTAAGGAGATATTAAATATGGCAGCAGTTAAGCTTTTAAAGATACTAAATCCCATTATGTTTATCACTTTTCTTACTGCAGCTGCAGCTGTTACTCTGTATAAATATCCGGTGATAACTGCCTTACATGAAAGTCATGTGGTTTATAAAATACATGAAATTGCCGGGATAATATTTATTTTATTAAGTATATTGCATATCATCCTGAACTGGAATTGGATAAAATCACAGATATTTGGTATTAAGCCCCAATCAAAAAAGGCTAAAAAAAAGTAATCAAGGCTTCAGCACAACAGGTTTATTAAGACAAACAACTTATACTAATAGAGGTATGTAACAGATAAAATGTCTGCAAAGAATCATTTATTGTCTGCAACTCAGGCTGATGAATTATACAGCCAGATAACAGAGCTCAGCAGCTCTGAACTGAGTTTAACAGAAAGACTGTTTAGATGTCGGCAGATCCTGGAAAACCTCTATAAAACCGTCACAATAAACGCAAATATTGCCTTCACAGGTCTCTATGCAAGGATGCAGTATATACATGAAGTTTTTCCTGTTCCTGGAGAATTGATTGAACAGCTACAATTGTTGCGGTTATTAACAAACAAAGTTGTACACAAAGATGATTTTGAATTCGGTGAGAATGACTTCACCAGCTCAATAAGAATTCTTGCTGAAGCAATAGATTTGTTTTCCGGCACATCAATCCCGGATGAATTAGCATTATTTCTAAATAAGAACAAAGCCAGGCATTTAATAGCATTCAGGTCATCTGAAGAACAAAACGTAGAGCATATCTATGGCATGGTAAACAGTTGGAAGTGCTCTGTGACAGATAAAACAAACAGCTTTATAGAGATTAACTGCCAGACTCCTGAAGGATTTGAAGTATCGGTGACTTTGTGGGATAAAAACGATGCGAAAAACGTGTGTAAAAACTGGACTTTGCTTGATAAAGCATTATGGAAATATTGCAATGTAAGCTTCTATAATCTGTCAATTGTGCGTGGAACGGCAAACAGGTATCAATCTACTCCTTTTACGCTTGTTATTTTGGAGCAGGATTTTTTAGTAGACGTTTCTTCAATTGCAGACTGTTTTCAGAATAAGGAGTGTTATCCGGAATTATTCCTGCTTAACAAATTCTTTAGTGAGCCGGTAAGTCCTCCACTGGCTAAGGGTAAATTAGTTAATCATATTTTTGATGAGTTGATATCTGAGCCCTCCAAATCTCTCAGAAGCATTTTTGATGAATATCTGGAGAATAATCCTCAACAGGTTTTTTCACTTGGCATGGAGACCTGGCAGGAAATTTACAATCAAATCGAATTAGACCATTATGCACAACTCAGGGATACTGCATCAGGATTAAATAAACTGAATTGCCAGCTGGAGCCGTCTTTTGTATCACTTAAGTACGGATTGCACGGCAGGCTTGATGTTATAACCCTGCCTGATGATAAAATACCGAAATATTCTATCCTGGAATTAAAAAGTGGTTCTTCACCATCCCATGATGTTTGGAAAGCTCATCAGATGCAGGTTATTGGGTATAATCTGATTATGAAAGAAGTTTTTGGAGCACTTAAAATTGCCAATAGTTCTATATTCTATTCCCGTGATAAGAAAACACCTCTCCGGCATGTGGTAAATCACATTGCAACAGAGCAGGATTTTCTGATGTGCAGGAACAGGATTATCGGAATGATGCAAAAAATGGCAACGAATCCGGAAGTGTTTATAAACTGGTTTAAAACCAATATACGCAACTATCCCAATAAATTTATCACAGAAAAAGCTGAGCATTTTAAAACTACCTTAAACAAGATATCAGCTTCTGAACTGAAATGGCTTAATGATAAACTGCGCTTTATTTTCAGAGAAATCTGGGCAGTTAAAACCGGAGCTTTCGTTGAAAGTGAGATTGGGAATTACGGATTCAGCTCCCTGTGGAACTGCAGTCTTGTGGAAAAGAAAAAACAATACAGGATTATTGATAACCTCTGGATAGACCGGATTATTGAAGATAAAATCACTCTGCACAGACAGGATGGAGGCACTCTGTCCAATTTACGGGTTGGAGATATAGTTGTTTTGTATAAACAAATAGTGGCTATAAACGAACAGCAATTGAACAGAGGGACAATCAGCTATCTTGATAGTGAAAAAATTGAGATCAGAATGCGCACAATAATTAAACCTGACGGAGTTTTTGATAAATATACCCTTTGGGCAATTGAGCCGGATTTAATGGAGTCTTCTCTGTACACAGGTCTTAGCTCTATCTATTCATATCTCTGCGCAGAACCTTCTGTCAGAGCTAAGATTATCGGAAATACTGCTCCTGAGTTTGATGAAAAGGATATACCCGAAGCAGTTTCCTGGCGCAAAGATATCACAGAAAGCCTTAAAGGCATGATCTCAGCCAGGGATTATTACCTTGTGCAAGGTCCGCCGGGGACGGGGAAAACCTCTTGTTTACTTATGCAATATGTGCAACATATTCTTACCGAAACTAAGGACAAAATACTGATTCTGAGTTTTACCAACAGAGCAGTAGATGAAATATGCTGTAATTTGGACAAAGAGCATATAAGTTTCACCAGGCTTGGCAACAAAACTCAGGAATTTCCCCAACCTTCTTCCGGGCAGATAAAATCTTCCGGCAAAAAAAATATTAAAGCATTAAATGAATCAAACTTTGAAACTTCCGGAATTTTCGTATCAACTCTGCATACGTTCTTAGCCTCTGCACCGGATATCTTGAATAAAATTACCATCAATCAAATGATTATTGATGAAGCTTCCCAGATTCTTGAACATCATATCATAGGACTGATGTCAAGAATCCCTAAAACAATACTTATCGGAGACCAGAATCAACTGCCCCCCATAATTTTGCAGCAGACAGAAAAAGACAGAGTATCAATTTTGGAAAAACTAATTACTAATGCTGATAAAAAGATCTTTCCAACCTGCTATTCTATGCTTACAAATCACTATCGGATGCACGATCAAATTGCCAGGTTGGTTAGTGATAATTATAAGAATAAACTGTCATCTGATTCTAAAAGACAGGTCGCACAACACACATGGCACAAAACCAATGACGAGTTTTTGGCAAAAGTGCTGAGTTCAAGAATAGTCTGGATTGATACTCAGCCGTCATATCAAAGTAAAGCTGATGCCTGCCATGCAGAATGGATTAATAAGTTCATTGAAAAACTCAGTCTTTCAATGACTGAAGATGAGATATGTAATAAAGTAGGCATAATATCTCCCTTCAGAGCACAGGCACAGTGTATTCTTTCAACTTTAGGGAATAAATACAGGAATATTACTGTGGATACAGTTGAACGGTATCAGGGTTCAGAAAGGGATTGTATTATTATGTCTTATCCAATCCGGTATCATTATGAACTCTCTATGCTGCAGTCAGTAAATATGTTAGGAACAGTTGACCGCAAATTAAATGTTGCCTTGAGCAGGGCAAGGGAACAACTGATTATTCTAGGAAGTATAAAAATTCTTACACATTCTGAGTTCTTTCACAAAGTCTATTCTCTGATTAAAACACATGGTCTGGTAATAAGCTGAGCTAATTCTAATCCATTTAATCCTTGACTATAATCTTTTCCGATTATTTAGGCTCTATAGTAGATTAACATTAGTTTAATGAAATTCATATGATTGATTTTTATATAAGGAGTATATTATGAGTCAACCCCCGCAACAAAATCAAATCAATATTAAAATTGATGAAAAAGTAGGCGAAGGCGTTTATGCAAATTTCTTTGTTATCAGTAATTCACCCTCAGAATTTATCCTGGATTTTGGCAGAATAGTGCCCGGAATTCCAGATGCAAAAGTCTATTCCAGAGTTATGACAACACCCCAACATGCCAAACAAATGCTTCAGCTTTTGGAGAAAAACATCGAAGCTTTTGAAAAACAATTCGGTGAAATTAAGATAATCGGACAAACTGATAACAAAACTGTCGGCTTTAAGACCAGTCACCCAACTGGTGGCTGATATCCTAAAATGACTTGACGAAACATGCTGTTTTAAAGTTTTGGATAAGATTGTGTTTTTAAGAGATATTAATTAGATAAAAGGGAGCAATTGCGAATGAAAAACGTTTCTTGGCGCAGTGCATCAATCCTTGCTTTCATACTGGTAACAGTGTTTTTCCTTGCCCCAATGGTTATTCCAAACCTGCCTGAATGGTGGGGAAATAAGAAAATCAAGCTGGGCTTGGATTTACGAGGTGGAATGCAGATTTTACTGGATGTTGATACATCCAAACTTAATACAGAACAGGCAAAAGATGCCGTTGATAATGCCATACAGGTTATCCGTAACCGTGTTGACCAGTTTGGTGTGGCTGAACCTTCTATTCAAAAAGTAGGTGAAACCCGCATCATGATTCAATTGCCCGGTGTTAAAGATTTTGACCGTGCGAGAAGTCTTATCGGAAAGACAGCTATGCTGGAATTCAAATTTGTAGCAGAAAAAGAGGAAACTGAAAAAGTATTGAATGCCTTAGACTTATATTTAAAAGCAAACTTAAATCAGTATCCGAAACTTGCTGAATTCTACAAACCTCTTGGTTCATCCCCATCCGATTCTGTTAAAGCTGATTCTCTGTCTGCTTTAGATACCGGGAAAGTCTTTACTAATCTGATTAATAGTGGTGGAGCACCTTATACAGTAGGTTATGAAGATGTGGAAATCCTGACTGCAATGCTGAAAGACTCAACTTTTACAAACAATATACCAGCCGGTTTCATGATAGCTTTGGGACAGGAAAATAAAACTGATGCCAAAGCAGACCGCGAAGCATACATTATCCATGAAAATGCAGAGCTTACAGGTGAAGCGCTTGATTACGCAAAAGTCGTGATTGGCAATCCAAATTCAGGCGACCCGAGTACTGCAAATAAGCCCTATATTTCTTTTAAGCTTAACAGAGATGGTGCAAGAAGATTTGAAGTTTTGACCGGTAATAATATCAACAAACGCCTGGCAATTTTGCTGGATGATGTTGTTTATGCAGCTCCTGTTATTAAAGACCGGATTCCACGCGGAGAAGGTCAGATTTCAGGTAGTTTCACACTTGATGATGTGCGTGATTTGGTTATTGTTTTGAAGACCGGAAACTTAAAAGCTCCTGTGAACGAAGAAAGAACTGTTGTTGTAGGTGCTTCTCTCGGTTCTGATAGCATCAAGAGCGGTACATTGGCAGGAATCATCGGTTTCTTGTCAGTATTTTTATTTATGATATTGTATTACAAAGGCGCGGGATTTATTGCTGACATTGCATTGATTTTCAACGTTGCTTTCGTCGGAGCTATGCTTGCTGCTTTTGGCGCAGCTTTAACCCTTCCCGGTATTGCAGGTATTATTCTTACAATCGGTATGGCAGTGGACGCTAATGTGCTGATATTTGAGCGTATCCGTGAAGAACTTGAAAACGGTAAAACCCCAAGGACAGCGGTTGATGCAGGTTACAAAAGAGCAGTTGTCACCATATGGGATTCTCAGTTAACCACTTTGATTGCAGCAGTTGTGCTTTATAACATCGGTTCAGGACCTGTGAGAGGTTTTGCTGTAACTCTGACTATCGGTATTGTTGGTTCAATGTTTACTGCAATAGTGTTCTGCCGTGCTATATTTGATAATTTCGTACTGACCAAAAACAAAAAGACAATGAGTATTTAGGAGTATAAGATGCATTTCTTTGGAAAAACTAATATCCCTTTCGTTAAAATCCGTTATTATGCTTACACATTGTCTGTTTTAGTTTTTATCGTCGGTATAGCAGGTATTGCTTTTAGAGGATTGAACTGGAGTATAGATTTTACCAGCGGTGTAGCCATGGAATTAAACCTGGCACCAGTTGACCCTGCAACTCCGGCTCTGCAAATTGATAAACTTCGAACAGTGCTAAAAGACAATGGTTTTAAAGATGCTGAAATCCAGCGTATCGGGCAGATGGGAACGTCCCATTTCCTGATTAAAACTAAGGGCACTACCCAGGGCACTGGTAACAAAATCATTGAAGTTATCACACAGAATTTTCCTGAATATACACAGGGAAGAGATATCAAGAAAGATATAGTCCTGCAGATAGATGAAGTAGGACCAAAAGTCGGGAAAGAATTACGTTCACAGGCTATGTTTGCTGTGCTGCTATCCATGTTGCTGATGATTATCTATATCTGGATAAGATTCGAACTAACCTTTGGTGTTTCAGCTATTCTGGCTATTTTCCACGACGTTTTATGCCTGGTGGGAATCTTTGCCATTACCGGAAAAGAAATCACCATTCAGGTTATCGCTGCACTGCTGACCCTGGTCGGTTATTCTATCAACGACACGATTGTGGTATATGACAGAATACGTGAAGACCTTAGGATATACAGAAAAGATCCGTATGAAGTTGTGTTTAACAACGCTATGAACAAGACCCTGAGCAGAACTGTTATTACAGCAGGTACAACCATGCTTGCAGCATTGTCATTATTTTTCTTTGGCGGTACTGTTATTCATGATTTTGCCTTTGCGATGGTCATTGGTTTAATTCTGGGAACATATTCATCAATCTTTGTTGCCAGTAACCTCGTGATAGATTATTATCATCTTACTCACCAGGACAAAGCATCTCTGCAGACCCTGACCAGCAAAGCTACTACCAAGAAAAGATAAAATACCCTATTGACATTTTACGGATGCGATTTAACTATTGCATCCGTATTTTTTTTAACCTGTTTGAATATTTTTGATTATTATATGACTAGGAGAAGATATGAAACTTACACATTTTAACCAGGTTGAACTCCAGCCGGTCAATGTAGAAGGCGCAACGGGTACTAAAATCCGCTGGCTTATCGCTGAAAAAGACGGTGCTCCAAACTTTGCCATGCGCATGTTTGAAGTGGAACCGGGTGGACACACACCTTATCATAAACATGCCTGGGAGCATGAAATATATTGCCTGGAAGGTGAAGGAACCCTTGTTTTTGAAGGCAATGAATATTCTTTTAAAGCAAACGACAGTATCTTTGTTGATCCTGACAAGATGCATCAATTCAAGAATGTCGGGAAATCAGTCTTAAAATTCCTATGCTTAATCCCTAACGAAAACAATTATGTAAAAGAGGAAAAGAAAGCTCCGGAGCCGAAGAAAGTTAAAAATCCTTTTGCTGCAGGAAAAGCGAATAATTGCTAAAAGTTCTCTAAAACTTGATATAATTCATGCAGCCAGGTCGAGTTAAAGTTCAATCCTACAAATCGGTCTGGGCAGAGCAGTTCAAGCAGATAAGTTCTCTTCTTAGAACTGCTCTTGGCGATTTTGATATCCAACATGTTGGGAGTACTTCAGTTCCCGGTCTTGCTGCAAAACCAATTATTGACTCCAAACCAGAAATACCGATTATAGATATTGTAAAGCAGAACAACTAACTTATACTTATTCACAAGATTACTTCCCTCATTCCTCATTTCATGCTTTGAAGCCAGTCGATGTCCAGTCGATAACTAGTCGATGCCCAGTCGATGCTGCATCGACAGGATACCGACAGAACATTGACCCAATATCGATTGCTGAAAAGGGAGAGATTATGAGCAGAAAAGTGAAAAAGCTGCGAGTGATGAGGTGAAAAAGTGTTAAAGCGAGAGGGATTACAGACAGGCACAAGACCTGTCCCTACGTGTCATCCTGAGCTAGTCGAAGGATGATATTCCTTTTGTCTTTTCTGCGTGTTTCGTGTTCCATAAAATCAAAACAGTATGGATCCCTGTCCCGTTCTACAACGGGAGAGACCCTCGAACCGCAGGGACGACGCGGAGTGTCATCCTGAGATTAGTCGAAGGATAAGACACGTCTGGTGTTATATATTATCCTTTGCGACATTGTGTCTTTGCATCTTTGAGTTTGAAAGATGTCACCCATAAAGGGTTAAATTGTTTTGATGCACAGGCACTGGGGTAACACCCCAGCCTATGTTATGCCGTCATTACATGACTCTCTGTGTCTCTGTGTTGAAATAATCTTTTCCTTGCCAAAAAATATTTGTTATCCAAAGTAGATAATCAGAGGTAGTTATGTATTCAGAAAAAATCAGATTAGGTATTAGTTCCTGTCTACTCGGCAACAAAGTGCGCTATGACGGACAGCATAAATATGACAGCTGGCTGGTTGAGCAACTGGGACTTTATGTGGAATACGTTCCTGTTTGTCCGGAAGTAGAGTGTGGGCTGCCTGTTCCGCGTGAAGCAATGAGATTAGTCGGTTCTGCAGAAAATCCCAAACTTATCACAATCAATACAAAAATAGATCACACAGACAGGATGAAGAACTACAGCGAGGCTCGTATAGAAAAACTCGCACGGGAACAGCTATGCGGATTTGTTTTTAAGAGTAAATCACCCAGCAGCGGAATGGAAAGGGTGAAAATCTATCCGGAAAAAGGCGGAGCTGCTTCCAAGACAGGTGTTGGATTATTTGCACGTGAGTTTATGAATACATTTCCCTTGCTGCCGGTTGAAGAAGAAGGACGTCTGCATGACCCCACAATCAGGGAGAACTTTATAGAAAGAATATTCATAGTTCAGCGCTGGTATCAATTGTTAAACAGCACTCCCAAACTCAAGGACCTGATTCAATTTCATACAAGGCACAAGTTGCTGATTATGGCTCATAGTAACGAGCATTACAGGTTGATGGGTAAGCTGGTGGCAACGGCTTCAGGTTATCCTCCTGAAGTAGTACAAAAACAATATTTTGAACTGCTGATATCAGCTTTGAAACGCACTGCAACACGAAGGAAACATCAGAACGTTATGCTCCATATTCTGGGCTATTTCAAACAGGATTTGAGCGCTGAGGAAAAGGCAGAGCTTATTAATATCATTGAGAAGTATAAGGAAGAACACTATCCTCTGATTGTGCCCATTACTTTATTAAATCACTATGTCAGCAAATACAAAAAGCCATACCTGGAAGAACAGTATTATCTTAATCCGCATCCCATGGAACTGAACTTGAGAAATCATGTCTAAAGGAACTTGGATAAAACTATCTAAAAAATAGTTTGACGATAATTTACAGTTGCATACATTTAGACATATAGTATTAAGGACAGGTAAATATGGATTATATGAATCAAGTTGTTGTATTCTTTCAAAATGAACCGCTAAGTAAAATAATCAGCTCAATAATAGTTATCCTCATAGCCTGGATTATCAAAATCATGCTGGCAAGGCTGATAGAAAAGCGAGTTACTGATGCAAAGTCCAGATATAGCTGGCAAAAAACTGCGAGTTACTCCATAACTGCTTTAGCAGTTGTAATCATTGGCAGGATTTGGTTTGCAGGATTTCAATCGATAGCAACGTTTTTAGGTTTACTTACAGCAGGTTTGGCGATTGCTTTAAAGGACCTGATTGCCAATCTTGCCGGCTGGATATTCATCGTTTGGAGAAAACCGTTTGAAGTAGGTCACCGCATTCAGATAGGAGATAAAGCCGGCGATGTGATAGACTTGCGTCCTTTTCAGTTTTCTATCCTGGAAATAGGTAATTGGGTTGCTGCAGACCAGAGCACAGGCAGGATGATTCACATTCCCAATAACCTTATTTTTACTCAACCAATATGCAATTATGACAGCGGTTTTAAATATATCTGGAATGAAGTGCCTGTACTGATTACTTTCGAGAGTGACTGGGTGAAAGCCAAAGAAATCCTTCTCAATATAGCCAATGAAAAGACACCTCCTATCTCTGCAGAAGTTGAAAAGCAAATTAAAAGAGCTGCAAGGAAGTTCCTGATAATATATCGCAACATCACACCAGTGGTTTATACTTCTGTGGTTGATAGCGGAGTTATGCTCACAATCAGGTATCTGATTGGTGCCAAAGAAAGAAGAGGAAGCACAGAAACGATATGGGAAGCAATATTAACTGAGTTTGCCAAAAACGACAACATCAGTCTGGCTTATACAACCATGCGCTTAATGGCTGACCAAAACAATTCAACTTCTGCTAAACAATAAAACCATCTATCTAAAAAAAAAGAGATACTCCATGACGAGTATCTCTTTTTGTTTATGTGTGTTTGGTTATTTTATTCTGATTATCTTTTTGGTTATGGTTTTACCATCTGCTTCAAGCTTGCAGAAATAAACGCCGATACCAACTGCTTTATTATTGTTGTCGTTACCGTCCCAAGTGAATGAATGCGTACCTTTGGCAAGATTTCCGGTTGGGATAGAGCGAATTAACTGTCCTTTCAGATTATAAATCTTCAGGCTTGCAGTTCCTGCTTTCCTGGTATCAAAGCTGATTTCGGTCATTTGATTGAAAGGATTGGGATAATTAGTAAGGTTGCTGATGGGAGCAATTTCGATATAATCATCATTAGCATTTCCCCAGGCTACTAAAGCACGAATCATGACATTACCTTCAGTAATAGGGGTCCATGCTCCGGCTGTGCCTATTTTTTTCCAGCTATAACCATTGTTATCAGTATCCAGGCCAAACACAGAAACGCTGGCATATTCATAAATTCCTATGTAGAATGTACCATCTGCATCTGTAACAATATTTGCCGCAGGAACAGGAATATTATTCCAGCCCAAACTCAGGGAAGTAACTGCTGCTGTAAATTGTAACATCTGAGTTCCGGGTGAACCATCAGCACCGTTATTATCAAAAATTCTGATAATCAAAGCACTGTTGCCAAGAGAATTAATAAAAACTTTGGCATAGTGAATTTCTGCATTTGGATCTGTAACAAACTTGGTGGCCAATGAATTTGAAATACCAACGTTAAAATTCTGGTTAGAGGTGCCATCATCGTTTAAAACTTCAGTATAAAGCAATCCTATCAGGTCTACAGAAACGATATCGGATGGCTCAGATTCATAAGCATCAAACATAGCTGTAACTTTATAATAATTTACTTGTCCAATAATAGGATTTTCATCAGTAAAAGTAATAGTAGTTGGAGAAGTTATTGCAGCGATTTCAGTGAAGGGATCTGTAAGATTGGTTCCGCGATAAACTTTAAAACTTGTAAGAATTGGAGCAAATGGATCATCTACCCAATATACGCCGCCTAAAGCACAATTCTTTAAACCTGTGTAAGACATATCCAAGGTATCCCAGGTGCCCTGAAACAGAGCATAAGAATCCGCATTAACGCTGGTTGAGTCACACAATAGCCCCTGTCCGTCAACTGTACCGCCATCGTCAATATTGCTTATCCCGACAAAAACTGAACCATTTGCAGGTATGAGAATATTTTGTGATGTTATATCCACCATTTTCCATTCCATGTTGCTGATATTGGAAACATTGGCAACACTTGCTAATTCTGCACCGGGTAATCCTGCAGCGTCAGCAAAAACATGTACAGTAGGTGCTCCGGAAATCGGCGCACTATTTTGACGGTAAAGCATAAAGTTTATGCCGTGCAGTTGTAATGGTGCTGGAAAAGGATTTGTTATCCTCATGGCATATGTATCTGCATCAGAAACAAAAGATGTCCAGGCAGAATTAGTAGATGTGATAGTCTCAGTTGAAAAACCTGAAGGTGGTGCTGCCCAGTCTAACTGCACTGTCTGACCTGCAATTACTGCATTAAGGTTTGTAGGAGGTGGAAGGAAAATATCATTAAAGATTGTAAAATTATCCACCATAATACCCGTCCCGATAGGTGCGTCACTATCTGAATGAAAATAGATACGGAATTTTACAGTCTGACCTGCATAATCGGATATCATCCCATCCAAACCATTGTAGCTTTCAGTAACATAACTCCAGGTATCAGGAGCATCAATAAATACGTAGTTTGAGCCGGTTGGACTGTTATAAGGATTACTCATTCTGTACCAGGTTGTACCATTATTGGGAGAAATCTCCCAGCCCCAATAATCCAGAACTGTCAATCCGCCGGATGTCGGGGAATTATCAGTAAAATCTCCTTTCATCATAAAATCAGCTTTAATTGCACCGGATAATGGCAACGTGATTGATGGAGAAATCAGATAGTTTTGCATGCTTGGATTGTAAGACATTTGTGCATTCTGATTAATCATAGCATGAGTAGGGGAAGGCGCATCTGCTACTGTTGCAGTATGCCACAAGTTAGCTGTAGTAGTTGGAGAAAATGTCCAGCCTGCTGCACCGTCCTCAAATGTTTCCTGATAGGCGATGATTTCAGTTCTGGTTTGAGATGTTGCAGTGAATTTGCTTTTTCTTGCAATCTGATTTGGCATTTCAGCAAAAACAAGTGTTACAATTAACAGGATTAAAGTAATGAGTATTGTCTTTTTCAAGAGATCCTCCTTAAAGGTATTTTTATTTTATTGGTTGAATAGCTTATGTTAACACACTCTTATTCATAAGTTTAATTCACAAAAAACGATAATAAATCTCAAACCAAGCCCAACATTCCTTTGAATTGAAGTGAGGTTTTTATTACAAAGTTTCTGTGTCAAGTTGTTTTTCAATATCTGTCTGAAACTTATTGAAACCCATGTTGTGCATAGCTATATTTTCCTTCTTAATGTACTCTGGATATTGTGACTGGAATAGAATAACATATTTTTTAGCCAGAACATCAAAATTGAATTGACAAATTAGAAAAGAGATTATTAAAGGAACATTATAATGAATAGTATATAGCGCATTGAATTAAGATCAGGTTACTATTCTTAATTGCATTATTCTAATTCATAAGTAATTGATAAAATGTATAACAAATAAAATATAAAAGGAGCGTTAATGCCGTATATTTCAACAACAGAAGAGGAACGGCAGCAAATGCTGCAGGCAATTGGAGTAAAGAATTTTGAGGAACTCATAAAAGCTATACCTGAAAAGTTGAAGCTTAATGAACCTTTAAAGCTTGATCCTGCTTTGTCAGAATTAGAAATTACCCGTTTAATCAACGAAAAAACTTGCCGAAACAGATGTGTCCAAACTGCAAATTCTTTCTTAGGAGCCGGTATTTATGATCATTTTATACCGGCAGCAGTTGAATCCATAATCAGCAGACCAGAATTCATGACTGCATACACTCCTTATCAGGCAGAAGTAAGCCAGGGCACTCTGCAATACATTTATGAATTTCAGACAATGATATGTGAATTAACCGGAATGGAAATCGCCAATGCTAGTATGTATGACGGAGCCAGTGCAGCAGCAGAAGCAATTCTGATGGCTATCCGTAAGAACCGGCTGATGAAAGCAGTAGTCTCTGAATCAATTAATCCTGAATTTCTTAAAGTAATTAAGTGTTATACTGAAGGCATAGGCGTAGAATTATTGGTTGTCCCTGCAAATAATGGTGTAACAGACCTTAATATATTAAAAGATACAATTGATGAGCAAACTTCCTGTGTGTTAATCCAAACACCAAATTTTTATGGAAATCTGGAAAACATGTTTGAAATCGATAATATTGTGCACTCATTGGAGAAATGTCTTTTAGTAACATCTGTGAACCCTATCAGTTTGGCAATTTTTAATGCTCCTTCTGAATACAATGCAGACATAGTGATAGGTGAAGGTCAACCACTTGGCAATTCTATGAACATGGGAGGTCCATTATTCGGTTTCTTTGCAAGTAAGTTAGAAATGGCTCGTTCTATGCCGGGACGTATTGTAGGAGCTACTTTGGATGTTGATGGCAAACGGGCATATGCATTAACATTACAAGCAAGAGAACAACATATCAGAAGGGAAAAAGCTACCAGTAATATCTGCTCAAATGAAGCGCTTTGTGCATTAGCTGCAACTGTATATATGAGTTTAATGGGTAAAACCGGCATATATGATGTGGCTATGAATTGTGTACGAAAAGCGCATTATCTTGCTGAAGAAATATGCAAACTGCGCGGATTCAGCATGGCGTATCCCGGCGTTCCCTTCTTCAAAGAATTCGTTATAAATACTCCCATACCTGCAAAGGAGATTATACAAAAACTAAAACTTAAATCGATATATCCCGGATTGGATATGGCTAAATACACAAATCCTAATCAATTAATGATTGCTGTTACTGAGAAGAAGAGTATAAATGATTTAGATGATTTGGTAAATTCATTAAGAGAGGTAACTAATGCCAAAAACTATTTTTGAAATGAGCAGTCCGGGCCGCAAGGGTTATACACTTCCTAAATGTGATTTACCAGATAGTTTTGTGAGTGAAATTCCTCAAGAATACCATAAATTCCTTAGAAAAGAAATGGCTAAGCTTCCTGAATGCAGTGAATTGGATGTGATGCGTCATTTTGTCGAACTTAGTCATCTCAATCACTTTATTGAAAAAGGTTTGTATCCTTTGGGATCATGTACAATGAAATATAATCCTAAAATACATGAGACTTTAGCACGGCATACCTGTTTTGCAAATCTTCATCCCTATCAGCCACTGGATACTGTTCAGGGTGCGTTGGAAATAATGTATGAACTGCAAAGAGATTTGAGTGAAATTGCAGGTATGGCGCAAGTTACTTTACAGCCTGTTGCCGGAGCTCATGGTGAATTTACAGGGTTGAAAATTATACATGCTTATCATCAATCAAAAGGTAATGTAAATAAAACCAAGATTATTATGCCAGATAGTGCTCATGGGACTAATCCGGCAAGCTGTACATTGGCAGGATTTGAAGTTATTGAGCTAAAATCAAAGGAAGATGGCAGAGTTGATACCGTGCATTTAAAGGAAATTGTTAACGCAGATACAGCTGGATTTATGTTAACTAATCCGAACACTCTGGGATTGTTTGAGTCTCAAATAGAAGAAATTGCCGATATTATTCATTCTGTGGATGGATTGATGTATATGGATGGTGCAAACCTTAATGCTCTTTTGGGTATCGTTCAACCCGGTAAAATTGGCTTTGATGTCATGCATTACAATCTTCACAAAACATTTTCCACTCCCCATGGTGGTGGCGGACCAGGTGCAGGTCCGGTCGGTGTTATCGATAAGCTGGTCAAGTTTCTACCTATGCCAATTATTGGTAAAAATCCACAAGGTTATTTTTTTGACGAATCTCATGAAAGTACTGCTATTAATAAAGTACATACTTATTATGGTAACTTTGCTGTATTACTTAGAGCTTACATTTATATAAAAATGTTAGGTGCTGATGGATTACGCCAAGTATCTGAAAATGCTATTGTTAATGCGAATTATCTTAAGTACAGGTTGTCAGATTATTATCATGTAGAACATAAAGAGTATTGTATGCATGAATTTGTTGCAGATGGTACAAAACAAAAGAAAATGTGTGGTGTTTCGACTTTGGATATTGCAAAGCGGCTTTTGGATAAAGGATTCCATGCTCCAACAATATATTTTCCGCTTATTGTCCCGGAAGCTCTTATGATTGAGCCGACAGAAACGGAAAGCCTGCAAAGTCTTGATGCATTTGCAGAAGCTTTGATTCAGATTGCCAAAGAAGCTGAAGCAAATCCTGAAAACTTACACAATGCTCCCCTGACAACTCCGGTAAGAAGAGTCGATGATGTTCGGGCTGTAAAACAATTAGATATCAGGTTCAGCTTATAATATGTCTTGCTAATACAGACTGTCATTAAATGGGCAGGCTGTATTGATTTCATGTATAAAATTACCTTTGTAGCAGTGATTCACAATTATATTGACTTATAGTTGCATGTAAATAAAATGCAATTCAAATGAAGAATTATATCTTACCGACTAAATATTAGGAGAACTTATGAAGTACATAGTAATAATACTTATTGTCCTGTTCGGAGTTAGTCTTTCATTTGCTCAGCAAGTTAAGATTGCTTATGTTAATACTGACAGAATTTTAGCTGGAAGCAATGAAGCTTCGGAAATTGCCAGAGTTTATGATTTGGACAGAACAGGTTGGATGAATCAGATAAAATCCCTTAACGAAGAAATAAAATTAATGGAAAGAAATTTTGAAATCGATAAATTAACGAAAAATGAAGCTGCTAAGCGGGATGCTCAGGCGAAAATTGATGCCAAAAAAGCTGAAGCCGGACAAAAGCTGGAAGAGTATTTTGGTGATGGTGGTAAAGCTGAACAAAGATATAAAGAACTTATCGAACCATTGACTAAGAAAATCAATGATATTATCAAAAAGATATCTGAAGATGATAAATATACCCTTGTGCTTGATGTAAGCATGGGTACTGTATTGTATGCAGCACCAAGTATGGATATAACTGATCAGGTCTTAGCTGAATTAAACAAAAATACTCAAAAAGTTGACAGCAATGTTCCTGAGATTAATGAAAATCAAGTTAATCCTGGCAATAATCTTAATGAAGAAAGCAAAGGGATGGAATCCGAAACCAAGAAATAATAATGAAGAAATTCAATAAACAGCTTACTCCTAAGGTAATACAGGAAGTTATTGGTGGTGAAGCAGTATTAAAAACATCTGTTTCATTGTATAGTATTGCAGATCCCAGAGAAGCAGAACCGCATTCTGTTATATTCCTGGATAATGATAAATACATTGCAGCGGCAATTGATTCCAAAGCAGGTTTATTAATTGTTGGGAATAAGTTTAAAGCGGAATTCATAAATCATAAGACTAATGTGATTTTCGTAGAAAATTCATATCATTCTATCCTGATTTTAATGAACCATTGGCTGGAATTGGAAAAGTCAAGCTTTGTGACAAACATACACTCTTCTGCGATTATCGGAACAAATGTTAAATTACCTGAAAAAATTTCAATTGGTGCATATGTTGTAATCGGAGATAATGTGAGCCTGGGTAAGTATACCAGGATAGATTCTTTTTGCACTATTGAGAAGGATTCCACTATTGGTGAGAACTGTCATTTTTACCCAAATGTTACTGTTTATGAAAATACAAAGATTGGAGATGATGTTAATATCCATTCAGGAAGTGTGATTGGCGCAGATGGTTTTGGATACATTTTACAGGAAGGGATTCACACAAAAATACCCCAGATTGGACAGGTAATAATCCATGACAATGTTGAAATCGGAGCAAATAGTACTATAGATAGAGGTACAATCGGACCTACAATTATTGGCGAGGGTTCAAAGATCGACAACTTGGTCCAGATAGGGCACAATTGTATTATTGGTAAACATTCTATTCTTTGTGCACAGGTTGGTCTGGCGGGCAGCACTATCGTAGGTGATTATGTATATCTTGCAGGACAAGTTGGTGTAGCAGGTCATTTGGAAATAGGTAATCAGGCTATGGTTGGAGCACAATCTGGTGTTGCTGCGAGTTTGCAGGCAGAACATAAATATTTTGGTACTCCGGCTCGTGAAGCAATGCAGATGAAAAAAATAATTGCGGCTGAAGGTAGTTTACCAGATATGTATAGGTTGTTTAACAAAATAAGAAAAGAAAGAGAACAGGAGTAATTGATGCCCGACAATAAGCATACAATTGGGGGAGAAGTATCATATACAGGAATAGGCTTACATTCAGGCGAGATTTCTACAATAAAGTTTAAGCCAGCCGGCAAAGATGAAGGTATAGTATTCATCAGAACTGATTTACCTGATAAACCTGAAATTCCTGCTGATATTGACCATGTTGTTGATATCTCCCGAGGGACAACAATAGGAATAAAAAAAGCTACAGTCGGAACTATAGAACATGTACTGTCTGCTATCAAGGGATTGAATATAGATAACATCCGTATCGAAATTGATGGTCCTGAGGCTCCGGTTGCTGATGGAAGTGCAATATGTTTTCTGAATTTACTAAAAACAGCAGGAGTTATAGAGCAGGACTCTCCCAGAATATATTTTGAGTTTGAAGAACCAATAAGTTTTTCTGCTCTGGATGATAATGTTGATGTTGTGATCGTCCCGTCAAATGAACTTAAAGTTACGTTTATGATAGATTACAAGCATAAATATCTTGGTACGCAGTATACCTGGTTGCCTAATCTTGAATCATATGAAAAAGAATTTGCTGGTGCAAGAACATTTTGCTTCATTAATGAGATTTTACAGCTAAAAAGCATGGGTCTTATCAAAGGTGGTTCGTTGGAAAACGCTTTAGTTATAGCAGAACCGGAAATGAATAATGATGAGTTAAAACATTTACAGGATGTTTTTGGTTACCACGAACCTGTTACAGTATCTAGCGAAGGAATTTTAAACAGTCATCCGCTGCGCTATCATAACGAATTTGTCAGGCATAAAATTGTTGACCTTTTGGGAGATATTGCTCTTTTAGGAATGCCGATTAAGGGACACATCTTAGCTGCGCGCTCAGGGCATAAAACTAATGTCGAGCTGGTAAAAAAACTACGAACAATCCAGAAAAAAAATGAATTGCAAGAGATTTATCAGAAAAAGAAAGCAAAAGATGTAGTCTTTGACGTTAATGCTATTATGAGAATAATGCCACACCGTTATCCGTTTTTGCTGGTGGACAAAATTATCGAATTTATTCCTGATGAGAAGATAATCGGGATAAAAAACGTTACAATTAATGAACAATTTTTTCAAGGTCACTTTCCTGGCCATCCAATTATGCCGGGGGTTTTAATTATTGAAGGTATGGCTCAGACTGGGGGAATTATGCTCCTCAATCAACTTGATGACCCTTCAAAATATGTTGCTTATTTTGCTGCTATAGATGGAGTTAAATTTCGTAAGCCTGTTATTCCTGGTGATACCTTAAGATTCGAAATGACTGCTGTTTCTTTGAAGAAATCCATCGCTAAAATGCATGGTGAAGCTTTTGTCGGTTCTGAAAAAGTTTGTGAAGGTGATTTTCTTGCTAAAATTATGGAGAAATAACAATGACAGTTATACATCCAACTGCAATGATTGATGCCCACGCTAAAATTGGTAAAGACTGCTATATAGGTCCTTATTGCATAATAGGACCGAACGTTATTCTGGGCGAAAGAAACCATCTTTTTTCCAATATTATTATTGGTAAAAATACAACTTTGGGCTCTGACAACAAAATCTATTCTTTTGCTGTGATTGGCACAGATCCACAGGATTTAAAGTTTTCTGGTGAAGAGACTTATCTTGTTATCGGCAGCCATAACACAATCAGAGAATTTGTTACCATTAATCGTTCTAACCAAATAGCAGAATCAACGGTAGTTGGAGACCATAACCTGTTGATGACATATGCTCATATTGCACATAACTGCCAGATAGGTAATCACATTGTCATTGCAAATTCCGTTAATATGGCAGGACATGTCCATGTTCATGATTATGTTGTAATTGGTGGAGTAGTTGGTATTCATCAATTTGTGCATATAGGAACTCATGCCTTTGTAGGTGGGATGTCAGCCATAAAAAAAGATATTGCACCTTATACCCGTGGGCAGGGCAATCCTTATGAAACGGTTGGATTAAATAGTGTCGGGCTTATGCGAAAGGGATTTTCTTCCGATACGATAGCAGGCATTAAAAGAGTTTATAAGTTATTTTATGAAAGCAGTTTAAATACTACTCAGGCAAAGCGTGCAGTGGATGAATTAGGAGAACTAAGTCCGGAGCAAAATCTCTTTGTTGAATTTGTTAATAACTGCGATAGAGGGCTGTCTACATAAAACTATTTTAATCTGTTTCAATCTGCAGCACAATGCAAATCAGTGCTAATAAACCAATAATACTAATCACAAGGTATATTTCTTTTTGGTCTATCAGCAATATTTTCTTGTCTATTAGGGAGAATAAGGTTATGCTATACTAAAGGTATTAATCCCAGGCAAAAAAAGATAGCAAACAAGATTTGAATAATCTTATAATTAGTGAATCCAATAAAAAAGCATTAGCTGTACTAGCTTTGCAGTACTCTCAAGACATCTTCAAAACGTACTGGTTTACTGACATAATCATCCATTCCAGCTTCAATGCATTTTTCTTTATCACCCTGCATAGCATGAGCAGTCATTGCAACTATTGTAGGTTGTGGTGAAACAGCTTTAGCGTGTCTGATCCCCCGTGTTGCTTCAAAACCATCCATTTCAGGCATGGCTATGTCCATAAACACAAAATCATGCTTATTGTTTTTAACAATATTCAATGCTTCAAGCCCGTTTTCAGCAACATCAGCTTTATATCCGAGCTTATTTAAAATATTAAGCATGAGCTTCTGATTTATAGTGTTATCATCAACTATCAGAATACGTAAGGGATGTTCTTTTGCGAAAGACTTACTTAGTTTTGTAACACCTGAAACTACTGTTTTGTCATATATTTTATTAAAGACCTGATGCATGGTATTCGCCAATAAACTGAATTTTATGGGTTTTGTGATGAAATAATTTAACGAGTTATAATATTCTTCATTTGCAAGGTTTTTTAATCCGATTGTTCTTAATAATACAAGAGGTAAATTTTGGTATGGTGTATGACTCCTTATTTTTTCTATGTATTGATTTACATCTCCTGCAACATCCACAATATCAGTGATGCCGGTGGAAAATGTCGGATAAGAGCCAATTTCGTCAGCAAAAGTATCAGCATCGTCAATAACTTTCATCTTTACATTTATTGAGGTTAGAAAATCGCAAATGTTTTGCCTGAGCAAAGTATTTGAAATGCAAACAAAGATTAAATTATCATTTGGAATATCAATTTCAATCTCGTTAGGTAGAATTATGGGATTTGATTGGATAAAATTTGTTCTTATCGAGAAAAAGAAAGTAGTACCTTTTCCTAATTCACTTTCTACCCAGATATCACCATTCATTAATTTCACCAATCGCTGAGATATAGCTAAACCTAATCCAGTACCGCCATATTTTCTGGATGTACTAGAATCTGCCTGAGAAAATGGTTGAAACATGTTTTTCAATACTTTGTCCGACATGCCTATACCTGTATCCTGAATGCTGAATACTATCTTTACATCATCTGGATTTAAATCCTCAACCTCGATTTTGAGATTAATATGTCCTGCAGGAGTGAATTTAACGGCGTTGCCAATCAAATTCAGCAGAATTTGCCTAAGGCGCAGACTATCTCCCATAATCTCCCAACGAATTTTCTGAGAGATACTGTACAATAATTCAAGATTCTTTTCAGATGCTTTTACGGCCATAAGATCAAGAACATCTTCTACGCAAGATATGATGTTATAAGGTTGGTTCTCTAAATCAAATTTACCGCTTTCAATTTTTGAAAAATCAAGAATGTCACTGATTAGATCCAATAAAGCTTCACTGTTTACTCTAATAGCATTGGCATAATCTGATTGTTCAGAATTAAGCTTAGTCTGCTGTAAAAGGTTAGACATACCGATAACTCCGTTTAAGGGAGTACGGATTTCATGACTCATTGTTGCTAAAAAATTAGATTTAGCGCGATTAGCATTATCCGCAGAATCTTTAGCCAGGCGTAAAGCATCCAGAGTTCTGTTCCTTGCAATTACACCTCCAATAGCTGCTCCAAGAGGCAACAAAGTAACTTCGTCGCCTTTATCCCATTTACGATCCATTTTATAATCTAATAATCCTAAAGCTCCCCAAAAATCAGTTTCAACGAACAAAGGAACAAAAAGTACCGATTTTATACCCATTGATTGGAGTAATTGGATTTCAGCAGGGGAGGATAAAAATATGTTGGCTGAAATTGTTTTCCCGCTTTTAAGTGATACATTCCAATCATTGATTATTTCGTTGTCTGTCTGATTGAGGAAATAGCTGATATCATAAACATCATCCATTTCATCATTCAACCACTTCCAGTTCATTTGGAATTGTTTCTTTGATTTCGATAATCCTTTAGAATATTCGAGAACTACAACTAAATCAATATCCAAAGATCTTCCCACGACCGGTAAAGCATGGTAAATTGCTTTCTCAAATTCAGGTTCTGTAAGCAAAATGTTTTCTGCTATAGACATGCCATATAGCATTTGAGTTTGCAAGGTTAATTTATCATTAAGAGTTATAATATCCGACAGATTTACCATAACAGTAAGGATGCAAGGTTCTCCAGCGAAATCAATTTTTTCTGCAATAAAAGAAACTCGTAATTTCTTTCCTGCTTTACTTATGACATTGATTTCTATACTCTCCAAACCTCCTGTTGTTAATAACTGTTTGAGATAATTATCTCTTATCTTTTTATCTTCAAATAGTATAATATTATCAGTAGATTTCCCTAACACTTCTTCTTTAGAATATCCCAAAGAAGTCAAAAAACTCTTGTTAACTTCAAGATATTGACCTTCTTTAACGGTGGCAATTGACATCATAGCTGGAGTTGAATCAAATACTTTTATAAATTTCGCCTCAGTTTTTAAACGTTTTTCCTCTTCTGTTACACGTTCTGTTATATCATGAGATACTGCAAAATAGATCTCTGTCTCGTTCCAAATTGATTTTCTGATTCTTGTTTCTGCGGGTAGCAAAGTTTTGTCAGATTTGATCAACGGAGTCCTGACATAGATGTTTTTATCCAACGTGTTAAGTAGTTTCATTTTCAGTTCTTTTGAATCGGGATAGTCATAAAAATCAAAAAATGACTTTCCCTGCAAAGCCGGAAACTTGTAGCCCAGGAAATTTTTAACAGTTTCGTTAACCTGGAGAATATTAAAGTTCAAATCCAGCAGCCAGATAATCTCATCCAGATGGTTAAATAATCTTAAATAGTTCTTTTGGTTTTCTCGAATGAATTGTTCTTTATATTTTATATCAACTATATCTTTATGCAAGCGTCGGGTTTTATGAACAAAATGATGTGAAATAATACTGGCAATAATAGCAAAAGCTAAATAAACCACTGATTTTGTATAGTCCGGTGGTGGAAGAACACCATGCTTTATTGATGATCCTATTAACTCAAATAAAAAATAACCTAAACTTACATAAGTGCCGAATGGATAATAAAACAAACAAAACCAGGTTATATAAGCTAAAACCATGTACGATAAAATAATATTCCAATGAACATTGTTAGATAATATTGAAACAGTGATTAGAATTACACCCACTAATGTTAATAATGTATATTGTATGATTTTTGCAAGTGTTATATGCTGGGTTCTTTTTTCTTTTAACATACTTTCATTCCAGTTTATTTCTTATAATAAGTTAATATCATTCATGCTTATTGTTAGTTTCAGATTATGCAATAGCATAGATTTATCCTTATAGATATCATCATTTGGATATATAGGCTTATGAATTATTAAGGTTAAATCTGATTTTCTAATCCGTTTTTGTGCTTCATATATGTTGCGTGTACCAATTATGGTTACAGGTTGAATGACTGCATTTGAATTTGTAGCCAGCTTAAGACTACCGGCTTTGAAATCAGCAATATGACCATCTTTGCTCCTGGTACCTTCCGGAAAAATAGCTAATGCATAGCCTGATTTTATTGCCTCAACTCCAAATTTAATAGATTCAATTGCTGAACGGGAATTGCTTCTATCTATAAAAGCAGAATGAATGGCTGTAATCCAGCCACTCAGAATTGGTATTTTTTTTAGTTCTTTTTTGGCAATGAATCCGGTTTGCCTATCCAACCAACCTAGTAATAAAGGTATGTCAAAGAGGCTCTGATGGTTACTGATAAAACAAGTTCTTTCTGCTTTTGCTATGTTTTCCAATCCTATTACCTTAACTTTAGAGCCTGTTGTAAGAACGACTAATCTTCCCCATACTCTGGTAAATGTTTGGGAATATCCATTTGCTATGCGATTTCCCAAGAGGAATTTTATTGCATAATACATCCACAAAAAAGGTGCAATAAGCAACAACCCGAATATGAATCCTACACCCCAAATATAAGTAAAAAGCATAAGCACCTAGTAACTGATGTTTACCCATTCATTATAAATGTTATTGAGAGAGGTAATCCAGCCATTTTTCTTCTTTGCTCTTTTTATCATTCGCCAATATAAGTTTCCCCAGAAAGGATAATCGACAATGTCATAAGTTGTATTATGCCAGAGAAGAGAAACATGAGACTGGTATTTTGCTGCCCTGGCTATCATTCTTGACAATCTGTAAAATGCAGAAACAAAATTGATATTCATAGCTTTATGAGATAATAAAGTAGTGTCCATTACAATTAAGGGGATTTCCAGAACCCTGAATGGTCTGTTTTCTTTTAAATTAAATGGATAAAAAGGAAAAGAAATTCCAGCCCGATAACCAATATGCTCCCAATAACCCAAAGTGCTGTCATAAGCAATTTCAGCCTGTTCTAATATTGAAAAGCTCTGCTGGTAATCAAAGTGCAAGTAATGCGTTCTGAATCCATTTGGATTAAAGCCAAGTTCTTTCAGGGCATCAATTTCTTTTTTTAAAGTATTCAAATCAAAGGCTGCTTCCGGACTTCCATGCAATCCAACGTCTTTTTGGCGAAGCAGATGAAGGATATTTTCCCTGTGTTCAGCATTTGTCAGGTAATTTTGACGTGTATCCTCAAAGTCACTCTTCGCCAGGAGAAACCATGTCGATTCAACATTAATGGACTCTTCCTTTCTGATAATGTGCCGGATTTTTTTCCAGGGATTATTCCATAAAGACTTTGTTATAGTATGCCCAATCATTTTAAATATTGCGGCAAAAGGTCTTTTATAAATAGTTGTGAGATTATGTTGATATGTATTTAAAATAAATTGAGGGGTCCAATAATTCCAATAATCTATATCATGGGATAAGCTCATTGTGAATGCGTTGGTTCCATTCCAGCGGATATCTCTGATGAACTCAGGTAACATCAGATAGATTACCCTGAATAGCATCTGGCAATATACATCTACAACCGGGATTTCTGTGAAGTCCCATCTGTATTGCAATGATTCCCTGAAATCGACTCTTCCCCTGGGGACTCCTTTAATATTTAAAATATACTCATGCCAACAGGTTAAAAAATAGAAACCGCTGGCAATTATATCCTTTCTGATTGCGCAGAAGTCATTAGAAAAAGAAAAGATATCACCATTTTGTGAAAATAAAAACGGGATGTATTCAGCATTGTATTTACAAAAATTAACCCTTTCCAAAGGATAAAATTCTGTCTTTTCAAAGAACTCAGCTGTTTCAGGATTAAAATAAATCCGAAGAGGATAATTTTTGTTATTATATTCCCCATAATAAAGGTGAATTCCATCACTATGCTTTCCATAGTAAAACTTGGGATTTAACCTTAGAATATAGCAATAAGTCCTGAGTACGAACTCTGCTTTAGGCAGATATTGCGGAGGGACGTTAATCAGGATATTTAAATTTGGATACTTTTCCATGGTTAATCAATACAGAAGTTATTCATTTTGTAATTAAGACCATTTTCAGGATTTCAGATACATCACTAACATATACTATATTCATACTTTCTGTTATAGCTGCATCAATCTCAGATATTGATTCTTTATTTTCAGCAGGTACTATAACCTGTTTAATCCCCGCTCTTTTTGCAGCTAACAGCTTTTCCTTTAAACCACCAATAGGTAAAACTTTACCCAATAAAGTAATCTCACCTGTCATAGCAATATCATGTCTGACCTTTTTATTCATAAACAATGAAGCCAAAGAAGTAGTTAAAGTAACTCCTGCTGAAGGTCCGTCCTTGGGAACAGCTCCTGCAGGGAAATGCACATGCATATCATACTTACCGAAATCTTTGGGATCAATTTTGTATTTTGAATAATTTGCTTTTAGATAACTTACTGCAATTCTGGCAGATTCTTTCATAACTTCACCCAGAAGTCCGGTTAGTATTATTGCACCTTTTCCGGGCATCCGAATTGATTCGCAGAATAAAATTTCTCCGCCGTATTGTGTCCATGCCAATCCGGTAGCCACTCCTATTTCTGCTTTTCTGTTAGCTAATTCCAGGCTATACTTTCTGGGTCCGAGATAATCTTTTACATTTGAAGCAGTAATCATGTATTTCTCATTCACACCTGAAGCTACTTTTTTAGCTATTTTCCTTAAAATCGAGCCTATTCTTCTTTGCAGGTTTCTTACTCCGGCTTCTCTTACATAATATCGGCACAGTTCTTCCAGAGAGCTCTTCTGGAAGCGGATGTTTTTTCCTGTAAGACCATTGGCATCAAGTTCTTTGGGTAAAAGGAAATGCTTAGCAATTTCGATTTTTTCATTTTCCACATAACTGGTGAATTCAATTATTTCCATCCTGTCCCGTAATGCGGGTGGAATAGTGTCCAGGGAATTAGCAGTAGTTATAAACATAACTTCAGATAAGTTAAAGGGGAGATTAAGATAATTATCAACAAAAGTATTGTTTTGTTCAGGATCGAGCACTTCTAATAGGGCAGAAGCAGGATCACCCCGGAAATCCCTTCCAAGCTTATCAATTTCATCTAGCATAAAAACCGGATTGGCAGTACCCTGCCGCTTAATTTCCATAATAATCTTACCCGGCATGGCTCCTATGTAAGTTCTGCGGTGTCCGCGAATTTCAGCTTCATCATGAATTCCGCCTAATGACATACGGATAAACTTTCTGTTCATAGAACGTGCAACCGACTTACCAATTGAGGTTTTTCCAACTCCCGGAGGTCCGACAAAGCATAGAATTGGTCCTTTTAGTTGTCCTTTCAGCTTTTTTACGGCTATATATTCCAAAACTCTTTCTTTCGGCTTTTGGAGTCCATAATGGTCATTCGTTAAGATCTTTTCAATCTTAATTAAATCTAGACGGTCTTTACTATAAGTCTGCCAGGGAAGATTAACTATCCAATCCAGGTAGTTTCTGATAACTCCATATTCACTGGCTGCGGGTTGCATTGAAGAAAGCCTTTCCAGTTCCTCATAAGCAACATCTTTTACATAGTCAGGTAAGTTATTCTTTTCAATAAGGTCATGCCATTTTTTTATTTCTTTGCTGACTTCATCGACTTCACCAAGCTCTTTCCGGATTGCATCCATTTGCTCCCTGAGATAATATTTTCTCTGGTCTTCACTCATTTCAAGCTGGATGTTACTCCTAAGTTGATTTTCCAAACGCATTTGTTTGATTAAATCAGCCAGGCAGCTATTTAAGATATTAAATCTCTTCTGCAAATCTATAGCTTCTAAAATAGCCTGCCTGTCATCCAGCAAAAGCTCTGTATTCCCTGCTATAATATCAGCTACTCTGCCGGCTTGCTTTATATTGCTTAAACCTGCTATCATTTCTTTGTTCAATAAATTACTTTCCTGGGACATCTTGTCCAGCAGTTCGATAGCTATTTTTCTGAGAGCCAATATTTCCGGACTGTCATCAGCTTTTTCGGTAATAGATTCAACATCAACCATCATATAAGGTTCACGTTGTATAATTTTCTGTAATTTGATACGCGAGGTGCCTTGTAGTAAAAGACTGATTGAACCATCCTGATTTCTCAGCATGCGCAGGATAGTTACAGCTGTTCCCATCTGATGTAATCCCAAATCTGATGAGCGGATTTTGTCTTTATCGAGGAAAAAAGCCATGGATTTATCATTTGATAAAGCATTATCAATGACAAGTTTGGATTCTTCATCAGAAACCACCAAAGGCATAAGTAAAAAGGGAAACATCACAATATTACTCAAATGCAATACGGGCAAAGTTCTAGGTATTCTGCTATTTTGTTCTTCCATTAAATATCTCCAGAAAATACTATGTACAAAAAACTGCTTTTATTTCGTTTAATTTCAAATTCAGTTTCCTTATGTCAAAAACAAGTTTATTTGACAAGAAAAAAAAGGTCTCAAAGATTCTAATTACAATTTTCAATAAATCAAGAAATCAATATATTCTAGTATAAGTGTTTCCAGGTCAGTTGTCAAGCTATGATTATACCAGTATTTGGTTTAAATCTAAAATCAGAAGCTATTTGTTAAATTGGAATGAGGTTTGCACAGATGAATATAAAAAAAGAAATCAGAAGTATGGAAGATTTAAAATTTAATTCAATGACTATAGTTACTGTATTAACCGGAGCAGGAATCAGTGCGGAATCAGGCATTAAAACATTCAGAGATTCAGATGGTTTGTGGGAAAATTACGATGTTGAAAAAGTTGCCACTCCGGAAGCATTTGAAGATAATCCGGTTCTGGTTTGGGATTTTTATAAACAACGATATCAAAACGCAATATCAGCAAAACCAAATTTGGGACATTATGCTCTCGTAGACCTGGAATTAAAATTAGGAGCCGGTTTCAACTTGATTACTCAAAATATTGACGGCCTGCACAAAGCTGCAGGCAGCAAAAATGTGATTGAAATGCATGGCAGTCTATATAAATGCTCTTGCGTGAGGTGTTCCAGTAAACATAATATTCTGGATATAGACTTAACACCCGCAATTCCAACTTGTCCTAAATGCAACGGTAAGTTAAGACCTGATGTTGTCTGGTTTGGTGAGATACCTTATCATCTTGAAGAAATCGAAAGATTGCTCAGGCGATCTGATGTTTTTATCGTCATTGGAACCAGCGGTGTTGTCTATCCTGCAGCCGGATTTGTCCAGGCAGCAAAATATCAGGGAGCAACAACTGTTGGAATAAACCTGGAAAAACCTGATAACCTGAAGTATTTTGATTTCTTCTATCCGGGCAGAGCAGGGGACATCTTGCCCGGGTTAGTGATAAAGTGGCTTTCTGAAATCAGCCATAAAATTTAAGCATTCAATTATCTGATATTATAACATTTATCTTGTATTCTATACATCTTATTACCTAAATCAATCTTAACTGCAATACGGTAGCATTACGGTAGC
>DIWV01000011.1 GCA_002435865.1 Cloacimonetes bacterium UBA6097 | reverse complement strand
ATCTTTTTCATAGTTTAATCCTCTTTATGAAGTGATTTGGAAAAGAAATACGCAATTATCATTCCTTAATTATGTTTTTTGCATGATTTTCTAAAACAAATATCCTGATTTTAATTGCAATGACTATTCACATATTATGCTTTTGTGAAAAAAACGCCGGTTAGTTAAAACCGGCGTAAGCAATTAATTATAAGAGCCTCTACTTGAGCAAAAGCATCTTTCGTATGTTAGAGTATCCGGGAATCTCAAGTTTATAAAAATATAAGCCCGATGAAACACTTTTACCTGAATCATTGACACCATTCCATATAATCTTGTGCTGACCTGCTTTTTTGTTACCAGATTCCAAAGTTTTAACTAATTGCCCCTTGGTGTTATAAATCCTGAGAGATACTTTTCCGGTTTTGGCAATTGAGTAAGTGATAGTCGTTGCAGGGTTGAAAGGATTTGGGTAATTAGTATGTAATGCGTTCATTAGATTTGGAATAGGCATATCACTATTAGAAACAACAGAGAATTCTACACTGTCAACTTCGGTTGGAGCTCCCTCACCTTCGTGATATACTGCCCGTGCATAGTAATAATACCAACCTTCACTTGTGGGAACATCAACAAATACTGTAGTGTCTGCCTGACTAATTATCTGATATGGGTGATCTTCAAATCTGCGATATAAATTATAGCCCAAAACAGGATAATCCGGTTCAAAGGGAGGTACCCAGGTAACTGTAACTGTGGATTGATTGGAAATATGACTTACTGTTAAACCTGTAGGATTGGGCAGATAATCTAATGTGAAATCATAACTATTAATCTGTTGAATATTGTTAAACTCGAAAGTAGGTGAAACCTGGCTTGTATGATAGGGTAAGCTTGCTGTTATTTCATATGTACCGGTAGGCAGATACATTGCATAAGCTCCCAAAAAATCTGGAGTAGTAGTAAATTTATTTTGTGCCCTCAGTTTAACAGATGAAGGATTACTGAGAGAAGTCAATGTTACTGAGCCTGATAATATACCCACTTTAATATAGTAGTCAGAAATCATTACATCATCAATAAACCATCCGTCACCCTGAAAAGATGAATTGGAACCAAATCTCCATCTTAGGACAACTTCAGTATTGGCATAAGCACTTAAATCAAAAGTTGCCTGAGACCATGGGACATAATTAGTAAATCCAATTTCACCTAATGAATAAATAGCAAATGATGTATTATAGCCTCCAGCAGGATGTATTAATGTGAAATTATTACCACCGTCTGTGGATATGCTTAAATTACCGCCATCGTAATAATTCTGGCATGACATCAAATGCCAAAAAGATAAAACCGCATTTGCTCCAAGAGTTATTGGGGGTGTCCTAAGAATATACATTGCATTGTTTGCATAATCTCCATTCAAACCTGTACACCAGACATTGCTTCCTGAATGAGGAATAGTTTGGTCTGGCGTACCAAATTCCCAGTCACCTGTTGTAATGAAATTCCCGTCTGTAGATTCAAAATCAATAATCATTCCACTTGTGCCACAAGCTAATGTTACTACTTGATCAACAGGAGGAGCAGTTGCTGAAACCAGATTAAATTCAAATGGAATATATGTATTATTAACAATCAACTGGCTCAGAGAAACCGAGTAAGCAAATTGCATGATTTCATCCGGAGATACCATTGGTTTTGTTAGTAACGGATTGTTAATAATGACGTCAGTATTGGCAGTACTTAAAGTTGCAAATAAATCATAAGCATTTACCAGGGAATTATTCCTAACATTGATAATCAGGGTAAGTGTTTCTCCCGGGTCTGCTACACTATTATTGTTTCCCAAAGTGTCGCTCACCAGATAAGAATAATATATCAAGTTTGATTTTTCCACTAATATATTAAAGGTACGCACCCAGTTATTTGTATCAGTTGTTACATTCAATGAAAAAGGAATTATCTGTTTATCAGGACAATCATTCGAAATTGATAACCTAAACGGAACTTGATTAACTCCTAAAGAATCACCCGGGATAGATGAATATGGGGATTCGTTATCAATTAGCGTAACATAAGGGCTATTGCTTGATAAAACAGAGTTGATTGTCTGAGCAGTTTCTTCACCAATGTTTATTAAATTTACATACAGGTCTACAGTTTCATTGGGTTCAGCCACGTTGTTATTATTATCAAGGATATATGAGCTGTCATATAATAAATGAGGGGTATGATAATACACAGGTGCATTTGTTATATACAAAGCTGTTTGGTGACTTAAGGGAGCGGCAGCAGTGGGATACTGATTATTAAAGGAATACTCCAAACCAGTTGATATATTGGAATTTTGTATTCCTATCGTTGAATAATTACCACTATACTCAGTAGTTGTACTGCCTGTATCAACATTATTAAAGACTTTATATTGGATTTTAACTGGCCCGTCACCAAGACTGGTCGGATAATAAGCAGGATCATAAAGAATTACCTGGAAAGTTTCTTCAGCAGTCTGAACCTTACCGTTTTTACATTGATACCATTCAACTATGAAGCTATGGTTTATCACATCATGCCAGGTATAGATACCACCTCCAGTTGTAATCAAATCATCCCAGAAGGGTGCTATAGTCGGGGCAGCAAGACCTTGATCAGGAATATGGAAATTACGGTAATTAGAATTCTCAGATACGCCCATTGTAAGAAAACCATTGGAACATACTGTTATCTGGTTATGAGATTCTCCATAAAAAGTAAAAGGAAATGGAAGATCAACAACTGCTAAAACCGGTGCAAAGATTAAATCTCCTTCATCTGATGTAGAGCCTGTATCCGTTATTGGTAACAAGGTACCTGATCCGCCTTCAGCAGGAGCAATACCAATCCAATCATAGACCGGGCAATCTTCATAGCCTGTATCTGTAATATCATAAATAACATAACCGTATTCATCCGGACCCATCGGATCTGCTTGTGTAACAATACCGGGGGTAAAGGAAAAATCTATCCATTGAAGGAATCCGTTGTCATTATATAGTTTCAACCTCATTGGAATAATCATTCCAGGCAGCATCTGCGTCCTGCCATGCAATTGATAAAAATCTGTTTCCGTAGAGATTTGTCCACCAACTAGTAAGCTCCCGATATAACCTGAGTTATCAATGACCTGAACCAAGTCATTCTGAGTTACCAATTGAGCGTATAAATTCTCTATTGGTACGGTTCCGGTGTTTTTTACAGTTATCTTAAAATCTGCGGTTTCATCTGGATCCAGTGCATTATTCTCATTATCAATAACCTGATATGAAATAAATTTCATAAAAGCATCTGTAACTTTCAGATAATCGGGGAATACATAAACTGAATCATCTATATCTGTTAAATGTAAATCGAACCTGACTGGTGTATTATTGGGGCAATCGTAACCAATCTGAATAACCAAAGGTAAAAGTGTATAGTTCGAAGAATTTGCATCAATACTGGCAAAATTCAGTAAACTATCTATTACTGTAATATATGGATTATTACATGTTGCATATCCCGTAACATTATTTATCATTTGATTTGTTGTGTTTTTAACAGAGAATAAAATTTCCAACGTTTCACCACTGTTAGCGCTATAATTGCTGTTACCGTTTGAACTCCCAATATTATCATCATCAATCAATGATGCATTTGCTACCAAAGAACCATTACTATCAATGTTAACAATATTCCTTAAAGGCTTATAATCATGTTTTGAAATGGTTACTACCGCAGTCCCGGCTCCAACAGGTGCATTAAAATCCAGATAAATCCAGCCATTAACATCTGTATAACCTTTTGCCATAATTATATTCCCCTGGCTTATAGTCACACTGGCATCAGCAACAGGTTCAGCATGTTGATTCAAAACATTTACTTCAAGTGATGGTGTTCCCATTATCATTGTTGCAGGAACATCTGATACAAATGTATCTGGTAATTTACAGAAAACTTCCATGGTTGGATCTCCCATCAGATTGCACCAACCAGAGAAACTCGCCACATATGATGGTCTGGTTTGCGAGTATATTTCGCTAAGCACTACCTTGCCATTTAATAAAGCTTCTCCCATAGTTCGCATATCATGATTATATATCCCGCAGAATATGCCAATATCTAAAGCGTTATTAAACATAGTATGTGTTCCTGACCCTATCATTCCAATTGCTGTTACTGCACCTGCGGGAACAGCTGCTGTCCCCAGTCTGATAAAATTCTCTGTGTCGTCT
This sequence comes from Cloacimonetes bacterium UBA6097, assembly GCA_002435865.1. Classification (GTDB taxonomy): domain Bacteria; phylum Cloacimonadota; class Cloacimonadia; order Cloacimonadales; family Cloacimonadaceae; genus UBA5614. The sequence continues at coordinate 16,222 of DIWV01000011.1, read as the reverse complement.
GTTGTGCCGTCAAAACTACCGGTACCACAAGTAATCAGTACAGCATGAGGTAGTTTAGTGCCATTAATTAAAGAAGAACCCGGGCTCCAGCCACTCATACCCAGATATCCGCGATAATTAAAAATACCTACACCCTGGTTAATAGCCGTATTCATTGCTGAAGCAAAGGGAGCAGCATATAATTCTACATATGCATAATCAGGATTGTATAACAAACCCAATTCTTTTATATATTTACTGGTATAAACAACAGAAGCTTCATTATGATCAGTGTCACCTACCAATAGCATCCTGTTTAACCATTGCGCGTTAGCAATGTTCAAATCTCTTTCATAAAAATATATCTTTGATAGAATAACGTCTAATTGTGAAGTACTTTCAGCAGATATCCTACCCAGGAAAACATCTCCCAATAAGTCATTCCCACCCAGTTGCTGATAGGGATAATCACCTTGTGTACCATAGGACGGAACAGGAAAAGAACCTGTGGTATCTCCTATGAATATTACAAAATCAGGTCTTGCGTTGACATCATTATAAATATTCTGGATAAAAGCTTTTATGGCAGTATTGGTAGTTCCGGTAACCGCAGTACTTACCTGCCTGACTTCTGCCCCCTTTTGCTTTTTCCAGAAGGAGAATGCATTTAAGCTGCTAAGAAAACCGGGATCAGTATTACTTCCATATATTATCAGATATTTAGGTGGAGTATTAGCAACCATACCGTCTCTGTAATCAGCAAAATTCAGTATATTGGCTTCATATAATTTCTTGAAGCTTGGAGAAATTACAAGTGGGCCATCTATCTCATTAATACCCGGTGAGTTGTTGAAGTTTAATTTAAAATTTACTCTATCCCGAACTATCAATTCATGAGTAGTTGCATTCCAGGCAAAAGGGTGAATCTGTACTGTTATAATCCTGAAATCCCTCAGAATTTGAGGCTCACTATATTTAATCATTTCCTGTGGATAGGTTTCTGAGCTATTATAAAAAGCTTGATTTATCGTTAATCCCTTGGGCGTATCTGAACCTTTTCCGTCCTGGGCGGGATAAGGCATGATATGCGGTATTGTCTTCTGATTTGAATCAATAATTTCTACATTTACCTGACCATGATTCGGAACTGCTATTGTAGTAGTAATAAAAGGAAGTTCTGGCATTCCGGTCTCAATTAGATATCCTGTTTCATCTATTTTGATTTTATTGTAGACAGTTCCTTTATCGGCAATATCTTCTATAACATAGTGAGGTAATCTGAATTGAATTTCCATAGAATTGGCATTTTTATTACCAATTGAAAAGGATTTTGCCAAAGCATTGTTAGCACAAAATGAATTGATACTAATTAACTGGATAACACCAATTAATAAAATTAATATGGTTGTCTTTCTCATGATAATCCTCTCATTATTAATTACATATTCATTAACAATACAATTATTGTTCCTCTTTCAAGTTTTTTTGTATCTGCCTTTCATTATGTAAAATGCGGGTTCTTTTTTTTAGCAGCCTTAATACCAGATACAGGGTTGTTCCAAGAATCCCTATTAACTGCCAATGCAGTTCAAGATTTATTTTCTGAAAATGCGCATAATCCTGGAATATTTCCATTAAAACAAAAACAACAATCAACCCAAACAAACTGGCATTTTCTTTTCTAAGTACTTTTCTGGCTCGAAAGAAATATTTATTCGGTATATAATCTTTAAGGTTAGGAATAATACACGGAGTTTTAGAAGCATACAAAGCATATTCTTCACCAAATTTTCCCGTTAAATAATCCTCCTCGGCGATAATTATTCTTTCATAATATAACAAGTAAATAAAGAGAAAGATAGCAACTACCCACCAGATCCTTGTATATAATGAAATACCAAACCACATAAAGAAATTGCCAATATATAAAGGATGTCTTACAATTGAATAGATACCTGTTTGATTTATTTCTGCAGCAACTTGTTTTTTTGTATTTCTTCCGGAAGTTTTGTCAGCAGAATATCCAACTGCAATAATCCTGATTATTTCTCCGCAGATTGCTATTAACAAGCAACCCATGTCAAACCATATGCTTTCATATGAATATAATGTTTTATTATACCATATACATGCTAAAGAGAACAATATAAGAATTATTGGCAGATAACTCCTGTAATGGAACAACCAATATCCTTGTTTTATCATAGCTTCTGTTGTTTTCATACGACTCCAGGATTGAACTTAGATATGTGTTAAAAGATTATACAAAAAAAGAAACCTGGCTGTTTCAGCCAGGTTTAATGATATTTATTGATTATAATATAGTACCATTTCATAAGGGTGTGGACGATTAGTAACAGCATCATGCTCAGCTAATTTCAATTTTATATAACTTTCAATCATCTCCTCATTAAATACATCACCTGCCAAAAGGTAAGCATGGTCTTCTTTCAGAGCCAGCATAGCTTCTTTCAAATCAGCTGGGATGGACGCCAGGGTAGATTTTTTCTTAAAAGACCACTCAAACACATTATCATCAAAGGGACCAAAGTTATGCTTAGTCGGATCAATCTTATTCTTGATACCGTCCAGACCTGCCATAAGCAGAGCGCTCATTGCCAGATACGGATTACATGTTCCATCTCCTGTTCTGAATTCAAAACGTTTGGTTGCAGGATCTGTAACATATTTTGGAATCCTGATTGCAGCACTGCGGTTGGCAAGTCCGAAAAATAACTTAACAGGAGCTTCAAAACCGGGAAGCAACCTTTTGTAAGAATTGGTGCTGGGATTTGTTAATGCAACCAGGCTTTTCCCGTGAGTTAATATTCCACCGATGAAATACAAAGCTTCTTTGGATAGGTCGGCATAACCGCCTTTTTTATAAAAAATATTCTTACCTTTCTTATGAAGCATTATATGAAAGTGCATTCCGTTTCCGGCTTGGTTGTATATAGGCTTGGGCATAAAAGTAGCAGTCAATCCATTTTCCAGTGCAGTTCTGCGGATAACATCCTTGATAACCATAGTATCGTCACAGATTTTGGGAAAACTTAATAGTTCTGTTTCAATTTCCTGCTGGGATGCAAGCCCGACTTCATGGTGATGATAGCGGATATTTATTCCCATTTCTTCTATGATTTCCACCATTTCCTGGCGGACTTCAAAGAACCTGTCAAAAGGCATTATCATATGATAGCCTTTTGTGTCCTGCTGAGAAACGGCATCTCCATCATCAAATTCTTCCGGCAATGCAGATTTTGTTTCTGAGGAATAAAGAGAATAACCGGCACTGTATTCATCATACATGTATTCAGCCCCATCCAGAAGATGAAATTCAAATTCAGGAATCCAGAGTGATTTGTCTGCTATCCCTGTACTGATTAAGTATTTATGCGCCCTCTGTGCAACGCTTCGTGGGTCTTTTTTAACTCCGATACGAGTCTCTGCATCGCAGATTGAGCAGAGTAAAGAAATTGTAGGTGTTTCCAGAAACGGATCCATTTGTGCAGTGCTGATATCCGGCATAAGAATCATATCTCCTGATTCTACTGCTCTCATTCCCGGAATGCTACTGCCGTCAAAAGATACACCACGTTCCAGAACAAAATCCAACCTGCGGGAAGGAAAAGATATATGATACCACTTACCATCCAATCCGCAATATCGAAGGTCTATAGATTTAATATCATTATCCAGAACAAACTTTTTTAGTTGTTTTACGTCCATTGTTACTCCATATATATTGTTATTTGATTGATTAAGTTGGAACTCCCAGTAAACCTGAAACGAAACTGATTATCGGGAAAATAAATTTGCCGATTACATTCAGGTGAAACATATTGGAAATAAGGATAATAGCAAAGAAAACTATCATTCCTGTTCTTTCCTGGGCTGTGTATTTAAAGTAAGCTTCATCGGAAAGGAATATTCCCAATACCTTACTGCCGTCAAGTGGTGGAATAGGTATCATATTCAGTAAAGCAAGAAACAGGTTTATCTGAATAACCGGGATACTGAACACACCTAAAATCGAGTTACTGCCACTGATATGATAAACAAGTGCAAACAATATTGCAATCAGGATATTTGATATCGGTCCTGCTGCAGCCGTAAGACCGGTATCACGCTTGAAATTATTAAAATTATATGGATTAATTGGTACAGGCTTGGCATAACCAAAAACAAACCCTGCTGTATAATACAACACCAAAGGTAAAATTACTGTTCCAAACCAATCTATATGCTTAATGGGATTAAGGCTCAGCCTGCCATTGCGCTTGGCTGTATCATCGCCCAGCCAGTATGCTGTGATACCATGACTTATCTCGTGGATAATTATGGAATAAAAGATTACAGCAATAACGCCGGCTTTGAAAAGGAAGACTATCATATTGGAAGTCATTATTTTAACTTATTCTTGATTTCTTTGTCAGATACTAATTGTATGTAATTTAACTTGCCTGCTTTCATTGCTGAAGCACTTTCTGCATAGACTGTTTTGTTCTCAATATCAATATGGGGGTTAGTATCGAATTTATACTCAAAAGATGGAAGGATTACTAGATTTTGTATAGAGTTAGGTATTTTTTGATTTTCAATACTAACTGCATTGCCATCAAGTAATCTTCTAGCAGCACTTCCAGACGCAGCTGATTTTGTTTCTATTATGGGGTCGATTATTCTGACAGGTTGAGAACCAGTTTTAAAAATTTTCATTTGATTAACATCAGGCAGTTCTTTTTTACTGAAAACTTTTTCAAAGGCATTCTGAGCTTCGATTGCAGCCTCTTCCCCATGATAGAGTTTTACTATCTCACGAGCCAGCATTTTTTTGTATATCATTGGATTGGCACCGTTATCAATCTCTTTTTTTATGATTGCTATATCATCAGGGTCAAGCTTGGTGGCATAGTTAAAATAGTTCAGAATCAGTGTATCCGGAATTGACATCACTTTCCCGAATTTGTCATTAGGTGTGTCAAATACAGCAATATAGTTATTCATTGTCTTGCTCATTTTGTTTACACCATCTGTACCTATCAGAATGGGAGAAAGAATAGCAATCTGTTGTTCCATTCCGAAACTGCGCTGCATATCCCTGCCGCATAAGATGTTAAATTTCTGTTCTGTCGCACCCAGCTCAATATCAGATTCAATTGCTACAGAATCATAGCTTTGTAAAATAGGATACATAAGCTCATGCATGCCAAGCGACAAACCCTGTTCATAACGGTTGCGGAAAGTATCGTGCGCCATAAACTGTGCTAAAGTGAATTTACCCATCAATTTAAGAACATCCATCATACCCATATTGCCAAACCATTCACTTTGCCAGCGGACTTCTGTTTTAGCCTGGTCAAGAACACTGAAAAGCTGTTCCATATATTTTTCGGCATTTGCTTTGACCATTTCGTGGGTAAGAGGAGGACGTGATTCATCCCTGCCTGTGGGGTCACCAATCTGAGCTGTGAAGTCACCTATAATGATAACTCCTGTATGTCCCAAATCCTGGAACTCCCGCATTTTGCGTATAGGGACCAAATGCCCTATGTGTACATCATATCCCGTGGGATCGATTCCATATTTAACCCGCAGGGATTTGCCTGTTTTCCCGGACTTCTCCAGTTTTTTTATCAATTCTTCTTCAGGAATAATTTCTTCCACACCTTTGCGGATTAATTTCAGTTCATGTTCAAATTTCATTTTGTCCTCAATGCTGAATATAAGGTTTCTATCTGATTATAAGGCATTTTAAAGCAGATAAATCCTATTTGACAAAGCTTTTATCAGTTGTATTTTGTCAAGTAAAAGAGAGCATTAGAATATTGGTTTGACAGAATATATAAAACACAATTTTATACTTTCTTTGTAACTGGAGAAATGCACATGCAAGGTATTTATAAAAATAAACTGGCTGAAGTATCATATGAGGTAATCGGAAAAGGACTGCCGGTTGTCTTTCTGCACGGATATGAATTAAACTCCAATACTACGAAATATTGGTTTGAACCAATATACAAAACTTTAAAAGGATTTCAGAGAATTTATTTTGACCTTCCCGGTATGGGAAAATCAAAAGCAGGAACCGAACTAAAAAATGCTGATGATATGCGTGAAGTAATCATAGACTTTATCAACTTTATTATTCCGAATCAAAGATTTTATCTCGTAGGTTTATCTTATGGTGCTTATCTTGGTCTCGGGCTTTTAAGCAAAATACCGGAAAGCGTTATAAGATCTTTATTAGTTTGTCCTGTTATCAAAGCTGATACTAAAAAGAGAAACCTGCCTGCTTTTAGAATAGCTTTTAAGGATGATTCTTTCATTAAGACACTATCAAAAGCAGAATATGACAGTATCAAGACTTGGATGGTTATCCAAAATCTCGAAACCTACAACAGATATTTGAAAGAACTCGTTCCTGCTTTAAAATCGGGGCAAAAAGCTTTTCAAAAAGATTTCATGGCATATGGATATGCATTTAAAGACGAAGATAGAATCTACAAAAAGAGCATTGATGTTCCTATCTTGTTTCTATGCGGCAAAGAAGATAATTGTGTCGGTTATCAGGATACAATTGACCTAAGCAGAAATTTTTCCCGCACGGATGTGATAATATTATCTGAAGCAGGGCACAATTTACCGATCGAACAGAGAGATAAATTCGAAAAAATTGTCCAGGACTGGCAGAGTTAATCTGATTTAAAATATTGCTTACAAGCCAGCAAAATCTATATTTCTGCCTTCCTTTGTCTATCTTATTTGATCCGTTAGAGATAAACGGGAGAATTACGGGTGATATACGGGTACGACCCATATATCACCCGTAAATCTCCCGTGCATATCCAATAGATCTATTAAGGAGCTAACAGGAAATATTACTGCTACCCTGAATCTCAGTTTTTATAATTACTCAGTCTATTTTGTAAAACAGTTGTACGTATACGCAAATTATTATTGATTGACAAGGAAAACATGATATTGAATATAGAATAAATGCCTTAATTCTTATTGAAACATTTATAATAAAAAGGAGGATATATGTTATTCAATCCTACAATGACAAAGAACTCACAGGATAAAGAGATTAACCTGGAAAACATTAAACTGAATATTAAGTTTAAACTCTCTACAGGAATAATCCTAACCCTGGCTCTGTTGGTTTTTATAATTTATTTTGCCATGCCCGTTTTCTCTTATAAATTTGCCGGAACGTACTTTGCCAAAGCTTTAATATTCCTGCCTTTACTCTTAGCAGCAAAGACAGCGAAAGTAATGAAGTATTTATATATTATACTGGGATTGCTCTTTATTATAATGGTTATTGCAACAATGTCGATTATTCGTTCCAAAGATTACAGAAATCTGATTGGTGAAATTACCAGCACACCCTTCACAGAGTTAGTCTCTCCTGTAGATCTGACGCAGATACCTGTTGTTGACAGACCTTTTGCAACAATGCTGGCAGAAAAGAAACTTGGCGATGATTTTGCACTTGGCAGCAGGGTTACTTTGGGCTGGCCTACACGTCAAATGGTAAACGGGGAACTTCTATGGGTGATTCCGCTTCTGCATAGTGGTTTCTTTAAATGGTTAACCAACTTGGACGGAACACCTGCATATTTAGTAGTATCAGCAACCAATCCCCAGGACGTGAGATTTGTAAGAGACGTTAAAGGGAAACCTGTTAAAATCAAGTATCAGCCAAATGCATACTTTCAGCAGGACCTGCATCGCCATTTGTACACTCACGGATACTTTGCCAAAGGGCTGACAGATTTTACTTTCGAACTTGATGATGATGGCTCTCCATACTGGACCACTACAGTATATAATAAAAACATTGGCTTCAGTGGTGATGATGCTGTCGGGATAGCAATAGTAAAAACAGATACAGGTGAGATTTCTTACTATCCTAAAGATGAAGTCCCAGTCTGGGTCGACAGAATTAATCCTGCCGAATATGTAATGTCACAACTCAATTGGTGGGGTAATTACGTTCACGGATTTTGGAATACAAAATTCGGAAAGCGGGATATGCTGATGACTACTGATGGCTATAACATTATTTACGGTACTGATGATAAATGCTATTTTTATACAGGTATGTCCAGCGTAGGATCTGATGAAGGAGCCGTTGGATTTGTGTTAGTCGATACACGAACCAAGAAAACCCACTTATATAAACTTTCCGGAGCAACAGAATATGCAGCGATGCAATCTGCAGAAGGTAAAGTCCAAAACTTCAAATACAGGGCTACATTCCCTATCCTGATTAATGTTTCCGGGATGCCGACTTATTTTATAACCCTAAAGGACAATGCCGGATTGGTAAAAATGTATGCCATGGTATCAGTTAAAGACTACAGTGTGGTTGGTGTAGGTGAAACTGTAAAGGGAACCAGAGACAGTTATCTGATGGTGTTATCTTCATCCCGGGCAGGTAATCTGCCGAGTGTAACTGTTGTTACAGAAACTCTGAAAGGTACTGTTACAAGAATAGGAAGCGACGTCAGAGACGGCAGGACTTTTTATTACATGTCTTTAGTTGAAGTACCGGGAAAAATATTAGTAGCAAATTCAGATTTAAGCTCTCACCTTCCTGTAACTCAGAAGGGAGATATGGTTGAAGTTGGCTTTGTTACTACGGATGATAAAGAAATAAGCCTGAATGCATTTAACAATCTATCAGTTAAATAGCTGAACATCAATAAGAGATTACAGATAAAGAAAAGCTCCCTTGTTTAACCAGGGGAGCTTTTCTCATATATAAGATTTAATATTAATTAGTTTGCTGTCTGCAACATTTCCGGGGTGGGTTCTGCATTGTCTTCTCTTTTCCAACGATCATCAATCTTGGTCTTTACCGGACTGTTTTTCTGAAAATAATGCACAATTCCGTCACGAAGGTTAATCATGTGATAAGTAATCTGATCTTCAGGCACCTGGGTTAACAAAGTTAAACCTGCATTTCCCTGCATCAGGAAGTCAGTTGTTGTGCATTTATAGATTTTGTTGGGATCCCATGGTTGTCCGCCAATACTCAAAGAAGTAACACGGTCAAAGTTTTTACGTTTTTTAGAATAAACAAGCTTACAGCCGGAAACTACCATACCATGACGTCCACCTTCGATACGGGTTTCAATAATCCGGCGCAAGAATTCCCCTGTACAGGTAAAACTAACAATCTGATTATCAAACGGCATCACATCAAATACGTTACGGTAAGTGACAGGACCACTCTTAATATCAGACCTTACGCCACCCAGGTTCATAAAAGCAAAATCAGCACCTACTTCAGCTCTCATGGCATCAACAATAGTATTACCCATTAAACTCTGAGCATCAGTATTGATTCTGGACAAGTAAACCCCGGCATAGCCGACCACTTCATCCATACCTTTTTCTGCTATAGCCTGCTGCTCAGCAATTTTCTGTGAGATTTCAGGATCAGGAACAAACTCATCCTCAAATAAAGTAATGAGCATGCCTTCCCTGATGGCAGGTGTATCATATCCTGAAATGGTTTTGCTGTCTTTATCTATTAAAAGTGTTATCCATCCGAGATTGCTTCCATAGGCATAGCCTTGTATTGCCATGGTGTGAGTTATAGGGTCTATCCAGGGTTTGGCAAAGCCTTTATGCATATGTCCGCCGATGATTAAATCTATACCTTCAACCTCATGAGCAAGTTCCTGAGAATCCCAACCCCAGGATGCATAACGGTTTTCCATTAAAGAAACACCACTATTGTCATATCGGCTTTGATAAGCAGATTCAGGATCATAAGGTAATCCTGCATGACCCAAAACTATTACTATATCAGCTTTTTCCTGATTTCTGACAATTGGGATATATTTGTTCAATGCTTCTTTCTCATCTGTGAAATCAACGTTTTTTATATTTTCTGGGAAGCTCATCTTCTCTGTATCTGTTGTTGTAAATCCAATAATTGCTATCCTGAGTCCCATCTTTTCAACAATTATATAGGGCTTAAGATAATATGGCAGCTTACCTGTTTCACGATTCACAATATTTGATGAGATTATTGGAAATTTGGCTAATGCCAGAGCTTCTTCCAATGCCTGTTCACCTGTATCATAATCATGGTTTCCCAAAGTCATGACATCATATTTAACATCGTTCATGTATTCAACTATTGCTTTTCCTTTGGTAACTGTACCAATCGGATGCCCCTGAAAGAAATCTCCGGCATCTACGACAAGGTTATCACGCATCTTGCCATCACCATAGGAACGAACATGTTTTATCAATGATGCTGCTACTCCACCCCCACCTAACATGGGTGGAAACTGTGGATTAATAAAAGTTGCTGCTGCCCTGTCAATTCCGCCATGAACATCATTACTGAAGACAATATCCAGTTTCAGGTCTTCTGCAGCAAGCAGAAATGCCAGTGTTGACAGCAATATTATAATAATTAAGCTTTTAGCTTTCATATTTGTATCCTTGTATTTGTTGTTGTTTACTTCCTACCAGGACCAGGTTAAACCTGTAGAAATCTGTGTAAAAGACTCTCTTACTTTATCAGGATTTTCCCATCCCCGGTCAGTTGGCATGATATGGCTATTAGGCCATAAGATATAACTTGTCATTCCGGTATGAATTCTGTCATCATAAAAACCGTCTCTGAACATATCAAGCGCTTGGTATTCTCTCCAGGAAAAACTTAAGCCTATATCCAGAACAAGATTCTTTCTGAGCAATACACTGCTTCCTGCAGAAATTGACGGAGTAATTATCTTGGTTGCATCAATAGTTGGAAGACCATCTGTTGTTAGTAATGAATAATTGGGCATAGCCTGCCATTCTGTTATTGCCTGGAAACCCAATCTGAGAGGGATACGGTTATTAACAGCATGTTCTACTCCAACATGCAAGTCCCAGCTATCCTCAAACAGATTACTCACATCAGTCCATGTAGTATATTCAACTTCTGCATTAAAATAAGTTCTCATAATATTCCTGGGCTGATAATTAAACCCAACGCGGAAACGTGAAGGCAGAATATATTTATCTTTTATAGTTGTGTTTGTAATTACGGGAAGAAGATTCGTGCTTGTTGAAGGAATTGCCATTGTCGTATCAGGACCATAAACAATCCTGATATCGCTATCACGGTCAAATTTGCTTTTAGGTGAATATGCTATCCCAATCCCAAAACGATGATTAAGCTTTATAGCAGTTCCTATTTTTATCTGGCTGCCTTTTAAGTCTGATTTATTGGTATATACAGAATCAGGAAGAACATTTCTGTGTGAAGAGACTTGCTCTATTGATTGCTGAATCGCCCACTCAGTCCATCTTATGCTTTTTTGTATCTCACTTTGGCCATCAAGAGTATTAATCGTTATGCCAATCTGAGCTTCTTTGTCATTATCAAATTTCATCCCGCTGGACAAAGTAAATCCAAGAGCATTTATATTCCCGGCATTGTTAATCTCATTCAATGCTATAATTTCGGGATATCCGTCGTCATCAGAATTGCGGTTATTCCTGATTTCTTCATTATAATCACCTTTGAAATTAATCATCGGAAGATAGTGTATACCCAAACCTGCCACATAATTATTGAACTTGATCTTGCCGTATCCCGCAAAACCATAGTCATCATATAAATTGATGTTATTACTATAGGTAGCATCATCAAGGAAAGCATCAAAGCTATTATACAACGGAATGCTGCGATTATCCTCGTTACGGGTAAAAAGTCCATTAACAGTAAGCCCGACTTTACCATCAAGCATTGATAAATTAGCAGGATTTATAAACACAGCCATTGGTGAAAAGCTGTCATAAACACCTGTGTTTCCCATTCCCATGTTTCTGGCGCTAAAGACTGGTGATGTATTTCCCAGATAATAATCAGATACCGACCAGGCACAAAGATTAATAACAATAAGCAGCATTGCGAATAATATGAAGATTGGTTTACGTAATTTATTTAAAGGCATTGTTCCTCCATTAAAAGCGATAGTCAAGTTGTAATCTAATTGTATTTTCAGAATGCTCTACTGATTTAAAGTAGTTATCCTGAGTTGCAGGAAACGGTTCATTATATTTTCTAATATACATTTCCACATCCTGATAGGATTTATTTCTATATTTTAGTGTTAAATACATGTTCTGAGAAATCTGGCTGTGCAAAGCTATCCAGCTTTTACAACCCTTGTTACCCATGAAATCTATTTCCATATCTTCCCAATCCCAATGAGATATTCCATGACCATACCAATAGATGAATGAGCCTTGCATGTACAAACTCTCATTAAAGTGGTGCGTGAAATTTACACCTATGTAATCACCTTTCATAAGTACCATTGCTGCAGCCTGGTTGTTACCAATGCCTTCAGAACCGGGTTCGGCTGGATTCGTCAGGGATGTATAAGGTGGTCCCCATACTGTATTATATCTGTATTCAAACTCCAGATAATCTCTGGCTGATAAAAATGTTCTGGCAGACATAGTATATTCATTTGTTTTGGATACTGCACGGTCTGCAAAATCATCAGTCCTGTTAATCTGATTTTTATATCTGGCTCTCAGCCCCAGCTGGAAAATCGGACGAAACTCTAATTCACTTTGAAAACGTGCACTTCGTCTGTGATCGCTCATTCTCTCCCAGATGTCAAGATAGCTTCGGCCTATTGTATAATAACCGCTAAAACGATATCTTGTTTCAAAATACACACCTTTTTCAGGTTGTGCCTGTGAGCTGGTCTGCCACAAGTCTGAAAGTAAGGGATTAGTTAAAGTATAGATATTTTTATCCAGTATTGTATCGTCAAACCTGGCATGTTCTCCAAAAGCATTACTATAAGGATTATCAAAATCTAAATCAATATTGCGATAAAGAGTTAGCAGATAGAGGTTTTCAAATTGAGTATAAGCGCTAACAATCATAGCATTGGGATCATCACCAATTGTTGCATCCTTGCCGTCGACTGTAAGCTCTGCATATTCACCCTGAAGTGAAGTATTACCGACAACAGTCATTCCGTCAAAACCCATGACTCTGCGAAAGTCTCTTTCATATTTGCTGGTTTTTGTATCGTATAAAGCCCCGATTTCACTATCATTATACTTAAACTTTGTATAATCATATGAATCACGGATTATTAATTGCTTTAAAGCATCTCCGGATGGAGCAATAAAGTTTGCATTATCATATAGAGCTGTATAAGTTGTAAAGCCAAGTTTAGTCCCTATAAAAGGATTTACCTGCAGATGAGTTCCCCATAGTTTTTCATCCAGTATATCTGTTCTTGGAGCAAGATTCATGAATGGTACATTATAGGGATCACCCAAAGGAAGTTCTGTATTATAAAAAGTTTCAGCAGCACTCAACTCATCATTGTCAAATCTGATTGACGGAGTCACATATGAAAATACATCATATTTACCGTTTGCATCTCTCTGGGGATGTGTACTTTTAAGGTATTGATACACTCCGGGGCTGGTTTCTACTGAATCACGTTCCATATAAACCATAGCATCTTTTTTATCATGAGACAAGAACAATGAAGCACTAAACCATGGACTCCGGTATTCAGCGGCAGCTCCCCTGAGAGCATATTCCTGGGTTCTGGATAAATCGGGGGTGATACCCATTATACGCTTACCAAATCCATATCCTGTTTTTCTGGCACTGTAAAAATCTGTATTCTCCATAACCAATCCCTCTCCGTAAGTTGCCCTGTAGTTGCCAAGATATACTTTGAGAGAAGAGTTATTTACATAAGGTAAATCAGAATTTTCATATCCTATGTAGACCTTTGAATCTTTCCAGATTTTATCGCCTTCTTCCAGATCAACTATTCCTGTTCCACTCATTAACTGAGCAAAATTTACAGGAGTTTCACCTTTGGATGAGTAATACATCCATCCTGATTTAAACATATTGCTATAGCGCATTCTGGCTTTTAGCATTACATCAGGATTAATCTCATCCAGTTGGAAATAGCCGTAGTAACTATACTTGCGGGTATGAGGGGCAATAACTCCTGTTGAACCGCTCCCGGTATTACGGATTATTGCTTCTTTCATCATATCATACGCACCTTCTTCGAGGTAGCGTGTATAATACTGGATTTGAAGGTCAATATACAACCTGTTCCTTACCGGCGGTTCTTTGTAATAAACAAAACTTCTTATGTTAGAATAACCGTAATAAGAAAGTCCAGCAGAGTTACGTAAATCCCTGGTATCGGCGATTGTATCTCCCCGGGCTCTGCGATATAGAATTGCAGCAGCATCAATTGCTGATGTATTTGGCAGACTGATGATGTCATCAAAATGCATTTTATTAACATTTTGTGGCGTCATCAGATAATCCATCCAAACATCAGCCATACCTTCTGATGCTCCCTCATTGGAGTCATACCTGTCCATCATACTCATGATTTCTTCACGCCTTTGCGTTACATCATCTGTTTCTCTAAACAGAGATACTACCACCAAAGGTTTCAAGTCATTTAGAGTTTTCTGGTTAATGGAGGTAATTTTTTTCAGATCATAAATACTATCGAAGAAAGATATGTATTCTCTGTATGAATAGATATCTTTAGCTTGTTGTTCTGTGATTGGCAGTTTTTTTAATTCTGACAATGTGGCAGTATTCAAATCAATCAACTGCGCACTAATCAACAGCGGCAACAAGCATAGTAATAAAACGAGCCACCTTTTCATATTAATTCCTTAGTAAGATTTCCATCAAAAAAGACAGAATTAACCAATGTTGTATTTTGTAAAGATAATTTAATTTCATCTGAGGATAATAACAAGCAGATATTTATAACAGGGGAAAATTATATATCACCACATTGCATCAGTTTCTTTTGTAAAGACAAATTTCCTTGACTTAATTGCTTTGGTATTTTTTAAAGTTAATAAAAGAAAACATTAATTCGCCAAGGAGTTCATACATGAGGAATTCTCTTATTAACATATTAATTTTGCTGTTGCTGCTAAGTGCTTGTTCTATGTCCCGTCAAAAGTTATCACCTCAGGCTAATTTGTATTTAAAAAGCGCTAACGTTTATTATCAACAAAAAGATAATGAAACATCTCTCAACAAGGCACTTGCTCTGTATACAAAGGTTTTGGAAGATAATCCTTATCATGTTATCGCATTAAAGCGTTCTGCTGATATATTGCTTTATTTTGCTTCGCAGATAGAACCTAAAGAAACAAAGGATGATGATGGGAATCCAGTTTATCCCAATATGGATAATGCTGCAAAAGCAATAAGTTACTTCAGGCAAACATACGGAAAATATGATTCAGTTTTGACAGCAATCAATACTTTTGAGAAGCTCAATGATGATGACAGAGCGATGAAACGTGATGCAACCAGAAAGAAAGAGAGCTCATGGGTGAGATTGTACAAAATAGGGCAATTATATTATCATACGAATGATTACCCTGAAGCAATTAAAACTCTTGAAATGGTATTTAATCTAGATTCTTCCAGAAAAGAACCGCTGCGTATGTTAGTGCTCGCTTATCAGGAAACAGGTGATCAGGATAAAATAGAGTTTTATTTAAACAAAGTTTTGGCTGATAATCCTGACGACCTTGAAATGATTAAGATGATGGGTGCTCATTATTACAAAAACAACGACTATGCCAAAGCTATTGAATACTTTAATAAAGTACTGGAAAAGGAACCTCTGAATACAAACAATATGCTGCTGATTTATGCTGCTTATTCACTGCAAAAAGATTATCAGTCTGCTTATGATGTATTGGTTAAAGTGTTAAAACTAGATCCCGAAAATAAAGAAGTCCTGGGTTATGCAAAAGACCTGGCAATTGCTTTAGGAAATAAGCCTGCCGAAATTGACTATTGGAAACGTATACTGGCATTGGATCCTTCCCTTGAAAACATCGAAAATTATTGCTTCCGTATGATTAGAATTGAAAACTACGATGGTGTAATGCCTTATGCTGAGAAATGGTTTCAAAAAGATCCCACCAACAAAGATGCAGTTAGCGTCTGCGTCTTAATCGCTTCTAAAATTGGTCGTAAAGACCTTGAAAAGAAATACTCTGACATCTTTAAAAGCATGAAATAAATCAATTTTATATAACTTATAGCGAGTCTTATTTTCAGGCTCGCTATTTTTTTTGTGCAAAAAACCGGTTCTTCCAACCTGAAACCTCCGTTCATCCCTTTAACCAATACGGTAGCATTACGGTAGCAATACGGTAGCATTAC